>NZ_JBIUTQ010000010.1:0-97395 GCF_044741965.1 Streptosporangium sp. NPDC087985
TCTCAAAGAGCTACAGGCCCTGCTGGCCACCTGGACCGGCCGATGCCCCACCTGCCAGCAACGACCGCCCTAACCACCTAACAAAGCACTACTAGGGCGTGTATCAGAAGTGCTGGTCGGGAGTGGCAATGCAGGCGCCCGTGTGTGCTTCGATGCTTCGGTGATTCGACTGACTGTTTCCACGGCTGATGGATCTCCGGCAGCTTGCGTTGTCAGGCCGCGTGATGCGTCTGACATCGATGAGTGCGTCCGGGTGCTCGCTCAGGTCCATGACGGTGACGGCTATCCGGTGAACTGGCCGGACCGGCCCAGCGAGTGGCTGATGGAGCCCTCCCAGTTCGCGTCCTGGGTGGCGGAACTGGACGGGCGCGTCGTCGGACACATCGGTCTGTCCTGTAGCGGGGCCGGGGACGTGGCACCGATCCACTGGAGCCGTCTCGAGGGCAAGCCTATTCAGTCCACCGCGGTGGTCAGCCGTCTGTTCGTCTCACCCACGGCTCGTGGATACGGAATTGGCGCCCTGCTGATGGCCGAGGTCGTGAGGGAGGCACAGGAGCGTGATCTGTACCCGGTTCTCGACGTCGTGGCCACTGACACGGCGGCAGCCGCTTTGTACGAACGTCTGGGCTGGCGCTTGCTGGCCACGGTCGACCAGCGGTGGAGTCCGGCTCAGACAGTGACCGTGCACTGCTACGCCGCGCCTGCGTGACCACTACAACCACGGCACACCGCGTCACAGCCACTCGTTGATGGCTGCGACGAGGACGGTCGCTTCGTAGCGGACGGCGAGTTTCTCGTAGCGGGTGGCGACCGCGCGGTGGCGCTTGAGGTGGTTGATCCCGCACTCCACCGCGTGGCGCTCTTTGTAGTCGGTCTTGTCGAACTTCGGCGGCCGACCACCGTGGGAGCCGAGCTTCTTGCGGTTGCGGACCTGGTCGGCCTTGTCCGGGATGGTGCAGCGGATCCCGCGCTTGCGCAGGTAGGCACGATTCTTGCGGGAGGCGTACGCCTTGTCGGCCCGCACGCGGTCGGGCCGGGTGCGGGGCCTGCCCGGCCCGATACGGGGCACGCAGATCGCCTCCAAGACGGGCTCGAACTGCGGGGAGTCCCCGCGCTGTCCGGCTGTGATGACGATCGACATCGGCTTCTGTCCCTGCTCGACGGCCAGGTGCAGCTTGGTGGTCAGGCCGCCTCGCGAGCGCCCGAGACCGTGGTCGTCCGGCTCGGTGGCGACGCCGCCGGGCGGCTCCTTCTGTAGATCCCCCTTTTCCGCGCCCCGGCGGCGTGCTGGTGGGCCCGGCAGACGGTGGAGTCGACGTTGATGTCCCAGGTGATCAGATTCTTCGCGTCGGCCTGGGCCTGCAGATCGGTGAAGATCCGCTTCCAGGTGCCGTCCCGCTGCCACCGCCGGAACAGGTCGTACACCCGGCCCCACGGCCCATACCGCTCCGGGACATCCCGCCACGGCGTCCCGGTCCGGGTCCGCCACCGTATGCCGTCGATCAGCTGCCGCTTTGTCCATGTCGGCGGCCGGCCCGGCTTCCTGCCCCTGGGCAGCAGCGGCTCCAATCGGGCCCACTGTGCATCCGTCAGATCCCCACGCGCCACAAACCAAGATCATCTCACGCTCAAGATCTCTTCCGATACACGCCCTAGCGCGGCGGAAAGCCGGGTCTCCAACGCCCGAGAAGACGCCCCCATACGGAACGTTCTATTCCTAGATAGTCGTGGGGTACTGCGTCAGACTCCGCTGCAGCTCGTCAGCGGCCAATGTCGGTTTCCCGGAAAGCAGCCACCCAAATCCCGTACGTTACGAAATGATGACTCTATATGTCCCCCCGAATCCCCCTTGGCGGGCTTCATCGATGAGTCAATCCACACCGACGCCCGTCTGTACGCGGTCGGGCTGGTGCGCGAGAGGAGCCCCTGCTCTGGGTGGCGGATGTGATCGTCAGCAGCACAGCCAGAGCACTTGCTCTCGACGAGGACCCCGCGACGTGGGGGCTGGGGACGGTGCTCTCGTATGTCGGCTGCGAAACCGTATGACCTGATGACACGCGAAAGCCGGGCCACCACCTGCGGAGGTTAACCCGGCTTCACTTCATGACCCCGAGTGGGCCATGCACCACCCATCGTAACCGGGTCGTCGCCCCTGTCGAGCAGCTTCCACAGACAGGGTCAACCGGCGGCACACTGGACCCGCGCCCACCAGGTCAGAAAGGAACTCGACAAGATCCTCGGCGGCGCCCCGCGGGCCGTCGCCATCGGGTACGGCAGGGCCCGGCCGATCGCCCCCCAACACCAAGGACGGCGAGGACTATCCCGTGTCGGCCTGGACGTGGCCCCCGACTGATCCAGGATCATTAGGGTTACGGGATGGGAGACCACGACCCCGCCGAAGTCGTCCGCGGCATGGTGGCCGCGCACCTGCCCGGTTATCGGGTCGACTCTGTCGTGTGGTCGGGTGAGGGCTACGACAACGTCGCGTACGAGGTCAACGGCGAGCTGATCGTGCGTTTCAGCAAGGAGGCCGATCCGGCGGAGCGGGCCGCGCGTGTGGACCACGAGGCTCGCCT
Source organism: Streptosporangium sp. NPDC087985 (assembly GCF_044741965.1). Lineage (NCBI taxonomy): Bacteria > Bacillati > Actinomycetota > Actinomycetes > Streptosporangiales > Streptosporangiaceae > Streptosporangium > Streptosporangium sp. NPDC087985. Next base: position 2,577 of record NZ_JBIUTQ010000010.1, read on the forward strand.
GCTCGCCGCCGTCGCGCGGATCTCACCGCTGCCCGTCCCCGAGCCGAGGTTCACGGTCGCGGAGCGGGGATGCCTGGCCTATGCCAAAGTGCCGGGACTTCCCCTGCTGGACATGCCTCACCCGCGGCGGCTCGCCCACGGCGTGCCGATCGCCGCGACGCTCGGCGAGCTGCTCTCCGCGGTGCATGCCGTACCGGTCGGCCGGATGTCCGATCTGGTCGAGACGGACGACCATCCGCTGAGCGAGTGGCGGCGGGAGGCCGCGGAGATCTACGGAACGGTCGCCGGAGAGGTGCCGGCAGAACACCGCCCCGCCGTGGAGGCGTTTCTGAACGCCCCGCCGCCGGACGGTGAGTACGCTCCGGTGTTCTCCCACAACGACCTGGGGATCGAGCACGTCCTCGTCGACCCGGTCACCTGGGAGGTGACCGGCGTCATCGACTGGAGCGATGCGGCGATCACCGATCCGGCCTACGACTTCGGCCTCATCCACCGCGACCTCGGCCCCGCCGCCCTCGACGCCGCCGTTCACGGCTACCGGACCGGCACCGGAGACTCCGCGTCTCTGCGTGAACGGGCCGTCTTCTATGCCAGATGCAGCATTTTCGAGGACCTGGCCTACGGCCTCGAGACCGGGCAGGACAGGTATACGGGTAAGAGTCTCGCCTCGCTGGAGTGGCTGTTTCCGGCAGAGGTGCCACGCTGACCGGGTCTCCCCCCATATTCCCGACGCCGGCGCCGGGAGGGGGCGGAGCGGAGCGGCCACCGGATCTGTCACGGACGGCGGAGGACCGTGGTGTGATGGCGCCGTGAGCCGCGCTACAGAAGAGACCAACCGCCGCATGCTTCGGGCACGGGATGCGATGGACCGCGCCTACGCGCAGCCGCTGGACGTCCCGGCCCTGGCCCGGATCGCCCATGTGTCGGAGGCGCACTTCACGCGCACCTTCCGGGCCACGTTCGGCGAGACGCCGCACCGCTACCTGCAGCGCCGCCGTGTCGAGCGTGCGATGTCCCTGCTACGGGAGACCGACCGCAGTGTGACGGACATCTGCTTCGAAGTCGGCTTCGGCAGCCCGGGAACCTTCAGCCGCACGTTCCGCGACATCGTCGGCCGGTCGCCGAGGACGTACCGCAAGGAAGCGGCGGCCGCGGACGTACCGACGTGCTTCACGATGGCGTGGATGCGGCCGAGCGCCTGACCGTCCGCACTGCCCGTACCGTCCGTCGACTGAGCAGTTTTGGATAAGTTTCCGTCCGGCCTGCCCGGTAGCGTGATGCGCATGTTCAACGCCATCACGCACTCGCAGATATACGTCCTCGACCAGGACGAGGCCCTCGACTTCTACGTCGGCAAGCTTGGTCTGGAGGTCAACGCCGACGTCGACATGGGCTTCATGCGCTGGCTGACCGTCAGTGTCCCCGGCCACCCGGAGCGCCAGATTCTGCTGGAGAAGCCGGGCGGTCCGATGATGTCCGAGGAGACGGCGCAGCAGGTCCGCGAGCTGGTGACCAAGGGCGCGATGGGTGGCCGGCTCATCTTCAGCACGGACGACTGCCGCAAGACGTACGAGACGCTGCTGGGCCGGGGCGTCGAGTTCACCGAGGAACCCACCGATCGCCCGTACGGGATCGACTGCGGCCTCCGAGACACCTTCGGCAACCACATCCGCTTCACCCAGCCGAAGGCCTGAGGACTGTCCGGAACCCTCGTAGCACCCCAATCGGGGATGCTTCCGCCCTGTCGGTCAGGCCGAAGACATCGACGGAATCCAGCGGGATCGGCGAGAACATCGGCGGCTCCTCCTCCGGCGTCAGCGCCGTGGGGCCATAGATCCAATCGGTGAAGGAGTAGTCGTAGGTGTCGCGGGCCCGCAGGAGCGCGTTGCGCTGGAGGCGGGCGACGCCGTCCAGGTGCCACAGCTCGCCCCAGGCGCGGGCCGTGGTCAGGACGCGTCGGCAGTGCTCGGGGCGGACGGCTTCGTAGGCTGCGAGGGCGCCCGGCCAGTCGATCGAGCCGTCCTTGGCGCGGCGCGCGGCGACGTGCTTGGCGAGCACCCAGCCGTCCTCGATGGCCATGATCGCGCCCTGCGCCATGTACTGCAGCGGCGGGTGGGCGGCGTCGCCGAGCAGCGCGATGTTGCCGTCGACCCACGTCGTGATGGGGTCGCGGTCGAACATCCGCCACCACCGGTCGCGCCACATCAGCGGGATGCCGGCCTGGACGTCCGGGCAGGTCGCGGCGAAGGCGCTGTCGAGCTCGTCGGGTGTGCCCCAGCCCTCCTCGCCCGCGAGGGCCTTGGGGGACTGGAAGACCGCGACCTGGTTGAGCATCTCGCCGCCGCGCAGCCCGTAGTGGACGAAGTGGCAGCGCGGGCCGACGTGGACCGAGACCTCCGTGAGGTCGACGTCCCGGCCGACCTGTTCGATGGGTATGGCGGCGCGGTAGGCGACGTAGGAGGAGCTGACCGGCTCGTCGTCGGCCAGGAGCCGGCGTGCGACCGAGCGCAGGCCGTCCGCGGCGATGACGATCCGGGCCTCGTCGGCGCGGCCGTCCTCCAGCAGTACCCGGGCGCCGGACTCGGTGTTCTCATAGCCGCCGGCACGCGCGTCGGTGACCAGGTCGACTCCCGCGCGACGGCAGGCACGCAGGAACATGCCGTGCAGGTCGCTGCGGTGGATGACCATGTAAGGGAAGCCGTACTTGCGCTCCAGGTCGACCAGGTCCAGGCGGGTCAGCTCGCTGCCGTCGACGGCGTCGCGCATCACCATGCTCATCGGCAGCACGCCGAGGCTCTTGGCCTCGTCGAGCAGGCCGTAGTCGTGCAGGATCCGGGTGCAGTTGGGTGCGATCTGGAGGCCGGCGCCGACCTCGCCGAACTCGCGGGCCTGCTCCAGCACGCGCACCCGCAGGCCCTCGCGGGCCAGAGCGAATGCCGCGCTCAGGCCGCCGATGCCGCCCCCGACGATCAGGACATCGACGGGGTTCGCGGACGTAGGTGTGGTCACGTTGCTCTCCTCGGTGCCATGAACGCTCACAACCACGCCGGCAGTGTCGGAGCGGGGGAGCCGTCGGTTGCGGTCAGGGCGTGCGGGCGGCCGGCGAGGTACGCCGCGACCTCCGCGAGCGGGCCGGTGACCGCGGTGGCGTCGTCTTCACCGGACAGTTCCCAGCAGTCACCGGTGTCGGCGGCGGTTAGGACGACCGCGGGCCCGGGAGCGTTGCCGCGCTTGCCCACGATGTCGTCGGCCAGAGCGGCCAGGAAGCCGGTGGGAAGGTCGGCGAAGGCGACACCGGCGGCCAGGTCGACGGCGTGCACGCAGATCTCGCGCGAACGCAGCCACGGGATCTCGGTCGCGGGGACCGTGCGGCCCTGGGCGGTGACCACCTCGGCGTCCCACTGTTCGGAACTCAGGGCGGCGGTGCCGGCGGCGAGCTGGTTCGCGGACTCGTACAGCCAGGCGGCCAGTCCGGCGGCCGGCTTCTCGGAGCCGGCCGCGATGTCGGCGTTGCGCTGTTCGATCGAGGAGTACATCGGGGTCTCCTCACCGGTCGCGGCCCAGCGCACCAGGTTGCTCAGCGCGTCGGCGTTCGCCGCCACGTGCGCCACCAGGTGCTTGCGGGTCCAGCCGGGGAGCCCGGAGGGGGCGAGGTACTGCTCCTCGCCCCACCCGGCGACGGCGCCGAAGAACAGTCTGGTGCCCGCCGCGCTCCAGCTCAGCGCGTCCTCGAAGGTGCGGCGCATCAGGCTGCGCCCTCCTCGGCCACGGTGTTCTCGAGCCGGCCGATGCCCTGGATCTCGGTGACGACGCGCTCGCCGCCGGTCAGGTAGCGCTTGGGGTCGCGAGCGTGGCCGACACCACCGGGGGTGCCGGTGGCGATGATGTCGCCGGGGTTGAGGCGCACCACCGTCGAGATGTACTCCACCAGCGTGACCGGGTCGAAGAGCAGATCGCCGGTGTTGTCGTGCTGCATGACCTCGCCGTCGACGCTGAGCTTGACCTCGAGCTCAGGGCGTACGCCGCCGGGCAGCTCGTCCGGGGTGACGACGTACGGGCCGACCGGGGTGGAGGAGTCCCACATCTTGCCCTGCAGCCACTCGCGGGTGCGGAACTGCCAGTCCCGGCAGGTGATGTCGTTGAGGACGGTGAACCCGGCGATCGCGGCCTCGGCCTCCACACCCCTGGCGCGGCGGACCGGCGCGCCGATCACCACGGCGAGCTCGACCTCCCAGTCGAACTCGGTGGTCTCCTCAGGGCGGGCGATCTCGTCGGTGGCGCCGATGAGGCAGTCGGCGAACTTCGCGAACAGGGTGGGATACTGCGGAAGTTCGCGGCCCATCTCCTGGATGTGGTTCTTGTAGTTGAGTCCCACGCAGACGACCTTCGAGGGGCGCGGGACGACCGGCGCGAAGTCCGCGCCCTCGACGGGGTAGGTCCTGGCGGCGTTCGCGTCGACGGCCGCGGCCTTCTCGGCCCAGCCGTCCTGGGAGAGGAGTTCGCCGAGGTCGGTGGCGCCGAGGTCGACCAGCCGGTCACCGTCGAGTCGCACGGCCCGGGTCGAGCCATTGACGCGGAGGGTGGCGAGCTTCATCGGGTGGTCCCTTCGATACGGGTGTCGTGCTGGGTGCGGTTGAGCTGGAGGGCCTCGAAGATCGGGGAGTCGTTGAACCGGAACAGGTCCAGCGAGCCTGAGTCGGAGTCGGTGGAGCCGGCCTCGGATCGGGCGGAGAAGGGCTCCCAGGAAGGGACGACGAAGAGGTCGCCGCGGGTGACCGACCAGGTTCTGTCACCGACGGTGACGGTGCCGGAGCCATCGAAGACCTGGTAGACCGACGATCCGGTCTCGCGGACCGGGGTGGTCTCCGCGCCGCGGACGACGCGGTGCATCTCGACACGGATTGTGGGCAGAACGTCGGCGCCAGTGGCCGGGTTCGTGTAGCGGACGGCGGCGTGACCGGGCTCGATGGTGCCACCGAAGCCCTCGGACTCGAGGGAGAGCTGGTCGGTCAGGGCGCGGTCGGTGAACTCCCACTTGTAGGACAGCAGCGGGGCGCCCGGGGCGAGTTCGCCGATGGACAGCGGACGCAGCCCGGGGTGGGCCCACAGCCGCTCGGAACGGGAGCGCTCGGGCGTGATCCGCTCAGCGTCGCTGATCTTGTCGCGGCCGAACTCGAAGAACTGCGCTTCGGAGGCGTACTGGAACGGGATGTCGAGGCCGTCGATCCAGGCCATCGGCTTGTCGGTCGCATTGTGGTGGGCGTGCCAGTTCCAGCCGGCCTGCGGCAGGAAGTCGCCGCGGCGCATCGGGACGGCGTCGCCGTTCACGACCGTCCACACGCCCTCACCCTCGACGACGAAGCGGAAGGCGTGCTGGGTGTGGCGGTGCTCGGGGGCGTCCTCACCGGGCATCAGGTACTGGATCGCGGCCCACAGCGTGGGGGTCGCGAAGGGACGGCCGCCCAGGCCCGGATTCGCCAGCGCGATCGCCCGCCGTTCCCCGCCGCGTCCGACCGGGACGAGACCTCCGGCCTGCTCGGCGAGCCCGCGCAGGTTCTCCCAGCGCCACAGGTGCGGTACCGCGCGCGAACGGGGATGCGCCGGCATCAGGTCGCCGATCTCCGTCCACAGCGGCACCAGCAGCTCCCGCTCGAAACCGCGGTAGAGGTCTTCGAGCGCAGGGGTGACGTCGGGCTGGCCCGGCGCGTTGATCGCACGCAGCTGCACCGGGGACTCTGGCGTGGTCACAGGGGTGCTCATACGGCTAAAGTTACTACTGTCACACTCTGCAGAACGGATAATTCTGCTATGCAGAATCGAGAAGTCATGGACAAGCCGCTGAAGAATCCGCCGACCTACATGATCAACAGTGTTGATCATGCGTTGCGGATCGCCACGATGCTGCAACTGGAGGGCGAGCTGACCGTCTCGGAGGTTGCCGAGCGGCTGGGCGTGGCCCGCTCCACCGCGCATCGACTGCTCGCGATGCTGGTGTACCGGGACTTCGCGGTCCAGGACGATCGGCGTCTCTACCGGGCCGGCCCGGTCCTGGAGCTCGCCGCCCACTCGCCCTCGGTCGCGTCCCGACTGCGGGCGGCGGCCCTGCCGCACCTGCACCGGCTGGTCGACGTGCTCGACGAGTCCGCCAACCTGGTGGTGCGCACCGGGGACACGGTCCGGTTCATCGCCAGCGTCGAGTGCGCCCAGACCCTGCGGGTGGGCTCCCGCGAGGGCATGGTGTTCCCGGCCCACCGCACCACGGCGGGACTGCTACTGCTGGCCGAGCTGACCGACGAGGAGCTCGAGGCGGTCTACCCGGCCGAGCGGTACGCCGACCGTCCCGCGGACCGGCCCGATCTGGAGCGGCTGCGGACCGAGCTGGCCCGGGTGCGGCGCAACGGTTTCGTGCTCAACCAGGGCCGCTCGGAGCGCGGCGTGGTGGCGCTCGGCGTGCCGCTCCGGGCCCCGGACGGGAACGCCCTCGCCGGCCTGTCGGTGTCGATGCCGAGCGGACGCTACGACCGGCACCGGCTGCCATCACTGGTCGACGCCCTTTCCCACGCCGCAGGCGCCATCGAGGCCGATCTCGCCGGTTCCGTCTGAAGGGGCACCAGACGGAACCGGCGGACGGCCGAGATCCTCGGTCGCAAAGGCATGGTTCGCGGGCCTCGCGCCCCCTCGTAACCGACGGACGGGAACGGTCAGTGGACGTCGACCGCGAGCGGGACTTCCAGCCGGGCGCGAAGCTCCTCGACGGAAGTGCCGAACGACTCGAGCACGCGGACGCCATCGGGGGTGATCTCGAATACGGCGTGGTCGGTGTAAACACGGCTGACACAGCCGACACCCGTGAGGGGGTAGGTGCAGGCGGGCACGAGTTTCGGGCTGCCGTTCTTCGCGAAGAGCGTCATCATCACGTAGACCCTCTTGGCGCCGATCGCCAGATCCATCGCGCCGCCGACGGCGGGGATCGAGCCGGGCGCGCCGGTGTCCCAGTTGGCGAGGTCACCGCTCGCCGAAACCTGGAAGGCACCCAACACGCACACGTCGAGGTGGCCGCCACGCATCATGGCGAAGGAGTCCGCGTGGTGGAAATACGCAGCTCCAGGCAGCTCGGTGACGGGCACCTTGCCGGCATTGGTGAGTTCAGGGTCGACCTCGTCGCCGACAGCCGCGGGGCCCATGCCCAGCATGCCGTTCTCGGTGTGGAGGACGACGCCGATCTCGGCCGGAAGGTGGTCGGCGACCTTGGTGGGCTGGCCGATGCCGAGATTGACGAAACTGCCCGGCTCGATGTCCTGCGCGACCCGGGCCGCGAGCTGGTCGGGATTGAGTGGCATCAGCGGGCTCCCTGCACGGTGTAGTGACGCGGCTCGACCTGGACCACGCGGTCGACGTAGATGCTCGGGGTGACGACGACCTCCGGGTCGATCTGCCCCGCGTCCACGATCGACGAGACCTGGACGATGGTCGTCGTGGCGGCCGTGGCCATCACCGGGCCGAAGTTTCTGGCGGTCTTGCGGTAGACGAGGTTGCCCATCGTGTCGGCGGTGCGAGCGGAGATCAGGGCGACATCACCCTTGATCGGGTACTCGAGGACGTAGTCGCGTCCGTCGATCGTGCGGGTCTCCTTGCCCTCGGCAAGCGGCGTGCCGACGCCCGTCGGGCAGTAGAACGCCCCGATGCCCGCCCCGGCCGCCCGCATCCGCTCGGCGAGGTTGCCCTGCGGGACGACCTCGAGCTCGATCTCCCCGCGGCGGTAGAGGTCGTCGAAGACGTAGGAGTCGACCTGCCGGGGGAAGGAGCACATGACCTTCCGCACCTGGCCGGCCTTCAGCAGGGCGGCCAGGCCTACGTCGCCGTTGCCGGCGTTGTTGGACACGATGGTGAGGTCGCCCGCGCCGTGCCGGATCAAGGCATCTATCAGGTCGAACGGCATGCCGGCGAATCCGAAGCCACCCACCAGAACGGTGTCGCCATCCTTGACGACGCTCACCGCCTCGTCCGGCGATGCGAAGATCTGCGTTCTGCTCACGCTGCTCCTCCAGTGACGTTCTCGAGGACCACGGCGAGCGCCTGGCCCACGCCGATGCAGATCGCGGCGACGCCGTACCGCTCGCCCTTCGCGACCAGAACCTTGGCGAGGGTGCCGAGGATCCGGGCGCCCGAGGCGCCGAGCGGATGGCCGATCGCGATCGCGCCACCCTTGACATTGACGATCTCGGGGTCGATCCTCCAGGCGTCCACGCACGCGAGCGACTGGACGGCGAAGGCCTCGTTGAGCTCGACAGCACCCACCTGACCCCAGCCGATGCCGGCCCGTTCCAGCGCCCTGTTGGCAGCCTCGACCGGAGCGAACCCGAAGTCCTGCGGCTCCAGCGCGAACGCACCACGCCCCAAGATCCGGGCAACCGGGTCAAGCCCGATCTGCGCGGCAGCGGCCTCCGAGCCGAGTAGCAACGCCGCCGACCCGTCGTTGAGTGGCGATGCGTTGCCGGCGGTGATCGTGCCGTCGGGCCGGAAGCTCGGCTTGAGGCCGGCGAGCTTCTCAGGCGTGGAGTCGGCGCGGATGCCTTCGTCGCGGGTCAGGTCGACGCCGCCGACCGGAACCACCAGGTCGTCGTAGAAACCCTCGTCCCATGCCGCCGCCGCGAGCCGGTGCGACCGCGCGGCGAACTCGTCCTGCCGCTCCCTCGAGATCGAGAACCGCTCCTGCAGCTGCTCGTTGCACTCCCCCAATGACACCGTCCACTCCGACGGCATCCGCGAGTTGACCAGGCGCCAGCCGAGCGTCGTCGAAACGGCGGTCGTGTTGCCGGCGGGAAATGCCCGGTCCGGCTTCGGCAGCACCCACGGCGCCCGGGTCATCGACTCCACGCCGCCGACAAGCACGACCTCGGCGTCACCGGTGTCGATCGTGCGGGACCCGATGATCGCGGCATCGAGTGACGAGCCGCACAGCCGGTTGACCGTGGTCGCAGGCACCGATACCGCCACTCCGGCGAGCAGCCCGGCCATCCGGCCGACGTTGCGGTTGTCCTCGCCGGCCTGGTTCGCGCAACCCCACACGATCTCGCCGATCTGGGCCGGGTCCAGCGCCGGCGCCTTCGCGAGCACACCGGTGATCGCGGTCGCCGCGAGGTCGTCGGGACGGACGCCGGCAAGCGCTCCGTTGAAACGGCCGAAGGGAGTGCGGGCCGCTGTGTAGATGAATGTCATGTTCGCCTACCTGTTCTCCACCGCGGTGCGCTCCGTGAACGGCAGCACGAGCCGGGACTGGTGGGCGGCGTCGCGATAGATCTTGTGGGTGACGGGGCGACCCACCGGCAGGTGGAACGCGTCCGGCGGCAGCAGGGCGTTGTGCGCGTCGGCCAGCGGTTCGTTGTTGGAGAGCTCCACGACCAGCTTGTGGCCGGGCAGGAACGTCGCCGCGAACGGGTAGACGCGCAGCACGTACTCCTCGATCCTCCCCGGCTGGACCGGCACCGCGCGGGTGTGCGGGTGGTAGGGGTCGCCCTCCGTGGTGCGCTCCTCGTCGAGCTCACGGTGCGAGGCCTTGAGGTAGGCGGTCGTGATGAGCTGGCGCTTGCCGTTTGGGGCCTCGTCCCACATGCGCAGGATGAAGTTCGTGTCGGACTGGTCGATCTCCACGAAGATGTGCGCGGCGCCCTGACCGATCATCTCGGTGGGCTCGTCGAACGGAGCCGTACTCCAGCTCAGCATCTCCACCTTGTCGGTCACCGTCAGCGGCGCCTGGTAGAAGCCGTCGGGGGCGGCGTACTCGGCGCCCATGAGCTCGGGCTCGAAGGAGAGCTTGCGGCGCGGGCGGAGGTAGAGCGACCTGTACTCCACGTCCTTCGGCGGCCACTGCGCGCCGGTGACGTTCTCGCGCGCGCCCTCGACGAAAACGGTGACGGCGGGCTCGTCCATGATCCCGTTGTCAATGCCCTTGATCCAGTAGTCGTACCAGCGGAACATCTTGTCGTGCTCCTCGATGAAGGGGCGCGACTGCATCGGCGGGTAGGGGCCGATGTCGAGCTTCTTCGGGCCCTTCAACGAGTTGTAGAGCTCGATGGTGCCGTCCATCGTCCAGCCACGGCCCTGGTCGATCTGGAGCCAGACCGGGATGTCGATGTTGGGCGCGAGCGTGACCGGGTTGCGCTCCTCGTACCACTCGCCGTCGACCTCGTTCATCACGATGTCGAACCAGGCCTCGTGGTTCTTCGGGTAGTTCAGCACGTGGACCAGGTTCGGCCAGGCGGCCACGTCCGGGTCCTCGAGCCGCTTGGCGACGCGCTCCCTGATCTCCTCCGGGGAGTAGGTCTCGAGCATGCGGGACTTGACGCCATCGGTGAAGGCCCAGCCGGAGTCGCCACCGCGGCCCTCACGGGCGGCCCGCGGCATGAACCACATGACGCCGCCGTGGTAGGTGGTCTCGTAGAAGTCGTAGTGGCCGCCGCTGACGAAGATCGCCTTGAGGCTCGGCGGCCGCTCGGCCGCTGCCAGCACCTGCATCGAGCCGAAGTAGGAGATGCCGATCATGCCGACGTTGCCGTCGCACCACGGCTGCGCCGCGACCCACTCGATGAAGTCGTACGCGTCCTGGCCGAGCGAGACACCACCGGCGTTGTAGTTGCCGATGTGCTCGCCCTCGGAGGCACCGGAGCCGCGCAGGTCGCCGATGACGTGGACGTAGTCCTCCTTGACGACGCGCGCGATGTCGCCCGCCTCGATGCAGCCGTCCCACATCGGGCTGGGGCGCCGCTGCGGCGGCATCGTGAGCGCGAGGGCCTGCAGCTCCTTGCCGTACGGGCTGAGCGCCACGAGCGCCGGACGCGACTTGTCGTCGACGCCCTGGTAGGCGTCGGCGGCCAGCGTGATGCCGTCGCGCATCGGCACGCGGAGGTCCTTGCGGACAGCGATCTTGTCCTGGCCCGCCTGGATGGTCTGGAAGTCAGCCATGGATGCGAGACTCCTCTGTCACGAGTTCTGGTTGAAGTGCGTGCGGTAGCCGTGCATCGACGTGAAGAACGGCGACGGCTCGAGGGCGGGGTCGGCGGTGTAGCCGACCTCCCGGGCCACGGGGGCGAAGGGGGAGTACGCCGAGGCCGCCTCCTGGAGTCCCGCGCACAGGCAGTCGTGGGCCGCCTTGCTGACCCGGCCCTCGATGTCGAGGCTCTCCCGGAGTGCCTCCTCCGCCTGCTCCGCGTCGAGCTCGACGCCGTATGGTGTGCCGTCGGTGCGGCGGTAGGGGTGGCCGAGGTAGAGGTGCCGCGGACGGATCTCGTCGCGCAGGTACTCCAGGCTCGCGCGGTAGGCGGCCGGGTCCTCGAAGCCCGGGAAGCCGTTGGCGGCCCCGTGCACCTGGACCGCGTCGCCGACGAAGACGGAGCGCGGGCCGTCGATGACGTAGGCGACCGACCCCGGCGTGTGGCCGGGGATCGAGTGGACGGAGACGGTGACGCCGCCGCCGAGAGAGATCGTCTCGCCCCCCTTGACGAGCATGGTCGGCTCCATCTCGCCGGAGATGACCGCGTCGGCCGCGGCCGTCACCTTCGCCTCGCCCTCGGCGTCGTTCAGGTACTGCCCCCGCCCGGCGAGGTACTCGTCCACGTGGGCCCGGCGCGAGCGCAGCATCGGCGCGTCGGCCTCGTGGATCACGACCTGCGCACGCCGGCCGGTGAGCTCCCACAGGGCGTGGGCCCCGCCGACGTGGTCGATGTGACCGTGGGTCAGCAGGATCCAGCGCACGTCCTCGATCTTGCGACCGATGGCCTCGAGCGCGGGGGCCATGCCCTCGGCGGGGGAGGAGGCGATGCCGGTGTCGACGATGGCCGGCTCCGGCGCGTCGATGAAGAAGCTGTAGAGACCGAACCGACCCCACGGCGAGACCAGGGGATGGACTTTCACTGCGGACATGGCTCTCCTTCGTAAGCTCCGTGGGGCAGCGCGGGTCAGCGCGCGAGGAAGTCGCGGGTCTCCGCGTAGGCCCGGTGGTACTCCGGGATCCACGAGAAGTGCTGCACGAACCCGTGCCCCGCGCCGGCGTACCGGCTGACGGTCGCGTCCACGCCGGCGTCCTTCAGCTTCTGGCCGTAGAGCTCGCCCTCGTCCCGCAGCGGGTCGAGCTCGCCGGTGATGATCAGCGCCGGCGGCAGCCCGGTGAGGTCCGCCCGCTTGATCGGGGAGACGCGGGGGTCCGCCGGGTCGGCGCCGCTGTCGATGTAGAAGGCGTTGAACGGCTTCAGCCCGGCCGTCTCGAGCCCGTAGCCGACGGCGTTCTCCCGCAGCGACGCGTAGCGGTCGACGTCGAAGTCCAGGTCGAGCGACGGGTAGAACATCACCTGGTGGGTGATCCGGTCGAAGCCGTCGTCGTGCGCCATGCCGGCGACCGCGGCGACGAACGTGCCACCGGAGCTGTCACCGGCGATGGCCAGCGTCGTGCCGTCCCAGCCCAGGGTCTCGCCGTTCTCGGCGGCCCATCGGACCGCGGCGTAGCAGTCCTCGAGACCGGCCGGGAAGGCGTGCTCGGGCGCCAGCCGGTAGCCGACGGAGACGACCTTGAGCCCGGTCTCCTTGGCCAGGGAGCGCGCGACGTGGTCGTGCGTCTCGAGGCTGCCGAGGAAGAACGCGCCGCCGTGGAAGTAGACCAGTACGCCGTACGCGTCGGCCTCGACCGGCGTGTAGACCCGCACCGGGACCTCGCCGGCAGCGGTCCGTGCGGTGAGGTCCTCGACGGAGTGGAGCGGCAGGCGGTCGGCCACGGGCGGAACCTGGGACTCCTCGCCGGCGCGCATCGCCTCCGGGTTCAGCGGACCGGGAGGCGGCGCCGGCAGGCTGGCGAGGACCTGGGCGATGTCGGGGTGCAGCGGCATGGCGTCAGGCCCCCTGCGGCTTCTGGGACACGGGCTTCTGGCCCGGGAAGACGTCGTTGACCTCGTCCTCGGTCCAGCCCTGGCGCGAGATCCGCTGCAGCTCGTCGGTCACCGGCTTGCGGGTGGCCTGGTAGTGCGCCAGCGCCTCCTTGACGGAGTCGGCCTCCTTGAGGGCGTCGGCGAGGGCGCCGGCGTCCATGATCGCCGAGTTCGCGCCCTGGCCCTGGTGGTGCAGCATCGAATGGGCCGCGTCGCCCACGAGGACGACGGAGTCCGAGTGCCACGTGTCGACCGGGTCGATGTCGTAGACCGCGCGGCAGTTGACGGCGTCCAGGTCGAGGTCGCGAGTGATGTTCACGATCCGCTCGTCGAAACCCTCGACGGTCTTCAGCAGGTCGGCCTTGGTGACCTCCGGCGCCCAGGTGCAGTCCGGGCACAGGGCGGTGATGTCGAACGAGACCTGGTTGCGGTGGCGCAGCGGCAGGAGGTAGACCTTCGTGCCCCGGCCGATGTACATCCGGAGGTTGTCGTCGACGACCATCCCGTGGGCGTCGTCGACGGAGATCACCGCGCGGTAGGCGTGCTCGCCGGAGAACACCGGCTGGTTGTCGCCGAACAGCTGCTCGCGCACGACCGACTTGATGCCGTCGGCACCGACCACCAGGTCGGCGGTGACCGACTCGCCGTTGGCGAAGGTCAGCGTCGCCTTGTCACCCTCGTCCCTGACGCTCTCCAGCTTGTGACCCAGGTGCACCATGCCCTCGGGGAGCACGCCCAGGAGAGCCTCGATGAAGTCCCCGCGGTGGATCAGGTGGGTCTTCTCGCCGAAGGTGTCGATCTCCGGCCACGCCTCCTTCATGATCGGGTCGGCGGTGGCGGTGAGGATCTCGAAGTAGTCGCTCGGCGAGCTCACCTTCGCGATCGCGTCGAAGATGCCCCACTGGCGGAACCGGTCCATGGTGGACGGCCGCAGGCCGATGCCGGCGCCGACCTCGCGGATCTGGCTCGCCTGCTCGTAGACGTTGACGGTGGCGCCGAGGAGGCTCAGGGCCTTGGCCGCAGCCGCACCGCCGTACCCCGCGCCGACGACGGCGATGTTCAGGTTCTTCAGGTCTGAGGACTGCATGGTTCTGGTCCTTGTCAGTTCTTGATCGAAAGGAAGTCGGCGGGGTTGTCGACGAAGATGGTCTTGATGGCGGCCTCGTCGAGACCGGCGGCGCGGAGGTCCGGGATGAGGTCCTCGAAGATGTAGTTGACGGTGTGGCCCTTCACGCCCGGCCAGCCCAGCGGGCTGCAGTTGGCGTCGGCTGAGGCGAGCACCTGCTTGATGCGGCCCCCGCCGCTGATGAACCGGAGGAAGTGGTCCAGGCGCTCCTTGCGCGGACGGGCCCAGAACGGCGGGTCCGGGAGCTCGGTCTCGTAGCCGAAGGTGTCGAAGCCGATCCGGCCACCCTGGTCGGCGATCCAGGTGTCGCGGGTCTTGTCGGCGTTGACGCCGTCGTCGACGTGCCCGAAGAGCACGCGGTCGAGGGGAAGGCCCTCCTCGTTGAAAATCGCGATCGCGTTCTCGGCGTCGATGGCCAGGTGGGTCAGGATGCCGACCCCGGTGGCCTTGGAGGCGCGGGCGGCAGCGCGGTAGATGCGCTTGTCCAGGTCCGTCATGCGGCCGCCCCGGCTGACGCCGACCTTGATGATGCCGGCCTTGCCGCCGGTGTTGCCGATGCCGACGGTGATCTCGTGGACGAAGTGCTCGGCCAGGTACTCCACGCTCGCCCGGGCGAAGAACGGCAGCGCGGTGTCGCCGCCGACAAAGCCGGTGCATGCCACGATGTGCACGCCGGTCTTCGCGGACAGCGACTTGTAATAGTCGACGTCTCGGCCGTTGCAGATGCCGGTCGCGTCGACGAACGTGCCGCCGCCGTACTCATGGAACCGGCGCAGCTTCGGGACGGTCTCCTCGTACCGCTGCTCGGGGGTCTTCCACCACTTCGTGTCCAGCTCGGAGCCCGGCATGCCGTACCCGATGTGCTCGTGGACGGCCACGAGACCCAGTTCTTCGGCCGGGATCGTCCCCAGGACGGTGTTCACTCTCGACACGGCACTCACCTTTTAGGGAAAACTTGATGGTCTTGGGCTGTCGCGCGCTCAGCGCACCGACAGCAGGTCGCGCGGGTTGTCCACGAGGATCCGCTGGACGTCCTCGTCGCTGAGGCCCTGTGCCGACAGGAGGGGGACGAACGTGGTCAGGACGTAGCTGTAGCGCACGTCGTTGGCCGGGTGGCCCTTGGCGACGCCGGTCGCGTTGCTCGAGAGCAGGATCCGGTTGCCGTGGCCGGCCTCGATCAGCTCGGCGACCAGGGCGGCGCGCTCGGTGTCGGTGACGTGGGCGTCGTCCTCGGTGCCCACGTGGTCGAGGGCGACGTAGGCGCCGCGGGTCGCGACCTCGAGCGGCGCGCCGGCCGCGACGGCGTCCTTGCGGTCGAGCCCGCCGACAACGACGCGGTCGGCCGGCAGCTTCTCGTCCAGGACGACCTCGAGGTCGCGCACGGCGTCGTTCCCGTAGCGGATGGACACCGGGACACCGGTGGTCAAGGCGGCGCGGGCCGCACCGCGGAACAGGCTCTCGTCGGTCGCGGTCATGCCCGCGAGGGTCGCGGCGGTGGCCACGAGGCCCGCGGCACCCCGCCGCTCGACACGGGGAACCACCATGCCCTCACTGACCTCCTTGGCGAAGAGGTCAGCGAACTTCTCGGCCGGCCACGGCGTCGGGGGGTTGGTCTGCGGCGTCAGGAAGTAGCCGCCGAGCATCTCCTCGGGGCCCTGGCCCGCCGACGCGACGATGTGCACGCCAGTCGTGCGCGAGAGGGCCTCGTACAGCCTCACATCGCGCCCGTGGAACATGCCGGTGCTGTCGACGATCGTCCCGCCGCCGTGCCTGCGGAAGTCCTTCAGCTTCTCGGCCAGGGTCTCGAAGATCTCGGCACGGTCGATGGTGACGTCGAACGCGTGCTCCGCTCCCGGAACCACCGACAGCAGAGCCTCGTGAACCGAGACGACCCCCAGCTCCTGCGCGGGAACGGGGCCGAGGACGGTGTTGACGATGTTCTCGGCAGTCTGGGCACCCATCGCTGCCCCTCCTTTCGGTCTCGGCGAGTGACTGCGGTCACGCCGCGGCGTGAATCGTGTCACGTGGATTTTACATTGTGTCAATCAATTATCCAACAGGTAAACTAGATAATCTACCTGTACAGACCAGGTCGCGGTCCCCGCCTCCGGGAAGCGGGGACCGCGACTCGGTCCGGCGACTCTCAGGTCACTCGGCGGGGACGGGCTCCTCGTCGCTCAGAGGCTCCTCGACGTCGGCGCGCTCCGAGCCGAAGAGCCCGAACAGCGTCAGAGCCGCGGCAGCGGCGGCACAGAGGCCGGCGACCAGGAATGCGAGGCTGTAGGCGCTGCCGAGCGACTCGAGCGCGAGCACGCGGAGGCTCTCCGGCATCGGCACCGGCGGCATGTCCGGACCGGCGCCGGGCACGACCGGCATCGAGTTGATCGCCATGGCGCCACTCCCATGTGCGATACCCCCGGCGATGTCGGTGTACGGCGGCTCGAGCCCGGACTCACCGATCGCCCTGCCGAAGCCGGCGCCCAGGTCGCTGTTGGCCCGGCTGACCGCGAACGCGGCGATGAGCACCGGACCGAGAGCGAAGCCGAAGTCGCGGAGCAGGTTGGTGGTGGCACTGGCCATGCCGGCGAGCCGCGGCGGAACGGTGTTGATCGCGACGGCCGTGATCGAGCCGACGGTGAGCGCGAAGCCGACACCGAGGGCCAGCATCGGGCCGATGAACTGCGTCCAGTTCATGTCGTGGACGTCGAACGTCGAGCACCAGAGGCCGCTGACGGCGATGAGGGCGAAACCGACGGTGAGCACCCAGCGAGGCGAGAAGTTCCGGATCAGGTGGGAGACGGCCGGCACCAGCACGAAGGCCGGACCCTGGATGAACAGGAACAGCACGCCGATCTTCAGAGCGCTCTGATGCTGGATCGCGCCGAGCCAGATGCTCATCGAGAAGCACATCGCGAGGAACGCGAACATGCCGACCACCGTGGCGATCGCGACGATCGCGTAGGAACGGTTGGCGAAGATGTTGAGGTGCAGCAGCGGGACGTCGGTCCGCAACTCGATGACGACGAAGGCGCCGAGGAGCACGAGGCCCGCGACGAAGGCGCCGATGATCTCGGGGCGGGCGAAGCCGGCCTCGGAGCCCTGCGTGGCAGCGAAGAGGATGGCGATCAGACCGAGGGCCAGCGTGACTTGGCCCGGGATGTCCAGCTTGCGCCCCTCCGGCGCCGAGGAGTCGGCAGCGAACTGGGTGATGATGATCGAGACGACCGCCACCGCGATCACCACGATGTACGACGTTCGCCAGTTACCCTCCGCTGCCAGCCACCCACCCATCAGCGGAGAGATCGCCGCACCGATCGAGAGGAAGCCGGCCCAGAGGGCGATGGCCTTGGAACGGGCCTCCTGCGACGGGCTGACCGCGGCCAGCATGGCGAGCGAGATCGGGTAGAGGATCGCAGCTCCGAGACCCGCGACGGCCTGCCCGATCCACAGGATCTGGACCGTCTCGGCGACGTAGCTGACGAGCGAGCCGGCAACGGTCAGCAGAGCACCCACCTGCAGCAGCCGCTTGCGGCCGAACAGGTCACCGATCACGCCGGTGGTCAGCTCGAAGACGACCATGGGGATGGCGAAGGCGGCCGTGATCCAGGTCAGTGCGGCACCGGTGGTCTGGAACTCCTGCTGGAAGGTGCCATTGAGCGCGCCGGGCAGCGAGTACGCCACTTGCGCGAGGAGTACGGCGAAGCAGCCGGCGACCACCGTGGCGGTGTAGCCCTGCTTGCGCGCAGTGGTCTGCGTCATTGCGATCTCTTCCTTGTCGATGGGCCGGACGATCGGTTCCGGCAGCTCGGGATCGGCCACCCGATGTGAGCACGACCACCTTTTGGATGTGCAAGGTGTCATATGACTTGACATGACGTCAAGAGTTTGAGCAATACGTATTTAGAGCGATCAGTAAGAGCGGAACGCAGCCGTCGTGCTCTATGCTGGCGAGCATGGCGACGCTCCGTACGGCACAGAAGGAGATGACGCGAAAGCTCCTGCTCGACGCCGGCCTGGACCTGTTCGGGTCGAAGGGCTATGCGACGACGACGGTCGACGACATCGCGTCGGCGGCGGGGACGACGCGGGTGACCTTCTATGCGTACTTCCCCTCGAAGGTCGATCTGATGAAGGCCCTCGTCTCGGAGCGGCTCAACGCCGCGCTCGACCGGCTCCCCTCTGCCGAGCACGGGTCGACCGAGCGTGAGCTGGTCGCCGTGGTCGAGGACGGCTCGCGAGAGCGGATCCGCGCGTGGCTCGCGTCGACCTCGGAAGAACGATGGGATGTGATTCGCCCCTACACCACGGCCGCCTTCGAGGCCGCAGCCGTTGACCCCGAGATCCGCACGCTCCTCGACGAGTGGCTGAACGAGGCCATCGGTGACATCAAGGAGGGGCTCGACCGTGCCGACCGGTTCCCAGCCGGCACCCGCCACTTTCGCAGCGTCATCGCCATCACCGAGCTCGACCACGTCGCGCGCCACTGGAAACCGGGGACCTGGGGTGTCGGGCGCGACGAGATGCTGGACGTCCTCACAGAGAGCTGGGTCGGCTCGATCGGGCGCCACTGAGCACTAACCACGCGAACCCCGCCTCGGATCCCGGTCCGAAGATGTCCGAGGAGACGGCGCAGCAGGTCCGCGAGCTGGTGACCAAGGGCGCGATGGGTGGCCGGCTCATCTTCAGCACGGACGACTGCCGCAAGACGTACGAGACGCTGCTGGGCCGGGGCGTCGAGTTCACCGAGGAACCCACCGATCGCCCGTACGGAACCGACTGCGGCCTCCGAGACACCTTCGGCAACCACATCCGCTTCACCCAGCCGAAGGCCTAAATGAGTGTTGAGAAGTCTTGATCACGGTCGGGTCGTCGCCGAGGCGGCCGGGTGCCGGATGATCAGCATGGTCGGGTGCCGCGTGAACGTCGCTACCCCTCCGACCTGACCGACGCGCAGTGGGCGCTGCTCGAACCCCTGCTGCCGGCCCCCAGCACCGGCGGGCGGCCGGAGAAGCATCCCCACCGCGACATCGTCGAAGCGATCTTGTGCGTGGTCCGGACCAGCTGCTCCCGGCGGCAGGCAGATCGACTGGAAGCGACAGCTCCGGTAGACACGGCGCGGATCGGGCGACGCAGCCGCCTGGGCGGACTGATCCACGAATACGCCCAGGTCGCATAAGGTGACACAGATTTCGGCACCGATGGCCTATGGGTGCGTGAGGCCCGTGCGAACGGCACCGCCGGGATGCGCAAGCCGTACACGAGTCGCCATGGTTGAGATCGGCCGAAGCGGAGCAGAGATTCCCCGGTTGTGATTACCGCCGCCGGTCCCGGATGGCCTCCATGGCGTCGTCGAATTCGGGCAGGCTGTTAGCCGGGCCCTCGACTTTGGCCACGAGCGACGACTTGGGCGGCTTGATCGTGATGCGAGGTCGCCAGGCGAGGTAGTCGGTCACAGCCGATCCCTCGGCGCGCGGCGGCTGGTGGACCTTGCCTGTAACCCAGGTGTCCCAGACCGATTCGAACCGCAGAGGCTTGCCGTCCTTGTCGGTCCACAGCCACCACCACACGAAAGCAGGAGCGAAGGTGGCATCGGGCTCTTGACCGGCAAGTGCCTGGAAGGTGGGTGAGACGGCGTACAGGTCGGCGAAGGTGATCTTTCCCTTGTAGAGCATCACGTCCTTGTGCTCCTGACCGGCGCTGTCCAGGTAGCCCATCCCCTTGATGAACTTCTTAAAGTAGGTGTCAGACAGCAGCGTCTTCAGCGTCTGCGGCTCGAAGATGTTGACGACCTGATCGGTGAAGGCGCCGCCGTTCGCGACCGCGCCACGTAGGGCCCAGGTCTTCCCCTCAGGCAACGCAGGCGCATACAGAGATCCGGTGGTGTAGAGCCTGCCGTTCACACCCACGGAACGGTGTGGTCGCGTCTGGACCAGGAGACTCTTGGCCACCGGATCGCCATTGGCAGCATCGTCCTTCAGGATGTCCACGGAGTCCCGACGCTCGAACCGCAGGAGCCTGCCGAGGTCGGACGCGACCACCCCCTCCCGCCCGAGCTGGATCGACCCCGCGCGTTTGAAGGTGTACTGGAACGACATGGCTGTGTGGTTGACCACCCGCGTGCGCGAACCCAGGCTGACGTGTCCCTCCTCGGTCACCTTGGCGGTGAGCTGGGCTGCCAGGAGTCGCCGTACCGCGGCCACCGGATCGCCGATGGCCGCTTCCGCCGAAGTGGGAGCGAGCAGGGCGCAGGCCAGAGCCGCGACACCGAACACTGCAGTTGATCGCCTCATGCGTAGAATGTCCTAACTCATGGCTGGGTGGCCATACATCTTTGCATGATCCATCGTGCCTGCACCTGTGAATCCCGGGGGCCGTGTCGGCGATCACGAAATGCCCCTGGTATGGGGATTTGGCATCACGTATTCCTCTGGCGTGTCACGGTTTTCCCTGGTGGAGGAGCGTGTCGCGGTTGACCTGGAGCGCCACTTACCACGCGCCCGGCGGGCGAGGCTTTGGGTGATACGCCAGCTGGCGACACTGTCGCGGTGGCCGCACCGGCGGCAGCGGCCCCCTACCGGACCTGGCTCCCACGTGGGCTCGGAAGTAGATCTTCAATCAGGAGTCAGCGGGATGCGCGACCAGGCCTTTTCCCGAGGTGGGCGGCCCGAGCTCGTTGTGAAACCAGGTTTTAGAGCACGCTTGAGAAGATCGTCGATCTTTACTGTGGTGGCGTGACGGCCATCCGATTTCTCGCCAGGGTGGTCGTATGCCCCCTCGTCGTTATCCCTCGGATCTGACCGATACGCAGTGGGCTACGAACGCCACCCAAAGGTTTCCGAAGCCATTATCCGATGGGCCGCCATCGCTGGCATGACCGGCCGCATCACTCGAGGCGCACCCGCCCGCCGACAGCCGCGTTACACCTTCGACTGAACTCGATCACCCATCTCTAACACGCTCTCAGCGACAGGCAGGCCCTCGGGGTGCTCAGCCAGGAGCTGCGCAGCCATGAACAGAATTTGCCGGGTGAGCTCCATCCGCGACGCCATACCTAGATCATCGTCGGATCCACCCTGGTCATTAAGCTCCGCTCCGGGCATCCGATACCTCGCAGCGACCGAGCCCGAAATCGTATGTCACACCACCTCGCCCCTCCCTTGATCGGATTCCCGGAGCGGACAGCGACAGCGGACGGGGCCTGCGGCAGCCCGCCAAACCACGTTGCATTGACTTTCTGTGACTATAGGATGACTCCATGTTGAAGCCTGTCCGCAACAATGCTCAGACTGACCGCTCTGGGATGCCTGTCTATGCTGGAGACATGAGCGACGAGGAGCCCATCGACTACGGAGCCGTCCGGCGGCGCTTCCCCTGGGTTGGCCTGGGAGAAAGCGGTGAGCACGATCTCTCCACTCGCTACCGGGAGATCATGGCCGAGGCGCGAAAAAACCGGGAGATCGTGGAGGCGATCGACGCCATCCGTCTCAGCGCGTGAAGAGTCTGTTGTGCGATTCAGGCCCGCTGATCGCCACCTTCGACCCTGGTGACAGATTCCACGCCCGATGCACCCGGCTTCTCATGGCGTGGCCCGGACGTCTCGTCATCCCCGAGCCCGTCCTCGGCGAGACCTGCAACTTCCTGCGCAACAACGTCCGAAAGGGCGCGGAGTTGGAAGCCATACTGCTGGAAGCCGTCACCGCCCACGAGGGCGATTTCATCGTCGCCGATCCAACGTCGGAGGACCGCAAACGCGCTTCCGAACTTGTCCGCCGCTTGATCAGTGCCCCTATGGGCTACGTTGACGCCACAGTCCTGGCCATGGCCGAGCGGCTCTCCATCACCGATGTCGCGACAACCGATGCCAAGTTCGTCGGACTGGCCCACGGCGTATCCCGGATCACTCCACTCGCCTGGCCGTTCCAGGAGAACATCACCTGACCCCGCGGGCGTGCGAGCCAGGTCTCCCGCCTGGTCTGCCTTGGAGGCGACTGCGACCGGATCAGTCCGGCGAGTGGTGTCGGCCGCCGCTCGCGCGAGCCACAGCGCCCAGGTGGACTGCTCCAGATGGATCGCCTGCCGGGTCAGCGTCGCCAGCACCCAGGCACCGGTCAGCGGGTCGTTACCCGCCTTGGCCAGCCGGAGCGCCTGGCCGAAGTGCTGCTGTGCCTGACCGTGATGATTCACGTCGAAGGCTGTCCAGCCCGCCATCCAGCTCATCCCTGCCGCCGCGCTCATCAGCTCGGCCCCGACCCGGTCGTCGTAGCGCCCGTGCAGCAACGGCGCGACGTTGCCGTTGAGGTATCTCATGACCACCGGGCGGACCAGCCCCGCCCCGAACTGGTGGTCCATCTGGCTGAACGCCTTGCGGGCCTCGTTGATCCGCGCGACGTCGGCAAGGCCCACGACCCGTCCGGCCCCGTGCTGGGCCGCCGACTCGGCCGGGGTGCCGTAGTTCCAGAAGGTCAACCACTCCCCCAGCGCCGAGGGCACGAACGGCAGCGCAGCCAGCAGGTGACGCCGGGACGGATCCATCTCGAACCTCCACAGATGCACGGCCGATTTCACGGTAGCCGCCAAGGAATCGCCTCCGCAGTCCGCGACCGGCCACGATGATGTCGCCCCGGAGGTCCAGCCCTCTATCCTGGGCCGACCAGCACTCTCTCCCCACCGCCCGCCCCCATTCCCCGGCTCTCCGGTCAGGCCTCAGCCGGAATCCCCGCTCTGAGAGACAGGTGACCGCGAGTCCGCGTCAGCGGGTCTGCTTGCGGGTGATGAACAGGAAGAACCTGGCGGGATGCGGGGCCGTGCCCCCGCGAGCGGGAACCGCGGGGGCGGCGTCATGCCCGCTCGGCCAACCGGCCGCCCAGACCTCCAGCCGATGAAGATCAGCTTGTTCAGAAAGGCCAGTCCGCGGTGCGACCGGTTTCGAGGAGCGGGATCATCCGGAAGGCGGCGTCGGTCAGGCCGCCGAAGGTGTGCCGGTTCTCCTCGCCCGATGGGGTGGCACCGTGCTTGTAACCGCCGAAGTTCCACATGTACAGCGGCACGTCCCGCGGGACAAGGTCGTTGACCGGCCTCTCCGGCCCACCTCCGTAGCCGGCGCCGTTGGAGGGCAGCCAGCCGGGGCGGGTCTGCTCGTCGGTGACGATGACGATCCGGTCATGGCCACGGAAGTGACGCTTGACCGCCGAGGGGATGTCTGTCCCGCTGAGCTGGTGGAACCGGTCCAGGATCTTCAACAGCGACTCGTCACGCCGGAACTTCACGCGCGCGTTCTCGATGCCGAACTCCACCAGGTCGGCCTGCTCGGCGCGGAGCGCAACCGCCGTACCGAAGACGGCGGCGGCGTCCGCCCACGGCATCGCGGAGTGCGCGCTGAACTTCTGCATCCACATCGACGGAGACCGGTCGACCAGCACCAGCGTGCGGCCGTCGAGTGCGGGCACCCGCGCCAGCGAGTGCGTCAGCGCCTGCTCCAGCGGGTAGGCCCAGCGCAGCGAGGGCGCGGCACGGTAGGCCGCCAGGAACCGGAAGGGGAACTGGCGGGAGCGGGCGACCTGCTCGGGGTCCGCCAGCTGGGCGGCGATACGCGCGGCCACCTCGTCGGAGACGCCCGCCTGGTCGAAGTTGCGCAGGTTGCGCAGCCGCGCCATGTAGCCCATCGAGTCGAGGACGGCCTGCCAGGCGGCTGCGTCCATCGGGCCCTGCAGCCAGCCCGCCAGCGATTCCCAGGTCATCCCGGCTGCCTTGAGCCGGTCGGGATCGGTGAGCACGGCGCGCCGCCGGCCGACCGGCAGGGCCATCAGCTCGGCGCGGGCGGCCAGCGTGCCGAGAGCACGGGGGATCTGCTCGTCACGGCGGTGCCTGCGGTCCAGCGCGTGCTTGAACAGCTCGCCCTGCCAGGGAAGTGCGGGGTCGGGTGTGGGGTGGACCAGATCGATGACGTCACCGAACCGCCACGCATACGAATCGGTGTCGTACTTGAGCAGGCTCCGCTCGCTGTAGAGGCGTGCGACCGCGTCGGCCACGCCACGCTTGACCGGCTTCGGAATCGAACGGCCGTAGCGGGAGGTCCAGTAGGCCAGGGCCTCGCCGGGCTCGTCGGGACGCTGAAGCACGCTGTCGACCAGCTGGCGGCCGAGTCCCTCGATGCCCGCGTCCCGCCGTGCCTTGACGGCCTCCAGCGCGGCGACGATCGGGGCCGAGCGCATGTTGGCCTCGCGGCGCAGCCACGGCAGGAACCGGGCCAGCCAGTCGCAGTCCTGAACCGCGACCTGGTGGACCAGGTCGCGGAAGCGCTGGTCGCGCTCGGTCTTGCCCTCGTAGAAGCTGTCCTCGCCGACCATGTTCGAGACCGCCAGCAGGAACAGTTCGCTCCTGGCGTCCCGGGCATGCCCCGGCGCGCCCTCGAAGGTCCGGCCGGAGGCCACGGACTCGGACGTGACCGGGCTGAACGTCGCGGGACGGGTCGACGGCTTGTTGAACTTGGACATGTGAGGGGGTCCCTTCCGCACCGGGAGGAACCCGCGTTCAGAGGTCGTGCCCGAGATCAAAGTCGGTGACGGTACATAGGTGCTCTGCCAACTGAGCTACACCGGCTCACGCCGGTGACGGGACTCGAACCCGCGACACCCTATTAACAGTGGAAGTAACCGTTACCTTCGCACCGGGCACGCTCTGAAGTTGTGTCCCTCCCGAGATCAAGCCGGCGGCGGGCTGCGGGACTCGAACCCGCACGCCCGAGGGCGTTTCACCAAGAAGTAACCGCCGCCTCCGCACCGGGAGGTGCGTTCACGACATTACGGGTGATCACATCGGCGCGCACTCCGTTTTCCGGTCACGCTCGCCGTCATCACGCCCCAACCCGATCGGATCAGCGCTCCGTAGGCACCCGCCGACCGGCCGAACGCCACCCTGCCGGCGCTCACAGGCCGCAAGGACGCCGACTGGGCCGCGTTCCGCTCCGTCTACAGCAAGGTCACCGACACGTTTCCGACCGACCCCGAGGTAACGAGGCGAAGACCGGCCCGTTGTCCTTGATCATCCAAAGTTTGGAGATCATCCCACGCCGGGTACGAAACGCCCGCTCCGTGCTGATTGGGGCTTCACCCCGGTGTCCGGGCACGCAGGGCCTGGATGAACCAGTCCAGCACCGGCGCCAGGTTTTCCGGGGCCGGCCAGCCGTTGATCACTGCGAGCAGCTGAAGGTACAGCTCCCGGCGAGGGTCGTTCGCGCTCTCCAGCCGGGTCAACAGCCGGCGCCGGAGGTCGACGTCGTCGGGGCGGCCGAAGACGTGCGCGTACTGAGCCGTGACCGCCGCGACGACCGGATCGGCCTGGGGCGAGGCCGGGTCGATGCCGGCTACCAGGGCTGGGCCGGCCTGGTCACGGACCATTGCGGCAGAGTCGCGGCGCAGGTGCGTGGTGTCGCCCTGGGCACGCTCGGCCGCGTGGTGCTCAGCCATGCGCCGCACGCTGGCGCGGAAATCCGGGTCCTGGGACAGTTCGGCCAGCTCCACCCACGCCTCGACCTGCTCGGCCTCGGGATTGTCGGGCAGTTCGGGGGTCATCGAGCGTCTGATCCCCGAGAATTCGGGGTTGGTGTCCAGGCCGCCGAAGGCGGTGTCGAGGAAATCGCCGATCAGACGTCGACGTTCGTCCTCGGAGAGCTTGGCCAGCTTGTGCATGAGATCCGTCTCCTCAGGGGTGGACCCGCGCTTGGCCACCACCGTCAGCACCGCGCGCCGCAGGCGCAGCGTTCGGATCTGCACCGCCAGTGCTTCGGCGTGCGCTGCGGCGACCTCGGGAAGCGAGATCTCCCGGTCCACGACTTTCCGGACCGTGGGAAGGTCCAGTCCCAGGTCGCGCAGCGTCCGCACGAGGTCCAGACGTGCGAGGGCGTCGATGCCGTAGAGGCGGTAGCCAGCCGGGCTGCGGTCGGTCGGCGGCACGATCCCGCGGTCGGAGTAGAACCGGATGGCCTTGACCGTCAGTCCGGTCCGCCGGGCCAGATCACCGATCGAGTAGAGCGTGTCACCGTCCATGCCCTCACCCTCGTACCTCCCCCTACGGGAGACTCAAACCCATCCGCCTGCGGAACGCCCGTCCACGCCCGGATATCGCCGGCCTCCACGCCGACGTCCGCCAGCCACAAGCATGGTCCTGACCGGCCGTCCGTGATCTCTGAGGTTCAGATACGCCGTCAGCTACACGGAGGCGATGACGGCGTATCTCTCGTCCTGAATCGAGCGGCCCCACAGGTTGGGATCGGTCAGTGGCTCGGCGCGCGAGTCCGCAGCGAGTGGCCGCAGGGCCTGCAGGAGACGCTCGGCCCTGACGCCGCCCATCCATGGCAGCGAGCCGGGCTCCACGTCATAGGACTGGTCGTCGCCGGGCTCGGCATGGGTCGCCCAGCGTCCCTCGATGAGCACCAGACGCCCGCCCGGGCGCAGCAGGCCGACCCAGCGGCGCAATGCCTCCTCGGGATCGGGCAAGGTCCACAGCAGGTGACGGCAGAGAATCACATCGAAGGACACCCCCGCCTCTGCCGGGGGGTTGCTCGCGTCGCCCACCATCATCGCGACGTCGAAGCCGGCCGTGGTGAGTTTGCGCTGGGCCTGCTCGACCATGAGCGGCGACAGGTCCACTCCGACCGGCCGGTGTCCCTGCTCGGCGAGCAGCAGGGACAAGGAACCTGTGCCGCAGCCCAGGTCCAAGACGTCGACCGGGGAATGGGGCATCCAGGAGCGCAGGCGCTCCACCCACGCGGCCCTGACGTGAGGATCGCGAAGACCGTGGTCGGCCTCCTCGTCGAAGGAGTCGGCGGCGGCATCCCAGAAGGATGAGATCGAGGCGGCATGTGTCTCTGGCATCGACGGATGATGTCAGGTGGCACCGACAAGATGGTGTTCAGCCGGCGGCGGGATCCGGTTTCCTGGCCGCGAACCGTTCGATGACGCCGAGTTTGAAGCGCTCGTGACGCTCCACGGCGAATCCCATCGCGCGTACCCGGCGCAGGGGCCGGCGGCGGTAATGCTCCCCCGCCAGCGGCACGGTGGCGACGTCCGCCAGCCCTTGCAGCATCCGGACCGGCCACGCCGACGATGCCACGTGGTCGGCGAGGAGCAGCAGCCCGCCCGGCTTCAGGACCCGCGCCATCTCGTCGAGCGCCACCTGTTCGTCGGGGATCGCGCACAGCGAGAACGTGCAGACGACCGTGTCGAAGCAGCCGTCGGAGAAGCGCAGTGCCCGCGCGTCACCTCGCTGGAGGTCGACCGCCCGGCCGAGGCCGTCGGCTCGGTGTTGGGCCACCGCGAGCATGGAGGCACTCCACTCCACGCCGGTCAGCCTGACGTCGTCCGGGTAGTGGGCGAGGTTCAGGCCGGTGCCAACCGCCACCTCCAGCGCGTCGCCGGCCGCCTGCCCACACAGCCACTGACGGGTGTCGGCGAAGAGGCGGCGCTCGGCGAAGGCCATCTTCTGGTCGTACGAGCCGGCCTGCCGGTCCCAGTATCCGCGTAACCGCCTGTCCCGCGCCGAGGAGTCCGCCATGAGATCAGCGTAACCCTCCCCCGGGAAGCACGGGCGGCGCGCGATGCCGGAGACATGAGCGACGAGGAGCCCATCGACTACGGAGCCATCCGGCGGGTTTCCTCTGGATGCCCGGGGCCGCTCCAGCTGACTACGCCGCGTTGTCGGCATGAGGGACACGCGCGGGACGACTTGTATCAACAGGTTGCGACAAGTAGCCGGAGTGTGCATCATTTGTATCGCTTGGTTGATACAAGGAGTCACATGTCCATCGGAATCCCCTTCATCACCCTGATACTGCTGGCCCTCGGGGTCGCGCTTGTCTCCGCGCTCGTATCCGTGACCCGGACCGTGCGGATGCCGTCCGACGACCTCCTCGCGCTACGGACCACCGCGCGGCGGACCCTGCTGGCCAGAATCACCGGCCTGGCCGTCGGAATCGGCGCCGCCTGTCTCACCGCCGGCACCGGTGGCCTCGGCCGTGGACCGATGCTCGCCGCCCCGGCTCTGGGACTCTGCCTCATCCTCGGCACCCTCACCGGAGAGCTCGCAGCCAAGCCTCCCGGCGGCCCGATCCGGGGCGCGGCACTGGAGACCCGGAAGATCCGCCACTACCTGCCCCGGTTCTCCGCGTCGCTGGCCGCGGCACTGTCGATGATCACCATCGGGCTGCTGGCCGTCACCGTGTCCACCGCGAGCGCCGACGACATGGGCCGGCCCGGGCGGTCGCTGGTGGCGCACAACCCGGACGGCACGGTCAGCCAGTCGACCGGCCCCTGGCCCGGCTGGTTCTACGCGTGGCCGATCCTGGCAGCGCTGGTGGGCGCGCTACTCCTCTCCGCCCTGGTGATGCACCGGATCGTCCGGCGCGGCCGCCCCGGTCTCGACCCGGCCGCCAGAGCGGTGGACGAGGCCCAGCGGGCCCACTCCGCGCGCGTCGTCACCGCGGCCTACGGGCTCTGCGTGGCTCTGCCGCTGGGCGGCATCGCGCTCACCGCCGCCGCCGCCGTCAACAACAGCGCCTACCTTCCCGGCTGGACCGTGATCGCTGCTCCCATCCTCGGAGGGGTCGCCCTGCTCTCCGCCGGTTCGGCCATCTGGTACCTCGCCGAGCTCCTCTCCGCCCCCAAGGTCAAGCCCCGGGTCAGGGCTTCATGATCAGAGTCGATGTCACCAGCCCCTCGCCCCCCTACGAGCAGATCCGCGCGCAGCTCGCCGAACTGATCCGCTGCGGGGTGCTGGACGCGGGCACCCGGCTACCGCCGGTGCGCCAGCTCGCGGCCGACCTCGGGCTGGCGACGGGAACGGTGGCACGGGCCTACAAGGAACTCGAACAGTCCGGGCACGTCACCGCGAAGCGTGGCGGCGGCACTCGGGTGCTGCCGCAACCGCAGTCCCAGGCCGCGCGGGCCGACCTGATCCGGCGGCACGCCTCCACCTACCTCGCCGAAGTGACCCGGCTCGGCGGCTCCGTCGAGGAAGCGCTCACCGCGTTACGGGAAGCCGCCGAGAACACCGGGGCGCTCCCGTAGACCGTTCGAAGCCACGTCTCACGTGGAAGGCGGGCCTGGTGATCCCCCGGCTTACGGTCGGCCGGTCCGAGCTGTGGCGCATCGCCAGAGCGAGCTACGTCTGCGAGTGGGATCTTTAGCAAGATACTCCAGAATGTCCGTTATGGAAGCCCGCATCGCGATAGCCCCGTCTGCCGAAGCAGGGAAGGCGTACGGCCGCGCCAACTCCCCCGGCCTCGACCACCTGCGCTCCGAGGTCGAGAAGGCCGTGTCCGGCGGGGGCGGTGTCAACGTCCCGCCGGCTGAGGCCAACGGCCTGGTGTGGCTCATCCCCGGTGAGCCGGAACAGCTTGAGCGGATGCTGGACGGCCATCCCGGGATCGGGTGGGTGCAGTTCCCCTGGGCCGGGGTGGAGAAGTTCGCGACGTCCGGCCTCTTCCACCGGCCGGTGGTCTTCACCTGCGCCAAGGGGTCGTTCGCCGGGCAGGTGAGCGAGCACGCGCTCATGCTGACGCTGGCCTGCCTGCGCAGTGTCGTACGGCAGGCACGGACGCCCCACTGGCATGCGGTGGATCCCCGGTCCCTGCACGGTCAGCGGGTGACGATCCTCGGCGGTGGCGGCATAGCCTCCGAGCTCGTCCGCCTCCTGCAGCCTTTCGACTGCCGGATCCGGGTGATCCGCCGCCGGCCGGAGAAGATCGAGGGCGCCGGGGAGACGCTGCCGCCGACGGCTCTGCACGCCACGCTCCCCGAGACCGACATCCTGGTGGTGGCGCTCGCGCTGACCCCGGAGACGAGGCACATCATCGGTGCCGCCGAGCTGGCGCTGCTGCCGCCGCAGGCCGTCGTCGTCAACGTCGCGCGCGGGGCGCACATCCAGACCGACGCGCTCGCCGAGGCACTCCGCGCCGGGACGATCTCCGCCGCCGGCCTGGACGTGACGGACCCCGAGCCGCTCCCCGAGGGGCACCCGCTGTGGAGCGACCCCAGGGCTCTCATCACCTCGCACTGCGCGGACTCCGCCGAGTACGTCACGCGGATGCTCTGCGAGCGGATCGAGCGGAACGTCCGTCACCTGCGGGAGGGCCGGCCACTGGAAGGGGTGATCGATCCCGCCACGGGATACTGACCGCGCCGCCGGACGATCGGTCCCTCAGACCGGCTCACGGTCCGGCGAGGGGTGCGGTGCCTGTCGCGGTGGAGACCATGTCCTCGTAGACGAGCGGGTCGGTGGTGAAGGCGCCGAGCCGTACGGTCTTGTTGGTGCCGTGGTAGTCGCTGGAACCGGTGACCCGCAGGCCCAGGTCGCGGGCGAGGTCACGCGCGTGCGCGCGGTCGGCGACCGGATGGTCCATGTGGTCGGCCTCGATGCCCCACAGGCCCGCCGCGGCGAGTTCGGCGATCAGGGTGTCGGGCACGATGTGGCCCCGCCTGGCCGCCCTCGGGTGCGCCAGTACCGAGACGCCGCCGGCCTCGTTCACCAGCCGGAGCGCGGTGAACACGTCGATGTCGGTCTTGGCCAGACGGTAGCGGCTGCCCAGCCATTCCGGGGTGAAGGCCTCGTCCACGGTCGCGACCAGACCCCGCCTGATGAGCGCCTGGGCGAGATGGGGACGGCCCACCGTGCCGCCGGCCGCGTGCTCGCGTATCTCGGTGACCGTGACGTCGATGCCGTCGGCGTTCAGCAGCGCCACCATGCCCTCCGCCCGATGCTCACGGGACCGGCGCACCTCGGCCAGCTCCGCGACCAGCGGCCCGTAGCCGGGGTCGAACAGGTAGGCCAGCAGGTGCAGCCCCACCGTCGGCTCACCGCCGTACCACCGGCCCGACAGCTCGGCACCGCGCACCAGCGTCAGCCCGGTGGGCAGCGCGGCCGAGGCGGTCTCCCATCCGGCGGTCGTGTCGTGGTCGGTGAGGGCCACCACGTCCAGCCCGGCTGCGACCGCCTCCGCCATCAGCGCCTGGGGAGAATCCGTGCCGTCGCTGGCGGTGGAGTGGGTGTGGAGGTCGATGCGCATACCGCCAGCCTCTCAGCAATCCGGCCGGCCGGGGGATCCACGGAGATCGTGACCGGCCCCCGCCGTGAGCCTCCACCGGTGCGTGCGGGGTCCGCCCCCGTCGATTAGTGAAGATTTTAGTAAAAGTTCACGCGCGGTAGCACAATGCGTTGACGTTGTAACTCACATTGAAGCATAATCCTCCTCATGGAGGCACAGAATTCCACAGAAACGGGCAAACATGCTGCCCGCTGAACGGCATTCGCGGATCAGGGAGGCGCTCCGGGCCTCTCGCGTGGTCAGCACGGACGAGCTCGCCCGCGAGCTCGGCGTGTCAGCGGAGACGATCCGCCGTGACTTCGTTCTGCTCGAACGCCGCGGAACACTGGCGCGCGTCCATGGAGGCGCGACGATCGCGCTCGGGCAGTCAGCCGGGGAGGAGACCCCCTTCGCCGAGCGCACCGGGACCGCCGCGGAGGCGAAGAAACGGATCGGGCGCGCCGCAGCGGCGCTCGCGCACCCCGGTCAGACGGTCGTGATCGACGTGGGGACCACCGCCGTCCATGTGGCCCGCGCCCTGCCGCTGGACTTCTCCGGAACCGTGGCCACCTGTTCCCTCCTGGTCGCGGCGGAGCTCTCCGAACGGACCGGCGTCGAGATCCTCGTCTGCGGGGGCAGGCTCCGGGGAGGGGATCTCGCGCTCTCCAACTCGGTCGCCCAGTCGTTCTTCGCGGACCTGAACCCGGACATCGCGTTCCTCGGGTCCGGAGGCATCGACGCCACGGCCGGCCTGACCGACTACTACCTGGACGAGATCGCCGTACGTAGGACGATCCTCAGGAACACGACGCGCTCCTACGTGCTTGCCGACTCCAGCAAGTTCGGCCGGGTCGCCCGCCACCGCGTCGCCAGCATGGGCGAGTTCGCCGGCCTCATCACGGAGGCGGAGCCTCCCTCAAGCATTCAGGAGACCATCACCCGCGAGGGCGGAGTGATCGTACTGTCCTGAAGGTCATCGATGGTTTCGAGGAGCCGGGCGGCGCGGCAACGCCACCCGGCTCGGACCCCCGGCCAATGCGCCATCTGACAGGAAACACAGGAGTTGGGAATCCATGACCCAGTATTCACCACCCGCGCCCGACAGTCTGGGATCCTCCGCGAATGTTGAGGAGTTCGGCTACAAGCAGGCGATGAAGCGCGGCACCGGCCGCTTCGCCTCGTTCGCCGTGGCGTTCGCCTTCGTCTCGATCGCCACCGGCATCTTCACCACCTACGGCTCGGTGCTGAACAGCTCCGGCCCCGCCGGCATCTGGACCTGGCCGATCGTGATCGTCGGGCAGCTCGCCGTCTCGTTCATCTTCGGCTCCCTGGCCGCGCGGATCCCGGTGACCGGGTACTCCTACCAGTGGATGTCCCGGCTGGCGAACCCCGTCCTCGGGTGGATCATCGGCTGGATCTCGTTCACGTTCCTGGCGATCGTGGTCGTGGCGGTGGACTACACCATCGCCTCCACCGTGCTGCCCGTGCTGCTGAAGTACGAGGGCACGGCGCTGAACGCCTGGGCGATCACCGGGGTGGTCATCCTGTGCCAGGCCGTCCTGGTGGCGTTCTCCACGAAGTGGACCGAGCGGGTCAACAACTTCGCCGTGACGGCGGAGCTCATCGGCATGGTCGCCCTCGTCCTGCTTCTCCTCGGGGTGGGGTTCGTCGCCAAGGAGGTCAACTTCGCGAACCTGTTCAGCACCGGCGCCATCCCGTCCGACGGCTACCTCAGCTTCGGCACGCTCACCGCGGCCGGCCCGTGGATGCTGGGCTTCCTGCTCGGCGCGTTCACGATCGTCGGTTTCGAGTCGGCCGCCAACCTCGCCGAGGAGACGAAGGACCCGGCCCGCGTCGTCCCCCGCGCCATGTGGCAGGCGGTTCTCGCCTCCGGTGTGCTCGGGTTCCTGTTCCTCGTCGCCGTCACCCTGCTCGCCGGTGACCCGGTCGAGCTGGCGAAGTCGGGAACGCCGGTCGCGGACGTGATCAGCCGGGTGCTCGGCCCGGTCGTGGGTACGGCCCTGCTCGTGCTGGTGGTCATCGCGATCTTCGCCTGCGGCATGGTGATCCTCATGAGCGGTGTGCGCCTGGTCTGGGCGATGTCCCGCGACGAGCGGTTCCCCGGCTGGCAGGCCCTGCGGAAGGTCTCGCCGCGCTTCGGCACGCCCCTGAACGCCACCGTGTTCATGTTCGTCATCGGCGAGCTGATCCTCGCGATCTTCTCCAACCGGACCGACGCCCTCTTCGGCCTGTTCGCCGCCGCCACCCTGCTGCCGGCGATCATCTACACCGGGACCGTCGTCCTGTACGTGGTCAAGCGGAAGTCGCTGCCGCCGAGCAGGGGATTCAGGCTGGGCCGGTGGGAGATCCCGGTGATCGTCGTCGCGCTGGTCTGGCTCGCGTTCGAGCTGCTGCTCTTCCGTGACGCCTCGTTCGCCGACCCGTGGACCTACGTGCTGATCATGCTGGTGCTGGGTGCCGCCTACCTGGTGTACCTCCTGGTCACGCGGGGCGGCGCGAAGGGCCTGGCGATGCCGGACATGCACTCCATCGACGCGGAACTGGACTCCGGTGCCGCCGGAGCGGATCGGACGCAGCAGCGGTGACGACGGTACTGGCAATCGACCAGGGGACATCCGGCACGAAAGCGGTCGTCGTCGACGGTGACGGCACGGTGCTCGGCCTCGTCGAGCTCCCCGTCCGCCCCACCTATCTGCCCGGGGGCGGAGTCGAGCAGAACCCCCGGGAACTGCTCGACTCGGTCCTCAACGCCGGCCGCAAGGCCGTCGCTCAGGCCGGGGTGCGGATCGACGCCGTCACGCTGGCGAACCAGGGCGAGACCGTCCTGGCGTGGGACCCCGTCACGGGTGAACCCCTCTCCCAGGCCATCGTGTGGCAGGACCGCCGCTCGGAGGGCATCTGCACGGAACTGGACGGATTCAAGGAGCGGATCGCCGACACCACCGGGCTGATCCTGGACCCGTACTTCTCCGCTCCCAAGATGGCCTGGCTCCGCCGGAACGTGACCGGGGAAGGGGTGGTCACCACCTCCGACTCCTGGATCGTCCACCACCTGACCGGGGAGTTCGTCACCGACGTCTCGACCGCGAGCCGGTCGCTGGTCACCCGGCTCGACGACGGCGAGTGGGACCGGGAACTGCTGGAGCTGTTCGGGCTCGGTGAGGAACGCCTGCCGCGCATCGTCGCGTGTGACGAGGTGGTCGGCCGCACCTCCGCGTTCGGCGGGAACGTCCCCGTCGGCGGGCTCGTGGTCGACCAGCAGGCGGCGCTGCTCGCCGAGAACTGCCTGCGGGCCGGCGAGGCGAAGTGCACCTTCGGCACCGGCGCGTTCCTGCTGGCCAACACCGGCACGACCGCGACGCGCTCCACCGCCGGGCTGGCGGCCTCCGTCGCCTGGCGGGTCCGGGGAGAGACCTCGTACTGCTTCGACGGCCAGGTCTACACGGCCGCCTCCGCCGTACGGTGGATCCAGGACCTCGGCTTCGTCAGAGCCGCGGCGGACCTCGACGTGGTCGCCGCGGCGGACGCCGAAGGGGTCCTGTGCGTCCCGGCGCTGGCCGGTCTGGCCGCCCCCTGGTGGCGTCCCGACGCCAAGGCCGCGTTCACCGGGATGACGCTCTCCACCGGCCCTGGGCACCTCGTGCTCGCCGTACTGCAGGGGATCGCGGCGCAGGTCGCCGAGCTCGGCCGGCTCGTCGCCGCCGACCTCGGGCAGCCGTTGACCATGCTCCGCGTGGACGGCGGCCTCACCCGGAGCCGCGTTCTCATGCAGGCGGTCGCCGACCTGATGCAGATCCCGATCGACGTCTACCCGTCCCAGCACGCCACCCCGCTGGGCGCGGTCGCGCTGGCCCGCACCGCACTCGACCCGTCGCTCTCCCTGGCGGACGCGGTGGACGTCTGGGAGCCCAGCACGACCTACGTACCCGAATGGTCTGCGGATCAGGCAGCCGACTTCCGCTCCCGCTGGGGAGAGGCCGTCGCCGCTGCCGTGACGCGGGAAGGAAAGCGGTGAGCACCACAGGGGAGGCGGTGAACACCACACCGCCCACCACGTTCGACGTGGCGGTGATCGGCTCCGGCATCGTCGGCTCCGCCATCGCCCGGAAGCTGGCCGGCTACGAGCTGAGCGTCGCGCTGCTGGACGCGCGCAACGACGTCGGCGACGGTACGAGCAAGGCGAACACCGCCATCCTGCACACCGGCTTCGACGCCAAGCCCGGCACCCTCGAATCCCGCCTGGTGCGGGAGGGCTACCACCTGCTCTCCGACTACGCGGAGCGGACCGGCATTCCGGTGGAGCACACCGGCGCCTTGCTGGTGGCCTGGAACACCGAGGAGCTCGACGCGCTGCCGGGCCTGAAGGAGAAGGCCGAGCGGAACGGGTACGGCAGGACGGAGATCATCGGCCCCGACGAGGTGTACCGGCAGGTACCCCACCTCGGGGAAGGGGCCCTGGGCGGTCTGACCGTTCCCGACGAGTCCATCATCTGCACCTGGACCACCAACCTCGCGCTGGCCACCGAGGCCGTCCTGCGGGGGGTGACGCTGCTGCTGAACCGGACGGTCCGGTCGGTCGAGGAGCGCGGCGACTCCACCGTGCTGCACACCTCCGGCGGGGATGTGAACGCCCGCTGGGTCGTCAACGCGGCCGGGCTCGGCGCCGACGTCGTCGACCGGCTGTTCGGCCACGACCGTTTCACCGTCACGCCGCGCCGCGGTGAGCTGCTGGTCTACGACAAGCTCGCCCGCCCGCTGGTCAACAAGATCATCTTGCCTGTGCCGTCCTCGCGCGGCAAGGGCGTCCTGGTCAGCCCCACCGTGTACGGCAACGTCCTGCTCGGCCCCACCGCCGAGGATCTCACCGACCGCACCGACACCGGGACCTCGGAGAAGGGACTGGAGTTCCTGCTGAGCAAGGGCGAGAGACTGATGCCCGAGCTGCTGCGGGAGGAGGTCACGGCGACCTACGCCGGCCTGCGGGCGGCGAGCGACCACCCGGACTACCTCATCGAGGCCGACGGGCGGCGACGCTACATCCTGGTCGGCGGGATCCGCTCGACCGGTCTCACCGCGGGCATCGCCATCGCCGAGTATGTCGCCGGGCTCGCCCGGGACGCCGGTCTGGCGCTCGTGCCCCGGGAGAACCTGCCGGAGCCGCCGCACATGCCCAACATCGGCGAGGCCTTCCTCCGCCCGTACCAGGACGCCGCCCGGATCGCCGCCGACCCCGCCTACGGCAAGGTGGTCTGCTTCTGCGAACGGGTGACCGCCGGGGAGATCCGCGACACCTTCGGGTCCCCCATCCCCCCGGCCGGCCTGGAGGGGCTGCGCCGCCGTACCCGGGCGATGAACGGACGCTGCCAGGGATTCTTCTGCGGCGCCGAGGTCGGGAAACTGATGGACACCAGGGGCGAGAGCGCCTGTGAACAGCGCCACTCGTCGCGGGAGGCCCAACGATGACAACCGACATCACCACTCTCACCCCGGACGTCGTCATCGTCGGCGCGGGACCGTCCGGGCTGAGCGCCGCCCGTGAACTCGCACCGCGGCTCAGCGGTGAGGTCCTCGTCCTCGACCGGGAGAGCACGGCCGGGGGCATCCCCCGGCACAGCGACCATCCCGGCTACGGGATCAGGGACATGCGACGCTTCATGAGCGGTCCCGCCTACGCCCGGAGGCTCGTCCGGCAGGCCGAGGCCGCCGGTGCGACGATCCGGACGGACGCCACCGTGACTGGCTGGGCGGGCGATCACACGATCGAGGCCACCACCCCGGAGGGCCGCATCCGGGTCGAGGCGCGGGCCGTCATCCTGGCCACCGGTGCCCGCGAACGCCCCCGCCCCGCCCGCCTCATCCCCGGAGACCGCGCCCGGGGCGTCTACACCACCGGGCACCTGCAGAACCTCGTCCACCTGCAGCACGGGAAGGTCGGGAAGAGAGCCGTCATCGTCGGCGCGGAACTCGTCAGCTGGTCGGCCGCGCTGACCCTGCGCGAGGCCGGTTGCCGGACCGTCCTGATGACCACCGAGTATCCCCGGCCGGACGCCTACTCCCTCTTCACCGTCCCCGGAAAGATCCTCTTCCGGACCCGGGTCGCCACCCGCACCCGCGTGACGAAGATCATCGGACGGCCGGAGCTCAGGGCGGTCGAGATCGAGAACCTCGACACCGGTGAGAGGCGGACCGTCGAGTGCGACACGCTGATCCTCACCGGCGACTGGATCCCCGACCACGAGCTGGCACGCGCCGCGGGGATCACCCTGGATCCCGGCACGAAGGGCCCGGTGGTCGACGGCGCGCTGCGCACGGACCGGCCCGGCGTGTTCGCCGTGGGGAACATGCTGCACCCGGTCGACACGGCCGACATCGCGGCGATCGACGGCGCCCACGTGGCCGGTTCCGTCCTCGCGTGGCTGAACGGGCAGAGCGCGCCGGCCGGACAGGTCCGTCTCACCGCCGACGCGCCCTTCCGGTGGGTGGCACCGGAGATCTTCCGTCCCGGCGACCCCGCCCCGGCCCGCCACCGGCTGCTGCTGTGGAGCGACCGCTACATCCCGTTCCCGCGGATCGTCCTGCGGCAGGGCGGAAAGGTCGTCGCCCGGAAGCGGCTGTGGTGGCCGGCGGCCCCGGGCCGGGTGTTCCGCGTCCCGTCGAGCATGTTGTCCGCGGTCGCCCCCGGGGGCGGGCCGGTGAGCATCGGCGTGGAGGGCTGACGTCGGCGTCGGCGTCCGCGGCGTCCCCTCCGGGGGCGCCGCCGACCGGTCCCGTCCGTGGAACGTCAAGGGCGACCGAGGCCGGAGGGAGCCGGAAGTTCCGCGCGTCGGCGGACGCTCCTGTCGGTATTCCATCACAGGACGGGCCATATACGGAGGGTCGCAGAACCGTCACCGACCGGATGTGACACCGTGAACGTATATCTCGTGAACCGCAGATGCGTCATCTCCACCGCGGGGGGCGCCAAGGCGAAGAAGAGGAGAGCCCATGTCTAATCCGCCGCTTCCCGAGGCCGCGGTCGCCATGCTGAGGAAGCCGAATCCGGCCGTCATCACGACGCTCCGGTCCGATGGCCAGCCCGTGTCCACGGCCACCTGGTATCTCTGGGACGACGGCCGGATCCTGGTCAACATGGACGAGGGCCGCAAGCGGCTGGACCACATCCGCAACGACCCCCGGGTGTCGCTCACCGTGCTCGACCAGGGCGACTGGTACACCCACATCAGCATCATCGGGCACGTCGCCGAGATACGCGAGGACAAGGATCTGCGGGACATCGACCGGCTGGCCCGGCAGTACCTCGGCAAGGATTACCCACAGAAAGACCGCAACCGGGTCAGCGCCTGGATCGAGATCGACCGCTGGCACGGCTGGGGCGCGCACAAGGACAGCAGCCAGCCCGGCTGACGCCTACGCCCGCCCGGGAACGTCCCGTTCAGCCGGGCGCTCGTAGCGATGGCGGCCTTCCGGATGTGGAGAGTCACGCGGCCTCCTCCGCGAGGCCGTAGACGCGGCGGGCGTTCTGCGCGCCGATCATCGTGGCGACCCGCACCGCCTGCGCCTCGCTCCACTCCCCGTCCGCGACGAACCCCGAAAGGACGCGGGTCATCGCCCGCCGCCAGAGCAGGGCGCCCAGATGGTGCAGCTCCGCCGGGCCCCAGGCGTCCGAGGAGAAGAGGATCTTGGCGAACGGGGCCGGCTCCAGGCTCTCGGCCACGACGGCCACGCTGCGTGCCCCGGTGTAGTTCACGCCCAGCCCGACGTCGAAGTAGACGTTCGGATAGACCTGCGCGAGGTAGCCGCCGTTGCGGTGGAACGGGTAGCAGTGCAGCAGGAGCAGCGGAACGGCCCGGGGTTCGGCGAGCTCGATGAGGCCACGCAGCAGCAGCGGGTCGGAGCGGTGGAGGTCGACGTCGGGGTCGCCGTAACCGATGTGGAACTGCAGCGGCAGGCCACGTTCGATCCCCTTCCAGATGAGGTGGCGCAGCAGTACCGGGTCGTCGACGCGGATGGTCCCGGTCCACTCCACCGTCCACAGCCAGCGACCGGCCGCCGCCGTCACCTCGTCGGGGGTGGGCGGCGCCGGGTCGAGGTCGAGCCCGTGACGGTAGGCGACGATCGTCTTCAGGCCGCGTGCCGTACGGCTGCGCTCCCAGAGGGCCGTCTCGAAGGCGGCGGCGAATCCGGCGGCGTCGGTCCCCTCGGCCACGACGCGCTCGGCGATCGCCTCCAGCCGGACGACCTCGTCGGCGGGCCGGCCGGTGACGGCGGCCATCCGCGCCGGGCCGAGGATCTCGTCGCCCCGGTAGCCCGTCTCCACCAGGAAGTGGCCGATCCCACTGGCGGCCAGCAGGCGCCGGTTGACCTCCTCGGTCCCGAGTTCGGTACGGCGGGCGAGATAGGTCTCCGGCTCGGGGTGCGGGTCGAGGCCGAGCACGGGCGCGCAGTGGCGCAGGATGGCGAACCCGATCTGCGAGTCGAACTGGGTCATCCAGCCCGGTACCGGCCGATCGGACTCGGTGATCAGCTCCTCGAACGCGCGCCGCGACACGTCGCCGGCCAGGGCGCCGTGAACGTGGTGGTCCACCAGCGGGATCGTCTCGATCACCCGCTCCAGGGACGCGGAAGGCTCAGTGAACATCGGCAACCGCCTCAACGCCTGGATCACCACCGTCCGTGCCGCCGATCTACCTCACCTACACGCTTTCACCCTCGACCGCGACCGAAACCGCTGCGGGCCTGGCTGGCCTCCTGCACTTCCGTTACGAGGCGGCTACCGCAGGCAACGAGGCCGAGACGGAGAAGCGGCTGGCCGAGGCGGGCCGGCTGCTGGAGCAGGCCGCCGACCAGATCAGCGGCATCTTCGAGATGGCCGCGCGCCTTCGTCGACCCGGCAGCCCTAACTGACTGCCGGGGGCGAGTCGTACCACAAGGGATCCAACCCACATACGCCCAAAACCCACATCCGATCTCGTTGTAGGGGTCTCGGTAGTAATCGCCGCATAGATGTGGACCAGCACGCTCGCGAGCAGCACCACCCGGATGATCCACAGGGCACCGGAGTAGGGAAGGAACGGTTCACCCATCGTTCGTAGATGACGGGCGTAGTCGTCGAAGGCCGCCCGGCCGGAGAAGACCTTGAGGTTGCCGTACATGTGGACCAGGAGAAACAGCACCATGATCAAGCCGGAGATCGCCATGGCCGCCTTGAGCGCCACGGTCGAGCGCGAAGCCGACACTCGGTGGCGAGCCGCAGTCAGGGGATGGGCCGTCGTCACCCGCACATGGTTTCAGGCGACGCTGCTCACAGCGCTGAGACACACTGAGCCACCTGAGCGATCTACGCCTCGTGCCGCTCCGGAACTGCTCGGCGCCTGCGGGCCGCAGCCCGCAGCGGACTCGGGAACCGCGGCCTCGCCGACGGGCTGCGCCACCGCCGACAGCCTCACGCACCGACCGAGTCGCCGGACGTTACAGGGACTACCGGTAGCCGAAGAATTCGTGGTCCTGGTTGTATCCGCCGAAGCCGCTGCCGATGGCGGAGAAGTCGGCGACGAACTCGATCTCTTTGACCCATTTAACTTGTTTGAAGCCGAGTTCGATCTCGTTGCGTAGCCGTAGCGGCGCGCCGTGGCCGAATGACAGCACCTCGTCGTTCATGTCGTAGGCGAGCATGGTGAGGTTGCTGCGCATGTGTTCGATGGGATGGGCGTCGTAGTAGGTGCCGCCGTCGGAGCCTTCCCCCAGGGAATAGAACACCACCCATTTGG
This sequence comes from Streptosporangium sp. NPDC087985, assembly GCF_044741965.1. NCBI lineage: Bacteria > Bacillati > Actinomycetota > Actinomycetes > Streptosporangiales > Streptosporangiaceae > Streptosporangium > Streptosporangium sp. NPDC087985. The sequence continues at coordinate 43,482 of NZ_JBIUTQ010000010.1, forward strand.
CCTGCGGATCCGGCCTGACCAGGTCGACAATCGTGGCCATGGACACGCCGCCCCACTTGGCGATACCAGACCACCCCTGGATGCAGAAGTGCTGGGTGATCTGCTCGTGCGCGGGCAGCTTCCTCAGGTCGTCAAGGGACAGCTCGACCGGGTGGGCAACCAGGCCCCCGATGCGCAGCCGGTACTCGGCGAAACCGCCGGCCTGCAGGGCCTTGTACTCGGGAGAGTCGGGGTAGCGGCCGTTGTGCCAGAAGTACGGGGAGATGTCTTTCTCGCTGTACTCGCCGGGTGAGACATCCACGTGTTCGAACAGGCGCTGGGCCGGACCGATGAGGACGTATCCGACGCGCTGCACGACCCGCAGGCGGCGCAGGGTCAGCGGTGTGGCCGCGACCCAGGCGGCGACGACCACCGCCATCCAGCCGAAGAAGATCCACAAGCCGAGCCAGCTGCTGTCGTTGCGGCCGCTGCCGATGTGGTTGAGGTTGGTGAGCAGCCCGGTCGTGAAGACCAGGCTCACGTGGATCACGATGAACAGCAGGAACCAGCTGAAGACGAGGAAGTGCACAGACCGCGCGGCCTGGATGCTCAGCACCCGGCTGATCCGCTTGAAGCGGGTCGACAGCGCCGGCGACATGCCCAGGCCGGTGACCAACGCAAGTGGTGCCGCGACGAAGACCGTGACGAAGTAGGCCAGCAGTTGCAGCCCGTTGTACGCCACCCAGCCGTTCTCCCGTGGCCAGTCCAACGACAGGTACTGGATCGCCACCGAAGCGGCGTTGGGGAAGACGCTCCAGCTCGTGGGGACCAGGCGTTTCCACTGCGGGGTGGCGAACAGCAGCACGTAGAAGACGAGACCGTTGAGCAGCCACAGCGTGTTCACGCCAAGGTGCCACCACCGGGCCAGACCGATCGAGTGCCGGATCCCGGGAAGACCGACCCCGCGGGGCAGGCCGATCGAGTCCTGCTTCGCGGTCCACAGCGGGTCGGCGGAGACGGGCTTTTGCATCCGGAACCATTCCCGACCCGGGGTGCAGTGCCGGGTCCAGTACAGGCGCGGATGATCGGCCAGGATCTGCAGACCCGACCGCAGGGTGAACACCATGAAGAACAGATTGAAGAAGTGCGACCAACGCCCCCATGACGGAATGCCCAGGTAGGCGCCGTCGCGGCCCGCGCGCGGATCGGTGCCGGGATACTCAGCGATGAACCGCTGCACCGACGGCATGCCTCGCAGTCCCTTCGCCGCGGCGACGCACCCCAGCAAACCCGGCTCTTCGACTTTGAGGGGGATGTTCCCCCTCAAAGTCGAAGAGCCCGTTACCGTGACGCTCGCCGTGGCGGCACTGCTCACCTTGGGCGCATGGGCCTCTCACCGCACCTCGCGCCCCGCTTCCGGCAAGGCTCGTGCCTGACGCTCACGCAAACGCCCCGCTCCTCCTTTCACCAGGCGCACGACGGCCCGTCCCGGGCGACCGGGTGCGGGCCGCATGGTCTCGCGTCACGCCTTGGACGTTGTCTTGGCGCGCCGGGCAGGGCGCGGGGCAGGCTTCTCGGCCGGGGCCGCCCCCTTGGGGGCGATCGCGGGCTTGGCGGACTCAGAGACCTCCTCGAGCTCGTGCGCGGCCTCGCGGCTCGCCTTGCTGACGATCTTGCGGCCGCGGGCGGCCAGCTCGTCGTAGAAGTCGTTGAGCTTGGCGGCGGCGGTGTGGGCGTACCCGCGGGCCTGCCCCGGCAGGTCCTTGGCAACGCTCTCGCATGCCCTGCCCGGCAGGTCCCTGGCCGCCCCGCGGAGCTCGCCCCGGCGCGCCTGCAGCTGCTCGGGCACCTTGCACAGCGTCTCCACGGTGTAGCCGGCGGCGCCGGCGACGGCGTAGAACGGCTTGGACGTGGTGATCTTCTTGACCCCAGTGGTGAGCGCCATGAGTCACCCCTCCCTGCGATTCGGTATGGCCTGGCCGTTCAGCGAGAAGATCGGCTCACCGAGTGGGGGCTTAGCCGGTTGCGTCGGCTGGGCCCGCGCAATCTCGGCCCGGTCCTCCCTGCGGAACAACTCGTAGATATTGATCAGCACCTGGCGTTGCCGCTCGGTGATGGTGACGTCGGCCCAGATCGCCGCCCGCACGTCGCTGTCGATCTCGCGATTCTCGATGAGCCCCGCCCGCACATACAGCGCCCGAGCGGAAATGTGCAGACCCTTGGCAATCTGGTTGAGGATCTCCGCGCTCGGCTTGCGCAGGCCGCGTTCGACCTGACTCAGGTAAGGGTTGGAGACCCCCGCCTGGGCGGCGAGCTGACGAAGAGAGATCTTCGCCTGTTGTCGCTGCTGGCGGATGTATTCGCCAATCGAGCCGACCTTGGGTAGTTCCGTACCCCATAGCCATCGCCAATGCTTGCAATTATGGACAATATGCTTGCAATAGCAAGCAAAGAATGGGTCCGGGCGGGAAGACCAACCAGGAGTGCCGTTAAGACAGGTCGTTTTCGCTCCCAGTCCTGACGCGAGACGGGGTCCGGCCCCCTGCTGGCAGGACCCCGTCGGGTTCGGTCGGCCTTGACCCGGTGGACTCACTCACCATCGGTCGTTTCCGTGGCCGTCCCCTCGCCCTGCGTTTCCGACTCACTGGTCGGCTCCTCGGCGGCGGGCTCCTCGGCCTCGCCGGTCGGCTCCTCGGCCTGCGGTTCTTCGGATTCAGGTGTTTGCTCGGTGTTGCTCACGGCTTCATCTCCCTTCCGTTGTGCTCGTGGTGGCCGGTGGGCCGTGCTGCCTCTTTCACTGCGAAGTACTGGAGATGGCTTCCACCAACTCCAGCAGCTCCGTTGCGAGTTCGACCTGGCTGATGATGCCGACCAGTTCCTTGTTCTCCAGCACGGGCAAGCGACGGATCTTGTGCTCGGCCATCTGGTGCAGTACCTCGTCGATGTCCGCGTCGGCGTCGATCCACCACACATGGGCTTCTTCGATGAGGTCGCCGACCTTGACTTCGGTCGGGTTCTTGCCCTTCGCGATGCACTTCACCACGATGTCGCGGTCGGTGATGATCCCCTTGAGCCGGTCATCCTGGCCACAGACCGGCAAGGCGTCGACGTTCAGTTCAGCCATCCGCCGGGCCGCGTCGGTGAGGTTCTCGTTGATCCTCAAGCGCTCACAGCCAGGGTGCATAACGTCATGCGCTGTAGTCATGGTCGATCTTCTACCTATATAGGCCCGTTTGTCGGTTCCCTGCTCTGCCTGCAAGGATGCGAAACGCGTTCGAAGCATCCTTGACCTGGATGTTCCAGCACCGCGTTGGGCACGGGACAGCCCTTCTTGGAGTGCCGGCTCGTGTCGATCGCGCCCATGCCCGGCGGCTACCGGTCCGCTGGTGTGCAGGGCCATCGCCGCGCCGCCGCAGCGGGCGGTTGGCTGCGCCTGGCCTACGTCCACGGCCCCTTCCAGCGGATCCTGGCGCTGGCCCGGCTGGCTGGGATCGTGCCCTTCAACGACGACCTGGTAGAGATCGTGGACTGGTAGGCCACCGCCACCCGCCCGAAGGCGGGCGAATCCGGAGTAGTCCCGGAACCGTCCCGTATTGGTGATCAGCCGCTACCGTGGCGCTCGTCGTCGTCACGAAGGGCCGGTTCGCCGTGGGCGGCATCCATCAGTTGAAGGTCACTTTGCGCGACGTCCGCCCGGTGGTGTGGCGGCGGATCCATTTGCCGTCGGCGGCGAATCTGTGGGAGTTGCACAACATCATCCAGGTGGCGATGGGGTGGGACAACGAGCATCTGCACGTGTTCGCCAAGGACTGGGACGAATACGGTGACAACGCCAAAAGCGAGTACGACGTGACGCTGGCGGGCCTGCTGCCGACGGTCGGCGGTCGGCGGCTGGCTGGCCTACTGTCAATCCCCCCAACCTGGAGAGGCGCCTGAAACCACAATCAGACAGAACTCGCGGGATCAAACACCCACTCAGCTGTCCAGTCCCTCATTCTCACCGCTCAGCGCCGCCGGGGAGGAAGACGTGTGGCGCTGGAGCTCCCAGGGGTCGCGGGCGCTGAAGGCGCTCACCTCGTCGCCGTGCAGGCGGACCAGCTCGCCTTCGAGCTCAACGGCGTCGGCCGGACGGGCGTGTCCTAGCGGAATTCCAGGACCGGGCTGAGCGAACGGCACCGATGGGGAGCGGGGAGGGCGAGGACGAACCAGACGGCCTTGCCTCCGGCCGCGGGCCACGTGACGCCCCAGTCGTCGACGAGGGTGTCGACGATCTGCAGCCCCCTGCCGCCGGTGGCCTCCGTGCCGGCCTTGCACATCGTGGGCGCGCCCACACCGGGATCGAAGAGCTCGCCGTACACCTGACGCTCGTTGCCGCGGATTCTGAGCGCACAGGCGGCACCACCGTGACGGACGGCGTTGGTGACCAGCTCGCTGACGACGAGGACGCAGTCGTCTATGAGATCGTCGGCGCCCCAGAGGGAGAGTTCACGGCGCACCATCGAGCGGGCCTCGCGCACGCTTGTGGGGACCGCGGGCAGCAGGCGCTCGGCCGCGTACTCGGGGGCGGAGTCGAACACCGCAGGTGAGTTGTGGTGGAGAGTCACTGCGCCTCCTCTTGATGGGAGCGCTCCCACGCACAATCTAGAACATCTACCCCGAGCGTGTGAATTGATTGCGAGATAATTGTTTCCGCCAGATGTCTCGAAAATGAGGAAAATTCACTTCTTCTGGGGCCAATGGGACCTCCCAGCGGGGTCCGTCCGGACCATCGCGCGACCCGGCTGGAGCCCGCCTCCACCGGTCCCGTCTCGCCTCGGCCGGTCCGGGAGTGGCGGGAACGGACCCCTGAGGCGTCAGCGGAACCGGGGTTCCCTGCCGCTCGCCCCCGGGGAGAAGTGGCCGAGGGGCCTCCTGGCGCGGAGGGCAAGGAAGAAAATTTTCACCTTCTTACTTTCTTTAGTCAAATGTCTTTACAGCAGTGGATATCGTTATTTACCGTGTCAAACCTCCGGGCTTTCCGATCACCGGAAGGCTTCCCCCCTGGAGGAGGATTCATGGTCTCCGCACAACTACGCCGGTCGTACCGCCTCGCGGTCGCGTCAGCCGGCCTGCTCGCGGTCATGCTGGGCACGCTCAGCACGCCCGCGAGCGCCGACCCGGCCGAACCCCTGGCCGATGCCTTTGCCGGCTCGGCCGCGGCCTACGAGGTGCCCCTCGACCTGCTCGTCGCCCTCGGCTACGCCGAGACCCATCTCGACGGGCACCGGGGCGAACCGAGCGCGAGCGGCGGCTACGGGGTGATGCACCTCGTCAGCAACCCGACCGTCCACGCCCTGGAGCAGGCCGCCAAGCTCACCGGACAGCCGGTGGAGGCGCTCAAGACCGACGACGCGGCCAACATCCGCGGTGGTGCCGCGGTGCTGCGCGCCTACGCCGACGAGGCCGGGCTGGACGCGGCCGCCCGCAAGGACGCCGGGAAGTGGTACCCGGCGGTGGCCAAATACGGCAACGCCTCCTCCCCCGAGGTGGCCCGGCTGTACGCCGACACCGTCTACGACCTGCTCGCCAAGGGCGTCGCCGCGGCCACGCCGAGCGGCACCGTGACCGTCGCACCGCAGGCCGTGCAGCCCGACCGCGGCCCCTACGCCCAGGCCCCCGACCTGAACGCGCCCAGCCTGGCGGCGGCCACGGACTACTCCGGGGCCAAGTGGGTGGCCGCCAGCTCCAGCAACTACTCCGTGGCCAGCCGGCCGAGCAGCAACGCGATCGACCGCATCGTCATCCACGTGACCCAGGGCTCCTACGCCGGCACGATCTCCTGGTTCCAGAACCCAGCCGCCAAGGTCTCGGCGCACTACGTCGTCCGCTCCTCCGACGGCGACATCACCCAGATGGTCCGTGAGAAGGACATCGCCTGGCACGCCCGCGACTGGAACAGCCGGTCGGTCGGCATCGAGCACGAGGGCTACGTCGACAACGCCTCCTGGTTCACCGACGCGATGTACCGCGCCTCGGCCGCGCTGACCCGCAACATCGCCGACCGGTACGGCATCCCCAAGGACCGCACCCACATCGTGGGGCACGTCGAGGTCCCGGGCAACGACCACACCGACCCCGGCCGGTACTGGAACTGGACCACGTACATGCAGTACGTCAACGGCGGCGGCACGGCCTGGTCCACCATCGTCGACAACGGCACGGCGGGGAAGTTCACGGCGAGCGCCAACTGGGGAACCTCGTCCTACTCCGGCCAGCGCTACGGCGCCGACTACCGGTTCGCCAGCCCGGTGAGCCTCAGTGACACCGCCTGGTACCGGGCCACCATCCCCAGCGCGGGCTCCTACCGCGTCGAGGTCTGGTACCCGGCCGACCCCGGCTACAACAGCGCCGCGCCGTACATCGTGGCCACCTCCGGCGGCAACACGTCGGTCTACGTCGACCAGCGCACCGGCGGCGGGACCTGGCGCAGCATCGGCACCTTCACGCTGAACGCCGGAGACTACAACGTCGTCGGCGTGAGCCGGTGGACGTCGGGGACGGGACTCGTCATCGCCGACGCCGTCCGCATCACCCGCCTCTGACGGACACCCGTCCGCATCACCCGCCTCCGGCGGACACGCGGTACGTCCCCGGCGAGTGTCCTTCAGGGCGCTCGCCGGAAACACCGGCAGAGGGTGGCCGGGAGCCTCGCTCCCGGCCACCCTCTGTGTCTGTGGATCAGCCGGGCTCCGGCCGGTCGGCTCAGCTGAACGGCAGCCGCACCAGGGAGCGGTCACCGGTGCCGAGGGTGGTGGTGCCACCGCCGATGGCGTTCCAGACCTCCACCTTCACCCGGCCGCCGGACAGGTTGCCCAGCGTTCCGGACGAGGACTGCAGGCCGGCCGCCTGGGTGTAGTGCTCCCAGCCGATCACCGGGTCGGTGGCGAAGTAGTAGTAGGTCTCCACCCGGTCCCAGCTTCCGTCGCCGGTCAGGTCGTAGGAGATCCGGACCTGGGTGCCGTTGGCGACCGTGGTGCCCGCGTCCACGGAGAGGTCGAAGGCCGTGGCCCCGCCGCTGTAGGTGGCGGTCAGGCCGGTCGCCGTGAAGACCTGCGCGTTCGTGGGCGTGCCGTCGCGGTTGCCGTTGGCGGCGGCCAGCACGACGGTGCCCGCCGTACCCGGGGTGCCCGGGAGCGTCCCGCCCGTCTGCAGGTAGCGCGTCGCGGTGAAGGGACCGGTGGTCGGCGTGACGGTCGGGGTCGGAGTGGGGGTGGGACTGGGGCTGGGGTTGGTGCCGCCGCCGGCGTTGCCTCCGCTCCAGGTCAGGGCGCCCGAGGTGACCGTCTTGCCCGCCGGCACGGGGAGCACGGTGCCGTTGGAGAAGGTCACCGTGATCGCGGTACCGGTGATGTTGGACGCCACGTAGGTACGGGCGCCGTTCTTGCTGAACACCTTGGCCAGCGGATGGTTGGCGGTGATGGAGGTGTCCACGGTGCCCAGCGCGGCCAGGTTGCGGATCCAGTGGAAGGTGTGCGCCCTGCTCTCCCCTTCCTCCGGGGTGAAGCCGCCCGCCGCGCGGAGGTTGGCCAGTGCGGTGTCTCCGTTGCCCAGGGCGAGGAACTCCCAGAGGATGTCCTGCCACACCGTGGGCGGCCCGCCGTTGTTCCTGACCAGCTCGTTGTAGTTGGTGGTCACGTAGGCCGGGTTGTCACCCAGGTAGAAGTGGCCGCCGGTGATCGGGAGCATGTTGATGCCCTGGATCATCTCCGGTTCGCCGCTGAACCAGGTGGCGTAGGCGGCGCCGTCGCCCCAGACCATGCCGACCGTGCTGTGGCCGAAGGCGGCGGGGAAGTTCTGGTCGCGCACGTCGAACCAGTACTCCTGGATCGCCGCCGCCTGGGTCGTGTAGATGTAGACGCCCGCGTCGCGGACGGCGGTGTTCCCGGTGGCCTGACCCCACTGGATGAGGGCGTTGGCGAAGTTCATGCCCTCCGAGGAGGATTCCTGGTTGTTGCCCGCGCCGAACCCTCCGTGGCCCGACGCCCAGTCGTGGCCGGCGTAGATGTCGAAGTCGCGCAGGTAGGGGAAGCGCGTGTCGGCGCGGTCGTAGTTGTTGGCGTCGCGGATCAGCAGGTCGACCATGCCTCCGTACTGGCTGGTCTTCGCCCAGTTCGGATCGTACTTGGCCAGGGTCGCGGCGGCCGCGATGTAGTAGCCGTAGTGGAAGTGGTGGTCGTTGAGCTCCTGGTCCGAGCCGTAGGAGGCCGGGTAGCCGATCAGCGTGCCCCAGGCGGGGTTGAAGTAGAAGACCCGGGAGGTCTTGCCCGGCGAGGCGGTGAACCAGTCGTTGAGACGGGTGCGGATGGCGTTCAGCGCCGAGTCGCGGACCGAGGTCAGGTTGAGCTGGTCGGCGATCTCCGCGATGCGGGCGGCGCGGCCCAGCCCCTTGCCGGTCCAGTAGGTGTCGTCGCCCCGGTTGTCCATCGGGTTGCCCAGCTCGGCGTTGAGCAGGCCGGTGACCGTGGTGAGGTCGGCGCCGGCGCTGTCGCCGACGGCGGGCACCTCGGGCAGCACGCCGGTGTATTTCATCGACGTGGTGAACTGCGTCCCGGTGACGATCTTCATCTTGCCCCGCGCCGAGGTGTAGGTCTGCGCGAGCGGGGTGGAGCCGGTCAGGTAGTTCCACTGGTGCGGGTAGAGCGCGATGACGGTGCCGGTCGCGCTGCCCTGCCGGGCGATGGTGGTGAAGGCGTACGTCGCGTTCACCGTACCGCTGCCCGGACTGTAGGAGTAGGAGACCCGGGTGCCGGTGACGTGCGCGTGGGCGTACTGGCCGTAGGTGTTCGCCAGCGCGACCCGGTCGCCGCCCGAGGGCAGCACGGCCACCGAGAAGAAGCCCTTGCCCGCCAGGGACGAGCTGATCGTCGTCCCGGCGACCGTCCAGGTCGCGCCCGTCGGGGCGTAGGCGACGTATTCGTGGCCGCCCGCGGTGAAGCCGATGGTGGCGCCGCTGTTGGACCAGACCGCCGGGGTGCCCGAGGTGGTGATCTGCGCGTTGCCGCCGGTGACCTGGAAGTAGCCGAACGGCAGGCCGTGGCCGATGGTGGCCTTCATCGTCCGGCCGCCGCCGCTCCAGTACGGGGTGACGGTCCAGTCGCTCCAGCCGTCGACCTTGACGTCGGGCGAGTTCATCCCGGCGACACCGACCAGGATGTCCTGGACGTAGGGGTAGTGGTACTCCCCGACCCCGGTCGCCGTGCCGCTGATCGCCGGCGTGGTGTTGTAGGAGAAGCCGAGGCCGGTGCCGAAGGTGTCGTAGGAGATCGGGTGGGCGTGGAGCGGCTCGCCGTACGAGCAGTCGGTCTTCTTGAACAGGATCGACGACCACCAGTCGTTGGTCGGGACGGCTCCCGAGGGCGCGTTGGCGGTCACCCACTGGCGCGGGTTGGTGGAGATGGAACCGCAGCCGGTCGGCAGCGAGCGGCCGGCGGGCAGCGTGTCGGCATAGCTGCCGGCGCCGACCGTGGCCGCCTCGGCGGAACGGATCAGACCGGCGCCGAACATGCCGGCCACCATCGCGACGACCACGCCGATGACGAGGGCACGCGTGCGGGACCGGGAACGGTGGGTGAGTCGTCTTTCACGGGGCTGCGCACTGTCCGGACCCGTGGTCCGGAACGAGGGATCCATTGGGGGGTGCCTCCGGGGGAGGAGTTTGCGGATCTGAGCCGGGAACGTGCGAGAGAGCGCTCTCTTGACGTGAAAGTAATTGCCTGCTTGACAGGTGTCAATATTTCGACTGGATAACGAGAAAGTAGAGACGGAAACATGGTCAGAGGGGTTTTTGCCCGCAGGAAAGGGGGTTTCCGCCCATGGCGTGCGGGCCTGCGACTTCCGGACCCGTCGTCGACACCCCGGGCCGTCGATCTGTCACACCCTCGCCTTCTTTTGAGAGCGCTCTCTCCCCGGCGTTTCCTCGCCTCCACGGGCAACCTCGCGGACGCCCTCCCCGGCCGCGACCGTGTCACCGCGTTCGTCCCCCACTCCCCGTGGGGCGGCGCAGCCGATACGCGACCCCGGCATCGAGCCCAGCGGCCGTCGATCCATCAATGTCCACGGTCACGTCCGACTTCAAGGCCTGAAGCGCCGTGACAGGGGGAAGCGGGAGGCTACCTCGGCGAACGGAGTGGTTGCGGGCCAGAGCCAATCGCCGACGGGGGTGTCCGGCAATGATCGCCCGGCAGGGGAGCGGAGGCCGGTTCTCACTCCGCTCCCCCGCCGGGCACCGCGTTGCGGCTACTTCAACTTGATGGTCGTGAAGTGGCTGCTGCCGTCATCGAGCTTCAGCTGGAACTGGCGGCAGGTGTTGGACCAGCTCTTGTCGGTCTTCCACACGTAGTTGTACTGGCCGCCTCCGTAGCTGAGTTTCGAGTTCCCGGGGTTGCTGGTCGACTCGGCCGGGCCGGTCGGTTTCCCGGCGTCGCAGGTCACCGGCTGGGACATCGGGTAGCCAGGGGCGATCACGCCGGTACCGTGGTCACCGCCGAGACTGAACTTGATCGGCACGGCGCTGCCGGCCTTGCCGTCCAACGCCTCAGGGAAGTAGGCGTGCCAGGGGTAGACGACCTGGTAGGTCACCGTCTGGCCGGCGGCGTTTCCGGCGTGGTCGGTGGCATCCACGGTGAACTTGTGGAAGCCCACGGTGGAAGTGGCGAGCGGCTTGCCGTCGGGCACGGTGCCGGTGCAGGTGGCCACCCCGGACAGGTTGTCCTGGCACCGGTACGACGCGGCCACGGCCGCCCCGAGCGTGTAGACCGCGCCATCGGTGGGCGCAGTGAGGGAGATCGTCGGCTTGGTGAGGTCGACGGTCACCGCCAGCGCCCGGTCACCGGAGATCGACACGCCGCGCTCGGTCGCCACCGTGCCCTCGGCGGTCACGGTGAAGTCGCAGGTGGCGTGCGGGAGCACTGTCTTGAGCCGGCCGTCCGCCCCGGTCGTACCCACGTTCCGCAGGCCATTGCCACAGTCGGCCTGTACCGGCGCCCCGGCCAGCGGCTTACCGGCATCCGAGAGCGCGGACACCGTCACCGCGTTCAGCGCGTTGTGCGCCACCGCGCCGCCCACGACGTCGAGGGTGACCTGCAGCCGCTCGGGGCTGATGTTGTCCATCGTGTCCGTCGGACGGTGGTACTGCGGTTCGGTGACGTACGATCCGTTGCTCGAACTGCAGACGGCCGGCGGCCGGTAGTCGAGCCAGATGAACAGCGAGGACGGGATGCCCACGTCGTAGAACGCCTGGTGGTCGCTCTGCCCGAGCCGGCAGTTGCGCAGTCCCTCGAAGCCGACGCGTGCGGCCGCGTTGTACGCCTCCTGGACCACGTAGTTCGACTGCCCGTTCGGGGTCAGCGCCCACAGCCGGGCCGGCTCGTACGGCGTGCCGACCATGTCCATCTGCCACTCGCCGACGAACCGCGCCTTCTCCACGTCGGTCAGCGTCTTGACGTACGCCTTCGCGCCGAGCAGTCCGCCTTCCTCACCGCCGAAGCCGCCGATCCGCAGCTCCTTGTCCAGCGGATACTGGCTGAGCACCCGCGCGACCTCAAGGGAGACGCCGTTGCCCGAGGCGTCGTCGTGGGCACCGGGCGCGCCCAGCACCGTGTCGATGTGCGCACCGACCATGACGATCGGCGCGGTGGTGCCGGTCGGGTCGCCGACCGCGTGCCGGATACCGATGACATTGTTGCCCATCGGGGTCACGTACTCGTTCGTCGCGATCTTCAGCGTCAACGGCCCCTTGGCCAGGAGGTCCCTGATCCAGGTGTTGTGCGCGGTGCCACCGCCGACCACCGGGAGCCCCGGCTGGGGCGTGGTGAGAGTGAACGACGGCGGCGCGGAGTTACCGGTCGCGTAAGCCAGGATGACCGCGATCGCCCCTCGTCCCACCGCGTTGACCACGGCGGTGTTCCGGACCGTGGCAGTGGTGCTGTAGTCCATCAGCACGATCTTGCCCTTGGTGTCCTCGGGGAAGTCCGCGGCGGACTGGCCGGTCTTGGCGTAGACGACCTGCCCCTCCACGCTGCCGTTGCCGGTGAACTTCGCGCTGGCCGAGGCGGCCATCTGCCAGTTCGGTCCCCCGGGCAGGTCGGCGTTCGAGGACGTGACCTTCGCAACCTGCTTGGTCGAGACCGGGCCCCACTCCTGGTAGGTCACCTCGAAGCCGTAGGACTTCAAGATGCCGCCGATGTACTCCGCGCCCTCCCGCTCCTGCGGGGTGCCGTTCAACCGCGGGCCGATGTCCACGGCGAGATGCCGGATGTGCTCGACGGAGTTGGCCGAGTCGAACTTGGCGACGATCTCGCTGTCGTAGTCCGGCAGCAGTGCGCTCGTCACCACGGGCGCGTCGGCCGTCAGACCTGGGCCGGACGGCCCTTGAGCCTGGGCGCCGCCGGCAGCCGCGGACATGGTCCCGAAGGCCAGCGCCACTGCCAGGCCACCGGCGACGGTAAGTCGTCTGAGCCGGCGGTGGCGTTCGAGTGAACTCCTCACGGAGGATCTCCCTGATTGCGGCGGACGTGGAAGTCCGCGTGGCGTCCCCGCCGTCCGGGTCGCAAAGGGCGGGGACAAGGTTGGTGATTAGTACCAGTCGGGTAAAGCGAGGGTCAAGAGACATATCGACCACCTCGCCCTACTCCGTGAGGGAAGAGCGCCATGCGGCCGTGGCCGGTTCCACGCGGTGGGCTCAGAGGTGAGACCCCGGATGATCATGCCGTGACCAGGCTTTCGGCGGGCGGGCAGACGACGGGCAACCATCATGGTCATCATGGGGCCCGGGTCGCCCTCAGGTTGGTCACCAAATAAAGAAAGCCCAGGTCAGATGGACTGACCTGGGCTTTCTGAAAAGTGCGCCGCCAGGGACTCGAACCCCGGACCCGCTGATTAAGAGTCAGCTGCTCTAACCAACTGAGCTAGCGGCGCTTGACCTCGACAAGACTACCGGACGCGGGACGGTGGTCCGTCCATGAGGCGACATGTGCAGACAACTCTCCGGTAGGAGGGCCGTGTCCGAGATGTCACCGGCGCACAGCCCGCCCCCTCCGCTGTGCCGGACAGGTCTCGGACGTTCAGGGCCAGGACGGATCACCCCCCGGATCGACGGGGCCGGAGATCACCCCCAGGCGCTCCAGCAGGGTCAGGAAGGTCGACGCGTACGGTGAGTCCCGCACGACCGCGGCGACCCGGTCCCAGTCGACCTGCTCGCGCAGCGCCCGCACCTGGGGCAGCAGCGAACCGTAGTCGCAGCTGTGCTCGGAGAACGGCAGCAGCCACGAGATGACCAGGTCGGTGGCCTCCAGGACAGGCAGGATCACGGCGGACACATTCATGGGCTCGGCCCGGTCCAGCAACGTCGGCGTGACGGGATGGTCACAGATGGAGAAGATCAGGTCCACCAGCCTTCCCTCGTCGTAGGCCTTGACCAGCCAGTCCTCCGGAGGTTTGACCGTCTGGAAGCCCAGTTCGCGCAGCGCCGCGAGAGCGGTCGGCACATCCTCCTGCGGGAGGACGAAGTCCACGTCGTGCAGGGAGGGCGCGGCCCCGCGCGCGTACGCGGCGCAGCCCCCGGCGAGCGCGAACCTGACTCCCGCCTCCTTCAACCCGCTGCTCGCCCGCTTCAGGGTTTCCAGAATCGCGTCGGTTACCTCATGGCTGTGGCTTCCCATGCCCACCGCGTACCCTCCAGATCCCCAGGTAGGCATCAGATCCATGACCTGAGCAAGTGCTCCTGATGATTCACCTTAAACAGGTGCGAGACCCTCCGTATTCGATGGCGCTCGTCGCGGAGATGGCGATCGTCCGGCCGTCTGCCCTGGTCGGAGGCACGGTCACGCCGACCGGCCGTCGATCCGTATTTCAGCAAAGATGTTAAGTCGTGAATTGTGGGGGCAGTTCCTACTCATGGCTACTTTGCTCTGGATTCTCGCAGTCATTCTCGTTATCTCTGGGATCTACGTGATCCTGGCCCGTCGCGATCTCCTCTGGGGGATCGTGCTCATCATCGTCGGCCTTCTCATCGGTCCGGGAGGCATCAGTATCTTCCACGTCTAATGCAGGCCAGACCTTCCCTGCCCTGACGGCCTCGCACCGGCAATGGCCGGCCGGGACTACAGGCAGTACACCCCATATGCCCGCCCCAGCACCGGCAGCGCCACGTTGCGCACCCTGATGCCCCCGGGGGTCACGCCCTTCTCCGTCCCCGCGTGCGCATGACCGTGGATGATCAGGTCGGCCCCCTCCGCGTCCACCGCCTCGGCCAGCAGATAGCTGCCCAGGAAGGGATAGATCTCCAGCGGTTCCCCGTGCAGGGTGTCCTTGACCGGGGAGTAGTGCGACAGCACGACCCTCCGGTCTGCCTGGAGCTCCTTGAGAGCCAACCGCCAGCGATCCGCGATCCGCCTGGTGTGGCTGACGAACGCCTTGATCTCGGGCTCACCGAAGTCGCTGACGCACTTGCCCGCATATCCTCCGCCGAATCCCTTGCCGCCGACCACGCCGAGCCGTACCCCGTCGACGTCGAGCACGGCCGCGTCATCGTGCAGGACCGTGATCCCGACGCCGGACAGCAGGGACGCGATCTCCGCGGGCAGGTTGGAGTGGTAGTCATGGTTGCCGAGCACGGCGACCACGGGGATCGGCAGGCCGCGGAACTCGTCCGCCACCACCCGCGCCTCCTCCCGTGTGCCGTGCCGGGTCAGGTCTCCGGCGAGCAGCAGCACGTCGGCATGCTCCTCGACGCCGTCCAGCCGTTCGCGGTAGCGCCCCCTGAGGCTCTCGTCCAGGTGCACGTCTCCGACCGCCGCGATCCGCAACTCCCTCACAGCTTCTCCTCCTCCCCCGGACCCCTGACATCCATGACGGTGATCTCGTTGCGGACCGTCAGGCCGGGAGCGGCCTCCTCCGCCACGGCGGCGATCAGCGTACGGCGCTCGGCGCCGCTCACCTGGCCGCGCAGGAAGAGCTGTCCTCCCCGGATGTCCACCCGGATGCCGAGTTCGCTGGTCCTCTCGTCCTCGGCCAGCGCGCGCTGCACGCGCGCGGCGACGTACTGCGGAGCCTCCATCGTTGAACTCCTCTCGTTCAAAACGACCGCTTTCCCGAGAGACCCGAGGTCAAACGCGTTTAAAGCATTCCTGGAGAGAAGCGGATCCAAGCGGGTGCCGCCTGAGCCGGTCACTGGCCCAGCAGTGCCAGCATCTGCTTGATCTGTGCCGCGCGTGAGACCTCGATCCGCGCTGCCAGCGCCCTGACCTCGGGGTTCCAGCCGCTGACCGCCTCCATCCTGGCCATCTGGATGGCGTCGTCCTGCTGGGCGATCAGCATGTTGAGAAGCTTGTGCTCGAAGTCGGCGGGGGCCGCGTCGGCGATCGCGGCGATCGCCACCTTGGTCATCTCCGGCGACATGCCTCCGTGTGCGGCGTGCTGGCCGGCCCTCGGGGTGACGGGCTGACCCCAGCCGATCAGCCGGTCGGTCATCGACGCGGCCTCCGCCTCCTGGGTCGTGGCGATCGCCGCGGCCAGGGTCTTGACCTCCTGACGGGCGGCCCGTTCCGGCGCCAGCCCTACCAGCTCCACACCCTGGCGGTTGTGGACCGCCATCATCTGCAGGAACATCACGTCGGGATAGTTGAAGTCCTCGTCCGCACCGGACGCCGGACGCGGAGTGCGCGCGGCACCATAGGCCTCCTGAGCGTCGCCACGGAGTTCCTGGGCGCCGGGGGCGCCACAGCCGGCGAGGAGGAGGACCCCCAGGACGATCGGGACGACGCGCTTCACCATGGGCTCCTCCTGAGGATGACGTGACCGGGATGGCCGTGGCCGCCCCGGTCACGGCCAGGTCAGACCCGCTTCCAGAGCGCGGGGACGTTCGGCGGCTCCCAGCCCGGCAGCGCGGTGTGCGCCTGCAGGCACTGGTAGGTCAGGCCACCGTAGGTCACCCGCGCGCCCACCGCGTAGGCGGTGCCCGCGCTCCAGGTGCCGCCCGGCTGGGTCGAGGTCGGCGTCGGTGTCGGTGTCGGTGTCGAGGTCGGCGTGGGGGTGGGGGTGGGGGTGGGGTTGGAGCCACCGCCGAAGTCCACGTCGGAGCAGGTGTAGAAGGCCTCGGTGCTGCCGACCACGCGCTGCCAGATCGAGTAGATGAGCTGGCGGCCGCTCCGCTGCGGGAGGTTGATCGTCCAGTTGGTGAACGTGGTGGGGTTCTGGTTGTTGAACGTCTTGATGTGCTCCAGGTCCGACCAGCGCAGCGGCTGGGTCGGGTTCCAGCTCTGCTTGGTGATGTAGAACTCGAAGTTGCTGTTCGCATGGGGTGCGGTCGCGTGATAAGTGACCGTCAGCGGCCCCGGGGAGACGCGGGTGGCGGGCCAGTCGGCCCTGGTGAGGTCGAGCCCCCGATACTTGTCACGCCCGGCGCTGCACAGCTGGCCGTCCGGGATGATCGCACGGTGGTTGCCGCCCGCCTCAAGCCGGGAGACCTCGTTCCAGTCGTAGAAGGCCTGGGTGCCGCCGGCCGCGACGGCCGCCTTGCACGCCGCCGAGGTGGGGTTCTCCGGACCTTCCGTCTTGCACACGTAGGCGCGGCTGGGCGGGTTCGACATGGTTCCGTGAGCGGCCGCCGGAGCGGATGGCAGCAGGCCGAGCAGGGAACCGGCGGTGAGCACGGCGGCTCCGGTGGCCACCTTGTGTCGCAGGTGCACGTGGACTCCTCCTACAGGGGGGATGGAGGGGGGACATGTCCAACGGCCGACGGATAGCACGTTATTAACAAGAAACCTTACTAAGAATTAGGCTCCCAATGCCATACGTCGCGACGCATCCGCGGAAGGAATCTCGCATTTCATCCCGTCGCCCGCCCCGGCACCTCGGAACGGCCGGGAGCCGGACATCGAGCGGCTCCCGGCGTACGCGGACAGGAGGCGCGCCACGGCGGCACCGGCCCGGCCCCGCGGTGAGGCCCCGGGTCACCCCCGGGCGGGGTCGGGCCCCCGCGGCGAGATCAGTGGAATGCGTAACACTCGACCTCGGATCGGCGCGGCGACAGCCCCTCCCCCACCGAGTGCTGGACGCACGCGGCCTGTCGCTTGCTGAGCATGAGCTCCCCGCACACCGTAACCCCGGAGTATGTCCGGCAGTCCAGGTTGGGATTCTCCCTCCCGATCCGGTAGGTGTTCCTGACCGCTGCTCGGCACTCGCTGCGCAACCGTGCGGAATCGGCATACCGGCACTGGTTGAGCAGAATCCGGTACTGGTCCCGCCCCACCGGTGTCTTCTCCCCGTTCCACGCCTGCGCCGATGTCCCCGTGGCGACGATTCCCAGAACAGCGACCATGGACAGCGCCGCCGCACACATGAGTCTTCTCACGATGGCTCCCCCCGCCATAT
This sequence comes from Streptosporangium sp. NPDC087985, assembly GCF_044741965.1. Classification (NCBI taxonomy): domain Bacteria; kingdom Bacillati; phylum Actinomycetota; class Actinomycetes; order Streptosporangiales; family Streptosporangiaceae; genus Streptosporangium; species Streptosporangium sp. NPDC087985. Next base: position 60,870 of record NZ_JBIUTQ010000010.1, read on the forward strand.
GGTCCCTCAGAACGGACTTTACAGGGGAAATGTCACTTTTTGTGGTCGTTCCACCCACTTATCGTGGTCAAACATCGGGGGCCGGAACTCCTTGTCCATGATAGGGGCCTTCCAGGTCACAAAAGATCATCGGAAGAGGCGCGGGCCGTCAGCCGTGCGCGCTCGGGTCGTACGGCGAGCGGTGCTGGAGCAGGAACAGCCAGGCCATGGACGGCAGCACCAGCAGCGCCCCCACGGCGAGCACGAGGAGCGTGGCGCCGAGGACCGCCGGATCCGCGGCGGCCCCGTTGACGGTGAGAGCGGGAGGGAGCATGACCGGATACTGGGCGAGCGGCCATCCCCACACCACCGCGGTGACAGCCAGCGCGGCGGTGCCCCGGACGGGCAGGTAGCGCCGCCACCAGAGCAGGACTAGGGAGAGCAGCCCCAGCACGGCTCCGGCGATGACGAGGGCCAGCCCCCGATGGATGAGGCCGTCGAACAGCCGGGGAGCGTCCCCGTGGATCACGACGATGCCGCAGAGCGCGACGGCGCCCACCACGAGACCCGTGATCAGTGCCCGGCGCCGGAATCCCTCTGCCAGACCGGGCGACCCCGCCCGCACCGCGTCGTCGCACAGGTAGACCGCGGCGAGGTAGGCGCACACGGCGACCGCGAGGACCCCGCCGAGCAGCGAGGTCGGGTTGAGCCAGCTCGTCAGGAGGTCTCCGGTCGCCAGCCCCGGAGGGACGCGTCCCGAGGCGACCGCCCCCGCCACCGCGCCCAGGAAGAAAGGCGTCAGGACGGAGGATGTCGCGAAGGCGGCGCCGAACAGGCGCTGCTGCCACAGCTCCGTGCTGGCCTTGCGGAAGGCGAAGGCAGCACCCCGGGCGATGATGCCGAGCGCCGCCAGCGTCAGCGGGATGTAAAGCGTGGACATCACCGCGGCGAACACCGGCGGGAAACCGGTCCACAGCACGACGATAACGAAGATCAGCCAGACGTGGTTGGCCTCCCACACCGGCCCGATGGAGTGCTCGATGAGACGCCGCTGGGGCATACCGGCGCGGCTGCGCCCCGCCAGCAGGTCCCAGATGCCGCCGCCGAAGTCGGCTCCGGCCAGCAGCGCGTACAGCGTCACGCCCACCCACATCACGACCAGCAGGGCCTGCGCCGTGTCCATGGGATCACTCCGGTTCCTGGGGAGCGTACGCCGCCGCCCGGGGAGCGGGCTCCTGCTCCCGGGGAGCGCCCGTCATGCGCCGCAGGACGTAGACGGTGGCGACGGTCAGGAACACGTAGACCAGCGCGACAATGACGGCCCCGGCCCACAGGCCGGGCGCCGGATTGACCGCGTCCAGCGTGCGCAGCCTGCCGTACACCACCCATGGCTGCCGGCCGACCTCCGTCACGACCCAGCCGGTCTCCAGCGCGACGACCGCGGCCACCCCGGAGAGGGCCGCGAACCTCAGAAACCACCGGGAGCGGGGCAGGTCGCGTCGGCGCCACCACGCGAACGCGTACCAGGCCGCCAGCAGGAACAGGAGGGAGCCCATCCCCGCCATCGTGTCGAAGGCCAGATGGACGGGGGTGACCGGTGGACGGCCGGCCACCGGCACCCGGTCGAGTCCCTGGACCACGGTGCTCGGGCTATGGCCCACCAGCAGGGACAGGCCGCTCGGGATCTCAACCGCGTAGTGCAGCCGGCCGTCGGCCACGAATCCGCCCAGGCTGAGCGGCGCGTTCGGGCCGGTACGGAAGAGCCCCTCCGCCGCGGCGAGTTTGGTCGGCTGGCGCTCCGCCAGGAACTTGGCCGCGTAGTCGCCCAGGAATATCTGGATCGGGGCGAAGACGGCCGCCATCGTGAAAGGGATCATGAACCCCAGACGGTGGTAGCGGTCCCGCCGCCCGCGCAGCATCGCCACGGCGTACACCGAGGCGGTGCCGAACCCGGCGACCATGAACGCCGCCACGATCATGTGCAGCGTCTGCGGCGGCGTGGCCGGGTTGAACATCGCCCGCCACGGGGCCACGTCCCTCACCCGGCCGTTCTCCACCACGAAACCGACCGGCTGGTTCATCCACGCGTTGGCGGTCACCACGAAGAACGCCGAGGCCACCCCCGCGACCAGCACGGGCACCCCGCTCAGCAGGTGGGCCCGGGGTGACAGCCGGCCCCAGGCGTAGAGGTAGACGCCGATGAAGATGGCCTCGACGAAGAAGGCGATCCCCTCCAGCGCGAAGGGCAGGCCGATCACCTCGCCGTAGGTCCCCATGAGCCCCGGCCAGAGCAGGCCCATCTCGAAGCTGAGAATCGTCCCCGAGACCGCCCCCACCGCGAACAGCACACCCGCCACCTTGGCCCACTGCCGGGCCAGTCGCAGGAGGGCGTCGTCGCCGGTACGGATCGCCCGCCACTCGGCGGACAGCAGAAGGGCCGGCATCCCCACGCCGAAACAGGCCAGCACGATGTGCCAGCCCAGCGAGAGGGCCATCTGCATACGCGCCGCGTCCAGATCCGCCGGGCTCGCCGGACCGGCCAGTGAGACAAGCACCCTCGCCAGGCCGGTGTCGAGACCGCCCGCGATACCCATGAATGGCCCCTGCCCCGGTGCGATAAACGACAAACAAGGCATATAGCCCATAAATCTATTTATCGGACAGGCAGCCGCCGGATACGGCGGACAGGAAGAAGACCGGCCCACAGTGGGAGGCCGACCAGGAACAGACAAGGCCGGATCGGTGGTCACCGATCCGGCCTTGTCTATGTGGTGCGCCGCCAGGGACTCGAACCCCGGACCCGCTGATTAAGAGTCAGCTGCTCTAACCAACTGAGCTAGCGGCGCCTGCAACGGAGGTAACTCTAGCAGCAGCCCCGGCGGTGACGCACATCAGATGTCCGCGCGGTGATCTCGCGGAGCGGATCGGGGCCACCTCCCGGACAGCTCTTCACGGAAGCGGCCTCCCGGCCCTCCCGGGACAGGGAAACGGGGCCGGCGGTTCTTCAACCGTCCGGCCCCGTCCCCTGGACAGGACACGGGGCCGGGCAGTCCCCCAACTACCCGGCCCCGGCCTCCTCGCGGGCCGTTCCTTCGTCTCCCCCAAGACTCCGGCGGCTCCGCTCAGGGACGCGATCCCCCTCGCGTCCTGTATCCGGTGAAAGTCTCTGCAATGCTCCCCCCGGGCCTCGCAGAACCCCTTGACCTGCTTCAACATTACAGAACCCCACGTAACGAGCACGCCATCCACGGGTTGATTTTGGCCCTACACACGGAGTTGACCCGCTATTGCCTGACCAAAGGTATGGAACGGTCAGGCAAGGCGGGCCGGCCGATGACCGCCGCGGCCGAGCCGTCACCCGGGCAGTTCGAGCCGGACCTCGCTCTCCTCCCGCAGCGCCCGGCTCACCGTGCAGTATTTGTCCTCCACCCGGTGGGCCACCGCGCGGAAGACCTCGTCCGCCTCCTCGTCGCCCTCCGGCAGCTCCACGTCATAGGTGATGGTGATGGGTCCGAGCCGCGAGGGTTCGGCCTTCTCGGCCTGGACGGTCATCGCCAGGCGGACCAGCCGGTGACCACGCTGGGCGGTGAGCGGCTCCACGGTGACGATGTTGCAGCCGCCGAGCGCCGCGAGCAGCAGCTCGACAGGGGTGAACACCCCCTGCTCGTCGACGCCGCCCATCGCGACCTCGGCCCCGCGGTCGTTGCGGGCCACGAACCCGTCCTCGATCCGCTCGACTCTCACCTGTGCCATGACACTCCTTCGTTGACCTGCCGATCAGACTACCGAGACAGTCTGAGCGGCAGACACCTAGGCTTCGGGGTGCCTGGAGAGATAGTCGATGTAGAACGGGCGCAGCGCCTCGCCGAGCCGGCCCTCCCCGGACGCCATGGCGTCACTGAGCAGAGCGGAGACCCGGCTGAGGTCGTTCGCCGTCTCGTCCTCGTTCCCCGCGGACGCCTCGGCCGCCGGGATCATTTTGAGCAGTTCCCACAGGAAGGCCAAGTCCCCGTGGTGCACGGCGTAGCGGACCGCGCGATCATGTAGTTCATGGGCCGACAGTGCCTCAAGATCATCTATTGCCAACCAACCCACCCCCCTTCGCCCCTTCTGCCCCATATCATGACGATCATGCATCGTCAGTGAGTCAACCGGACGATCATCTTGCCGGTGTTGGCCCCGCGGAGCATGTCGATGAAGGCCCTCGGGGCGTTCTCCAGGCCGTCGACGACGGTCTCCTCGAAGGTGACACTGCCGTCGCTGATCCAGGCACCCACCTCGGCGATCATGTCCGGCATGCGGTCGCCGTGGTCGCCCACGATGAACCCGCGGAGGGTGAGCCTCTTACCGATGGCCAGGAAGAGGTTGCTCGGGCCGGGAGCCGGCTCGGCGTCGTTGTAGGCGGAGATCGCTCCGCACATCGCGACCCGGCCGTACCGCCTGAGCGCGTCGAGGGCCGCCTCCAGCTGGTCGCCGCCGACGTTGTCGAAGTAGACGTCGATCCCGTCGGGCGCCACCTGGGCGAGCTGCTTGCGGGCCGGGGCCGTCCGGTAGTTGAAGGCGGCGTCGAAGCCGAGCTTCCCGGTCAGATAGGCGATCTTCTCCTGCGAGCCGGCGCTGCCCACGACCCGCGAGGCGCCCTTCAACCGGGCGATCTGCCCGACCAGACTGCCCACCGCGCCGGCCGCGCCGGAGACGAACACCGCATCGCCCTCCTTGAACCCGGCGATGTCGAGCAGGCCCACGTAGGCGGTGAGTCCGGTCATGCCCAGCACGCCGAGGTAGGCCGACAGGGGAATGCCGGGGATCTTCTCGACCTTCCGGGCCCGGCCCGCGTCCATGACGGCGTACTCCCGCCAGCCGTACCCGTGCAGGACGAGATCACCGGCGGCGAGGCCGGACGCGCGGGACTCGACGACCTCGCCGACCGCCCCGCCGTCGAGAGGTCTGCCGATCTCGAAGGGCGGCACGTAGGACCTGCCCTCGTTCATCCGTCCCCGCATGTACGGATCGACGCTCATGTAGAGGTTGCGGACAAGGACCTGGCCCTCACCGGGGGCGGGCAGCTCCACCTCGGCCGGCTCGAAGTTCTCCTCCGTCGGCCATCCGGAGGGCCGCGAGGCGAGCCGGATCTCCCGCGACGCCGTACGGCGGGCGGATCCGGAGTGGTTGGACGTGGCGTCGGACATGGTGAGGCCTCCCAGGCAGCGCGCTCTCCCCGGAAGCCATTCCCATCCGCCAGGGAAGTGACGGACCGCGCACGAAAGCTTTAACCTCTGTGACTACACGGAGTCACCAGCGGAGGCCCGTCACGTTCCCCTCACCCGGCTCGCCGCCGTCCTGGCGATCGCCGTGGCCGCAGAGCGCTTAGTGTCCTTATATATCCGCTCCTACACCCGACGCGGATCTGTCGCTCGTCCGATCCCCCATACGAGGATGCCCAACGTGAAAATCATCATCAAGGTCCTGGCGGTGGCAGCCGCCCTGTGGGCGGCCACCCAGCTGGTGGCGGGAATCACGGTGACCGCGGAGACCACCTCCAAGCAGATCGGCACGCTCCTCGCGGTCGCCTTACTGTTCGGTGTCATCAACACGGTCCTCAAGCCGATCATCAAGGTCTTCGGCTGCGCCTTCTACGTGCTCACCCTCGGCCTGTTCGCCCTGGTCGTGAACGCCGGACTGCTGCTGCTCACGAGCTGGATCGCCGCCCAGGTCCACCTGCCCTTCCACGTGGCCGGCTTCTGGGCCGCGTTCTGGGGTGCGATCGTCGTCGGCCTGGTGAGCTGGCTGCTCGACCTGGTGTTCGGCGACTGACCCGGCAGGGCGACCGGCCCGGTAACGGCCGTCCTCGGCGGCTCCCCGCTCAGCCCACCGAGCCGCGTTCGCGGAGCTGGGGAGCCTGGACGATCCGGCGGCGGCGGGTGTTGCCGTCGGCGGCGGCCACCACCGCGCGGACGGCCGCGCGGACGATGCCGTCGATGTCCCAGTCGACCGTGGTCAGCCCCGGGGTGAGCAGCCCCGACATCGGGTGGTCGTCGTAGCCCATCACGGACACGTCGGCGGGGATCCGCAGACCCCGTTCGGCCGAGGCCGCGTACACCCCGTAGGCGATCGAGTCGGCGAAGCAGAAGAACGCCCGGTGGCCGCCGGCCAGCATCCGCCGGGCGACGTCCGTGGCGGCCGTGAGCGCCTGGGGTGCGGTGACCACCTCGATGTCCAGCCCCAGCCGTCCCGCCTCGGCCAGAACGTGCACGTCGGCGGGGCGGTCGGGGGTGCTGGCCCGGGTAGGGGTGAGGACGGCGACGCGCCGGTGACCCCGGTCGCGCATGTGCTCCAGCGCCAGTGTCACCCCGGCGCGGTTGTCGAACACGACCTCTCCCGCCGTGCGTGCCCCGGCCAGCGAGTCGCCGATCGAGACCACCGGCAGGCTCTCGCACAGCTCGGCCCAGAGCGGTGCCGCCGGATCCACCGGCTGCACGATCAGGGCGTCCACCCGCTGGTCACGGAGCTGCCGGGCCAGTGTGCGCTCCCTGCCCGGGTCTCCGGCGGCGTCCAGGATCAGCGCGTAGCGGTCGTTGTCCTTCAGCGCCCGTCCGATGCCGACGGCCAGGGCCTGCTGCCAGAGGTCCTCAAGGGAGCCGCAGAGCAGGCCGATCATCCCGGTACGGCCGCTGGCCAGCGCGCGGGCGATGGGATCGGCCTCGTAGCCGAGCTCGGCGGCGACCCTGCGCACCCGCTCGATGGTCTCCTCGGACACCTGCATGCCCCGCAGGGCGTACGAGACGGAGGCCGGGGAGAGACCGGTGGCCTTCGCCACCTCACGTATCGTCGCTCGTTTCCGGGGCTGGGGCATCCGGCCAGCCTATGTCCCCGGCTCCGCCCAGGGGTGTTCTCCACCGCATTACGGAGATTTGCAGCATTGACAGGTGAAAGGTGAAGCGGTTCACTGAAACGGTTCACTAAAGCGCGTCGCCAAGGAGATGGGATAGGGTCAGGCCTGTTACCTATATTATAGGTAGGGAATATCTCGAAGGGAGGAGGGCGATGACCGTCGACGTGCACCAGCACCTGTGGACGCCCGCGTTCGTGGACGCGCTCCGGCGTCGCACGGTCGCGCCGCGCCTCGACGGCTGGACCCTTCACCTGGACGGCGAGCCCTCCTACGAGGTCGATCCCGGCGACCACGACCTCACCGCGCGTCTGGCACTGAACGCCGGGCTCGACCTGGCCCTGGTGTCGCTGTCCAGCCCGCTCGGCATCGAGTCGCTGCCGCCCGAGGACGCCTGGCCGATCATCGACGCCTACCACGAGGACGCCCTCGCGCTGCCCGCCCCGTTCGGGGCCTGGGCCGCGACCTGCCTCGGCGATCTCGACCCCTCCCGGCTCGCCAAGGCCCTCGACCAGGGGATGGCCGGGCTGCAGCTGCCCGCGACGGCCGTACGGAACGGGGACGACCTCGCGAGGCTCGCCCCGCTGCTCGACGTGCTCACCGACCGCGGCCTGCCGCTCTTCGTCCATCCCGGACCGGCGGCCGAGCCCCGGGGGCCCGGCTGGTGGCCCGCCGTCGTCCCCTACGTACAGCAGATGCACGCCTCCTGGTACGCCTTCGCGACCTTCGGCCGTCCCCGCCACCCCGGGCTGCGGGTCTGCTTCGCGCTGCTGGCCGGGCTGGCCCCGCTCCACTCCGAGCGGCTGATCAACCGGAGCGGCGAGGGCCGGGGCCTGGTGGACCCCGGCATGTTCCTGGAGACCTCCTCCTACGGCCCGCGCGCCATCGACGCGATCGTCCGCGAGCTCGGCATCGACGTCGTGGTCAACGGCTCCGACGAGCCCTACGCCAGGGCCCCCGACCCCGCGCTCGGCGCCGCCGCGTGGCACGCCGTCGCGGTCACCAATCCCCACCGCCTGCTGAACCGGAAGGAGTCGCGCAAGTGAACGTGAACCAGTCCCAGGGCCGTGAGCGCTGCGCGCTCCAAGGAGGCCGGCGATGAGCTACGGATCCCTGCCCGCCCGCGTCCTCGACCGTCGCGAGCTCCGCGACCTGGTCGACGAGCTGGCCGCGGACCCCTCCCGGTGGGAGGACCAGGTGGACTTTCCCGAGGAGGGGGGCCGCCACTACGCCTCCCTCTACCGGGACTCCTACGTCGACATCTGGCTGCTGTGCTGGCGGCCGGAGGACGACACCGGCTGGCACGACCACGACATCTCCTCCGGCGCGGTCCGGGTGGTGGCCGGGACGCTGCGGGAGTGCAACCCGCGCATCGGTGGCGAGCATCTGGAAGCCTCGATCTCCGCGGGCGAGTCCTTCTCCTTCGGTCCCGACCACATCCACCGGCTGACCGGCGTGGTGGACGGCAGCGTCTCCATCCACGCCTACTCACCACCGCTCTGGCGGCTGGGCCAGTACTCCATCAGCGACAGCGGTGTGATGCGCCGCGTGTCGGTCAGCTACGCCGACGAGCTGCGTCCCCTGGAAGAGGAGGCCGCCCTCGCCTAGCGGGACGGCCGCCCGCTCCAAACCGGCGACTGGTCCATGGTCAAGACCGGCGATGCCCCCCGGACCTGTGCGGTGCGGCGACCGGGTCCCGGACCTGCCGCTGTTCGGCCACGCCGGGCAGGTGTACGTCGCGGCGAGGTGACCGGTAGGGGGTCCCGGCCTACTTCCGGGCGGCGGCCGGATGCGTCTCCGGGCTGTCGGCGATCAACACCGGGCGCCCCGCCAGGAACCCGGCGACCAGCTGGAGCGCGCACGCGCCGAGCCCCGCCAGCAGCGGCAGCGTCCAGCCGCCCGAGCTCTGGTAGAGCAGGCCGATCAGGAACGGCCCGAGCGCCGCGAGCGCGTATCCGGCGGACTGGGCGACGGCCGACAGCGCCGTGACCGAGGCGGGGTCGGGCGCGCGCAGCGCGATGATCAGCAGCGCGAGCGCGATCGAGGCGCCCTGCCCCAGCCCGAGAATGATCATCCACAGCCAGGGGGCGGCGGCGGGAGCCATCAGCAGTCCGGCGTATCCCACGATGGTGAGCACGGTCGCGACCGTCACATGCGGCACCTGCGACCGGGCCCGGCCCGCGAGGACCGGGATCGTGAGCGTGGCGGCCATCTGCGCCAGGTGGGTCAGGCTGAGCAGGTAGCCCGCCTGGTCGTTGGGGAGCCCCGCGTCGCTGAAGATCATGGGTACCCAGGCGAGCATGATGTAGAAGGTCAGCGACTGAAGGCCCATGTACGCGGTGACGGCCCAGGTCACCCGGCTGCGCAGCAGCGCGCGGAACGGCCGGGGTGCGGCCCCGGCCCGTGCCGGGGGCCGCAACGCCTGGGGCAGCCAGAGCAGGGCCGCCGCCACGGCCGGGATCGCGGCCAGCGCGGTCACCTCACGCCAGCCGTACCCGGTGGCACGCTCCAGCGGCACCGTCAGCCCGGACATGGCGGCGGCGCCCAGCACGAGAGCGGAGACGTACACCGAGGTGAACAGGCCGACCTGGGTGGGGAAGTGCTGCTTGACGACGCCCGGCATCGCCACGTTCATGATGGCGATCGCCGTACCCGCGACGGCCGCGCCCGCGTAGAGCGCCGGGACGCCGCCCGCGCTGCGCAGCACCACCCCCGCGGCCAGGATCAGCAGCCCGGCCATGAGAGTGCGGTCCAGACCGAACCGGCGGGCCAGCAGCGGGGCGAGCGGACCCAGCACGCCCAGGCAGACCACCATCACCGTGGTGATCGCCCCGGCGCCGGCCGCGCTCAGCCCGAGGTCGTCCATGATCTCGCCGAGCACCGGGGAGATCCCGGCCAGCGCGGGTCTGAGGTTGAGTGAGGCAAGCACGGCGCCCGCGATCAGCAGGGCCCGCGAGAGCCTGAGTCCCCGATCAGTCATCGCCCTACTGTCCCACAGATCACACACTCATGATCAGAAGGGATATTTCGCCATGCCTCCGAGGTCGCCGGACTCTCCCGCTGACGCGCCGGGTTGATGACAACGTTGTCAAGCGGGTGGTCTTGAGCGATGATCGGGCCGTGACGGACAGTGTGCGGGGACGCCCCACCATGAAGGATGTCGCGGCGGCGGCCGGGGTGGCGCTCAAGACCGTCTCCCGGGTCGTCAACGAGGAGCCGGGGGTCAACCCCGCCACGGCCGAACGGGTCCTGTCCGCCATCGAACGGCTCGGCTACCGGCGCAACGAGAGCGCCCGGGTGCTCCGCCGGGGCCGGACCGCGACCATCGGCCTGGTGATCGAGGACGTGGCCGACCCGTTCTACTCAGGGATCAGCCGCGCGGTCGAGGACGTGGCGCTCCGGTACGGCTCGCTGGTGCTCAGCGGCTCCTCCGGGGAGGATCCGCTCCGCGAACGGGAGCTCGTCCTCACCTTCTGCTCCCGCAGGGTGGACGGCCTGATCATCGTCCCGGCCGGGACCGACCACGGATACCTGCGACCCGAGCTCGACGCGGGCATCGCCGCCGTCTTCGCCGACCGGCCGGGCGGGCTGGACGTGGACACCGTGACCTGTGACAACCGGGGCGGGACACACACCGGGGTCACCCACCTGATCCGGCACGGCCACCGCCGCGTCGCCTTCCTCGGCGACAGCCCGTCCATCTTCACCGCCGCCGAACGCCTGCGCGGCTACCGCCGCGCCCTCGGGGACGCCGGCCTGGCGGTCGACGAGTCACTGATCACGATGGGGCCGCCGGAGCAGGCCGGCCCCGCGCTGGCCCGGATGCTGTCCGGCGACGACCCGCCCACGGCGGTGTTCACCGGCAACAGCCGGATCACCGTGGCCACGCTACGCGCCGGGCACCGGCTCGCCCTGGTCGGCTTCGACGACTTCGAACTCGCCGACCTGCTGGTCCCCGGGGTGACCGTGGTGGCCCAGGACCCGGTGAGGCTCGGCCGGACCGCGGCCGAACTGCTCTTCCAGCGCATCGCGGGCGAGCCCGGCCCCGCCCGCCGGATCGAGCTACCGACCCGCCTCATCCCCCGAGGATCAGGCGAGCTCGGCCCGCAGACCGGTTCATAGGAACTGCGCTGTAGATCCTCAGAGTTGGAAGCTGAGGAACCTGACCGGCCTCTCCGGCTCAGGAATTGGAGTTGACCCGGTTCAGTAGACACGTCAGGGTCTGCGGCTACGCGACCGCACAGCCGCCCTCGTGGGTGGCTGTGAGTGCCTGCCGACGATCGGGGATTGCGATGAAGAGAGTCCGGCTGCTACTCCTGCTCCCTCTCCTGCTCAGTCCCACCTGGTTGGCGACCGGTTGTGGAGCGTGCGGGGAGGGGGTCGAGGTGCGTCACGTGGCGCCGCCGCCCAAGGACGCCTCACCGGCCGAGATCGTTCGGACCTACATGCGAGCGGTGGCGGGTCATGACAAGAAGACCGGCCGGTCGATGTGGGATCGCCGCAGCCCGCAGTACGAAGCCGAGTTCCTGGACCCGGGAAGCAACTTCACCAACTGGACCAGCCTGACCGACGTGAAGGTCGGCGAGCCCGAGGCGGAGACCTGCGGTGACATCCGACGGTGCGTACGGGTGCCGGTGAGCTACACCTTCGAGCAGTGCGAGTTCTACACCGGCGACGACGGCTCCTACAGCGAGAGGTTCTTCCTGAACCGGATCGGCGGTCGCTGGCTGATCACCGGGCACGGCCAAGGTTAACCGGATTCTTCACGGATCAAGCCCAGGCCGTGCGTTCACGGAGCCACTCCAGCGCCGCTTGACCCTGGGCGCCCTGGAAAGCACGGACCGTAGGCAGTCCCGGCGGGGCGGGCCGGCGGGACTGCCGAACGAAATACCCGGTCAGTGCCGCCAAGACCGAGGTCACCGCAGTCGGGTCAGCGGCCCGCCCGACCGGATGAGCGACGAAGACCTCCTCCGACGGCGGACCACCCTGCATCCGCACGCTGGGCAGCATCCCCAGCAGGTCGAACCAGGGCGCCCCGACGAACGCCGACGGCCAGTCAACGACTATCACCTCATCGGGAGTAAGCAGCAGATTGTCCCCCCGCATATCGCCATGCACCAAGCTGTTCCCCTTGACCGCTGTTGACCAGCCCGCCTCCAGGTCGGCCAGCGCGTCCAGATGACGCACAGCCCACGGATCCAGCCCAGCCAAGTCGTCCTCGCCCGCGTCCCGGGCCGCGACCAGCCGCCGCCAGCTCTGGAACGGCTTACCAAACCGCCGCTCCGCCGACGGAGCGGCAACCGGGGAGGGAGTCAGCGCGCTAGCCAACCGGCCCAGAGCGGCCAGCACTCGATCGAGCTCATCCGCACGCCACGGGTCGGCAGGCGGCCGACCGTCCACATCCTCAAACAGCAGCGCCACCCAACCATCGGAGTCGAACCACGCCAACAGCTTCGGGGCAGGCACGTCCGCGGGAAGCGCGGCTGCAATCTGAGCTTCGGCCCGGTAAATGTCCGCGGTGAGCGGGTTCGGCTCGGGCCCGACGGCCTTGGCAAACGCACGCCGCCCGTCCGCCAGCCTCAGCCGTACGGCAGCGCCCGGCGAAAACCCGCCGCTCTGCGTCACCGCCTCGATCACTGACGCACCCAGGTGAGTCTCGATGGCCCGACGGATCTTGTCGGGCACAGCAGGCCAGGGCAGGCGTACGCCGGTCGCAGGAACACTCACCGCTTCAGCTTGTCGAAGATCCCACTCCAGCGCTAGTCACTTTTAATTCAAACCAGCACGTCGATGGGCACATCCAACTCCCCGCCCAGCGCCTCGGCGTAGGCGACCAGAGTCAAGATCTCGATGTTCGATAGCTGGGTCCGTTGATCGCCAGAACTTCACAGTGGCACAGGAGACCTGTCCGGCCGTGGTGGGAAGGCAACCGGAAAGGGAGTCAACGCGCCGTCGCGCCCCGCTTGCGAGGCGGGCACTACCGGATCGGCGGCCTGTCCTGGGCGAGCCGGAACCAGACCGCCCCGCCCGCCTCGTGGTCCTGATGGGTTCCCCATGCGGTTGCCAGGAGATCCACCCAGCTCAGACCCCGGCCGCTGAGAGGGACCTTGGGCATGCTCTTCGTCGAACCGGACGCCATCGGCCAGGGCGTCGGCCGACGCCTGTTCGAGCATGCCACCGCTACCGCGGCAAACCTCGGCTTCGCGCGTCTCACCATCGACGCAGATCCGAACGCCGAGCCGTTCTACCTGGCCATGGGCGCCACACAGATCGGCGCAACCCCATCAGGCTCCATCCCCGGGCGGATGCTACCTCTGCTCGCGATCACCATTACCGAATGCAACGCCAAGGGCGAGGCTCCCCCTCGGTGAGCAGCCGGCCCCGACGGCGAAGATCCGCCCAACACTGGACGTGAACCCGATTTTCGGGCCAGGGTTACGGTCCGAAATCCGGTCAGGTGAGCCGGTCCAGTACCCGCCTCTCCTTGGCGGGGTCGAGCCCGACGTGAGGCCTGTCGGATCGGAGTCGCGGATCGCCCTCGGTCTGGAGCCAGGCCCAGGTGTCCGCGACCGTCGCCTGGACCGGACGGCAGGTGAGCCCCGCGTTGTGGGCGGCGGAGACGTCTCCGCTGTGCAGGCCGCCGTACTCGGCGTCGTCCGGCAACCAGATCGGCAGCTCGACCCACGGGCTGATGCCCGCTTCCTCGATCACTTCGGGAGCCGTCCAGACCAGCTCGGCGTCTGAGCCGATCACCTTCACCGCCGTTTCGAGCAGTTCGCCCATGGTGGTGTGCCCGGGGTGGCTGACGGTGTTGAAAGCGCCGCCGATCCCGCGCTCGGCGGCGGTGAGCATCCACGCCGCCAGGTCCCTGGCATCGATGTACTGGAGCGGACGGGCCGGGTCCCCGGGCGCCAGGACCCGCCCGCCGCGCTGGATACGGCGCAGCCACCAGGGCAGCCGTCCCACGTTCTCGTAGGGGCCGATGACGAGTCCGGCGCGGGCGAGCAGGGTTCGATCACCGAACGCCTGGATGGCGGCGAGCTCACCGCCGCGCTTGGCTGCGGCGTAGTCCTCTGCGTGGTCCTCGTCCGGATCGCCCTCGACCAGTGGGGCGTCCTCGTCGGCACCGATCGGTATCGGCCATCGGTAGAGCGATCGGCTGGACACGTATCCGTAGTGGCCGGCCCGATCGGCGAGCAGCCCGCACGAGTCACGGATCACCCGCGGCGCCCCGCTCCAGGTGTCGATGACCGCGTCCCACTCCTGGTTGCCGAGAGCCCGGCGCAGTGCCTCGGGATCGGTCCGGTCCGCGATGATCGGCTCCACCCCCGCCGCAGCGGGCCCGCCCGTCCCCCGGTTGAGCGTGGTGACCTCGTCTCCCCGTATCAGTGCCGTCTCGACGACGGCCCGTCCCACGAAATGCGTTCCACCCAGCACAAGAAGCTTCATACCGGACAAGCCTGGCCTCAGCGGAGCCATCGGCCCATCGGATTCACTGGAGGCGTAACCGCGTTCACCGACGGCGAAGATCCGCACACCACGCCGCTGAACATGACCGGCCGACGTTGATCCGGGGCTGCGTCGATCGACGGAAGGTCGGAGCCCTGCCCCCTGGGCTACGCCGCTTCGGCCGCTTGCCCGACTTCCCGAAGGAAGCGGGCGTGATGCTGCTCGGCCAGGAAGTGACCTACCCCGACGACGAGCGCGACGGGCCATTCAATGATCTCCAAGGCGCTCAGCACGCCCAGCGCGGCATAGAAGACGAGGAGATCCGATGGCGGCAGGGTCAGCTCGCCGATCACCGGCACGCTGATATGCGGTCGCTGTCTCTCGCCTGCCCGGTTACCCGCTCTGCCGTCCGAGGCGGTGGCGGTTTTCTGGGCCATGGCATCCTCCACGAATCACGACGTACCGCCAGCCGTCCCCGCCCCGCGTGACCTGTAACGCCGTTTAACGAGAACTTTGCCTCCCCCGCAGGGGATGCCGCCGGGAAACGCGTCAACGGACCTCGATCAGGGCAGTCGCCCACTGTTCTCGTAACGGGGCACGTCGCTGGAGACCTCGGGCCTGAGGTACCGGTGCAGGGCGAGGGAGCAGAGGATGGCCGCGACCCCGCCCAGGGCGACTCCCTGGTGAGCTCCGGCGCCCCGGCCGCTCATCCGGCGCCGCGACCGTGAACGGTCGGGCCCTCCGGAGGACCGGCCGTGAACGCTCAGCCCTTCAGCGCACCGGCCATGAGGCCGCGCATGAAGAACCGGCCCAGCAGGACGTAGACGAGCATCGTGGGGACCGAGGCGAGCAGGGCCGCGGCCATCTGCTGGCTGTAGGGGACGGTCTGGGCACCGGCGATGTTGTTGAGCATGACCGTCGTGGGCCAGCTCTGCGGGCCGGTGAGGAAGACGGCGAACAGGAAGTCGTTCCACATTGAGGTGAACTGCCAGATGATCACTACCGCGAAGGCGGGCCCGGAGACCGGCAGCACCACCGACCAGTAGGTCCGCAGCATCCCCGCGCCGTCCACCCGGGCGGCCTCGATGAGCTCGTCCGGGATGGTGACGTAGTAGTTGCGGAAGATCAGCGTGCAGATCGGGATGCCGTAGACCACGTGCGCCAGGAGCAGCCCCGGGATCGCACCGTAGAAGACACCGGACACCCCGGTGACGGACTGGGTGATCTCGTTGAGCTTCACCAGGAGCTGGACCAGCGGGATCATGACCCCCTGGTAGGGGATGAACATGCCGAACAGGAACAGCGTGAACAGCACGTCGGCGCCGGGGAAGCGCCACTTCGACAGCACGTAGCCGTTCATGGAGCCCAGGACGGCGGAGATCAGCGCACCGGGTACGGCCAGCAGCACGCTGTTCCAGATGCCGGGTGCGAGCTTCTCCCAGGCCACCCGCCACGGCTGTGCCGTCCACACCTCGGGCAGCGCCCAGGCCCGGCCGGGGTCGGCCTCGGTCAGCGGCTTGAAGCTGGTGACCAGCAGCACGTAGATCGGGATCAGGAAGATCACTACGAAGGCGACCAGCAGCGTCAGCCGGACCCCGCGCGTCCAGCCCGCCCGCCGCCTGGCCCGCTCACCCGGGTCCTGTACCCGGGAGGGAGGGGCCTGAGTCTCGGTGACCGTCATGAACGCCTCTCCTTGCGAAGGGTCCAGACCAGGTAGGGGATGACGAACACGCTCACCGCGAGCACGATGTAGGACGCGATGGTGGCGCCCTTGGCCGGATCGTGGGAGTCGAAGACCGCGACCCACATGAACACCGCGGGGACGTCGGTGATGATCTGCTTGCCGGAGACCGCGACGATCAGATCGAAGACCTTGAGCGAGATGTGCCCAAGGATGATCAGCGCGGACAGGGTCACCGGACGGAGCAGCGGCAGCACGATATGCCGGTAGACCTGCCACTCGGTGCAGCCGTCCACCCGGGCGGCCTCCCGGAGGTCCTCGGAGACGCCCCGGAAACCCGCCAGGAACAGCGCCATGACATATCCAGACATTTGCCAGATTGCCGGGATGGCCATGGCCGCCATCCCCCAGTCCGGGTCCCGGAACCACCCCCACTGCAGGAAGTCCAGGCCCAGGCTGTCGAACAGCCGGTTCAACCCCACCGCCCGCTCGTCCTGGCCGGAGTTCATCAGCCAGCGCCAGACCACTCCGGTCGCCACGAACGAGATCGCCATCGGGAACAGGTAGATCGCCCGGAAGGTCCCCTCTCCCCTGATCCCCTTCTCCATGAGGAACGCCAGTAGCCAGCCCAGCGCCAGCGCCCCGAACACGAACACGACGGTGAAGACGATCGCGTGGTTGACCGAGATGCCCCACCGCTTCTGATCCCAGAGCGTGACGAAGTTCTCCAGGCCGACGAAGCTCCCCTCGGAGATCTCGTCGTGTCTGTCGGTCATGGCCAGACTGAAGTTCCAGCCCAGCATGCCGTACACGAAGACCGCGATGGCGATGATCGACGGCGTGACCAGCAGCAACCCCGGCAGCCACCTGCGCACCCGTGTCACTGACACCCTTTCTCCGGGTTGGGCGAGGTACGGCCCGCGTCACCGCGGGCCGTACCGGATATCACTGGCCCGAGTTCTTCGCGGCCTCGGCCAGCGAGGCCTGGAGCGCCGCCACGTCCTTGTCCGCGTGGAACAGGCCGACCGCCTCGTTGATCGACACCCGCCAGGCGTCGTTGACGACGACGCCGTGCTGGATGGACCCGGCGAGCTTGTTGCCGCCCCAGTCCTTCAACGCGTCGGCGAGGTAGTCGGTGTAGAGGGAGGTGTCGGCGTCCTTACGGGCCGGGATGGAGCCCTTCTTGGGGTTGAAGGCGTCCTGGCCCTCCTTGCTCGCGGCGACCTTCAGCCAGGCCAGCGCCCCGTCGTGGTTCGGCGCGCCCTTGGGCAGCGTGAAGCTGTCCGACAGCCACATGAAGGTGCCGCCGGTGCCGGGCGAGGGCGCCCAGTCGAAGTCGGTCTTGGACGTCTTGCCCAGGCCGCCGTCCGGCGGGTTGTGGAAGTAGCCATAGG
Organism: Streptosporangium sp. NPDC087985; assembly: GCF_044741965.1. Lineage (NCBI taxonomy): Bacteria > Bacillati > Actinomycetota > Actinomycetes > Streptosporangiales > Streptosporangiaceae > Streptosporangium > Streptosporangium sp. NPDC087985. Next base: position 78,262 of record NZ_JBIUTQ010000010.1, read on the forward strand.
CCCAGTCACCCATGATGGTGAACCCGGCCTCACCGTCGGCCACCTGCTTGGCCGCGGGCTGCCAGTCGTCGGCCGGGTCTCCGGCGTAGGACAGGACCGTCTTGAAGTCGTTCAACGCCTTGGTCATCGCCGGGCCGGACCAGTCGGAGTTCGCGGTCCACAGCTGGTTGTAGGCGTCGGTGCCGAGCGAGCCGAGCAGCACGCTCTCCAGCAGGTGCACCATCGTCCACTCCGAGCCGACCGAGAGCGGGACCTTGCCCGTCTTCTTGATCTTCTCCAGGGCCGCGACGAACTCCTCGATCGTCGTGGGCACCTCGGAGACGCCCGCCTCCTTCAGCACGGCGGGGTTGAACCACATCACGTTGGAGCGGTGGATGTTCACCGGGACCGAGTAGATCTTCCCGTCCACGCTGATCTGGTCGATCAGCTGCTGCGGGAAGACCTCCTTCAGCTTGAGCTCGTCGTAGAGGGAGTTGACCGGCTCCAACTGCCCGGCCTTGATGTAGCCCTGCAGCTCGGCGCCCGCGTGCCCCTGGAAGGTGTCCGGCGGGGTGCCGGCCTGCAACTTGGTGGCCAGCAGGGCGCGCGCCTTGTCGCCGGAGCCGCCCGCCACGGCCGCGTCGAAGAACTCCAGGCCGCCGTTCTGCTTCTCGAAGATCTCCTTCATGGCCTTCAGACCGTCGGCCTCCCCGGGCCCGGTCCACCAGGAGAAGACCTCGACCTTCTTCTTGGTGTCAGCCTGAGGGCTCTGCGCGGCACCGTCGCCGTCACCACAGGCGGTCAGGGTGAGCAGGCCTGCCACGGTGACCGCGACAGCCGCCATCCACCGTCGTCGCATATCTTCCCGTCCCTTCGGGGTCGAGGTTTCACAAGGTCCCCCGAGCAAGTGACAACGTTGTCAGCAAAGCAATCAACCCACTTGGCACCGAGCGACGTCAAGGTGTGCGCGAATAACGTCTCCGCATCCCGGCGCCGCCCCCTGGATCCTCCGCCTCCGGCGGGACGGGGCCTAAACGCGCTGAACCGCTCCGTCGAGCAGGGCCATGACGGTGACGCCGAAATCGTGGATGGTCTCCGACAGTTCGAGGGGAGAGAGCCCGGGAGCCACCACGACCAGGGCACCGCGCATCAGCCCCAGCCCGACCAGGGTCGTCATGGCCAGGGTGCTGCCCGTCAGGGGCCAGGTCACCAGCAGGACGTCCGACTTCTCCAGCACGGCGAGCTTGTCCAGCTCGTGCATGCGCACGACCAGGTCCTGATGGGTGAGCAGGCCCTCCTCCTCGGTCAGTAGGGCGGGCTGGACGGCCGGATCGAACAGCGGCAGCGGGCCGGGTTCGAGCAGCAGCAGGTCGGCGAAGTCGACGGTGTCGCGCGCCTGGCCGAAGGCGATCACCTGCCGGACCCTGGAGTCCTCCGCGGCCTGCAGCGACACCTCCGCCAGCTCCGGGGTCGTGATGAGCAGCCGGGCATCCCATCGGCCCAGCAGCCTGGCCATCTCACCACTTCCGAACACGACCGGGGCCGCCACCCCGCCGGCCGCGATGACGGTATGCACCGCCAGGGTCTGCGCGGCGGCGTTGTCGACGTGGATCCCCGCCACCTGGCGCCGCCGGGCACCCCGCCTGACCAGCCCCGAGGCTCCCCTCGTCACCTCATTGACCAGACGGCGGTAGCCGTACACCACTCCCGCGTCGAGATCGATCAGCGCGGGCCGGTCACCCCGCTCGTAGGCGCAGCCGAACACCGCGTCGGTGACGGTGCCTTTGATGGACGAGGAGGGTCTCATTCGGCCGACGGTACGGCCGGCCTCTCCGTCCGAGCATCGACAGATATATGTAGATGGGTGTGTATTCGAACATCCATCCCTCCGCGGAAGGCGGGCTCGAGCCCTGCGCGACTCGAGCCCGCTGCCGCGTGACCCGTGGCCTTCAGTCCCCACCCCTCCGAGGAGACTTCAACCGTAGGGAAGGACACGCGACGTCCCCGGTGTGCTCGACCGAGACGCCGGGGATGGTGTGGGCCTGCCCGTACCGGGCCGTCACTACGGCGAGCGCGGTGCGGAAGGCTGGGCGTCGTCGGTCGAACACCAGGGAAACGTACGGCGGGCGGCAGCCCCGGCACATGCTCCGGAGTGCGTATCCCGAGATGTATCTATGCGGCCCCTGATGTGTAGACACGATGTGTAGCAGGGGCGTCTCAGCTGCGGTTCTGCTCGATGACCCAGGTGGCCACCTGGGTGCGTGAGGAGAAGCCGAGCTTGGCCAGGATGTTGGCCACGTGCCGGGCCGCGGTCGCGGGGCTGATCACCAGCTCGTCGGCGATGGCCTTGTTGCTCAACCCCCTGGCGATCAGCTCGGCGATCTCCCACTCCCTGCCGGTGAGCGTGGTGAGCGGGGCGGCGACCGGGTGCCTGCCCGCCGTCGGGGGCGCGTCGGACTGCTCGTCACCCTGCAACGCGTAGCTGACCGCCTGTTCCTGGGACATCTCCTGCCCGTGCGCCCAGAGCTGGGCGACCAGCGCCTCACCGAGCCGCATCCGGGCGGGCTGGAGCAGCTCCTCCATCCGCGCGCCGAAGCCGGACGGCAGAACGGAACCGCTCATCGCGCTCCGGATCGCGGCGGAGGCCCCCGCCAGGCGCACCGCCCGACGGTCGTCCTCCTCGGCCAGCGCGAGCTGCGCGAGCGTCTCGATCCGCCGGGCCACGCCGAGCCGCTGGCCTGTCCCCTGGCACAGCCGCAGGCTCTCGATCAGCCTGACGCGCGCGGTGGCGAGGTCGCCCTGGGCCAGGGCGATACGGCCCAGGCCCGACAGGCAGGTGATGGTCTGCCAGTGGGCGGGGATGTCCTGGAGCAGGTCGAGGGCCTGCTCGTAGTAGGCACGGGCCTCCGCCAGATCACCTCGCAGCCAGGCGACCTGCGCCAGGCCGATGAGCGCGACCGGGGCGGCCCAGTGGTTGTCGAGCTCGTGCGCGATGGCCAGGGCGGCCTCGAAGGAGCGCCGCGACTCCTTGGCCCGTCCCTCGGACAGCGCGAACGTCCCCTCCATGGAGCGGATCACCATCTCGTGCCACGGGTCGTCGACCCTGTGCACGGCCTCCAGCGCCTCGTCCAGGAAGGATCTGGCTCTCTCCGGCCGGCGCTGGTAGATGGCCACCCAGGCGAGGATGGCGAGCGCCCCGCTCAGCGGTCCGTGCAGGCCCGTCTTCCGGCACAGCTCGGCGGCAGCCGCGCAGGCGACCTGCGCGGTGCCGGGGTCCCCCTGCCCGAAGGCCACCTGCCCGCGCAGCACGAGAGCGTTCGCGCGCACGCTCGGCGTCAGGTCCGCCGACTTCTCCGCCAGGAGTCGGTCCAGCCACTCGTCGGCGGGGGTGAACCTGCCCCCGGCGATGATCGGCCAGCGGAGCAGGACCAGCAGGCTCAGTGCGCTCTCCGGATCGTCCGCCTCGGCCGACCAGCGCACCGCCGCCCACACGTTGGCCTGCAGCTCGTCCAGCAGGACGAGCATCGGGCAGATCTCCGCCCAGGTCGGACGGGGACGCCGGACGATGGTCTGGTGGATGCGACCGGCGATCTCGATCATGTGATCCCGGTGTCGCCGCCTCAGCGCGGCCTCCTCGCCGGAGGTGTCGAGCTGCTCGGCCGCGTACTGGCGGATCGTCTCCAGCATCCGGTAGCGCGTCTCACCGGCGACTTCCGCGTCGGCCAGCACCAGGGACTTGTCGACCAGGTCGCAGAGCACGCTCAGGACGTCGTCGGCCCACAGGCCGTCGCCCGCGCAGACCTGCTCGGCCATGTCCAGCGTCCATCCCCCGGTGAACACCGCCAGCCGGCGCAGGAGGGTCCGCTCGGGCTCCTTGAGCTGCTGGTAGCTCCAGTCGACGGTCGCGCGGAGCGTCTGGTGCCTGGCCGGGGCCATCCTGTCGCCGGTGGACAGGAGGCGGAACCGGTCCCTGAGCCGGGCGTGGATCTGCTCCACCGTCAGCACCCTGCACAGCGCGGCGGCCAGCTCGATGGCGAGAGGCATCCCGTCGAGCGCCTCGCACAGGCTGGCGATGTCGCCGGTGTTCTGGTCGGTGACGGTGAAGCCGCGCGAGGCGGCGGCGGCACGGTCGACGAAGAGCCGCATGGCCTCGCTGCCGGCGAGGTCGTGGACGCCGGCCCGGGGCAGCGTGAGCGGCGGCACCCGCCACACGGTCTCCCCCGCCACCCGCAGTGGCTCCCGGCTGGTGGTGAGCACCCGCACACCCGGGCAGACGGTGAGCACCGCCCGGCAGAACCGGGCCGACTCGTCGATGAGCGACTCGCAGTTGTCGATGATCAGCAGCAGGTTCCGGTCACCGAGCGCGTCGATCAGCGTGTCGGCCAGCGGGCGCGACGGCTCGGCCTTCACCCCGAGCACGGCGGCGACCCTGGGCGCGATCAGGTCGCCGCGCACCGCCTCCGCCAGCTCCACCAGCCAGACGCCCCCGGGGAACTCCTCCGCCACCTGGGCGGCCACCCGGATCGCCAGCCTGCTCTTGCCGATGCCACCCGCCCCGCACAGGGTCACCAGCCTGGCGACGCCCAGCAACTCGACGAGCTCTTCCACATCACCCTCGCGGCCGACGAAGGCGTTGGGTTCGAGAGGAAGATTGCCACCGGTAAGGGCGGTACCACCGGGAAGGGGCACGTGCGCGGTGTCCTGTGTCATCGGCTCTTGGGGGAGGTCGCGGGCTGGCCGTCACCGAAAGTGTGGCACCAATTACCGCTCCGTGCCCAGGCTTAGCCCTATTTCGCACGCTCGGATTACCCGGCCGCGCCCGTGACCGTCCGCGGCCATCCGATAGCGGAATGTCGGTGCGACGTCTCACACTGCACCCATGGCGGACACTCCCCCGGAACCTGCTTCCCCCACCGCGACCGCGGAGGGCACCTCCCCCGAACCCGCTCCCGATCTCGGCGAGCTCAGCCTCTCCGACTGGCATGCCCACGTCGGCACGTTGACCGGCATCGGTTTCCTGACCATCGCGCGCCGGCTGCCCGCGCTGGTGTCGCAGGCCGTACGGCTGGCATGGCTGGCCGGCCCCCGTGACACCGTCATCGCGATCACTCTGAGCCTGCTCGCCGGCGTGTTCACCGCGTTCGGGCTGCTGGCCACCACCGGCGTCCTGTCGGCCCTGTTCGAGGCGGGGCCGACTCCGGAGCGGGTCGTGGCCGCCCTGCCCAGCCTGCTCCTGGTGGGCGCGGCGGGCACGCTGCGCACGCTGATGCAGGCGGGCGCGGGGTGGGCGCAGTCCCGGCTGGATCCCCAGGTCAGCCGGATCGCCGAGGAGCGGCTGTACGGGCTGACCAGCCAGGTCGGCCTGGCCGCGTTCGACGATCCGGACTTCCACGACGCGCTCCAGCGCGCCAGGTCACGCGGGGTGGCCATGGCGGATGTGGTGGTCGGCACGACCATCAACGTGCTGACGGCGATCATCGGGATCATCGCGGCGGCGGGCGTGCTCGGGGTGCTCCACCCCGTGCTCGTGCCGCTGCTGGTGCTGGCGGTGCTGCCGGACGCCTGGGCCGCGATCCGCTCGGCCCGGATGCGCTACACCACGATGTACGCCCTGATCCCCGCCAGCCGCCGCAAATGGATCATCGGGGAGCTGCTGGCGGAACGTGGAGCGGCCGCGGAGGTGCGCTCGTTCACCATGCGGGGCTTCCTGATGCGGATGTACGACGCCGTCGCCACCGCCGAACAGTCCATCCTGCTGAACCTGGCGCGGCGGCAGACGTTCACGAAGGTCGTGGGTGAGGCGCTCGGCGGGATCGGGACGGCCCTCGTCTACGTCACCCTCGGCGTGCTGCTCGCCCTGGGGGCGGTGCCTCTGGCGGTGGCGGGCACAGCCGTGCTGGCAATCCGGTCAGGCCAGATGTATCTGGCCAACCTCATGTTCGCCACCAACCGCCTCTACGAGGAGGGCCTCTACTTCACCGACTTCCTCGACTTCTGTGCCGACGCGGAGGGCCGGGTGCGGTCGGGGCATTCCGGGCAGGCCCCCGAGACGTTCGAGCGGATCACCGCCGAGGACGTCGTCTTCACCTACCCCGGCTCCAGTACCCCCGCGCTCCAGGGAGTCTCGATCCGCATCGACCGGGGCGAGGTGATCGCCCTCGTCGGGGAGAACGGCTCGGGCAAGACGACGCTGGCCAAGATCCTGTCAGGTCTCTACATGCCGGACAGCGGGCACGTCCGGTGGGACGACACCGATCTGGCCGACGTCGACCCCGACCAGCTCCGGCAACACATCGCGGTCATCGCCCAGGACCACACGCGCTGGCCGCTCACCGCCAGGCACAACATCAGCATGGGCACCGACAAGGGAGAGGCCGCGCTGATCTCGGCGGCCGAGGTGGCGGGCGCCGACCAGGTCGTCGCCGAGCTCCCCCACGGTTACGGCACGCTGCTCGACCGGCGGTTCAAGGACGGCCAGGAGCTGTCCGGCGGTCAGTGGCAGCGGATCGCGATCGCCCGCGGCTTCCACCGGGACGCTCCGCTGCTGATCTGCGACGAGCCCACCGCCGCCCTCGACGCCCGCGCCGAGCACGCTCTCTTCGAGCGCATCCGGCGGCATGCCGACGGCCGCACCGTCCTGCTGATCACCCACCGGCTGGCCAGCGTCCGTTACGCCGACCGGATCTACGTGCTGGACCACGGCAAGGTCGCCGAGGAGGGCACCCACAGCCGGCTCATGGAGATCGACGGCCTGTATGCCGACCTCTACGGCCTGCAGGCCCGCGCCTACTCGGCCTGAGCACCGGACCGGCCGAGGCCGTGCCGTACCACGAGCCCGTACGGCTCCCGTCAGCCGGAGTCTTCCAGCAGGGCACGCATGACGGCCTTCGCGATGGGGGCCGCCACCTGGCCGCCGGCCCCGCCGCCCTCCACGAGGACCCCCACGGCCACCCGGGGCTTGGCCGCCGGGGCGAAGCCGGTGAAGACCGCGTGATCCCGCCCGACGGCGGTGTTCTCGGCGGTGCCGGTCTTGGCCGCGACATCGATGCCCGGGAGAACGGCGGCCTCGCCGGTGCCGCCGGGCCGGGTGACCGTGACCATCATCGCGGTGAGCCGGTTGGCCTCGTCCTTGTCGAGCGCACGGCGATACCGCGCCGGCTCGGCGTCGCGGATCACCGTACCGTCGGCGAGACGTGCCTCCGCCACGAGATAGGGACGCATCAGCACGCCGTCGTTGGCGACCGCCGCCGAGATCATCGCGATCATGATCGGGGTGACCCGGTCGTCGAACTGTCCCAGCGCCGACATCGCGGTCTGCGCCCGGTTCATCCCCTGCGGGTAGACGCTCCTGGCCACGGGCAGGGGAACGGTGAGGTCGTCGGCGTTGAACCCGAATGCCTCGGCCTGCTTGCGCAGCGCGCCCTGGCCGAGTTCGAGGCCGATCTTCGCGAACGGGGTGTTGCACGAGACCTTGAAGGCGTAGGCCAGTGGCGGATCACCGTCGCCGCAGGTCGATCCGCCGGAGTTGCGCAGATAGGTGTCGGTGCCGGGGAGACGGAGCTCGACGGGCGCGTCGACCTTGGCGGCCGGGCTGTACTTTCCCGAACTGAGCGCGGCGGCACTCGTGACGACCTTGAAAGCGGAACCCGGCGGGTAGCTCTGCTGGAGCGCCCTGTTCAGCAGCGGGTTGCCGGGATCGCCCCGCAGCCGCGTGTCCACGCTGTCGAGCTGGGCGCTGTCGAAGGTCGTGTAGACGTTCGGGTCGTAGGAGGGGAAGGAGGCCAGCGCCAGGATCGCACCGGTGTTGGGATTGATCGCGACGACGGCCCCGGGCCGCCCGGTGGCGCGCAGCGCCTCATAGGCGGCGAGCTGCGCCCGCCCGTCGATGGTGAGTTCGAGCGTGGCCCCCCTGTCGATGCCGTTCACCAGTGAACGCACCCTCACATAGGGATCCCTTCCGGACAGCACGGCGTCCTCGGCCTTTTCGAGGCCGGATTCGCCGTAGAGCGAGATGTGTCCGGTCACCGGCGCGTAGAGCGGGCCCTGGGGATAGACCCTCCGATATCTGAACAGGCCGGCCCCGTTGTCGCGGCTGGCCGCGATGACGGTGCCGTCGCGGAGCATGATCTCGCCGCGCGGGCCGTCGAACCGAGCGATCATCATCCGGTGGTTGCGCGGATCCTCGCCGAGCCGGACGGAGGAGAACGCCTGGATGTAGGTCACCTTCGCGAGGAGGACGAACAGCATGGCCCCGCATACCAGAGTGACGCGCCGGAGGGGGATGTTGATCCGGCGCGCCCGTGGTGCGGCGGCCATGAGCCCCTCCCCCGATCCCGCTGCCGGTCGCTGGTCTACCGGTCTAACAGCCGGACCGAAAAGGGCGGACCCCCCGGGGGCAAAGCGGCCGTACGGCTTCTACTCAGCCACCGCGCGGTAATAGTCGATCTTGTTCTGGATCGCCGTCTGCTTCTCGCGCAGATTGGCCACCTGGGTCCGCACCCGCCGGTCGTGGGCTTCGAGCAGGGCGATCCGGTCACGGATCGTGTGGTCGCCGGCCCGGACCAGCTCCGCGAAACGGAGCATCTCCGCGATCGGCATCCCGGTGTCCCGCAGGCAACGGATCATGCCGAGCCAGCCGACGTCGTCCTGGGTGAACCTGCGCTGCCCTGCCGCGTTGCGGCCGATCGGCTCCAACAACCCGATCCGCTCGTAATAACGCAGGGTGTCGAGGCTGAAACCGGTCTCCTCCACCACCTGTCCCGGCGTGTACACACTCACGATGGGAAGCATCCCATCTGGAGTCCGCTCCGGGTCAAGTGGAGATCTACGTTCTGACACGGAGTTACCAGGAGAAGGCCCCTCACCCCTGGGGCAGGTGGTCGGAGAGGTAGCGGCGGACCAGGCGCTTGCACTCGGCGATCAGCTCGGGATCCCCGCCGGGACAGGAACGGAAGGCGAGCTTGAGCACGGCGTCGGCGGCCTCGACCGCGACGACCAGGGCCCGGTCCAGGGCGGGTCCGATCGGGGCGCCGAGCAGCTCGACGGCGATCGCGCGGAGCCGGTCGGCCACGATGACGTTGTTCTCCAGCGCGGCGTCGAGCATCCGCTCGGTCCCCTTGAGTGCAGGGCCGCCCGGCGAGGACAGCACCTCGCCGAAGTCGACGACGGCGAACCCCGGGGTGGACCGCTTCATCGCGACGAACTCGTCGATCGCCAGGTCCGCCATCTCGGTCCAGTCCGAGAGCCGTACGGCCGAGAGCCGGGCGGTGACCCGGGTGAGGAAGGCCTCCAGGTTGCGCAGCGCCAGCGCCCGCACCAGCCCCTGCTTGTCCGGGAAGAACTGGTAGAAGGTGCCGATCGGCACCTCCGCGCGCCGCGCGACCTCCTTGGTGGTCAGCGCCTCGTATCCCGCCTCGTCCAGCAGCCGCGCGCACTCGTCCAGCATGCGTCCGACCCGTTCCAGGCTGCGCCGCTGGGCGGGGCGGCGACGTAACGTCCCCCCGGAAACATCCGTCATCACTCCATCATCTCCTACACGGGCGCGCCGAAGATTAACATGAGTGACACTCATGCCATCGGGAGGTCAGGGTGTCCCTGTGGGGTACGGCCACCGCGCCCTACCAGATAGAGGGCGCCGTCGCCGCTCAGCCGTTGAAGGTGTCGGGGTCCGGACCGGTGCGGGCACCGCGGTCCAGCCGGGCGATCGCCTCCATGTCCTCGTCGGTGAGGACGAAGTCGAAGACGTCGATGTTCTCCTTGATCCGTGCCGGGGTGACCGACTTGGGAATCACGACGTTTCCCAGCTGGATATGCCAGCGCAGCACGACCTGGGCCGGGGACCTGCCGTGCCGTCCGGCGATCTCGGTGATCACCGGGTCCCTGAGCACGCCGCCCTGGGCCAGCGGGCTCCACGCCTCGGTGACGATGCCGTGCCGGGCGTGGAAGTCGCGCAGCTCGGCCTGCTGCAGTGCCGGATGGAGCTCGATCTGGTTGACCGCAGGGACCACGCCGCCGGCCTCGATGAGACGCATCAGGTGGGCGGGCTGGAAGTTGGACACACCGATGGCGCGGACGCGGCCGTCGGCCAGAAGCTTCTCCATCGCCTTCCAGGTCTCGCCGTACAGGTTCATGGCAGGGGTGGGCCAGTGGATGAGATACAGGTCGAGCTGGTCCAGCCCCAGCTTGGCGAGGCTCGTGTCGAAGGCGGCGAGGGTGGGGTCGTAGCCCTGGTCGCTGTTCCACACCTTGGTGGTGACGAACAGCTCCTCACGGGGCAGGCCGGAGGCGGCCAGCGCCTGGCCCACACCCTGCTCGTTGCCGTAGGCCGCGGCGGTGTCGATGCTCCGGTAACCGGCTTCGAGGGCGGTGGTCACGGTCCGGGCGGTCTCCTCCTCGGGCACCTGGAACACGCCGAAGCCGAGCCGCGGCATGGAGACGCCGTTGTTCAGAGTGATCATCTGCAGTCCCTCCCCCTGAGCTGCGCCCGGCCGATGGAAGCGGAGGCAATGGCGGTGTCCGCTCGCATCCGAGCGCACGACACAGAGAGTGCCCAGAGGGGGAGACATGGTATCGCGTGGCATGGCACATGAAGCATCAAATGTAAGGAAATTCCACCCTGAACCCCCGGCCTGACCTACTCCACTCCGCGGCCCCGGACACCGGCCGGACAGCGCACGCTAGACGACGTCGCCGTCCCAGGCGAAGTCCCGCAACGGGTGGTCTGCTCAAAGAGGGCGTTGGCCGTCAGAAATCCCTTGAGCAGCTGCGGGGAGGCGGCCATCCGTCCGACAGGCTCGGGGACGTAGCCGAACTCCCCGCCGGAAGGGCCGCCCGCCGTACGGCCTACGAAAACAGGCCGGGGCCCGCACCTTTTCAGGTGCGGGCCCCGGCCGGCCGCGTGGCGTGAGCCTGTGTCAGGCGGGAACGATGTTCTCGGCCTGCGGGCCCTTCTGGCCCTGCGTGACGTCGAACGACACCTTCTGGCCTTCCTGCAGCTCGCGGAAGCCCTGGGTGGCGATGTTGGAGTAGTGGGCGAAGACGTCAGCGCCGCCGCCGTCCTGCTCGATGAAGCCGAAGCCCTTTTCTGCGTTGAACCACTTCACGGTGCCAGTCGCCATGTCGATCTCCTTCGATAGGTGGCAAAACCGTAATCCGCACTGCACGGATTACGCGTCGCCGCAATGAGCCCATCCGGAGATGACCGGCAAACAAAAATGCACCTGAGGGTTACATCCCGTCAGGCGCACACAGAGTTTCATGGGTACCACAACTGCAACTGAGTCCAGAGTAGCACCTCCCCCGACCGTCCGAGCCCGTCGGCCAGTGGAGGCGACGACGGCATCGTGGATCATCGGATCGGATAACGCACCGGCCGCGCTCACCCCGCAACGCCGAAAACACGGCCAGGAGGGCATCACCCCACCCAACGCGACCTATCGCGCCTGCTCCGGCGGGGCCACCGTACTCCCCGCGACCCTGCCCTGCGTGTGGTTGCCGTTCGCGATCGTCGGCAGGACGCTATGCGTCTCCGTCAATGATAAGTAAACTTATTATAAGTTAGCTCATCATTGCTTTGGCGGTGGAGAGGCCGAGGAGTCGCGACCCTTCCGCACAATGTCCATGGGCCTCCACCGGTTGGGCAAAGCCGTCTGAAGCTGGCGAACCTCCTTCACCGACCCCAGAGGGCCGGTGCTGGCAGCTCCTGTCCATGGCCCTGTTCCCCAACCCGCCGTTGCGATCCTCACCGGCCCCGGAGGGCCGGTGCTGGGGTCACGTACAGTACGCCGCTGTCCAGCCGGGCGGTGTTGCGATCCTCACCGAACCCGGAGGACCGGCGCTGGTGCGAGACGGCCCTCCAACAGGGCCATGCGTTGCTTCTCGAACCGGTCACGCAAGCATAGAAAATCAGCGTCAGGTCGCACAGCAGGATGGATGGTGTCCGCGAAATGGGCAGCAGTATCCAGAAAGTCTGCGTCACACAGCGCGCTGGAAGTCAGCCGTAGCGCCATCTCCCGCACCAGCGGCTGCCTCCATGCCTGCCATGCAGTAGTCCGAGAGGGCGGGGGAGGCACAGACCACAACGGTCAGCCGGTAGGAGCCTCCGATGAGGGTGCATCGAGGCGGACCGCGCAAAGGCCTTCTACGCTCGTGAAGCGGGGAGTGGCGGTCAGCGAGGTTGCGGAGCTCAGCGCGAGCGGGAAGCCGACTGTCTCCTATCCGGCCTTCGAGGATCCGGACGGCAACAGCTGGAGCCGGCAGAAGCTGCCGTACTAAAAGGGCTACTTGCCCTGCCGGCCCCGCCTCTCCGCATCGGAAGTCCGTTCAAGCGTAGGGGACGACGAGGCCCGACTCGTAGGCGTAGACGATGGCCTGGGCCCGGTCACGCAGGCCGAGTTTGGCCAGCAGCCGGGCGACGTGCGTCTTGACGGTGTGCTCGGTGACGACCAGCTCTCCGGCGATCTCGGCGTTGGACAGACCTTTCGCGATCAGCCGCAGCACCTCGAGCTCGCGAGGGGTGAGGTCGACAGGAGGGTGCGAGCGGGGCCGCTGCCTGGCGAACTCGGCGATCAGCCGCCTGGTCACCTGAGGGGCGAGCAACGCGTCACCCCGAGCGATCACCCGGACCGACTCCACCAGATCCTTCGCCCTGACGTCCTTGAGCAGGAACCCGCTCGCCCCCGCGGAGAGCGCGTCGTACACGTAGTCGTCCAGGTCGAAAGTGGTGATCATGAGGGCACGGGTAGGCAGCTCGGCGACGATCTGGCGGACCGCCTCGATGCCGTTCAGCTCCGGCATCCTGATGTCCATCAGCGCCACGTCGGGCCGGGACTCCCTCGCCAGCCGTACCGCCTCGGCCCCGTCGGCGGCGGTGCCCACGACGGTGATGTCCGGCTGGGCGTTCAGCACTGCGGCGAAGCCGTGCCTGACGCTCTTCTGGTCGTCGGCGACCAGAACACTGATCACGCCGCCGCCTCCGCCTGCAGGAGCGGAAGGCCCGCCTCGATGAGGAAACCGCCCTCGGGCGCCGCACCGGTGTTGAGCCAGCCGCCCAGCATGACCACCCGCTCCCGCATCCCGATCAGGCCGTGACCACCCGTGCTCGGGGAAGGGCCGGGGCCGTCGTCGCTCACCCTGATGGCCAGCGTGTCCTGCAGGTAGGCGAGCTCGATGCGCACATTCGCGTCCGGCGCGTGGGAGCGGACGTTGGTCAGCGCCTCCTGCAGGATGCGGTACGCCGACAGGTCGACGGCCGCGGGCAGCGGGATGGCATTGCCGATGATGTCGAGATCAACCGTCCCCCCTGCCCTGCGGTGCTCTTCCAGCAGCTCGGGTATGCGTGCCAGGCCCGGCTGCGGCGAGGTGCCGCCGCCCACCCCACTGTCGGTGCGCAGCACGCCGAGCAGCCGCCGCATCTCCACCAGCGTCTCGCGGGCAGTGGTCGCGATCTGTTCGAAGCCTTCGCGTGCGGGATCGCTGAGATCCTTGATCGTGTATGGGGCGGTCTCGGCCTCCACCGCGATCCTGGAGATGGAGTGCGCCACGATGTCGTGCATCTCCCGCGCGATCCTGGCCCTCTCGGCCATGGCGGCCTGCTCGCACTGCGCGGCGATCATCTGGTCCACGCTCTCCTGCCGGACCTCCTTGACCTCGCCCCGGGCGCGGGCGAGGTCGGCCGCGAGCGCGACACCGCCGATACAGAGGGCGACCTGGGCCCCATGAACCATCACAACGGGGCCGAAAAAGCTCCCGATCCTCCACATCAGGAACATGCCCAGACCGAACAGCCCGGCCATGGCCAGCACGGTTACCGCCCAGGCCTGCCCCCGCTGAAGAAGCCTGAGCAGCGTGTAGAAAGCGACGGCAGCGGATATGGCGACCGCGAGATTGGACGTGGGAGTGGGATAGGTCCCGTTGAAGAACAGCCCGACGCCGCCGACGAATGTCGCGGCCAGCGCCGCGGGCGGGTTCACCCGGCGGAAGACCAGGGGCAGGGTCGCCAGCAGCAGGAGAGGAACCGTCACCCCGTCATGGCTCCAGGACAGCCCGATGGCCCAGACCGCCAGCCCGATCCCGACGGCCAGATCAAGGGCGGGGACCGGGCCGATCTTTCTTTCCTGTAGGACGCTGCTCTGAGTCATGCACAGAATTGTGCGGGCAGGCGAGGAGTGTCCGCGTCACTCAAAGGAGTGATGTTCACCCAGGGCCGCGGGTGCCACCCCCGGCGCGCACCGAATACTGCAGCCGGGAGAATCCGCCGTCATCTCGACGCCCACGGCTCTGCCCGGGCAGGCCTCTTCGCTCGGCGAGGTCGACATCTGACGATTACCCCGTCCGGATTCTGCGGTCTCGCCCTCTCATTTAATTCCGGGAGGGCATCGCTAGTATTCGCGTAGCGAAATTCCGGCTCCGGAGAGGATAACCGTGACCACCGCAAACGACCCTTACGCATTTCTTGGCAATGGATATGTGCACCAGCGGCGCCCCGACCCTCGGATTGCGAAGATCATCGATGCTGCTCTTGGTTCTGCGCGTTCGGTCGTCAACGTGGGCGCGGGTACCGGTTCCTACGAGCCGGCAGACCGTGAGGTGCTTGCGGTTGAACCGTCCCGCACGATGATCCAGCAGCGTCCGCCCGGCTCGGCTCCTCTGTCGTACAGGGGTTCGCCGAGAAGCTCCCCCTTCCGGACAGGTCGTTCGACGTCGGCTTGGCCATCCTCACGGTTCACCACTGGACCGACCTGCAGGCCGGGCTTGCGGAACTACGCAGAGTCTCCTACCGCCAGGCCATTCTTACCTGGGACCCGTCCATCACTTCGCGATTTTGGCTGGTCGAAGAATATCTGCCGGAAATAGCCATGCGCGAGCGTGGCCTCGCGACGCTGGCCGAAACCCGACGTGGGCTGGAGCAACTGGGGGCCACGACCGATGTGATCCCGGTACCCATCCCCGCCGACTGCACCGACGGCTTCACGGGCGCCTATTGGCAACGCCCCGAGGCATATGTGAATCCGGACGTTCGAGCAGCGATGTCCGCTGTGATGGTGCTTGACCAGTCGTATGTCGGCGCCGCCATACGGCGGCTCTCCGATGACCTCGCCACCGGCCTGTGGCACCGCCGCCATGCTGATCTACTCGACCGCGGCGACCTCGATCTGGGGTATCGACTGGTCATGGCATAGGTCTTGTCCGACGGTTACGACGTGTCCTGGGCGTGGCCGGATGATCTATACCGCCGACGTCAGCCGTCGGACAACCACCACCAAGAAGTTCTGATCACGGAATCACCACAGGTCAGCGGCCTGACGGCTCAGAACATCGAGATGTGATCCGTCATGGCGACTGACCTGCGGTGATCTCCCAGCAGGCGTTCCGAGCCGGGCTTTTGGCGTTCACTGGTTCTTATCATTTCGCGCTGCTTCTCGCGCCCATGTGCCCTGAGTGTGCCCTGCCCTCGTAGATCTGGGTGATCTCCGATGCCGCAACGGGTCGCCTGGGAAAACAGCTCGATCATGGGGATGAGCAGGGATTACGCCCGTGGGCGCAACCCGACGAGACCCCCGCCTGCGGGTGCGGCGCGCTTTTGGAGGAGGGGCAGTCCCTGTGCCGCAAGTGCCGGGCGCGGGACCGTTGGATGCGGTGTCAGGGGGCCAAGCGCAGGACGACCAAGCGGCGCGAGGAGACCCGGCGTCCGGCTGGCCGGCCGCGCGGCATCGCCGAGGCGGGGGTGAGCTGGACGTGACCGAACCCCTTGGCAAGCTCTCCGTCAGGATGAATGAGAACTATCGTGACCAGTATGGAAAATCCCCCTCAGCGTAGGGACTCCCAGATGTCGCACCTGCGCGCCTCGGACAGCAATAGGGAGCAGGTCAGCACCCTGCTCGGTGAAGCCCTGAGCACCGGTCAGCTGAGCCACGAGGAGTACTCCGAGCGCCTGGACAGCCTCTACCAGGCCAAGACCGTGGGGGAGCTCGAGGTCCTCACCCGCGACCTACAGGTCGATCGGCACCGTCCGGCCGCGGACCCGGTGTCCCACCTGCCGGGTACGAGCTCCAAGCCCGAGAACATCGTCGCCATCTTCGGCGGTGCCGAGCGCAAGGGCCGCTGGCTAGTGCGGCGGCGGACCAAAGCGCTGGCCGTCTTCGGCGGCCTGCGGTTTGACCTGACCGGCGCCGAGTTCGAGGCGAAAGAGGTCGAGATCACGATCAACGCGATCTTCGGTGGGGCCGAGATCATCGTGCCCGAGGGGATGGAGGTGCGCTGCCGCGGCGTCGGCATCTTCGGCGGCTTCGACGTGCACAGCAGCCCAGACGTCGACCCGTCGGCGCCAGTGGTTGTGGTGAGGGGCCTGGCGCTGTTCGGCGGAGTGGGCGGTAAGGTCCGGCGCCGGCGCGAGCGCTGAGTCAGAACATCGAGATGTGGACGTGGTCGATGTGGTTGGCGGTGTTGCCTCCTCGGTTGGACATCATCTTCCAGCCGGCGCCGGTCCGGACGTCGTAGTACCTCTGCTGCCAGATGATGTACATGACCCCGAGCCGGGGGCCGTTGGTGATGGCCCACTGGGCCAGGCGGTCGCCGCGCGCCTTGGCGTCGGCGGTCGGGAACTGGCCGCCGGTGCTCATCATGAAGTCGCAGGCCCGGCCGCTGCCGTGGTCGCCGGGGTCGCCGGGGCGCAGGCAGCCGTAGCCGTAGGGCATCGGGAAGGACTGCAGCACGAGGTTGCGCATGGCGACCGTGCGGGGGGTCAGGCCGCCGCTGCCGGAGGGGGTCTGGAAACCGTACTTGGCCAGGAGTCCCTCGATCCGGACCCGGTCCTTCTTCAGGTCGGCGATGTCCTTCTGGAGGCGGACGATCTTCTCCTCGGCGGACTTCTCGGCGACCTTGGCTTTCTTGATCAGTGACTGGATCCGGTTGAGCTGGGCGGCGCGCTGGCTGGCCAGGTAGGACATGGTCGCGGCCTGGCTGAGCACGTTGTCGGCGTCGCCGTCGAAGCTCAGCAGGTTGGTGTCGTCGAGGGCGCCGCCCATGTAGGCGGTCTGGGCGAAGCGGACGATGTCCATCTTGGCGGCGGCCAGCGCCGCCCTGAGGCTCTTGGCGTTGGCGGTGGCCTTGCCGGCCTGGACCCGGGTCTCCTCCAGGCTCTGCACCTGGCCGCGGTAGTCCTTGTTGAGCTGGCTCGCCTCTTGGGTGAGCCTGCGGAGCTCGGCCTCGGGGTCGGGCTTGGCGGCGCGCTGGACAGCGGCTCCGGCCATGGTCGGGATCAGCAGCAGCAGGGAGAGCACGACGCCCAGCGTGGTCGAACGAGTCGATCTCACGCTCCGCTCACCTCCGGTGCCCCCTCATGGACGGAGCGAAACTATAGAAGGCGATCTTGATGACCGCCACCGGAACGGGGGAACCCACGCACCATTGACGAACTATCTACCAGTCTGCGACGCCTTAAACAAATGCCGCAGCGACGATCTCGCCGTACGGCGCGCCCCTTGCCATTGCCAGCAGAACATGATTCGGTCTCATCAATGGGGACCTTGTGAGCCCCGCCCCCCCGAGGAGAAGACTGTCCAAGCAAGCACTAGCTCAAATGCTGACTCCGGTCCGCCCACCAGGAGGCAACACATCATGCGCCGGCACGACACGCTGTTCATCGGGGGCGACTGGGTGGCCCCCTCGGGCACCGGGACGATCGACGTCGTCTCCCCCCACACCGAGGAGGTCATCGGCCGCGTCCCCGACGGGACCCCCGCCGACATGGACCGCGCGGTGGCCGCCGCCCGCCAGGCGTTCGACCACGGCCCCTGGCCCCGGATGACGATGGCCGAGCGCGCCGCCGTCGTCGGCAGGCTCGCCGAGATCTACGCGGCCCGCCAGTCCGAGATGGCCGAGATCATCACACTGGAGATGGGCTCCCCGATCACCTTCTCCCAGATGGCCCAGGCGCCGCAGCCGCTCGGCATGCTGCAGTACTACGCCGAGCTCGGCAGGACGTTCCCCGTCGAGGAGGAGCGGCCGGGCACCTTCGGCTCGGTGACCGTCCGCCGCGAGCCGGTCGGCGTGGTCGCCGCCGTGGTCCCGTGGAACGTCCCCCAGTTCGTCATCATGATCAAGCTGGCCCCGGCCCTCGTCGCGGGCTGCACGATCGTGGTGAAGCCCGCACCCGAGACCCCCCTCGACTCCTACCTCCTGGCCGAGATGGTCAAGGAGGCGGGCATCCCCGACGGCGTCGTCAACATCGTCGCTGCGGGACGCGAGACCGGCGAGCACCTGGTCTCCCATCCCGGCGTGGACAAGGTCGCCTTCACCGGCTCCACCGCGGCCGGCCGGCGCATCGCCGCGATCTGCGGCGAGCAGCTCAAGCGGTGCACCCTGGAGCTCGGCGGCAAGTCGGCGGCGATCATCCTGGACGACTGCGACCTGCCCTCGGCGATGGGCTTCCTGTCGATCGCCTCGCTGATGAACAACGGCCAGGCGTGTGTCGCCCAGACCCGCATCCTGGCCTCGCGCAACCGCTACGACGAGGTCGTGGACGCGGTCGCCGGGATGGTCAGGGGCATGCGGGTCGGCGACCCCGCCGATCCGGCGACCGGCATCGGCCCCCTCGTCGCCAAGCGGCAGCAGGACCGGGTCGAGGACTACATCAGGATCGGCATCGACGAGGGCGCCAAGCCGGTCGTCGGCGGCCTGGACCGCCCCCACGACCGGGGCTGGTACGTCGCACCGACCGTCTTCGCGGGGGCCACCAACGAGATGCGCATCGCGCGCGAGGAGATCTTCGGCCCGGTCCTGGCAGTGATCCCCTACGAGGACGAGGCCGACGCGATCCGGATCGCCAACGACAGCGACTACGGCCTGGCCGGGACGGTGTGGACCGCCGACACCGAGCACGGTATGGACATCGCCCGCCGGGTGCGCACCGGTTCCTACGGCGTCAACCTCTTCATGATCGAGACCAGCTCCCCGTTCGGCGGCTTCAAGAACAGCGGCCTCGGCCGCGAGCTCGGCCCCGAGGGCCTGTCGGCCTACCTGGAGTACAAGTCGATCGCCCGGCTGGGCTGACCCCCCGTCGGGGGGGGGGGGGGGGGGGCCGCCCCCCCCCCCCCCGCCCCCCCCCCCCCCGCCCCCCCCCCCCCCCCCCCCCCGCCCGCCCCCCCCCCCCCCCAC
>NZ_JBIUTQ010000010.1:97405-195290 GCF_044741965.1 Streptosporangium sp. NPDC087985
GGCCGCCGGGGGGGGGGGGGGGCCCGCCGGGTAGACCGGGGCGCGCGGGGGGGGGGGCCCCCCCCGGGGGGTGGGGGGCCGGGCCGGCGCCCCCCCCCCCCCACGACAGCGGACGGACCGCTCAGCACGCCCCCGCGACGCTGGGCTACCGTCCGACTACATGAAGTATGTCCCACGGCCACCACTGCGTGATGATCCGCGTCCTGCGGACTTCTCCTGGCGGATTTCATCCATCCGCTCTAGATAGACGTCATTTATCCGCGATTGGTTCGCGAAATAACCTCAAGAGTTTGCCGGGCGATCTCCAGCTCCTCGTCCGTGGGGATCACCGCGACCTTCACGGCCGTGCCGTCGGCCGAGATCAGCCGGTCCCCTCGCCGGTTGCGCGCCGGATCCACGGCGATGCCGAGCGCCTCCAGACCGGCCAGTGCGGTCTCCCTGACCAGCGACGAGTTCTCCCCCACACCCCCGGTGAACGCGATCACGTCCACCGTGCCGAGCACGGCGTAGTAGGCGCCGATGTATCTGCGCAGCCGGTGGCAGTAGACCGAGAAGGCGAGCTCGGCGTCCGGATCTCCGGCGGCCAGCCGCTTCTCCACCGCGCGCATGTCGTTGTCCCCGCAGAGGCCGAGCAGGCCGCCGCGCCGGTTGAGCAGCGTGTCGATCTCCTCAGGGGACATTCCGCCTGTCCGCCCCAGATACAGGACCACCCCCGGGTCCAGGTCTCCGCTGCGGGTGCCCATGACGAGTCCTTCCAGCGGGGTCATGCCCATGGAGGTGTCCACGCACCGCCCCGCCGCCACCGCCGAGGCGCTCGCCCCGTTGCCGAGGTGCAGCACGATCACGTTGGCCGCCGGCCTGTCCACCGCGAGAGCGGCCTGGCGGGAGACGTAGGCGTGTGAGGTGCCGTGGAAGCCGTAACGGCGGATGCTCAGCCGCTCGGCCACCTCACGGTCGATGGCGTAGGTCGCGGCGGCCGGGGAGAGCGTGGCGTGGAAGGCGGTGTCGAAGACGGCGACCTGCGGCAGGTCGGGGCGGAGCCGCCGGGCGACCTCGATGCCCGCCAGATTGGCCGGGTTGTGCAGGGGGGCGAGCGGGACGAGCTCCTCGATCTTCCTGACCACCTCCTCGGTGATCAGTGTGGGCTCCGTGAAGGCCTTGCCGCCGTGCACCACCCGGTGGCCGATCGCGGTCAGCTCGGGGGAGTCGAGCCCGAAGCCCCGGTCGGCGAGTTCGGTCGCGATGACCTTCAGGGCCGCGTCGTGGTCGGTCACCGGGGAGCCGGCCTCGCCGATCCGCTCGACCGTCCCGGACGCCAGCCGTTCCTCGCCGGACAGGAGCCGGTATTTCACGGAGGATGATCCACTGTTGATCACCAGTACGCGGCTCATCACGCCTCCCCGGCCCCGGTCGGCACCCGCTCGCTCATCGGGTGACCTCCTGGGCCTGGATGGCGGTGATGGCGACGGTGCTCACGATGTCGTTGACCAGCGCGCCTCGTGACAGGTCGTTGACCGGCCTGCGGAGTCCCTGCAGGACAGGCCCGATCGCGACGGCCCCGGCGGAGCGCTGCACGGCCTTGTAGGTGTTGTTGCCGGTGTTCAGATCCGGGAAGATCAGCACGGTCGCCCGGCCCGCGACCTGGGAACCGGGCAGCTTGGCGGCGGCGACCCGGGCGTCCACCGCCGCGTCGTACTGGATGGGCCCCTCGACCAGCAGGTCCGGCGCCCGGTCCATGACCAGGGTGGTGGCCTCGCGGACCTTGTCCACGTCGGCGCCGCTGCCGGAGTGGCCGGTGGAGTACGACAGCATCGCGACCCGGGGTTCGATGCCGAATCGCTCCGCCGTACGGGCGGAGGAGACGGCGATGTCGGCGAGCTGCTCGGCGTCGGGGTCGGGGTTGATCGCGCAGTCGCCGTAGACGAGCACCCGGTCGGCCAGGCACATGAAGAACACCGAGGAGACGATCGAGGTGCCCGGCACCGTCTTGATGATCTGGAACGCGGGCAGGATCGTGGCGGCGGTGGTGTGCGCGGCGCCGGAGACCATGCCGTGTACGGCTCCGCAGTGCAGCATCATCGTGCCGAAGAAGTTGACGTCGGTGAGCACGTCCCTGGCCCGTTCGATGGTCATGCCCCGGTGCTCCCGCAGCGCGAAGTACTTCCGGGCGTAGGAGTCGCGCAGCGGAGAGGTCAGCGGGTCGACGACGGTCACCCCGGAGAGGTCGAGGCCGAGGTCTCCGATCCGCCGCCGGATCACCTCCTCCCTGCCCAGCAGGGTGAGGTCCACGATGCCGCGCCGCAGGAGGATGTCGGCGGCCCGCAGGATCCGGTCCTCCTCGCCCTCCGGCAGCACGATGTGCCGCCGGTCGGCCCGTGCCCGCTCCAGCAGGGTGTGCTCGAACATCATCGGGGTGACCCGGTCGGAGCGGGCCAGCTCGATCCGGTCGGTCAGGTCGGCGGTGCCCACGTGGGCCTCGAAGTGACCGAGGGCCGTCTCGATCTTGCGCGGGTTGTCGGCGGTGAGCCGTCCCTCCAGTCCGCCCAGGGTGGTGGCCACGCTGAAGCTGTCCGCGGCGGCCGCCAGCACCGGCATGCCGGGCGCCAGCCGGGCGGTGAGTGCCTTGACGGCCTCCGTGGGCTCCTCCCCCACCGTCAGCACCACACCGGACGGCCTGGCCGTACCCGTCGTCTCGGCCGCGGCCGAGACGAGCAGCAGGTCGGCCCGATCGCCCGGGGCGATCACCAGGGCTCCGTCGGTCAGGTATTCCAGGAACACCGGGAGTGTGGCCCCGCCGAACACGAACCCGAGCACGTCCCTGCGCAGCCCCTCCTCGTCCCCATGGATCTGCTTGGCGTTCACGGCCCGCAGCACCTGCCCGACGGTCGGCGCCGACAGCGAGGGGTTCTCGGGGATGACGTAGCAGGGCACCGGCAGGTCGAGCTCGACGACCGTCCCCTGCGGCGCCCGGTTGGCGATCACTGCCAGTACCGTGCCGCCCAGGTCGGAGAAGACCTGGTAGCCGGTGCGCATCTCCATCGCGATCTCGGCGGCCTGCTCACCGTGCGCTCCCACCACCACGATCATCGGGGCGCTGAACTCGGCGGCGAGGCGGGCGTTGAAGGCCAGCTCGCGCGGGAGTCCGTCGGTCTCGAAGGAACTGCCCAGCACCAGAAGCGCGTCGCACTCCCGCTCCAGCGCGTGGAACCGGGCGACCAGCAGGGCGATGAGCTCCTCGACGCCCTGCTCCGCGTAGATCGCCGCGGCGTTCTCTGCCGTGACCCCGATCGCCGAGACCGCCGGGCGGTATCTGGCGTTGAGCATCTCGAGCGTGCGGTCGTCCCCCATGCCGGTGATCGGCCGGAAAACCCCGACCCGATCCACGTGACGGGTGAGCAGCTCCATCAGGCCGAGTTCGACGATCTGCCTGCCGTCCCCACGCCCGAGTCCCGCCACGTAAACGCTGCGCATGCGCACCATCCCTTGTCTCGACACCTCCCTCGTCACCCCTGATCCCCGGGAGTAAACACTTCCTGGGGATCAGAAGGTGAGGGGTTGACGCTCCCTCGTTCGGGGCCGGAGGCCTGGTCCGAGCTTAGGGCGGTCACCGTACGCCCCCGGACATGCCCGGGGACGGGGGCCGGAGGGGAAACCGGCCGTTCACGGTCGCGGAGCCCCGGGACTGTGGGATTCTCGGAGGGCCGGAGAACGTCCGTGAGGGAGGCCACGGAAGTGGATTCCGGCAGTTCCGCCGGGGGAGAACGCGTGCGATTCGCCCGGCGAGAAGGTGTCCGCGAGGTGAATTGCCATGCTTCATACGGCGGACGCGTGAGAGTGATTGTGCGGATCAACTAAAATAGTGGGGTCGCACCGTCCGCGGCCAGCCTCCACGATCACAGAGCGAGATTCCATCATGCCTTTGAACAGCCGTGACGACCTGCGGAACATCGCTATCATCGCGCACGTCGACCACGGCAAGACCACTCTCGTGGACGCCATGCTCTGGCAGTCCGGAGCCTTCCGTGCCAACCAGGACGTGGACGACCGTGTCATGGACTCCAACGACCTGGAGCGCGAGAAGGGCATCACCATTCTCGCGAAGAACACCGCCGTCAAGCACGGCGACATGACCCTCAACATCATCGACACCCCGGGGCACGCCGACTTCGGCGGCGAGGTCGAGCGCGGTCTGTCGATGGTCGACGGCGTCGTGCTGCTGGTGGACTCCTCCGAGGGCCCCCTTCCGCAGACCCGGTTCGTGCTGCGCAAGGCGTTCGCCGCCAAGATGCCGGTCATCCTGTGCATCAACAAGGTGGACCGTCCCGACGCCCGGATCAAGGAGGTCGTGGACGAGGTCTACGAACTCTTCATGGACCTGGACGCCACCGAGGAGCAGATCGACTTCCCGATCGTCTACACCTCGGGCAAGGCCGGCCGCGCCTCGCTGAACCGTCCCAAGGACGGCGAGATGCCCGACTCCGAGGACCTCGAGCCGCTGTTCCAGGTCATCACGGAGACGATCCCGGCTCCGACCTACGACCCGACCGCCCCGTTGCAGGCGCACGTCACCAACCTGGACGCCTCGTCCTACCTGGGCCGGATCGCGCTGTGCCGCGTCCACCAGGGCGTGATCAAGAAGGGCCAGCAGGTCGCCTGGTGCCGCACCGACGGCACCATCCAGAAGGTGAAGATCACCGAGCTGCTGATGAACGACGCGCTGGAGCGCAAGCCCGCCGAGCAGGCGGGCCCCGGCGACATCATCGCGATCGCCGGCATCCCGGACATCATGATCGGTGAGACCCTGGCCGACCCCGACGACCCGCGCCCGCTGCCGCTGATCACGGTGGACGAGCCCGCGATCTCGATGACCATCGGCACCAACACCTCACCGCTGGTCGGCAAGGTCAAGGGCTCCAAGGTCACCGCCCGCATGGTCAAGGACCGGCTCGACAAGGAGCTCGTCGGCAACGTGTCGCTGCGCGTCCTGCCGACCGACCGTCCCGACGCCTGGGAGGTGCAGGGCCGTGGTGAGCTGGCGCTGGCCATCCTGGTCGAGCAGATGCGCCGCGAGGGTTACGAGCTGACCGTCGGCAAGCCGCAGGTGGTCACCAGGGTCGTCGACGGCAAGGTGCACGAGCCGGTCGAGCGCGTGACCATCGACTGCCCGGAGGAGTACCTCGGAGCGATCACCCAGCTCCTGGCCGTCCGCAAGGGTCGCATGGAGCACATGACCAACCACGGCACCGGCTGGATCCGGATGGAGTTCGTGGTCCCGGCCCGTGGCCTGATCGGCTTCCGGACCGAGTTCCTGACCGAGACCCGCGGCACCGGCATCGTGAACCACGTGTTCGAGGCCTACGAGCCGTGGTTCGGCGAGCTGCGCACCCGCAACAACGGCTCTCTGGTGGCCGACCGGCCTGGCCCGGTGACCCCGTTCGCCATGCTGAACCTGCAGGAGCGCGGTGTCCTGTTCGTCCAGCCGACCACCGAGGTCTACGAAGGCATGATCGTTGGTGAGAACTCGCGCGCCGACGACATGGACGTGAACATCACCAAGGAGAAGAAGCTCACCAACATGCGCTCCTCCACCAGCGACACGACGGAGACGCTGATCCCGCCGCGCCAGCTCTCGCTGGAGCAGGCGCTGGAGTTCATCCGCGAGGACGAGTGCGTGGAGATCACCCCGGAGACCGTGCGTATCCGCAAGGTCGTCCTGGACGCCGCGACCCGTGGCCGCTCCGCCGCCCGGGCCAAGCGCGGGTAGCTGACCTTCCGTCAAGGAACCGTACGCCCCGGAGGCGCCGGACCCGAGGGTCCGGCGCCTCCGGCGTCTCCGCGGGCTCCCTGGGGGGTCCACGCTCGGTGACGGCCACCGTCGGGATGGGCGGGCCGGTGCGGATCACCGCACCGCCCCGGAGCGGATGGGGCTTTCTGCCGCTTTGAAATGGTTGTCGAGGGTAGCGTATTCAGGCATGGCCTCTCACGGTCCTCATCACCGGCGGCATGTCGGCGGTGATGAAAACGGCCGGACTGTCCGAGGCCGTCCGCATCGAGGCGTTACCGCTTAACATGTCACCGGCCCTCATCTAGAGAATGGCAGAGGAGAGATGGACCCGAACAATCTCACATGGCGAAAATCGAGCCTCAGCAGCAGCAACGGCGGCGACTGCGTCGAGGTCGCGGAGCTCGGGAACGCCTCCCACCGGCCGGAGCACAAGAAGAACGCCACCCATGCCGTCCGTGACAGCAAGGATCCTTCGGGACCTGTGCTCTACTTCGATCTCATCGAATGGAAAACTTTCCTCAATAGCGTCAAATCATCCGGAATAGCGCCATTCTCGGCGTAGTCCTCCGGGGAAGAGTCCGTCAGGTCCGCGATCCCTTGTTCTTCAACCGATCGGACGTCCGCCCGTTGCCCGCCGCCTGCCGGGCGGGCTCGGTCTCTCCGAAATACTCCTTGCCCGGGGTGAGCTTGCCGTACATCTCGGAGAGTGTCACGAACGTGTAGCCGGCGGCGGTGAGCCGCTCCAGCACATGGGGGGCGGCCTCGACGGTGGTGCCGTGGATGTCGTGCATGAGCACGATGGACCCCGGCGTGGCACCGGTCGCGCGCCGCGTGACGACCACACTGTCGCGGTCGCGCCAGTCCATGGTGTCGAGGCTCCACAGGATCTGGGCGAGTCCCTTGCTGCGGGCCACGGCCGCGACCCGCTGGTTGGTCGATCCGTACGGCGGGCGCATGACGGTCATCCAGCGCCCGGTCATGTAGTGGACGATCTGCTGGGTACGGCCCAGCTCGCCCCTGATCCCGGCGTCCGACAACGCGGTGAGCTGGGCGTGGCTCCAGCTGTGATTGCCTATCTCGTGCCCTTCCGTCACCATCCGGCGGAGGTTGTTCGGGCCGTCCCCCGCCACCATCTGGCCGACCACGAAGAAGGTCGCCCTGGCGTTGTACCGGGCGAGGATGTCGAGCAGCTTCCCGGTGTACTGGCCCGGGCCGTCGTCATAGGTCAGCGCCACACACTTGACCCGCCTGCAGTCGATGCCGCGCGCCGCCGGCGCGACGGGGTATCTGCTCTTGGGCCACTGCGGCTGGATCCTGGCCAGTTTCGCGGCCAGCGCGCCGGGGTCGACCCGCGGAGGCCTCAGCGGGGGAACGGGGGCGGCGGCCACCGGCGCGTCCTCCGACCTCATCTGAGTAATGGGAGTGGCGCATCCCCCGGCTCCCAGGATCAGAACGACTGGAACAATCCACAATCGCATGCTTCCCCCAAGAAAGCAGAGCGAGGTTACGGATAATCCTCAGCCGCGTCTCCCCGCAAGATCTTGGCCAGGTCCTCCCACCAGGATGGGACGTCGATGCGCAATTCGGCGTATCGACGCGCCACGCGAACGGCACATCCACTCGGATCCGTACCCAGATGGCGATGTTTCACCTGTCCTTCCTGCCAGCGGTAGAAACCATCCCTGAAACGTATGACCAGGCCTATCCACACCGACAGGATTCCCTCATCCCCCACCTCATAGACACCGGTCACACCGAGCTCTCCCAGTTCGGTACGGAGCCGGGCTATCGCCACCTGGGGATCGCTCACCGGCCACCTCGTGGCCACGGGGAGAGAGACGGACGGCTGGGCATGCGCCCGCGCTCCGGCGGAGTCGACACGCCGATACGGGAGACCGAAAGCGACATAGTGTAATCATGCGGCTCCAGCCTGTGTCCGGACGGCCGATCACCACTATTGGTCAGGAGTCTCCTGAGGCTCCGTGACGACCATCGTGAACCGCAACGGCACGTCGCCGCTGTTGGCGTACCGGTGCGGCCGGTCGGCACTGAACACGACGGCGTCGTCTACCCGGAGGACATGGCTCCTGCCGTACACCGACAGGGTGAGCTCCCCCTCCAGCACGGTCAGCATCTCGCGGGTGCCCGGCGGGTGGGCGTCGCCGTCATGGTGCTCGCCCGGAGCCAGCCGCCAGTCCCACAGCTCCAGGATGGCCGGCGCGTCGGTGCCGACCAGCAGCCGCGCCGAACTCGCCCGGCCGTGCGGGAAGGTGACGACGTCGGCGGCGTGGACCACCCGGACCACCGGGGTGTCGGAGACCTCCACCATCCGCGCGACCGTCACGCCGAGCGCGTCGGCGATGCGGGTGAGCGTGTTGATGCTGGGGTTGGTCCGCCCCTGCTCGACCTGGACGAGCATGCCCCGGCTGACCCCCGAGCGCGTGGCGAGCTCGTCCAGCGTCATCTGCCGGTGTGCCCGCTGGGCCCGCACGTTGTTGGCGACCGCGGCGGTGATCGTCTCTGGATCCATGAGTTCAGTGTAGTGAACCTGTTTTGCACTACAGTGCACTCTATGTGCTGTACTAGTAGTTCAATCTATTGAACCGAGGTGATGTATGACCGCCGTGGTGCTGGCGACGCTCTGCGCGGTGGTGTACGGCACGGCGGACTTCTTCGGCGGCCTGGCGACCCGGCGGTCACGGGTGCTGGCCGTGGTGGCGCTCTCCCAGACGGCCGGCCTGGTCCTGGTGACCCTGGTGCTGCCGTTCCTGCCGGGGGTCCTCACGACGAGGGGCCTGGCCTGGGGGATGGCGGCCGGGGTGGCCGGCGCCGTGGGGCTGGTGCTGTTCTACCGGGCGCTCGCCACCGGCGTGATGTCGGTGGTGGCGCCCATCACCGCGATCACCGCGGCGGGGTTGCCGGTGCTGTTCGGGCTGGCCACCGGGGACCGCCCGGAGCCGGTGGCGCTGGGCGGCGTGGCGCTCGCGCTGGTCGCCGTGCTGCTGGTGAGCCGCGACTCCTCGCCCGCGGCCGCCGGCCGGGGCTCCGGCCCGGTCCTGGCCTCGCTCGCCGCGGGTGCGGGCTTCGGAGGCTTCTTCGTCCTGCTGTCCCGGGCTCCCGACGACGACGGCATGTGGCCGCTGTTCGGCGCGCGGCTGGCCTCGGTCGCCCTCATCGCCCTGCTGGCCCTGGCCACCCGCCGCACGCTACGGCCCGGTCCCGGCGCGCTGCACATCATCGTCGCCGCCGGAATCCTCGACATGGCCGCCAACGTGCTGTTCATGCTCGCCCAGCAGCGCGGTCTGCTGAGCATCGTCGCCGTCCTGGTCTCGCTCTACCCGGCGAGCACCCTGCTGCTGGCCCGTCACGTGCTGGGTGAGCGGCTCAACGCGGTCCAGGTGGTGGGGGTCGGCTGCACGCTCGCCGCCGTGGCGCTGATAGCGGCGGGCTGACAGCCGCAGGCGCGGGCCGTACCCGGCGCGGCGGAAAGGATGCCTACGCGACCCGCTGCTGCGCGGGAATCCGGAACTCGCCCTCCTCGATGGCGTAGTCCTCAAGCATCGTCCGGAGCTGACGACGGCCGCGGTGCAGGCGGGACATGACCGTGCCGATGGGCGTGCCCATCCGCTCGGCGATCTCCTTGTAGGCGAAGCCCTCCACGTCGGCCAGGTAGACGGCGATGCGGAAGTCCTCAGGCAGGGAGCGCAGGGCGTTCATCACGGCGCTGTCGGGCAGCCGCTCCAGTGCCTCGGTCTCGGCGGACTTGAGCCCGGAGGACATGTGGGACTCGGCGGCGGCGAGCTGCCAGTCCTCAACCTCCTCGGTGGCCGAGAGCTTGGGCGAGCGCTGCTTCTTGCGGTAGTCGTTGATGAAGTTGTTGGTGAGGATGCGGTGCAGCCACGCCTTGAGATTGGTGCCCTCGCGGAACTGGTGGTAGGAGGCGAACGCCTTGGTGACGGTCTCCTGAACGAGGTCCTCCGCGTCGGCGGAGTTGCGGGTCAGACGCATCGCGGACGCGTAGAGCTGGTTGGTGACCGGTACAACGTCACGCTCGAACCAATCCTGGCGCTGCTCTTCGGTCATCGTGATCACGCGATCCCCCTCTTACCTTTCCCCCCGGTCGCCGACCGGCACAGGCATGAAATTTCCCTTCCGACGGCTGATGGCATGCTTGCAGGCCCTCCGTAAAGGTGCCGTTAAAAGCGGTCCTGGCTGGTCAGGAGGTCTGTCAGTCACTGAGCCGATGGCGGGTTCAACACGCCTCGCAGTCAGACAAGTCTCATTAGCGTAACATCCCCCCTCCAATTTCGCCGGATGTGTGTCCATCATCACATAACCCCAGCTAGCGCTACCTTTGGGCTCATGGAATACGTGGATCGACATGACCCAGAGACCCGCTCGTGGGTGGCCGAGGCCATCCGCCGAGTCGAGGCCGATGCCCACCGGAGCTGCGACACTCATCTCCACGTCTTCCCGCTTCCCCCACGGTGGGGGGTAAACCTCTACCTGAAGGACGAGTCGGTCCACCCCACCGGTTCCCTCAAACACCGGCTCGCGCGATCCCTGTTCCTGTACGGCCTGGCAAACGGCTGGATCGGCCCCACGACCACGGTCGTCGAGGCGTCCAGCGGCTCGACCGCGGTGAGCGAGGCCTATTTCGCCCGGCTCGTCGGCCTGCCGTTCATCGCGGTGATGCCCGCCTCCACCTCACCCGAGAAGATCTCACTGATCGAGTTCTACGGCGGCAGGTGCCATCTGGTGGACGACCCCGGAACGATCTACGAGGAGTCCCACCGGCTGGCCGCCGAGACCGGCGGCCACTTCATGGACCAGTTCACCTATGCCGAGCGGGCCACCGACTGGCGCGGCAACAACAACATCGCCGAGAGCATCTTCAGCCAGATGGGGATGGAGCCCCACCCCGAGCCCGCCTGGATCGTGGTCGGCGCCGGAACCGGCGGAACCTCATCCACCATCGGCCGCTACATCCGCTACCGCCGCTACTCCACCCGGCTGGCCGTCGTCGACCCCGAAGGGTCCGCGTTCTACCCCTCCTGGCGCTCCGGCGACGCCACGGTCACCGCCCCCGGCTCCCGCATCGAGGGCATCGGCCGCCCCCGCGTGGAACCGTCCTTCCTGCCCAGCGTGATCGACCGCATGATCCAGGTCCCCGACGCCCGGTCCATCGCGGCGATGCGCTGGGTCCGTGAGGTCACCGGCCGCGACGTCGGCGGCTCCACCGGGACCAACGTGGCGGCGGCCGTACAGATCCTGTGGGAGATGCGCGAGGCGGGCCGGCAGGGCAGCGTCGTCACGCTGATCTGCGACGGCGGCGAACGCTACCGCGGCACCTACGACGACGACGCCTGGCTCGCGGAACGCGGCCTGGACATCGCCCCCCACCTGGAGGAGTTGAGGTCCTTCCTCACCCGTCCCTAGGTGCGCCTCCCCGCCCGGCGGCGGCCCGTCAGGCCCCGCCGTCCCGTCGCGCGTTCTTCCTGGCGATGGCGTCCACGACCTCGGAGACGTGAGGGCCGCACACGGGGTCGAGGGAACGCCGGCCCGAGAACCAGGAGGTCTGGATCACGAAGTCAGCTGGATATCCACATAGACATGTACCGGGAGATTCCGGATCTGCCGGCAGGACCGCCGAGCGGTGAGTCACCATGGCCCTGACTTTAGTCCGCTTTGACCGGTTGCCCAGAGGAAGCGGGAAACTCGGCGCGGGATCCTCGACGGGGAGACCGCCCGGGTGCGCCACCAGACGGGGTTCCATCGCCCGGCGGCGAGGGCCGGAAGCTCCGGGAGCACCCCACCCTCGCCGCCGGAGCCGGGCAGATCAGGCCGCCTTCGCCGGATCGACCCCGAAGATCGTGGCGAGGTCGTCGAGGATGGCGTGGGCGCCCTGCATGCCGACGGCGCTCATCCAGATGACGTCGGCGACGTCGTGCTTGACTCCCTTGAGCTTGCCCCAGAGCGGGTTGGCCTCGAACTTCTTCTTGATCGGATCGACGCTCGGGTCGGAGTAGGCCGCGACGAAGATGTGGTCGGCGTCGAGCTGGGAGATGTTCTCCTGGCTGATGTCCACCATGATCGTTTCGGTGGTGGTGGGCTGCTTCTCAGGACGCGGGAAGCCGACGTCCTTCAGCACCAGACCGGAGTAGGAGTTCTCCACGTAGAGGCGGACGGTCGGCTCACCGGCGAAGCGGGCGACGGAGACGGTGGGCAGCGCGCCATCCTTGGCCTTGATGGACGCCCCGATCGTGGCGGCGCGGTCCTGGTAGGCCGTGATCTTCTGCTCGGCGAGGTCCTCCTTGCCCAGGGCCTCGCCCATGAGCCGGATGTTCTCCTTCCAGATGGCACCCGTGGTCTCGCTGAACACCGTCGGTGCTATCTGTACCAGCTTGTCGTACAGCGCCTCGTGACGGACTTTGGCCGAGACGATCAGATCGGGCTTGAGCGCGACGATCTGCTCCAGGCTCGGCTGCTCCAGGGTGCCGACCGTCTTGGCCTCCTTGGCGTAGCCGAGGACCGGGGCCAGATAGTCGGGGAGCTTCTCGTCGATCGCCCGGTAGGTGGTGTAGCCGACGACCTCGGTCTCCAGGGTCAGCACCGCGTCCACGAAGCTCTGGTCGAGGGCCACGACCCGTTTCGGCCGGTCCGGGATGCGTGTCTCGCCCATGGCGTGCTTCACCGTACGGGGGAACGCCGCGGCGTCACCCGCCGCCGGGGCCGCGGTCGCATCGCCGGCGCCGGGCGCCGTGCCCGAGCCGCTCGATCCACAGGCGGCAAGACCGAGGGTGAGTACGGCTCCCGCCACGCCGGCGGTCAGGGCGCGTAACGCTCTCATCAAGGGCTCCCTTCAAAGTAAAGCCAACCTAATTTAGGTTAGCCATACCTAACCTGACATACTTGTCCGGGATCCGGCAAACACGAGAGGAGTACGGGTGAGCACAGAGGTAGCCACCGCGCGGCCACCGTCGCCGGGCACGGCACGGACGCCCCGGCACAGACGCCCGGCCGTGCTGGCCGGTCTGCTCGGCGCCCTCCTGGTGACGATCATGCTGAGCGTCACGATCGGCGCGAAGCCGGTCCCGCTGAGCGACGTGTGGCATGCACTGACCGGCCCGGCGGGCACCGAGAACGACATCATCATCCGGTCGCTGCGCATCCCCAGGACCGCCGTCGGCGTGCTGGCCGGGGTCGCGCTCGGCGTCGCCGGCGCGCTCATGCAAGGTCACACCCGCAACCCGCTGGCCGATCCCGGCCTGCTCGGCGTCACCCAGGGTGCCGCGTTCGCGATGGTACTCAGCATCATGGTGCTCGGCGTCACCAGCCTGTACG
This sequence comes from Streptosporangium sp. NPDC087985, assembly GCF_044741965.1. Lineage (NCBI taxonomy): Bacteria > Bacillati > Actinomycetota > Actinomycetes > Streptosporangiales > Streptosporangiaceae > Streptosporangium > Streptosporangium sp. NPDC087985. The sequence goes on from NZ_JBIUTQ010000010.1 coordinate 110,535, forward strand.
GCTACATATGGCCCGGCATGGCCGGGGCCCTGATCGCCAGCGTGGGCGTCTTCGCCCTCGGCATGGCCGGGGGCCGCGGCGCCCCTACCCCGGTGACGCTGGCCCTCGCGGGCACCGCGGTCAGCGCCTTCCTCTACGCCCTCACCTCGGCCCTGGTTCTGATGGACCAGCAGGCCATGGACGTCTTCCGCTTCTGGCAGGCGGGCTCGATCGCGGGGCGGGGTACCGACGTCGTCTGGCAGGTTCTTCCGTTCGTCACCGTCGGCCTGATCCTGGCCATGGTCAACGCCCCCGGCCTCAACGCGCTCTCCCTCGGCGAGGACGTCGCCCGCGCCCTCGGCCAGAACATCACCCTGACCCGGACCATCGGCGTGACTTCGGTCACGCTGCTCAGCGGGGCCTCCGTCGCGGCCTGTGGCGCGCTGGCCTTCCTCGGCCTGATGGTCCCGCACCTGGCCCGCCCACTGTCCGGCCCGGACCACCGCTGGCTGCTGCCGTACTCCGGGCTGATCGGCGCCGCCGCCCTGCTCGGCGCCGACGTGATCGGGCGGATCATCGCCCGTCCCGGCGAGCTGGAGGTCGGCGTCGTGCTCGCCCTGATCGGCGCGCCGTTCTTCGTCTCCCTGGTCCGCCGTAGAAAGCCGATCCGCCTGTGACCTCTCCCCCCGTACGGCTCGCGCACGGACGTCCGCTGCGGACCGGCCCCGCCTCCTGGCTGCTGCGCACCCGTTCCGTCGCGGTGGCCCTGATCCTGCTGGCCGCCGCGGTGCTGCTGGTGGCACTCGGCCTGCGCATCGGCGACATCCCGATGAGCGTCCCCGAGGTGTTCCAGGCGATCACCGGCGACGGCTCGAACCACTTCGTCGTGATGGAGCTCCGGCTCCCCCGTGCGCTGACCGGCGTCCTCGTCGGCGCGGCCCTCGCCCTGGCCGGCGCGATCACCCAGGCCATCGCCCGCAACCCGCTGGCCAGCCCCGACATCCTCGGCGTCACCCCTGGCTCCAGCGTTGCCGTGGTCGCGGCCATCGTGGCCGCCGGAAGCACCGCGGGCGGCGCCAGCGGCGCCCTGGCCTCCGTGGGCATCCCCCTCATCGCCCTGCTCGGCGGCCTGGCCGGAGCGCTGGCCGTCTACCTGCTGGCCTGGCGCAAGGGGCTGGACGGTTACCGCCTGGTGCTGGTCGGCATCGGTGTGTCGGCGGTGTTCACCAACGTCAAATACTGGCTGCTGACGGTCGGGGACGTCACCGACAGCAGCCGGGCGATGGTCTGGATCAGCGGCTCGCTGAACGGCCGGGGCTGGGAGCACGTCGTCCCGGTCGCGCTCGCGCTCGCCGTGCTCGTCCCGTCTGCCCTGGTCGGCACCCGTTCGCTCGGCGCGCTGCGCTTCGGCGACGACACCGTGACCGGCCTGGGGATACGGATGAACCTCGCCAGGTGCCTGATGATCCTGGCTGCCGTCCTGCTCGCCGCGGTGGCCACCGCGGCCGCCGGGCCCATCGCGTTCGTCGCCCTGGCGGCCCCGCAGATCGGGCTGCGCCTGGCCGGGGTGGCCCAGCCGCCCCTGGTCGTCTCGGCGCTTGCCGGAGCCGTGCTCACCGCCGCGGCCGACCTGGTCGCGCGGACCCTGTTCAGCCCCGCCGAACTGCCGGTGGGTGTGGTCACCGCGGTCCTCGGCGCCCCCTACCTGATCTACCTCTTGATCCGTGTGCGCAGAAAGGGACGATCGTGAGACTGCAGGCCGTCGACGTCACGCTCGGGTACGGTGACCGCGTCATCGTCGACGGGCTCGACCTCGGGATCGAGCCCGGGACGGTGACCACGATCATCGGGCCGAACGGGTGCGGAAAGTCCACGCTGCTGCGCGCGCTGGGGCGGCTGCTGCGGCCGTCGGGCGGCGAGGTGCTGCTGGACGGCAAGCGCATCGACAGGATGCCCACCAGGGAGGTCGCCAAGGTCCTGGGCGTGCTGCCGCAGGCTCCGACGGCCCCGGAGGGGCTGACCGTGGCCGACCTGGTGGCCAGGGGACGGCACCCGCACCAGACGTGGTACCGGCAGTGGTCGTCCGGCGACGAGGCCGCGGTCCGCGAGGCGCTGTCCATGACCGGCCTGCTGGAGCTGGAAGAGCGCCCGCTGGACGAGCTGTCCGGCGGGCAGCGCCAGCGCGCGTGGATCTCGATGGCCCTGGCCCAGGGCACCGACCTGCTGCTGCTCGACGAGCCGACGACCTTCCTCGACCTGGCCCACCAGGTCGAGGTCCTGGAACTGGTCCGCAGGCTCCACGGCGAGCACGGCCGTACCGTCGTCATGGTCCTGCACGACCTCAACCTCGCCGCCCGCTACGCCGACCGTCTGGTCGCCATGCGTGACGGCAGGATCGTCGCCGCCGGACCACCGCACGACGTTCTCACCGAACCCCTCCTCGCGGAGGTCTTCGACCTCGACGCCAAGGTGATCCAGGACCCCGTGGCCGGAACCCCCCTGGTCGTCCCGGTCGGCGTGCTGCACTGACCGCCGGTCTCGCCGGCGGTCAGTCTCCGAGGAGCGCGTCGACGAAGACCTCGGGATCGAACGGGGCCAGGTCGTCGGGGCCCTCGCCGAGGCCGACGAGCTTGACCGGGACGCCCAGCTCCCGCTGGACGGAGATGATGATGCCGCCCTTGGCGGTGCCGTCGAGCTTGGTCAGGGCGATACCGGTGATGTTCACGGCCTCGGCGAACACCGTGGCCTGGCGCATGCCGTTCTGACCGGTGGTGGCGTCGAGGACGAGCAGGACCTCGTCCACCGTGGCCTTCTTCTCGATGACGCGCTTGACCTTGCCGAGCTCGTCCATCAGACCGGTCTTGGTGTGCAGCCGCCCGGCGGTGTCGACGATCACCACGTCGACCTTGTCCTGGATGCCCTTGGCCACCGCCTCGAAGGCGACGGAGGCGGGGTCGCCCCCCTCCGGACCGCGCACGACCTCGGCTCCGACCCGGTCTCCCCAGGTCTGCAGCTGGTCGGCGGCGGCGGCGCGGAAGGTGTCGGCCGCGCCGAGCACGACCTTGTTGCCGTCCCCGACCAGGGAACGGGCCAGCTTGCCGCTGGTGGTGGTCTTGCCGGTGCCGTTGACACCGACCACGAGCACCACGGCCGGACGCTCACCGTGCGGCGTGACGTGCAGGGTGCGGTCCAGATCCGTGCCGAGCTGGGTGAGCAGCTCCTCCTTGAGCAGGGCGCGCACCTCCTCGGGCGTCCGGCTGCCCAGCACCTTCACGCGGGTGCGCAGGTCCTCGACCATCGCCTGCGTGGGCGCGACGCCGACGTCGGCGGTGATCAGGGTCTCCTCGATCTCGTCCCAGGTGTCGTCGTCGAGACGGTCCCGGGAGAGCAGGTCGAGAAGCCCCCTGCCCAGGGTGCCCTGCGACCTGGCCAGCCGGGCGCGCAGCCGTACCATCCGGCCGGCGGACGGCGGCGGGATCTCGATGACCGGGCCGACGACCACGGGCTCGGCCGGCTTGACCGGCGGAGGCGGGATAGTGGTGGTCGCCGCGTCGTCATCGGTGGCTCCCCTGGGGGGCGCCTGCTCCCCCTTCTCGGGGATCGGCAACACCACGGGCGGCTCGACCGGCGGCGGAGCGGTCTTGCTCCCCGACCTGAGCAGCAGGAACATGCCGCCTGCGGCGAGCAGGACGACAACGATCACGATTACGCCAAGGTAGGCTTCCACAAGACCATAGTTTTCCAGACGCCCCGGAATGCTCCGACCTCGCCGGGTCAGGCCGGCTCGTGTTCCCTCAGTCGCTGGCTGATGACCTGGGTGACTCCGTCTCCCCGCATCGACACGCCGTACAGGGCGTCAGCGATCTCCATCGTGCGCTTCTGATGGGTGATGATGATGATCTGTGACGTCTGCCGCAGCTCCTCGAACAGGGTCAGCAGACGCTGGGTGTTGGTGTCGTCCAGCGCGGCCTCGACCTCGTCCATGACGTAGAACGGCGAGGGCCGCGCCTTGAAGATGGCGACGAGGAAGGCGACGGCGGTCAGCGACCGCTCACCACCGGACAGCAGCGACAGCCGCTTGACCTTCTTGCCCGGGGGCCGGGCCTCGACCTCGACGCCGGTGGTCAGCATGTTCTCCGGGTCGGTGAGCAGCAACCTGCCCTCCCCGCCGGGGAACACCCGCGTGAAGATCGTCTCGAACTCGCGGGCCACATCGTGGTAGGCGGCGGTGAACACCTGCTCGACCCGGTCGTCGACCTCCTTGACCACGAGCAGCAGGTCACGCCGGGTCTTCTTCAGGTCCTCCAGCTGCGAGGTGAGGAAGGCGTGCCGTTCCTCCAGCGCCGCGAACTCCTCCAGCGCGAGCGGGTTGACCTTGCCGAGCTGGGCCATCTGCCGCTCGGCCGCCTTGGCGCGCCTCTGCTGTTCCTCCCGGACATAGGGCACCGGGTCGCCATCGGTGGGGACCGGTTCGCCGGGGCCGTACTCGGCGATGAGCGTGTCGGCCTCGACGCCGAACTCCTCCACCGCCCGCGTCTGGAGCTGCTCCAGGCGCATCCGCTGCTCGGTCCTGGCCATCTCGCTGCCGTGCACCCGGTTGACCAGTTTGTCCAGCTCCCCGGACAGCTCGCGCACCCGGAGCCGGACGGACTTGAGCGAGGCGTCGATCTGCCCGCGCGCCTGCTCGGCCTCGTCACGCTCGGCCGCTGCGCCCGCCAGTGACGCCTCCAGCGTCCCCAGCGTCATCTCGGCCCCCCGGACCACCGCCTGGGCCACCTGAGCCTGCCTGCGCCGCCGCTCACGCCGCTCGGCGGCTCTGGACCGCTCCTCGCGCTCCCGCTCGGCCGCGCGCATCAGGCCGTCGGCCCTGCCCTCAAGGCCCCTGACCCGTTCCTCCGCCGTCCGTACGGCGAGGCGGGCCTCCATCTCCGACTGCCTGGCCGCCGAACAGACCTCGGCGAGCTCGTCGCGGATCTCGGTGGTGGGTTCGGTCTCCACCCCCTCCGTGCTCTCCGCCGCGGCGAGCCGCTCCTCAAGCTCGGCGAGCCCGGCCGCATCCCGGTCACGTGCCTCCTGCGCCGCCCGCACGCCCCTGGCCAGCCGCTCGCACTCGTCGCGGGCGGCCTTGGCCGCGGCGTCGAGCTGGGCGAGCCGCCTGGCCGCCGTGGCGGCCCGCTGGTCGGCGTCGCGCTGCCGGGCCCGGACCTGGTCCAGTGCGGCCTGCGCCGCGTTGACCCCGGCCTGCGCGGTCTGCACACCCGTCTGCGCCTCGGTCACCCGTGCCTGGGCTGCCTCGACCGCGAGCTGCGCCTCCCCCTCGGCCTCGGCGGCCTCCTCCATCGCCGTCGCGGCCTGTTCGGCGACCAGCCGGGCGGTGGTCAGGTCGGCGGCCGCCTCGTCCAGCGCGGCCCGCATCTGCAGCGCCGACGTGCCACCGGCCGAGCCGCCCCGGGCTGCATAGGCGCCCAGCAGGTCGCCGGAACGGGTGACCGCCCGCAGCTCCGGCCGCTGATCGACCGCCTTCCTCGCGGTCGCCAGCTCGTCGACGACCAGCACGCCCGCCAGCAGGTGCGCGGCGGCGGCCCGCAGCTCGGCGGGGACGGTGACCAGGTCGATCGCCCATTCGGCGCCGGCCACCGGCACGGGACCCTCCGGGGTCTCCCCGCCGTCGGCGGCGATGACCAGGGCGGCCTGGCCGCCGCCGGAGCTCCTGAGGAAGTCGATGGCGTCCGCCGCACTCTGCAGGGACTCCACGGCGACGGCCTCGGCGGCCGCGCCCAGAACGGTGGCGACGGCCACCTCGGCGCCCGGCCGGACGGTCAGCATGGTGGCCACCGGTCCGAGCACGCCGGCCAGGTCGGCGGCGAGCAGCGCCGCACCGCCGTCCGCGCCCCTGGCCAGGCTCAGCTCCAGCGCCTCGGATCTGGCCTCCAGCGCGGCGACCTGGCGCTGCGCCTCCTGGTCGGCCCTGCGGGCCGCGCCGAGGGCCGCCTTGGCCGCGCCGAGGGCTGCGTTCGGGCCCGCGACGGCCGCCTTGGCCTCCTCCACCGCGGCCTTGGCCACCTCGACGGCCTGGCGGGTCTGCTCCACGACCTCCAGGGAGATCTCCAGCTCCTCGGTGAGCGCGGGATCCGCCGCCGGGCCGGCCTGCTCCTGGCTGTCGTGCTCGGCCTGGGCACGCTCGGCGCGCTGCCGGGCCTCCTCCAGGGAGCGGGCCAGCCGTCCGATCTCCTCCTCGGCCGCCCCGGCGCGGCTGCGCACGGCGCCGACCTGACCCCGGAGCCTGGCCAGTCCCTCCCGCCTGTCGGCGGCGGCCCTGGCCTCGGCGGCCAGCCGCCGTTCCTCGGCCGCCAGCGCACCCTCGGTCTCGGCGCGTTCGGCCACGGCCCGGGCGAGCGACTCCTGCTCCTCGGCGAGCAGCTCGGCCAGGACCCGCTCCTGTTCCCGGACCTCCTCGGCCTCGCGTTCGAGGTCCTCCGGGTCACGCCCGCGTCGCTCCACAGCGGTGTCGGTGGCGTTCCGGTGCCGCTCGGCGGCCAGCCCGGCCAGGCCTCTGAGGCGCTCCCGCAGCGAGGAGAGCCGGAAGTAGGTCTCCTGCGCGGCGGCCAGACGCGGCTGGGCCTCGGCCTCGGCGGCCTCCAGCTCGGCCTCTCCGAGCTGCCCCTGCTCCAGCTCGGTCTCCACCACCGTACGGCGGGCGAGGATGGCCGCCTCGTCCGCGGTCTCCCGCTCCAGCGTGGTCCGCAGGGTGAGCACATCGTCGGCGAGCAGCCGGAGCCGGGCGTCGCGGAGGTCGGCCTGGATGACGGCGGCCTTGCGGGCGATCTCGGCCTGACGTCCCAGCGGCTTGAGCTGGCGGCGCAGCTCGGTGGCGAGGTCCTGGACGCGGGTCAGGTTGGCCTGCATCGCGTCGAGCTTCCGCAGCGCCTTCTCCTTGCGCTTACGGTGCTTCAGGACGCCCGCCGCCTCCTCGATGAACGCCCGGCGGTCCTCGGGACCGGCGTGGAGCACCTGGTCGAGCTGGCCCTGCCCGACGATGACGTGCATCTCGCGGCCGATGCCCGAGTCCGACAGCAGCTCCTGGATGTCGAGCAGGCGGCAGGTGTCGCCGTTGATGGCGTACTCGCTCTGCCCTGCCCGGAACATCAGGCGGCTGATCGTGACCTCGGTGTAGTCGATCGGGAGCGCGCCGTCGGTGTTGTCGATGGTGAGCGTGACCTCGGCGCGGCCCAGCGGGGCCCGCGAGGAGGTCCCGGCGAAGATCACGTCCTCCATCTTGCCGCCGCGCAGCGACTTGGCGCTGTGCTCGCCCATGACCCAGGCCAGCGCGTCGACCACGTTGGACTTGCCGGACCCGTTGGGACCGACGACCGCGGTGATGCCCGGCTCGAAACGGAGGGTGGTGGCCGAGGCGAAGGACTTGAAACCGCGCAGGGTGAGGGTCTTCAGATACACGCAGAACCCTCCATCCCCGGTGTGCCTCGCGCGACCGCGCACGCCGGGCGTCGCGGCTCGGGCGTCCGCGACCAGCGTCCTCCCCCGTCGTCCGCCTGGTCCGCCCGCCTGGGAAGACTACCGTTCTTCCCCCACGCTCGCCCGTACACCGCCTATGGTGCCCTCCATGGATGCGGAACGCGGTGAGGGCGAGGCTCCAGCACCCCCGGTAAGGGGGGAAACCTCCCTCGGACGGCGCGCTTTTCTCGTGGGCGGCGGACTGGCCGCCCTGAGCCTCGGCGGTGCCGCGCTGGCGGCCGGGCCGGACGGGGTCCGGGAGGCGTACGCGCAGATCGTCTGCGGTGCGCTCCCCGAACCGCCGAAGACACTGCCTGGAACGCTCCAACGGAGCAGGGTGGACGGCCGCAGAGTGGTCATCGGGCTGCCCCCGGACGCGCGCGGCGCGCTCACCGTGGTGGTCATGCTGCACAGCACCACCGGGGACGCGCGCACCCCGTTCGATCGTTATGCGGTCGCCCGCCACCTGGCCGCGAGCGGCGGCCATTTCGCGGTGGCCTCCATCGACGACTGGCCGTCGGCCGACCTCACCGGGGAACTCCTCCCCTACCTGCGGGAGTGCAACCTGGACACCCGGCGGATCGGGCTGCTGGGCTGGTCGGCGGGGGGCGCAGGCGCGCTCAGGCTGGCGGCGGAGCTGGGTCCGGAGCGGGTGTCGGCGGTCGCCGCGACCGCACCGGCCGTCAGCGCGGCGCGGGCACCGCTACAGAAGCTGGTGGACATCCCCGTCTGGCTGGGCTGCGGCGAGCGCGATCTGTGGGCTCCGCAGACGGAGACGATGCTGAAGGGCCTGAAGGCGCTGGGCGCCACGGCCGAGGGCGGGATCTCCGGCGGATGCAGGGACACGGCCTACCGCCGCCGGGTTCTCCCCGAGCAGCTGGCCTTCTTCTCACGTCACATGGGACGCCGTGCGTGACGGCCGGGTAACGCCGGATATGACAAGGGACGCCTCTGGAGGCGTCCCTGGACAGTGTGGTTTCGTCCCGGCCCGTTAGGTGAGGGCCGGCTCACGATCCTGCAGGCGGTTGAACGCTTCGTCACGGGTGCCTGCCGCGAGTTCGTCGTTCTGGGCCTGGAGCCGGGTGAGCTCTGCCTCAAGATCACGGATACGCTGCTGGAGGCGGCGCATTTCCGAGACCATACGAGGGTCAGGACCGCCGACGTGGCCGAGTAGAGCCTTCGCCATGGTTAAGGGTCCTCCACGCTGAGTGACCAGACTGGTTCGCGCACTTCTTGCCGCGGGAGGGGTGCGCGTGGTTCTTATCAAGAGTCGCACCGGTGAGAGAGACGGTCAAGTTGAACGCTCCGCTCGGATGCACTTCGGGCACTCCCAACGGTAAAATATACCTCATTTCAAGGGGCTAAAGAAACGGCTAGCGTTCCACAAAACCAGCGAGCCCTTCCTTGGCCTCGCTCCAGCGCTCCACGACCCCGTCGACGCGGCCGGGCGCGTCACCGCTCCGGAGCAGTTCGAGCAGCCGGACACAGGACGCCTGTGAGCCCTCCGCCACGACCTCCACCCGCCGGTCAGGCATGTTCCTGGCCCAGCCCGCCAGGCCGAGCTCCAGCGCCCGCGCACGCGTCCACCAGCGAAAACCCACGCCCTGCACGTGACCCCTGACCCAGGCGGTCAGCCGGACGTCCGTCATGACACGGCCTTTCTCGGCCGGGGCTGGCAACGGGGACAGCTGTAGGAGGAGCGGTTCATGAACGACTCCCTGATGATCGGTGCGCCACACCTGGGGCAGGGCTCGTCCCGCCTGCCGTACACGGCGAGCGACCGGTCGAAGTAACCGCTCTCGCCATTGACATTCACGTAGAGACTGTCGAAGGATGTGCCCCCCTCCGACAGCGCCGCCGCCATCACCTGCCGGGCGGCGCCCAGCAGCTCGGCGATCTTCGGCCGGGTCAGCGCTCCGGTGGGCCGGGCACCGTGCAGCCGTGCCCGCCAGAGCGCCTCGTCGGCGTAGATGTTGCCGACGCCGCTGATCAGCGACTGGTCGAGGAGCGCCCGCTTGATCTCGGTCTGCCTGGCACGCAGGCGGCGGCCGAACAGCTCCTCGTCGAAGTGTTCCTCGAACGGGTCGGCCGCGATGTGCGTGATCGGCTCCGGCACGGGCCGGCCGCCGGCGTGGGCCATCGCGGTCACCAGCACGTGGCCGAAGGTCCGCTGGTCGATAAAGCGCAGGTCGGGGCCGCCGTCGGTGAAACCGATCCGGACACGGAGGTGCTTCTCCAGCGGCGAGTCGGGCTCCACGACCAGCAGCTGGCCACTCATGCCCAGATGGGCCAGGAGGGCGTCGGAGCCGTCCAGAGGCAGCCAGAGGTACTTACCCCGGCGCTCGGCGGTGCCGATCGTACGGCCCCTCAGCCGGGAGGAGAACTCCTCGGCGCCGGGGACGTGCCGCCGGATCGCCCGCGGGTGCAGCACCTCGGCGTAGGCGACGACCCGCCCGGACACCCAGCGTTCCAGACCACGCCGTACAACCTCGACCTCGGGCAACTCGGGCATGCGCCCCTCCTTGAAAGGTCAGCCGGTTCCGCGCTTGTCCCGGTCCTGGCGGATCCGGTTCCAGGCGGCCTCGGCGGCCTGCTGCTCGGCTTCCTTCTTCGAACGGCCGGAGCCGGAGCCGTAGTCCTCGCCGCCGAGACGGACGACGGCGGTGAAGGACTTGGCGTGGTCGGGGCCGCTCTCCCCGACGTGGTACTCGGGCACGCCGAGCGACTCGGACGCGGTGAGCTCCTGGAGGGAGGTCTTCCAGTCGAGACCGGCGCCCAGCGAGGCCGAGCGGATGATGAGAGGGTCGAAGAGCAGGTGGACGACACGGAACGCCTCGTCCAGGCCCCGGTTGACGTAGACCGAGCCGATGAGCGCCTCAAGGGTGTCGGCGAGGATCGAGGACTTGTCGCGCCCTCCGGTGCCCTCCTCGCCCCGGCCGAGCCGCAGGAAGCGGCCCAGGCCCAGCGTGCGGGCCACGTCGGCGAGTGCGCGCATGTTGACCACCGCGGCCCTGAGCTTGGCCAGCTGCCCCTCGGGCAGGTCGGGGTGGTTGCGATAGAGGGTGTCGGTGACCACCAGGCCCAGCACCGAGTCGCCGAGGAACTCCAGGCGCTCGTTGGTGGGCAGGCCGCCGTTCTCATAGGCGTAGGAGCGGTGGGTCATCGCCCGCTCCAGGATCGCGACGTCCAGCCGCACGGACAGCAACTGCTCCAGCTCGTCCCTGACGAGCTCGACGGCCACTGGCTTAACGCTCGTACCCACGTCTTCTCCTCGCACTTCTCTCGTTGAATGCGCGATGGCGAAGGGGAACGAGAAGTGCCCGAAGACGTGGTGGGCGCCGGGAGGGTACGCGTCATCGCGGACCCCGGCGTCCACCACAGCCGCGGGCGGACCGCCATCGCAGTGGTGGCCAGACGGTGACGCCGACCGGGGCCAGAAGGACCCGGCCGGCATCCGTCAGTCAGAATGCGATCAGGCGGAGGGCTCGATCACCTGACGGCGGTTGTAGGTGCCGCAGGTCGGGCACGCCACGTGCGGACGCTTCGGCGAGCGGCACTGGGGGCAGCTCACGAGCGAAACCGCGGCGGCCTTCCACTGCGACCTGCGGGAGCGAGTATTGCTCCGCGACATCTTGCGCTTGGGGACAGCCACGTCAGCTCTCCTGATCGTTGTTATGTTCCGGAATCAGACCTTGCAACTTGGCCCAGCGAGCGTCGATCACCTCATGCGTGTGACCAGGCTCGGCATCCGCCAGCCTGACCCCGCATTCCACGCACAGCCCCGCGCAGTCTTCACTGCAGACCGGGCTCAACGGCAGTGTGAGGACCACCGCGTCGCGGAACGTGGGCTCGAGGTCGAGAAGTTCACCATCGAGGATCGAGTCACCCTCGGCAGCATCCTCTGCCGAGTAGAAGAACAGCTCCTGGAAGCCGACCTCGGTCTCCGAGACCACCGGTTCCAGACAGCGTGCGCATTCCCCCCGCAGCGGGGCTCGCGCCGTGCCCGTGACGAGCACACCTTCCATGACCGCCTCAAGCCGGATGTCCAGCTCGACATCGGCGTCCCTGGGGACGCCGATCATGTCAACGCCGATCTCCGCCGGTGCCGGGAGAGTGCGGGTCATCTGAAGCATCGAACCTGGTCGCCTGCCCAGATCGTGGGTGGATATCACCCAGGGGGCTCGAGGATCGAGGCTGTGCAGAGTCATTCCGCTCTCATCAGGCATGGCGAATAACCGCCGTTGTGCAAGGCCAAAACAAGAGAATACCAGGACCTAGCCCCTGAGCCGTTCGACCAGGAGTTCCTGTACAAGATCGGGAACCAGCCCGGCCACGCTTCCGCCGTACCGGACGATCTCCTTGATACGGCTGGAGGACAGGAACGACACCTCCGGCCCGGTCGCCATGAACAGCGTCTCGACACCGGACATCCGATAGTTGAGCTGGGCCATCTGGAGTTCGTAGTCGAAGTCGCTGATGGCGCGCAGGCCCTTCACGATGGCGGGGATCTCCTGTTGCCTGCAGTAGTCCACCAGCAGGCCGTGGAACTTGTCCACGCGCACGTTGCCGTACTCCTTGGTCACGGTCTGGAGCATCTCGATGCGCTCCTCGACGGTGAACAGGCTTTTCTTCTCAATGTTGATCAGAACGGCGACGACGACCTCGTCATACTGCCGGGAGGCCCGGCCGATGATGTCCAGGTGGCCGTTGGTAACGGGATCGAACGACCCCGGACAGACAACGCGACGCAAGGCAAACCCCCTGCTCTATGGATTTCCGGCGGCGCGACCGTACCAAACGGACGCTTCACCATAACGACGGACCCTCTCCTCCTCGTATCCGGCAGGCCACACCAGGTCATTCCCCCGGCTCTCCCGTTCCACCGCGATCAGCGCGTCCTCCGCCAGCCAGCCACGGTCCCTCAGTTGCCCGAGCATCGCGTCCACCGCCTCATCGGTCACCGCGTACGGCGGATCCGCGAACACGAGGTCGTACGGCCCCTCCGCGCCTCGCTCCAGCACCCGTTCGACCCGGTCGGCGGCGAGCCTGGCTCCGGGCAGTCCGAGGGTCGCGATGTTGGCCCTGATCGTCCTGACCGCCTTGGCGTCGGACTCCACGAGCAGCGCGTGGGCCGCTCCCCGTGAGAGCGCCTCCAGCCCGACCGCACCGGATCCGGCGTAGAGATCCAGCACTCTCGCCCCGTCCAGCGAGCCGAGCAGGGATCCCACCGTGGAGAAGATCCCTTCCCTGGCCCGGTCGCTCGTGGGACGGGTCCCCCGTCCCGGCGGCACGGCCAGCCGTCGTCCTCCTGCGCTTCCTGCGATGACTCGACTCACCCGTCCATTGTCTCAGTGCCGATCGAGACGTCCGCCTTTACGCCGATCACGGCAGCGGCGGGGGCGCCACCCTGTGTCTCAGCAGCACGGCGTGTCGCGGCGGATTACATAACCGCAGGTCAAAAGGGTATGCGGAGGTGATCTAGGTCAAGAGTGGGCAAGGAGTGGCGACGAAAGCGCAAGGGTCGTTCCACCCACTCCCGGTGCCTTGCATGATGAGTGCTGCGGCCTTCAAATGACCCAGAGGGAGGCCGACCGGCGTGATCGTGAGCCCTTCCGCGCGCCGGTGCTCTCGGCACCTGACCCGAGAGTGGGCCCAGGCGGGGACGGCATTCGGGGGGAGGCCGTCCCCGCAGCTGGGCACCGGTCCGCACACTTTCCCCCGGGCACCCGGCTCCCGCCGGAACCACCCCATCCCGCACCCGGCAGCTCGCCCCCCGGCTCCGTCCGGGGGCGTCCCGCGGGTTCTCAGGTCTTCTCGAGATACTCCGCGCGCTCGTCCGCGAGGAGCCTGTCGATCTCCATGCGGAGGAGGGGGTGATCCGCCAGACCGGGATCCGCCGTCAGCATGGCCTCGGCGTCCTGGCGGGCGGCGTGGATGACGTCCTCGTCGCGGAGGAGCTGGAGCATCTTCAGAGACGACCTGCGGCCCGACTGGGCCACACCCAGCACATCACCCTCACGGCGCTGCTCCAGGTCGACCCGGGACAGCTCGAAGCCGTCCAGCGTCGCCGCCACGGCGTCGAGCCGCTGACGGGCCGGGGTGCCGCCCAGGGAGTCGGTCACCAGCAGGCAGAGCCCCGGCAGGCCACCCCGGCCGACCCGGCCGCGGAGCTGGTGGAGCTGGGAGACCCCGAACCGGTCGGCGTCCATGATGACCATGACCGAGGAGTTCGGCACGTCCACACCGACCTCGATGACCGTGGTCGCCACCAGGACGTCGATCTCGCCCCGGGTGAAGGCCCGCATCACCGCGTCCTTCTCCTCCGGGGGCAGCTTGCCGTGGAGCACCGCCGTACGGAGACCGTGCAGCGGCCCCTCCGCCAGCATCTCGGCCACGTCCAGCACCGCCAGCGGCGGCCGCCGTCCGTCGTCGTCCTTCGACAGGTCGCCCTCGTCGCCCTCCAGGTCGCCGATGCGCGGGCAGACGATGTAGGCCTGCCGGCCGAGCTCGACCTCCTCACGTAGCCGCGTCCAGGCGCGGTCCAGGAAGTGCGGCTTCTCCGCGGCGGGCACCACGTGCGTGGTGATCGGCGCGCGGCCGGAGGGCAGCTGGGAGAGCGTGGAGACGGTGAGGTCGCCGAAGACCGTCATGGCGACCGTACGCGGGATCGGGGTGGCGGTCATGACCAGCACGTGCGGGCGCCCGCCGCCGGCCTTCTCCCGGAGGGCGTCGCGCTGCTCGACGCCGAACCGGTGCTGCTCGTCCACCACGACCAGGCCGAGGTCGGCGAACTGCACGTGCTCCTGGAGCACCGCGTGGGTGCCGACCACGATCCCCGCCGCCCCCGAGGCCGCGTCGAGCAGGGCCGAGCGACGGGCCGTCGCGCCCAGCGAACCCGTCAGCAGGGCGACCGCGGTGCCGCCGAACATGCCGCCGGCGGCCAGATCGCCGAGCATCGCCGAGATCGACCGGTGGTGCTGCTGGGCGAGCACCTCGGTGGGCGCCAGCAGCACGGCCTGCCCTCCGGCGTCGACCACCTGGAGCATGGCCCGCAGCGCGACGACGGTCTTGCCGGCGCCGACCTCGCCCTGGAGCAGCCGGTGCATGGGATGGGCGAGGGCCAGATCGGCGGCGATCTCCTCCCCCACGGCCCGCTGCCCCTCGGTGAGCTGGAACGGCAGGCGCCCGTCGAAGTCGGCCAGCAGCCCGTCGCCGTGCGGGGGCCGGGGGGTGGCGGGCCAGGACGCCGCGGCCATCCGGCGCTGCAGGAGCACGGCCTGGAGCAGGAACGCCTCGTCGAACTTGAGCCGCTTGCGCGCCCGGGTCACGTCACCGTGATCACGTGGCCGGTGGATCGCGAGGAGGGCCTCGGTCAGGCCGGGGAGTCCGTGCCGGGTCCGCAGGCCCGCCGGGAGCGGGTCGTCGAGGGTGCCCATGGTGTCGAGGACGACCCCCAGCGCGCGGCGGATCGCCCAGGGGGTGACGTCCTTGCCCGCGGGATAGATCGGCACCAGCGCGGCGGCGAACTCCTCGGCTCCGGCCTCGGTCTCGTCGAACAGCTCGAACTCGGGGTGGGAGAGCTGCCATCTGCGCTTCTCGCCCTGGCCGAACGCGCCGACCTTCCCCGCGAACATGCCTCTGGTGCCCGGCCGCAGCCGCGACTCCGCGAGGTGGGACGCCTTGCCGAAGAAGGACAGGTAGATCTTGCTGCGCCGGCCGTCGACGACCTCGGCCTCCAGCCAGGTGCCGCCCTTGTTCCGCATCGGCTTGCGCATGACCCTGGTGACCTCGCCCACCACGGTGACGTGCTCGTCGACCTGCAGGTCGTCGAGATTGGTCAGCTCGCCTCGCTCGGCGTAGCGCCGGGGATAGTGCCGCAGCAGGTCACCGGCGGTGCGCAGGCCGAGGACGCTCTCCAGCAGCTTGGCCGTCTTGGGATCCAGGGCCTTGGCCAGCGGCTCGTCGAAGCTCGTCACCCCAAGTTTCTACCGTGTCCGGGCGACAGAATTCACGCGGCGCCTCTTGCCCCGTCCCCGCTCTCTCCCCTCGGGGATGCGCTACGGTTGCCTCGGAGATTATCCCGTTCGACCTGTCGTGGTGGCTCGTGTTGGCATGCATGGCCGGACATCGGATATCCTCGCATGGCCAGCCGGTTGTTCCGGCGTGCCCGATGACCGCCCGCCAAGCGTGGCGGATCGAGCCTCTCGACTGATCTAAGGAGCGAACCGTGGCTTCCGTCTGCGACGTTTGCGCTAAGAAGCCGACCTTCGGCAACAACGTCTCCCACTCGCACCGCCGCACCCGCCGCCGCTGGAACCCCAACATCCAGCCCGTGCGCGCAGTGGTGAACGGCACGCCGAAGCGGCTGAACGTGTGCACCTCCTGCATCAAGGCCGGCAAGGTCACCCGCTAGTCAGACCTCAGCAACAGCCCGCCGCCCCCGGAAGGGGGCGGCGGGCTGTTGCTTTTCCGGCTGGTGAGGATCACCGGTCGCTTTTCCCCGGGTCCCCCGGGCAAGGATCACCGGCGCCAGAGCCAGGCGTGGTCCACCGGGCCGATGCCCTCGCCCAGCGGGAACCCCCGGGCGATCGCCCCCGTGACGTACGTCTTGGCCTTCTCCACCGCGGCCGGGACGTCCTCGCCGAGCGCCAGGTAGGAGGCGATCGCCGAGGCCAGGGTGCAGCCGGTGCCGTGGGTGTGCCGGTTGTCGTGGCGCTCGGCGGTGAAGCGGAACTCCCGGGTGCCGTCGGTCAGCAGGTCCACCGGGGCGCCGGGCAGGTGGCCGCCCTTGATCAACGCCCAGGTGGGGCCGAGTTCCAGGATCGCGTCGGCGGCCCGGCGCAGGTCCCTTTCGTCCTCGACCTCCACCCCGGTGAGCTGCGACACCTCCCAGAGATTGGGAGTGACCACGGTGGCCGTCGGCAGCAGGCGCGACTTCACCGTGTCCACGGCCTCGGGGGCGAGTAGCGCGTCACCGTGCTTGGAGACCCCCACCGGGTCCACCACGACCGGGGCGTCCACCCGGGCCAGCACGTCGGCGACCGTCTCCACCAGCACGGGCGAGGCCAGCATCCCGGTCTTGATCGCCTGGGCGCCGATGTCGCCGAGCACCGAGTCGAGCTGGGCGCGCACCGCCTCCGGCGGGAGCTCCCAGTATCCCTGGACGCCCAGCGAATTCTGCGCGGTCACCGCGGCGATCACGCTCATGCCATGCACGCCCAAAGCCAGCATGGTCTTCAGGTCGGCCTGGATGCCCGCACCACCGCCGGAGTCGGAGCCGGCGACGGTGAGCACACGAGGAGGGGTCAAAACGGTCATACCCCCATCAAACCAGCTCTTGGTCAGCTGACCGCGCACTCCGCCTGGGTACTCTCGCAGCTCCGCGGAACCTCGGCCCGGCCGTACGCGGTGAAAGTGAGGACCAGATCCTTTCCCGCCTCCAGGTCCCTGACCGTCTCAAGCACGAGGGTGTCGCCGTCCTGCTTCCAGTCGGCCCCGGTGACCGAGGCGACCTCCCCGCCGACCGGCAGGCTCAGTGTCAGGCCGGTGAGCTTCGCGTTGGCGGTGACCACGAGCTTGGCGGTGTACGTCTCGCCCCTCTTGCTCACGATGCCGAAGCCGACCCTCAGCGCGGCGCCGCCGGCGGCCGGGGTGGCGAGGATCTCCGGAGAGGAGGGCTGGGTGGTCGGAGGCTGGGTGGGCTGGGTGGTCGGGGGCTGGGTGACTGCCGGGGAGGGCGCCGGGTCCTGCGTGCGGGTGCCGGTGATGAGCGCCTCGCCGGTCGGGCTCGGCTCGGGCTCGGGCTCGGGCACGGGCACGGGCGCGCCGGTGCGCCGGGCCGGTCCGCCGCGCTGGGCGGTGCGCGTGGCCTCCGGCGTCGGAGTGGGCCTCGCGGTGGAGGTACGGCCGGCCCGCGAGGGGGTGGCCGAAGGGGTGGGGGCGGGGGCGGGACCGGTCTTCTCCTTCCCCGCCTTCTCGGGCTCATCGCTCGGCGCGGGCCTCTCGGTGGGATCGGCCTGGCCGTCGCCGGTGGAGTAGAGCTCCGGCTGCTCAGACGCCTCCGCCAGGCAGCTGCCGGCCGGGCAGTTCTCACTCGATCCGGCCGCACTCATCACCTGGACGCCGGCCACGGTCCCGCCAAGAACCACGGCCACCGCCGCGACGGCCAGCACCATCGTCTTGACCCGCCCGCCGGAGCGGCGTTTCTCGTCGGGCCACACGGGCTCGGACAGCTCGGTCCGGGCCGACCATCCGGAACCCAGGAATCCCGTCTGGGTCTCGGTGACCGCCGATTCCTCGGGACGGAGCCGGCGCCCGATCGGCTCGTCGCGATACACGGGCTCCGGAACGGGCTCCCGGTCACGTTTCCCCCGGTTACGGGGGGCGTCGTCTTCATGTCCACCGTGGCGGCCCATATTGCCCCTTTCTCTCGGGAATCTCGGCCGCCCATCTTCATACCAGTTCAATAACCGTTTGTCGTAAATTTCGCCGATGTCACATAGGTGGTGAACGTCACTTTCGGAAGTGATCCCAGCCGCCGTGATCCATCGGACGGCCCCTGACCTGTACGCCCTTGCCCTCGATCACCTGACCGACCACCCTCCACGGGGGCGGGATCGGCACCCCCTCCGGGAAGGTCGCCGCGAGGGCGTGGTCGTCCCCGCCGGAGAGCACCCACTCCAGTGGGTCGGCGCCGAGCAGCCGGGCGGCCTCCTCCAGGAGGGGAGGGATGGCGAAGGCCTCCGGGGTGAGCAGGATGCCGACCCCGCTGGCCTCCGCCACGTGCCCCAGATCCTGGAACAGGCCGTCGCTGACGTCGAGCATGGAGGTCGCGCCGAGCGCGGCCGCCTGGGCGCCGCAGGCGTAGGGCGGCTCCGGGCGGCGGTGGGCGTCGATCAGTTCCACCGGCTCTTTCCGGCCACCGTGGAGCAGCGCGAGCCCGGCGGCGGCGTGTCCGAGCCGGCCCGCCACCGCCACCACGTCACCCGGGCGTGCCCCCGCCCGCGTGACCGGTGCGCGCCCACCCAGGTCTCCCAGGGCGGTGACAGCGATCACAACCAGGTCGCAGCGGGTGACGTCACCCCCCACCACGCTGGCGCCGACGAGGTCGCACTCGTCGCGGAAGCCGTCGGTGAGGTCGTCCAGCCAGTCCGTACCGGCCTCGGGAGGCAGGCCGAGGCCGACCACGATGCCGGTGGGATCGGCACCCATCGCCACGACGTCGGCCAGGTTCTGCGCCGCAGCTTTCCGACCGATTTCGTACCCACTGGACCAATCGCGACGGAAGTGCCTACCCTCGATCAGTAGATCTGTCGTCACGACGACCCTGCCGTCGGGGGCGCCGACCAGCGCGGCGTCGTCTCCGGGGCCGAGCAGTACGGCCGGGCCCTGAGGCAATCGTCCAGTGATACGTGCAACAACTCCGAATTCGCCGAGATCTCCGACTGCGATGACGCACCTCCCGTTCATCACAGGGTACGGTGGCCCTCCGGCACTGATCCAATCGCCCGGGAGGACGTTATGGTACAGGCCTACATCCTTATCCAGACCGAGGTCGGCAAGGCGGCGGGCGTGGCCGGGGAGATATCGAGGATCTCCGGCGTCACGCAGGCCGAGGACGTCACCGGCCCCTATGACGTGATCGTCCGCGCCGAGGCGCGGAACGTGGATGAACTAGGCAAACTTGTAGTGGCTCAGATTCAAGCGGTCGAGGGGATTACACGTACTCTTACGTGTCCAATCGTCCATTTTTAACCTTTTCGGGATCATATGATGTCACTCCGGTTCACTCGGTGGACGGTCTGTGCCTGCGCCCTGCTGATCCTGGCAGGATGCGGTAGTACGGTCCGGGTGGACCCGCCCACTCCGGAGGGTGCGGCCGCCGCCGCGTGCACGGCACTCGGCGGGCGGCTCCCGCAGAAGCTCGACGGCGCCGCCCGGGTGGAGAGCACTCCCGCGTCGCCGTACGTCGCGGTGTGGGGGGAAGGGGAGATCGCGCTGCGCTGCGGAGTGCCGCGGCCGGCGACGATGACGGCCACCGAGGAGGTGCCCGAGCTCGACGGGGTGGCGTGGTTCTCCGATCCCGCGAGGCCGCTGCTGTTCACCTCGATCGGCAGGGAGGCCTACGTGGAGGTGACGGTCTCCCGGCGGCACATCCCGGAGAACGTCCTCGTCGACCTCGCGGTCCCGATCAAGGCGGCGCTACCGCAGACCGGGTGAGCGATGCAGGGCCAGCTGGATCAGCCGGTCGACCAGCTCGGCGTAGGACAGGCCGGTGGCCGCCCACAGCTGCGGCGCGACCGACATCGCGGTGAAGCCCGGCATCGTGTTGATCTCGTTGAGGATCAGCCGGCCGTCGGTGGTGTAGAAGAAGTCGACCCGGGACAGGCCCTCGCAGCCCAGCGCCTCGAACGCGCGGACGGCCATCGCCCGCAGGCTCTCGGCCACGTCGGCGGGGATGTCGGCGGGCACGGACAGGGACATGTCGTCGCCGATGTACTTGGCCTCGAAGTCGAAGAACTCGTGGCCGCCGTGGACCAGCACCTCTCCGGGCACGCTGGCCCGTGCGGCCTCGTCGCCCAGTGACTCCAGCACCGCGCACTCGATCTCGCGGCCCACGATCGCGGCCTCGACCAGCACCTTGGGGTCGTGCTCGCGGGCGAACTCGACGGCCCGCTCCAGCTCCTCCAGGTCGTGTGCCTTGGAGATGCCCTGGCTCGACCCGGCACGGGCGGGCTTGACGAAGACCGGCCAGCCGAGCTCCTGGACCTCCTTGAGGATCCGGTCACGATCGGTCCGCCAGTCACGCTCGCGGATCACGACATACGGGCCGACGGGCAGGCCGGAGGCGGCGAGCACCATCTTCATGTAGGCCTTGTCCATGCCGACCGCGCTGGCGAGCACCCCGGAGCCGACGTAACGGACGCCGGCCATCTCCAGCAGGCCCTGAATCGTGCCGTCCTCGGCGAACGGCCCGTGCATCACGGGGAAGACGACATCCACCTGGCCGAGCTCGACCGGGATGCTGCCGGGGTCGTAGGCCATCAGCGAGCCACCGCCGGACGGCAGCGCCAGGCCCGCGCCGTCGGCCTCGACGGACGGCAGCTCGTCGCCCTCGATCGCGTAGCGCTGGTCACCCGAGGCGAGCACCCACCGTCCGTCCTGAGCGATCCCGATGGGGACCACCTCGTATTTGGACCGGTCGATGGCCTCCAGCACACTTCCGGCTCCCAGGATGGAGACGGCGTGCTCGGAGTTACGTCCGCCGAAGACGATTGCGACCCTCGGCCGGGTTTCGTGCTGCTCGCTCATGATGACCGAATCTACCCCCTCTGGGGGGCCCAGCCTCCTGTCAGACGCGCGCGCCGCCCAACCCGACGCGACGGGAGAATCCCCGGCCCCAGGCCGGGGAGGAGTTCAACGCTCTGGTCTGGGAGCCCGCGACATCAGCAGCATGCCGGCCTCAGCGGGGGGCATTCCGTCATGGACGACGGCCACCACGACCTCGGTGATCGGCATCTCCACATCGTGCTTTCTGGCCAGTTCCAGGACCGACTCGCAGGACTTGACGCCCTCGACGGTCTGCTTCGTCGCGGCGGTGGCCTCGGCCAGGGTCATGCCCTGACCGAGATTCATACCGAACGTACGGTTCCGCGCCAACGGGGAGGTGCAGCTCGCTATGAGATCGCCCATCCCGGCGAGCCCGGCGAAGGTGTGCGGGTCCGCGCCGAGCACCTCACCCAGCCGGGAGATCTCGGCCAGCCCGCGCGTCATCAGCATCGCCCCGACGTTGTCGCCGAGCCCCATGCCGGCCGCGACGCCGACCGCCAGGGCGATCACGTTCTTGACCGCCCCGCCGAGCTCCACCCCCACCACGTCGGGGTTGGTGTAGGGGCGGAACCACGGCGGCAGGTGGCATGCCTCCTGGAGCCGTTCCATGGCCCGCTCGTCGGTGCAGGCGACCACGGTCGCGGCAGGCTGGCCCCGCATGATCTCACCGACCAGGTTGGGGCCCGACACCACGGCGACCCGCTCCTGCGGTACCTCGGCGACCTCGCAGATCACCTCGCTCATCCGCTTGGTGGTGCCGAGCTCGACGCCCTTCATCAGGCTGACCAGCACGGCGCCGGACGGCAGGTCCGGCTTCCAGCCGACCAGGTTGGACCGCAGTGTCTGGGAGGGGACCGCGAGCACCACGAAGTCGGCGCCGTCGAGCGCCTCGGCGGGATCGGTCGTGGCCCGCAACGTCTCGGGCAACGTCACGCCGGGTAGGTAGTCGGGGTTCTCGTGCCGGCGGTCGATCGCCTCCACGATCTCCGGCCGCCGGCCCCACAGGGTCGTCCGAGTACCCGCCCTCGCCATGATCATCGCAAAGGTGGTGCCCCACGATCCCGTGCCGAATACAGCCGCCTTGGTCATCTCATCACCGTACGTCGAAGTCAGTTGTCAGCGGGTTTCTTGAACGGCGCCTGGGGCTCCTCCTCCCCGCGCAGCTCGGCGAGCAGGGACGTGATCGCCTCCATGATGTCGGCGGTCGCATCGCGCAGGACGTCGGCGTGGATCGTCTGCCCCCGGTACTTAGACAGATCGACCGGCTCCCCCGCCAGAGCGCGGAAGGTCTTGCGCGGAAAGAGCCGGGGCCTCTTGCTCCCGTAGGGGAGGATCTCCTGCGCCCCCCAGTGTGCCACCGGGATCACCGGCGCGCCGGTGGCCAGAGCCAGCCGGGCCGCGCCCGTCTTGCCCTCCATCGGCCAGAACCGGGGATCACGGGTGCAGGTGCCCTCGGGGTAGAACAGCACGCACGCTCCCTCGGCGATCCGTTCCTCGGACTCCCTGAGCGAGTGGACCGCCTCGGCGCTCCCCCGGTAGACCGGGATGGCCCGCAGCGCCCTCAGCATGTGCCCGATCACCGGCACCGAGAAGAGCCCCGACTTGGCCAGCACCACCGGCCAGCGCCCGTTGTTGTAGAGGTAGTGCGAGATCAGGAAAGGATCCACCCAGGACAGGTGGTTGGTCGCCAGGATGATCCCGCCGGTCCGGGGCAGGCGGTCGGCCCGGCGCCAGTCCTTCTTGACCAGGAGCCACGCGAACGGCTTGACGATCACGACGGCCACGGCGACCCAGAATCGGGAAGGCCATCCAGGGCGTCTCATGAACTCCTCCATATAAGCGGGATGCGCCCTAAGTGTCCCGGTTGGCTCTATGGGCTGTCGAGGCGGGATGCTTAAGGGTATGCCTGCTTCGGAGATCTCCGGCTGGACCCTCGTCGTCCCGGTCAAGACACTGGTCGCCGCCAAGACCCGGCTGTCGGAGGCGGCAGGCTCCTGGCGCGCCGCGCTGGCCGTGGCAATCGCCTGCGACACCGTGGAAGCCGCGCTGAGCTGCGTGCTCGTCGCGCGGGTCATGGTGGTGACGGGCGATCCGGTGGCGGCCGAGGCGCTCGGCGGGGTGGGCGCCCACGTGATCGGCGACCCGGAGTCGGGGCTGAACGCGGCGCTGCGGCACGGGGCCCAGGAGGCGGTACGGCTGGCGCCCGGCGACGCCGTCGGTGCACTCCAGGCCGATCTCCCCGCGCTCCGCCCGGCGGAGCTGGCGCTCGTGCTCACCGCGGCCGCGGAGTCCGACCAGGCGTTCCTGCCCGACGCCGCCGAGGTCGGCACGACCTTCTACGGCGTACGGCCCGGCATCCCTTTCACCCCCCGGTTCGGCGGCCGGTCACGCGACCGCCATCTGCTGCACGGCGTCAAGGAGATCTGCCTGGACGGGGTCGACTCGGTCCGCCGGGACGTGGACACCCCCGACGACCTGCGGACGGCCCTCTCCCTCGGCCCCGGTCTCCGCACCCGGACGATCGTAGAAAAGATCAACTTCCACAAGGGCTAAGCTGATCGGGTGCAGGCGACGGTGCGGACCTTTGACGCGGCGACCCGGTCGGGGTCGGTGTTCCTGGACGACGGGACCGAGGTCCCGTTCGGCGCGGCGGCGTTCGACGCCGGACCACTGCGTCTGCTCCGCTCAGGTCAGCGGGTGAACATCACCGTGGACGACGGACAGGTCACCTACATCACGCTGTCGACCTTCCCGCTGCCGGGACCGGCCGGAGACCCCCATCCCGGATAGCCCGGACGAGCGACCGCTCCACACGTCCCGCTCCGGATAAGCCGGACGCCCGGATTCCCTCCAGGGGAATCCGGGCCGCCCACGTGAAGCCCTACTTTTTCTTCGCGGCCTTCTTCCCCTCCACGTTGACGAGCTCCTTGAAGTCCGAGCCGGGCCGGAACTTCGGCCCCCAGCTCTCGGCGACCTTGATCTCGGCACCGGTCGAAGGGTTCCGGGCCGTGCGAGCCGGCTTGTGCACCATCTCGAAAGCACCGAAGCCCGTGATGGAGACCTTGTCTCCGCTGGCGACAGCCTTCTGGATGGCGTCGAGCACCGCGTTCACGGCCTCGGTGGCTGTCTTCTTGTCGCCGACCCGATCTGCGATCGCGTCGACGAGCTCTTTCTTGTTCATAAAGGTTGCTCCCCCTGTTACCGATGTCTGGGAGTGGGTCATGAGGCAGAAAACCCGTCTCACCCGATTTGTCACGGCACGGGGTCTCAACAGAGCGAGAAACCCCTTGCCGCTTGAAATTAGGGGACGGAGCCGTGCGACTCAATCACCTTCCGCAATGTTTCCAGCACTCGGCGTATCTGAAACCAGAGCATCAAGGTCGAGAAGGAATAAATCAAGACGCCCCGCTGCATGACTGAGATCACGTTTGGCGACATCACAGATGGAAAGCAGGCGCTTGACCAGACGTTCCCTCTGCGCGAGAGACACACGCAGAGAACGGACGCGGCGGTGCGCCTCGCGCAGCCGCCACGCCAACTCGCTCTCTGAACCCGTCAGACGGTCGTCGGCAGCCATGACTGCCGACCATTCTCGTATATTTCGACGTCATCGGCATTACGCAGGGTCAGCCCGATATCGTCCAGTCCCTCCAGCAGCCGCCAGCGGGTGTAGTCGTCGAGCTCGAATTCGGCGGTCTGCCCCGCCCAGCGAACCTGGCGTTCCCGCAGGTCAACGGTAATTTCCAGAGTGGGTTCCGCCTCTACGGCAGACTGCAGAGCCTCAACCGTGGCAGCCGGCAGCACGACCGGCAGCAGTCCCATCTTGGTGGAATTATTACGGAAGATGTCGCCGAAACGGGCTGCGATCACGACGCGGAAGCCGTACTGCTGCAGGGCCCAGACCGCGTGCTCGCGCGAGGAGCCGGTGCCGAAGTCGGGTCCCGAGACGAGGATCGAGGCGCCCTCGCGGACGGGGTCGTTCAGGACGAAGGCCGGGTCCTCGCGCCAGGCCGAGAACAGGCCCTTCTCGAATCCGGTCCGGCTGACCTGCTTGAGCCAGACCGCGGGGATGATCTGGTCGGTGTCCACGTTGCTGCGGCGCAGCGGCACGGCCCGGCCGGTGTGGGTGGTGAAAGCTTCCATGTTCGGATCTCCTAGGCCAGGTCGGCGGGCGCGGTCAGTTTGCCGGTGACGGCGGTCGCTGCGGCGACCTGCGGGGAGACCAGGTGAGTACGGCCCCCCTTGCCCTGGCGCCCCTCGAAGTTGCGGTTGGACGTCGACGCGCTGCGCTCGCCGGGGGCGAGGGTGTCGGGGTTCATGCCC
Organism: Streptosporangium sp. NPDC087985; assembly: GCF_044741965.1. Taxonomy (NCBI): domain Bacteria; kingdom Bacillati; phylum Actinomycetota; class Actinomycetes; order Streptosporangiales; family Streptosporangiaceae; genus Streptosporangium; species Streptosporangium sp. NPDC087985. The sequence continues at coordinate 135,678 of NZ_JBIUTQ010000010.1, forward strand.
AGGCACATCGAGCAGCCCGCCTCGCGCCACTCGGCGCCCGCGGCCTTGAACACCTCGTCCAGCCCTTCCTGCTCGGCCTGGAGCTTGACCAGCATCGAGCCGGGGACGATGAGCGTGCGGGTGACGACCTGACGGCCGCGCAGCACGTCGGCCGCGGCCCGCAGGTCCTCCAGGCGCCCGTTGGTGCAGGAGCCGACGAAGACCGTGTCCACCTCGACCTCGCGGAGCGGGGTGCCCGCGGTCAGGCCCATGTACTCCAGCGCGCGCTCGGCCGCGGCCGGGTCGTCGGTGTCCTGCGGGGCCGGCACCGCCGTCCCCAGCGGAGCGCCCTGGCCCGGGTTCGTACCCCAGGTGACGAACGGCGTCAGCGTCGTGGCGTCGATCTCCACGACCCTGTCGAAGACGGCGTCCTCGTCGGTCGTCAGCGACCTCCAGTATTCGACCGCGGCGTCCCAGTCGGCACCGGTCGGCGCGTGGGGGCGGCCCTTCAGGTATTCGAACGTGGTCTCGTCCGGAGCGATCATGCCCGCCCGCGCGCCCGCCTCGATGGACATGTTGCAGACGGTCATCCGGCCCTCCATGGAGAGCTTGCGGATCGCCTCGCCGCGGTATTCGACGATGTAGCCCTGGCCACCCCCGGTGCCGATCCTGGCGATGATCGCCAGGATCAGGTCCTTGGCGGTGACGCCGGTCGGCAGCTCGCCGGAGACCTCGATGGCCATCGTCTTCGGCCGGTAGGCGGGCAGGGTCTGGGTGGCCAGCACGTGCTCCACCTCCGAGGTGCCGATGCCGAAGGCGATGCCCCCGAAGGCGCCGTGGGTGGAGGTGTGAGAATCACCACAGACGATCGTCATTCCCGGCTGGGTGAGGCCGAACTGCGGCCCGATGATGTGCACGACGCCCTGGCCCGCGTCACCCATGGGGTGCAGCCGGATGCCGAACTCGGCGCAGTTCTTGCGCAGGGTCTCGACCTGGGTTCGGGACACGGGGTCCTTGATCGGACCGAGCAAGGTCGGGACGTTGTGGTCCTCGGTGGCGATCGTGAGATCCGGCCTCCGGACGGAACGTCCCGCCAGGCGCAGGCCGTCGAACGCCTGCGGGCTGGTCACCTCGTGAATGAGGTGAAGGTCGATGTAGAGGAGATCGGGTTCTCCGTCGGCACGTCGCACCACGTGCTGCTCCCAGACCTTCTCCGCCAGCGTGCGGCCCATGTCGCCTCCTTGCGATCGGCTATTCCGCACCCAACTTGCTTTCTCATATGTCGAGACGGCAGTATCGGTGTATGGACAACTCTAGCGGAGTCGGCGTACTGGACAAGGCCGTGCTCGTGCTCAACGCCCTCGAAGCCGGTCCGGCGTCCCTCGCGCAGCTCGTCCAGGCCACCGGCCTGGCACGCCCCACCGCCCATCGGCTCGCCGTCGCGCTGGAGCACCACCGCATCGTCTCCCGCGACACACAGGGCCGATTCGTGCTGGGACCACGGCTGTCCGAACTGTCCACGGCCGCCGGGGAGGACAGGTTGCTGGCCGTCGCCGCCCCGGTGCTGGCACAGCTCCGGGACATGACCGGCGAAAGCGCGCAACTTTACCGGCGGCAGGGTGACGAGCGGGTGTGCGTGGCGGCCGCCGAACGGTCCAGCGGGTTGCGTGACACCGTGCCGGTCGGCTCGGCCCTGCCGATGCTCGCCGGATCGGCGGCGCAGATCCTGCTGGCCTGGGAGGAGCCGGACCGCCTCCACCGCGGACTGCGCGGCGCCAGGTTCACCGCGGCCACGCTGGCGAGCGTCCGGCGCAGGGGCTGGGCGCACAGCGTCGGCGAGCGCGAGCAGGGCGTGGCCAGCGTCTCGGCGCCGATCCGGGGCGCCGCCGGCAAGGTGGTCGCCGCGGTCTCGGTCTCCGGGCCGATCGAGCGGCTGACCCGGACTCCGGGCAGACTGCACGCCATCCCCGTGGTCACCGCCGCCGAGCGGATCACCGAGTCGATGCGACGGGCCAGCTGAACCATGCGATATGGGGAGGCGAGCACCCTTGCGGCCCCCTAGGCTGGGAAGGTGACAGATCGCATCGAGGCCGCTGCCGTTGAACTGCGTCCCCTGCTCCAAGAATTCATCCTCTGGGCGCGTGAGAACGCGCCCGGCAGCGATTCCAACCTGGTCGGGGCGGTGGCCCTGTGGCACCGGCTGATCGCCTCCGACAACGTCGGCCGCTGGAGGCAGGGCGATCTGCGCACCGTGCTGCTCGACCGGATGCCGCAGGTCGTGGAGGACCCGGACGCCGCCGCCGACGGCATGGTGTCCGCGGTCCGCGCCTATCTGACCTTCCTGTCGGAGACCGACCGGCTGGCCAAGGGCTCCGCCTCGCTCAAGTCCCTGCTCTCCGAGCTCGACGAACTGGAGGACGACTTCGTCGACGCGATGGAGGATCTCGTCGTCGAGCAGGACGACTACGACGACGAGGAGGAGTCCGAGGGACTGGGTGACTTCGAGCCGTTCGCGGACGAGCTCGCCGAGCTGCCGACGATCCGGCTCCGGCCCGATGCCGAGCTGGCCATGGCCACCCGGAAGGCGGCCCTGATCACCAAGGCGCGCGACCTCGCGCTCTGGGTCGGGTCCGAGCGCCGGGTAGGTGAGACGAGCCTGCTCACCGATGCCGAGATCATCGAGGCCCTCGCCGCTCTGGGACTGCCCGCACCCGAGGGGAGCGGCAAGCCACTGGCCGACTCCGTGCCCGCGCTCTGGAACATCTGGAACCTCGCGATCGACCTGGACTTCCTCCAGCCCGAGGGCGAGGACACCGTCAGCGCCGACGTCGACACCGCCGACTGGCCGTTCGAGGAGGACGACGACGCCCTCGACGTCTGGATGGCCGGCCTGCACTCGGTCGACTACGGCGATCCCGAGCTTGAGGACGAGGACGCCACGATCGCCCTGTCCGGGCTGACCCGGGCCCTGCTGGTCCGGGTGCTCCTGGCGACCGGTTCCAAGCCGCTGGCCGAACTCCGTACCGAGCTGGCGGAGGCCGCCGCCGAATACGACGACCAGGGCGCCGACGCCTGGGCCGCGGCCGTCGCGCAGTACGGCGACCCGCTCGCCCCGGTCCTCGACTGGCTGGCCGGCTACGGCATGGTCGAGGTCGAGCACGATCAGGTACGGCTGACGCCGCTCGGTATGGAAGGCGTGGTCCACCTCGTGGACGACGCCGACATCGAGCTGGACGCCCGCCCCGCCATCGACGCGATGACGGCTCTGGACCTGCTCTCCTTCAGCGCGGAGCTGCCCGAGGAGGAGGCGGACGCCGAGTTCGCCGCCTGGATGGAGCTGCGCGAGCCCCACCAGGCCGCCAAGGAACTACTGGAGGCGGCGGCCGAGGACGATGCGGACGCCCTGGTCCGGGTCCAGGCGGCCAGCATGGTGGGCTCGCTCGGCGAGGTGGCCGTGCCCGCGTGGCGGGAGGTCCTCGACGAGCCGTCCCTGCGCCCCTATGCGGCCACCCACCTGGCCCAGCTCGGCGTCGAGGACGCCCCCCAGCCCACCCCGGCCGACACCCACTGGCTGATCCTCGACATGCTGACCATCTCGGCGGGTCTCGGCCGGCCGGAGTTCGTCAGCAGCCTGGACGATATCGGCACGAACCTGGTCAACCTGCTCGACGTGATCTGGAAGGTGCCTCACCCGCACCTGGAGGAGCTGCTGGAGGAGATCGGCAAGGCCCACCCGGACAGGCAGGTGGGCAAGGCCGCCAAGCGGGCCCTGTTCAAGGCCCGCTCCACCCACAGCTGACACGCGCGGGGGCGGGGAGGCCGCCGGATCGGCCTTCTCGCCCCCAGGACCGGCCCGGTGCGTTGCTCACCAGGTATTGGGCAGAGAAACCATCCAAGCAAGGGACATGCCGGACAAAAGGTGGTCCTGGAAAAACAGAAAACCCTCGGAAGCCGTTGCTTCCGAGGGTTTCACCGATGTAGCCCCGACCGGATTCGAACCGGCGCTACCGCCTTGAGAGGGCGGCGTCCTAGGCCACTAGACGACGGAGCCTTGCGAAATGACAGTGGTAGTCCCGACCGGATTCGAACCGGCGTTACCGCCTTGAGAGGGCGGCGTCCTAGGCCACTAGACGACGGGACCCTACACACTGTCGTCGGACTCGGGGGGACCGAATCCGCAGCACCTCTCGATAGAGAGGTGCAGCTGGGGTACCAGGACTCGAACCTAGAACAACTGAACCAGAATCAGCCGTGTTGCCAATTACACCATACCCCACCGCGCTTGACCTCCTTGCGGAGTTCGTTGGCGACTCCGAAAGAATAGCCCAGGTTGGGGGTCAAGGCCAAAACGATTGACGGCGGCCGAATCCCCAGGGCACCGGAGTGCGTCGGAGGGGTCCGTTATGTAACGCTGCTGTCCGAGACCCACCCGCATGTGAGGAGCCTGCGCCTTGGCCGAGAACCCCTTCTTCCACCCCAGCACGCTGCCCTACGCGCTGCCGGACTTCGCCGAGATCCGGGAGGAGCACTACCTGCCCGCGTTCGAGCGCGGCATGGCCGACCAGCTGCGGGAGGTCGAGGCGATCGCCGGTGACCCCACCCCGGCGACGTTCGCCAACACGATCGAGGCCCTGGAGCGCTCCGGCCAGATCCTGAAGCGGACCGCGATGGTCTTCTTCAGCATCGCCTCCTCCGACGCGACCGACGGCATCCGGGAGATCGAGACCGAGATCTCCCCCAGGCTGACCAAGCACGACGACGCCATCCACCTCAACCGCGCCCTCTACCAGCGGATCAAACAGGTCACCACCGAGGACCCGGAGGAGGCCTGGCTGCTGGAGAAGTACCGGGTGGACTTCGTCCGGGCCGGCGCCGACCTGTCCGAGGCCGAACAGGAGCGGCTCAGGGAGCTCAACGAGGAGCTGACCAAGCTCGCCACCACCTTCTCCCAGAACCTGCTGACGGCCTCCACCGCCTCCGCGCTCGTCGTCGGGGACGCCAAGGAGCTCGACGGACTCTCCGAGAGCGCGATCAAGGCGATCGAGAAGGACGGCGAATACGTCCTGCCGCTGCTCAACTTCACCAACCAGCCCGCTCTGGCCGAGCTGACCGACAGGCAGACCCGGAGGAAGCTGTACGAGCTGTCGGTGAGCCGGGCGCCGGAGAACTTCGAACTGGCCGCCACGATGGCGGCGCTCCGCGCCGAGCGGGCCGCCCTGCTCGGCTACCCCAACCACGCCGCCTACTCCGTCGCCGACCAGACGGCCAAGACCACCGACGCCGTCGAGGAGATGCTCGGCAAGCTGGTGGGCCCGGCCGTGGCCAACGCCCGCCGCGAGGCCGAGGCGCTGAGCGAGCAGGCCGGGTTCCCCATCGAACCGTGGGACTGGTCGTTCTACGCGGAGAAGGTACGCAAGGCCCGCTACGACTTCGACAGCTCCGAGCTGCGCCCCTACTTCGAGCTGAACCGGGTGCTCAGGGACGGCGTCTTCCACGCCGCCGGCGAGCTGTACGGGATCACCTTCACCGACCGGGACGACCTGGCCGGTTACCACCCGGACGTCCGGACCTTCGAGGTGTTCAACGCGGACGGCTCGCCGCTCGGCCTGTTCCTGTTCGACCCCTACGCCCGGCCCACCAAGCGCGGCGGCGCGTGGATGAACAACCTCGTGGACCAGTCGCACCTGTTCGGCGACCTGCCCGTGGTGATGAACAACCTCAACATCACCAAGCCCGCCGAGGGCCCGACGCTGCTGACCTTCGACGAGGTCAACACCGCCTTCCACGAGTTCGGCCACGCCCTGCACGGCCTGTTCTCCGACGTCCGCTTCCCCCGGGTCTCCGGCACCACGGTGCCGCGCGACTTCGTGGAGTACCCCTCGCAGGTCAACGAGATGTGGGCGACCTGGCCGTCGGTCCTCGCCAACTTCGCCAGGCACCACGAGACCGGCGAGCCGGTGCCGGCTGAGCTGCTGGAGAAGATGAAGGCCGCCGAGAAGTTCAACCAGGGCTTCGCGACCGTGGAATACCTCACCGCGGCACTGCTCGACTGGGCCTGGCACAAGCTCGCCCCCGGCGAGACCGTCGAGGACGCCGAGGCATTCGAGGCGGCGGCCCTAGAGCGCGCCGGGATCGCCTTCGAGCTGGTCCGCTCGCGCTACCGGACCAACTACTTCGCGCACGCCTTCTTCAGCGGTGTGGGCGGCTACAGCGCCGGCTACTACTCCTACATCTGGAGCGAGGTGCTGGACGCCGAGAGCGTCGAGTGGTTCAAGGAGAACGACGGCCTCAAGCGTGCCAACGGCGACCACTTCCGGTCGACCCTGCTGTCTGTCGGCGGCTCCAAGGACGTGATGGAGGCGTTCCGCGACTTCCGCGGCCGCGACCCCCGCATCGAGCCCCTGCTGGAGCGCCGCGGCCTGCTCAGCTGAGCCTCAGCGGGCTGAACACACCCTGATGCTCCAGCTCGGCGACGGTCTGCCTGAGCCACCGCTTCTCGGCGTCGCCGGTGGCCCGTGCGATCAGGAGCATGCCGCGGTGGAACGGGTCGGGGACCTCCTCGGCCCGTTGCGGCTTCCCGTCACGGTAGAAGAAGCTCGCGGGGGTCTCCAGGAAGCCGAGGCGGCGGCGGAGCACCCGGACCTGGTCGGCGCGGTCCGGAAGCTGTGACAGGAAGGTCAGCAGGCCGAAGAAGCGTGTCTGATCGCTGATGTCGAGGTCGGAGGGTTCACGGAGCCGCCGCAGGAGCTCCGCCCGCCCCGCCCCGGTCAGGGTGAGAACCTGGCGCCGGGCGGCGCCCGCCCCCTCCTCCTCGTGCCGCTCCACGAGTCCGGCCTTCTCCAGCCGGGCGATCGCCGGGTAGAGGGCCCCGTCGCTGACCGGGCGGAGATGACCGCTCAGCTCCAGGATGCGGGCCTTGAGTTCGTAGCCGTGCATCGGCCCCTCACCGAGGAACCCGAGGATCGACAGGGTCAGGTCGCCACTTGCCATGAGAGCATCGTATCGCTATACCTCTAAACGAGATAACTCGAAACGAGGTATACGATGAAGCTACTCCGCCTTGCCCTGCCCGTCTACGTGGAGTTGCTGACGGCCGTGGTCGCGGTCGGCCTGATCGACCTGTTCTGGGTCTCCGGACTGGGCAGCCAGGCCGTGGCCGCGGTGACGGTCGCGACCACCGCCGAATACCTCGCCCTGGGCGTGATTCTCGCCGTCCAGACCGGGACCACCGTCCTGGTCGGCAGGCGCGACGGCAGGGAACCGACCCAGCCGGTGATCCGTACGGCGTGGCTGCTCTGGGCGGCGACCAGCCTGGCGGTGGCGGTCCCCGGGGTGCTGCTGCGCGAGCCACTCGCCCGGCTCTTCACGGCCGACGCCGTGACGGCCGGCCTGACGGCCGGCTTCTTCCTGGTCTCCCTGGCCGGCATCCCGGTCTTCTTCGCGCAGTCGCTGGTGGACGGGATCTTCAAGGGACACGGTGACACCACGACCCCGATGCGCACCGCCCTCCTCTGCAACGCTTTGGTGATCGGTCTCGACCCGTTGTTCATCTACGGACTCGACCTCGGTATCCAGGGGGCGGCGGCGGCGACCGTACTGGGGCGGACGGTCACCCTCGCCGTCGCGCTGACCCTGCTGACGCGGCGGACGCCCCGCGCCCGCACGGCGCGGGCGAACCGCGCGGACGCGGTGGACATCGTCCGCACCGGGCTGCCCATGGCCGGCGACTTCCTGGCCAGATCCATCGTCGGGATGGCCCTGGTGGAGGTGGTCGGCGGGTTCGGTGTCGTGGCGCTGGCCGGCTACGGCATCGGGACGAAGATCATGCTGGCCGGAGTAATGGCCTTCTACGCGCTCCGCCAGGCCGCCCTGATCCAGACGGCCCGCTCCGGCGACGCGGGCCCCGCCCTCCGGTACGGCCTGGCCACCGGGCTGATCGTCGCCGTCGCGCTCAACGCCGTCGCCGCTCCCGTCGCGGGCCTGTTCACCGGCGATCCGGCGGTGGCCACCGAGGTGGTGAGCTTCCTGCGCTGGATGACGCTCTACCTCGTCCCGTTCGGCGGCCTGATCTCCGTGGGCGGGGTGCTCCAGGCAAGCGGGAAGGGGAGCCGCCTGCTCACCGCCACCCTGGCGGGTTTCGCGGTCCAGCTCCCCCTCGCCTACGCGCTCGGTACCGCGCTCGGCCTCACCGGCGTCTGGCTCGCGATGGCCGCGGGCACCGCGCTCACGCTCACGCTCGTCACGGGCCCGGCCCGCCGGGGTGGCTCCCTTCCCGCCGCTCCGGCACTGCGGCCTCCGCATTCCCCGGCCGAAGAATGACCGCGTGGACACCACCGCGCCTCTGCTACCGTGATCGGCATGAAGCGCGCTGCCATGACGACGACGCCGGAGAGTGTCCCGGCGCGCTGACAGATGTCTTAGTCAAAAGCCCCGGGGCGAGTGCCCCGGGGCTTCGCCTTGCGGTCACTCCCCCGATGTCCGCGAGGAGACCGCCATGCACGACCACCGCAAGCTCGGCCGCGAGCTGGGCCTGTTCGACACCGACCCGCTGATCGGCGCGGGACTGCCGTACTGGCTGCCCGACGGGGCAGCCGTACGGCACACCCTGGAGGAGTACATCCGCACCGCCGAGCGGCGGGCGGGCTACCGGCACGTGTACTCGCCGGTGCTCGGCAAACGGGAGCTGTACGAGATCTCCGGGCACTGGTCGCACTACAGCGACGACATGTTCCCCCCGATGGACCTCGGCGGTGAGCAGGTCGTCCTGCGGCCGAGCCTGTGTCCCCACCACGCGGTGATCTACCGCTCCCGCTCCCACAGCTACCGCGAGCTGCCCCTGCGCATGGCCGAGCTGGGCGGCATGTACCGCTCCGAACTCTCGGGCGTGCTCGGCGGGCTGACCCGGGTGCGGGCCATCCAGCTCAACGACGCGCACATCTTCTGCACCATCGACCAGGTCGCCGAGGAGGCACAGGCCGCCCTGGAGATGATCCGTCAGGCGTACGAGGCTCTCGGCATCAGCCCGACCCGCTACCGGCTCTCCCTTCCGGGCCCCGGTGGCAAGTACGTCGCCGCACCCGAGATGTGGCAGCGGTCCACCGCCCTGCTGACCGAGGTCCTCGACCGCTCCGGTCTGCCCTACGAGGCGGCCGAGGGAGAGTCCGCGTTCTACGGCCCCAAGATCGACGTCCAGGTCACCGATGGCGCCGGCAGGGAATCCACCCTGTCCACCGTCCAGGTCGACTTCCACCAGCCCGAGCAGTTCGACCTGCACTACATCGGCCCGGACGGCGCGAAACACCGTCCGGTCATGGTCCACCGCAGCATCATCGGCAGCGTGGAACGAGCCGTCGCCCACCTCATCGAACAGCACGGCGGCGCCTTCCCCGCCTGGCTCGCCCCCACCCAGCTGGTGATCCTCCCGATCTCCGAAGCCGAGATGCCGAACGCCGCGGCCCTCGCCCAGCGATGCACCGACCTCGGACTGCGCGCCGAGATCGCCGGGCCGGAACACGGCACCCTGGGCGCCCGCATCCGCCAGGCTCGCCTGGTGCCCTACCAAGCCGTCATCGGCGCTAAGGAAGCCGCCGACGACCACGTCGCCCTGCGCCTGCGTGACGGACGCCGCCTCGACCCGCAGCCCGCCAACGACGTCCTCACCCGCATCGGCGCTCTTGTCGATGCCCACAGCACCGACTTGTGGGACAGCGCCGCCTCGTAGCAGACCCCGAAGTCAGCGCTTGCTGTCGCCCGGCGCGAGGAGGCCGGTGATCTCCGCGATGGCCTCCGGGGAGGGTTTGAAGTAGCGGCGGACGTTCTCCGCCTTCTTGTGCCTCGACAGCCGGGCGAAGCCAGTGTCCGGGCACACGTCACGCGAGCTGACTACCTTCCCCGGACCGGGCTTGCGGTGGGTGAGGAACACCGGCCCGCGCGTGCGGCCTTCAGCAGACGCGACAGAAGCCGGGCAGTGCCGGCATCCCAGTAACTCGCGCGGATGTTCCTCAACCCCCGGATCCAGCCCATCGAGCGCTCCCGGCCGAGCGTCTCGATCGACTCGAACACCGGCAGGCCGTAGTGTTCACAACCCCAAGTAATGGATCACGGCATGCTCCACCTCGGCCAGCTCATCCCGGTCGAGGTAGTGCACGGGGTCACCGTGGATGAAACCGACGTCGACGGTACGGATCTGATCCACCAGGAATCGGGTCGGCGTGCCCGCCACCTCCAGCTCGGGGCGGAAGACCGCCGGCTGGGCACTGGTCGACGTGGGGACGATGGTCGCGACGCTCCACGGCATCGCGCTCGGGCTCAGTACCAGACCGTAACGGCGCCCACGCTGCTCGTGCCCGTGCTTCGCTTCCCCCAGGTCCACGCGGTAGACCGCCCCGCGGATCACCAGGCGTCCCGCTCTCCGGCCAGGTCCTCACCGGCCAGCCGTTCGGCATCGGAGCGGGCCTGGGCAAGCCACACCTCGCGCTCCAGGAGGCGCAGCGCACGGCGGATCACATCACTGGTGCGTTCACCGCCGCGCATCGCCGCCTTGATGATCCGTTCGTCCTCTTCCGTGGGTCGGAAACCGATCGTCGCCATACATCCATGCTATCCGGCTGTCTAACATCCGTCACGCATTTGTAAAACAGCGGCGCCGGTCCCGAGCCGGGCTCAGCCCCGCAGTCTGGCGAGGGCGGTTCGGATGCGGTCCATCGAGCGTTCCCGGCCGAGTGCCTCGATCGACTCGAAAAGCGGCAGGCCGACGGTCCGGCCGGTGACTGCCACGCGGACCGGGGCCTGGGCCTTGCCGAGCTTGAGGCCGTGCTCAGCGCCGACCTCCTCCAGTGCCGTCTTGAGCGAGTCGGGGTCCATGGAGACCTTCTCCAGACGGTCGAGGTAGCCGGTGAGGATCTCCACGGCGGAGCTCTTCATGGCCTTGTCCCACGACGCCTGGTCGAAGACCGGCTCGTCCAGGAAGAGGAAGTCCACGTTCGCGGTGATCTCCGAGAGGACCGCGATACGGGTCTGGGCGAGCTCGGCGACCTTGGCGAAGGTCTCCCGGTCCCAGTCGGGCTCCAGCCACGGCTCGCAACGGGCGATGAAGGTCGCGAGCGGCAGCGCCCGGATGTACTCACCGTTGAACGCCCGGAGCTTCTTCTCGTCGAAGAAGGCGGGAGAGGGGTTGACGTCCGCCAGCTTGAACAGCGGCACCATCTCCGCCCAGGGCATGATCTCCCGGTCGTCGCCGGGCCCCCAGCCGAGCAGCATCAGGTAGTTGACCATCGCCTCGGCCAGGTAGCCCTCCTCGCGGTAGGACTCCAGGGCGACCTTGTCGCGACGCTTGGACAGCTTCTGGCGCTTCTCGTTGACGATGACCGGCACGTGCGCCCAGATGGGCGGGGTGACGCCGAGCGCCTCCCAGAGCAGCTGCTGCTTGGGCGTGTTGGACAGGTGCTCCTCGGCGCGGACCACGTGGCTGATCCGCATCTCGATGTCGTCGACCACGTTGGCCAGCACGAACAGCGGGGAGCCGTCGGCGCGCGCGACGACGAAGTCCTCCATGGCGTTGTTGGGGAACTCGACCGTGCCGCGGACCAGGTCCTCGACCACGGTGACGCCGTCGTCGGGGGTACGGAAGCGGACCGCGCCCTCGGTCAGGCCCCGGTCGCGGCAGAAGCCGTCGTAGCCCCTGTGCTCCGAGCCGGTGCGGGCCTTCACGTCGTCGCGGGTGCAGGTGCAGTGGTAGGCGCGGCCGCCGGCGGCCAGCTTGGCCACCGCCTCGCGGTGCTGCTCCTCGTAGGCCGACTGGAAGTAGGGGCCCTCGAAGAACGGGCTGTCGCCGTTGATACCGATCCAGGCGAGCGCCGAGATGATGCCCTCGGTCCACTCGGGCCGGTTGCGGGCGGCGTCGGTGTCCTCGATGCGCAGCACGAACGTGCCGCCGGACTGCTCGGCCAGCGCCCAGTTGAACAGCGCCGAACGGGCGCCGCCGACATGGAACATGCCGGTGGGAGACGGAGCGAAACGAACCCTAGTCACGGGAGACCACCCGGTTGGTGAGAGTGCCGATTCCTTCGATGCCGACGCTGACCTCGTCGCCGACGTCCAGCGGGCCGACCCCTTCGGGGGTCCCCGTGAGGATGACGTCACCGGGGATCAGGGTCATGACCGCGCTCACGTGGGCGATCAGCGTCGGGATGTCGTACATGAGCTTGGAGGTGCGGGAGCTCTGCTTGACCTCACCGTTCACCGTCGTGGTGATGCCCAGGTCACTCGGGTCAAGCTCGGTCTGGATCCACGGGCCGAGCGGGCAGAACGTGTCGAAGCCCTTGGCCCGGGTGAACTGGACGTCCTTCTTCTGCAGGTCCCGGGCCGTGACGTCGTTGGCGCAGGTGTAGCCGAAGATGACCTCGTGGGCCCGTTCCGCGGGGACCTCGCGGCAGAGTCTGCCGATGACCACGGCCAGCTCGCCCTCGAAGTCGACCTGCCGGGTCAGCCCGGTCGGGTAGGCGATGGCCTCTCCCGAGCCGACCACCGAGGTGGACGGCTTCAGGAAGACCAGCGGCTCGTCGGGGACCTCGCCCCCCATCTCGCGGGCGTGGTCGGCGTAGTTCTTGCCGATCGCGACGACCTTGCTGGGCAACATGGGCGCGAGCAGCTTGACCTGGGAGAGCGGGTGACGCTCACCGCTGAACTGGATCGGGCCGAACGGGTGCCCGGAGATCGTGGAGATGAACTCCTCGCCGGGTCCGCCCTCGACCACGCCGAATCCGACACCCTCGCCTGTGGAGAACCTCGCTATACGCACACGACAAGGCTAGTCGCGCCCGGAGTCCCACCGGACCGCCGCCCGGTGTCGGGCCCACCGGCGAGCCGGTGGTACCGCGCAGCCGGCGGAGGCTTCACGTATCGCTACGGGAACCCCCAAACGGTCACTTCTCTCATAAAAACCACTGATAGGGCATATTCAGGATTTTCTCAAGAAAAAGTATGTGCTGGTTACTGTTCCTATGGGGGGTATTACGTCTTTTAGGCAGTATCCGGGGAAGCACACGGTCTTCCCCTCACGGGAGGGAATCGACGTGACCGAAGCCAACACGGTGAACACGCCGCCAAGGAGCGACGAGACCTCGGTGCCACGAGCTCGGACCAGCACCCCAGGGGGTCCTGGAAGCCTGGTGACCTCCAAGGGGACCACGAGCATCGACGGCGGAGTCGTCGCGAAGATCGCTGGCATAGCGGCCCGGGAGGTCTCCGGCGTCTACGACATGGGCGTCGGCACCGCACGGGCACTCGGCGCGGTCCGCGGCATGGTGGGGGGCGAGAAGAGCGCCACGCAGGGCGTGTCCGTCGAGGTGGGCGAGCGGCAGACGGCGGCCGACATCGACCTGGTGGTCGAGTACGGCGTGGCCATTCCGGACGTCGCCGCCGCCGTACGCCGCAACGTGATCACGGCCGTCGAACGCATGACCGGCCTGGAGGTGACCGAGGTCAACATCAGGGTCGACGACGTCCACATGCCCGACCAGGAGAGAACAGGCGACGGGGGCAGGACAGAGGGGCCCGAGGAGGGATCGCGCGTCCAGTGAGCGATCTCGCGCATGAGATAGCCGACACCGTACGGCGATGTCCCGACGTCGCCGACCTGTCCGGCGGCCCGTTCGGGACCGTGGCGACCTATCTGCCCGGCGAGAGGGTGTCCGGCGTCGCCGTCCGGGACGGCGAAGTCGAGGTCTCCATCGTCGCCCAGATGGGACGGCCGTTGCCGGAGATCGCCGAAGAGGTGCGGACGGCGGTCGCCCCTCTGGTGGGTGACCGCCCGGTGAACATCTATATCGGAGGTATTCGATGAACCAGTTCCCCGTATGGAGCGTGGCCGGCATGTTCGTCGGCATCATCCTGGGCTTCGCGGCGGCCTTCGGCGGTCTCGGCGCGTTCCTTCTGGTGCTCGTCCTGGGCGCCGTCGGACTCCTCATCGGCCGCATCGTCGAGAGTGGCGAGATCCACCTGTCCCGCCTGGGCATGAGGCGCCAATGACCACCCCGGTCGAGCACCACACCACACCTTCCGGATCGCCCGCGGACGTGCACGGTCTCCCCGCCCAGCGGCCGGGGGACGCCCCGTCCGCCGGGGAGGTGTGCTCAACCCGGCCCGTTCAACCGGTACGGCCCGCCGTACCGGCTGAACGGCGCGGGAGGACGGACATCCCGGAGCGGGTGGTGTCGCGCATCGCGGCCCGCGCGGCCAGAGAGGTGCCGTGGGTGCGGGAGGTCCACGAGCGCGGGCCGCTGGCCTTCGGAGGGCACACCCGCGCCGTCGTGAACGGAGAGCTCGCGACGCTGAGCCTGGACATGTCGGTGGAGTACCCAGCCCCCCTCCTGCAGGTCACCGAGACGGTCCGGCGGCACGTCGCCGACCGGGTCCGCACGCTCACCGGTCTGCACATCGGCCACATCGACATCGACGTGACCGGCGTGGTACTCCCCCGAGGAGAGGACGGCGGATGACGGTCCCCGCCTCTCCTCCACCCACTCCGGCCTCCGGCGCGCAGCCCGCACCGGAGAGAATGACCGCACCCGGCGCGGAGACCATGGAATGGCCCTCGTCACCCCTGCCCGCCGAGGTTCCGAGGAACCGGGCGGCGGACCGGGCGGCGAGCAGGGCCTTCCGTCCGCGCCGGGTGGTCCCCGCTGTGATCACGGCCGCTCTACTGACCGTGATCGGCGTCCTGGTCGCGGTGGAGGCGATCTCCGCCCTGCTGGGCAGGACGGTGCGCTGGATGCCGTACGACCGGATTCTGGGCTGGGCGTCCTCGACGCCGTGGAACAGCCCGCAGGTGGTGCTGGGCGCGAGCGTAGTCACCGTCCTGGGCCTGTTCCTGTTGCTGCTCGCCCTCGTTCCAGGGCGGTCCAGGCTCATCCCGGCCAGGACCGGCGACCCCGACCTGATCATCGGCATGCAGCGCCGGGGCTTCACCCGTTCCCTGGCCCATGCCGCCCGGCAGGTGCAGGGGATCGATCACGCCCAGGTGAGACTGCACGGCAGGACCGCGCAGGTGACGGCGGACAGTCTCCTGAGGGACACCACCGGGCTGGCGGAGGCCGTCCGGCTGACCGTCACCGAGCGGATCGCCGCGCTCGCTCCGGTCGACGACTACTCCGTGCGCGTGAACCTGCGAGGAAAGTGATCGCCATGGACAGGAAGACTCCGCGGGGCAACCGGCTGGGGCTGCTGATCGTGGGACTGGTGCTGACGGTCCTCGGCTGCCTCACGGTCGCCCGTGGCGTGGGCTCGTTCTCGCGGGCCGGGGCGCCCGCCGGTGAGCCCCTCCTCAACGGCCCGGTGCGCGGGGCCTTCGCCCACTCCCTCCAGCTGTGGTGGGTGATCGCGGTGGCGGGGATCGTGCTGACCCTGCTCGGCCTGCGCTGGCTGCTGGCCCAGGGACGGCGCGCCAAGCTGGGCGGCATCCGCCTGGCGAGCGGCCCCGGCGGGGTCACCGACGTCCACACCGGCGGCGTGGCCGACGCGATGGCCGCCGACGTCAGCGCGCACCCCGCGATCCTCCGCGCCAGCGCGGCGATGATCGGCACGGAGACGCACCCGGCGGTACGGCTGCGCGTGATGGCCGACGAGACCATCCCCATGGACGCGATCCGCGAGCAGCTCGACGGGGTGGCCATCCCGCGCATGCGCCGGGCGCTGGAGACCGAGCGCATCCCGGCCATCGCCCAGGTGAGCCTGGAAGAACCGCCACGCCACCGCAGGACCGTCGTCTGACGGAGCCGCGATCGTAGAGTGGTCGGCGGAACCAACGCTTCGAGGAGACGATGTGCCTTCGGTTGTGAAGATAAACGTGCTGACGGTGCCGGCGGAGATGCGCCAGGAACTGGAGCGCCGGTTCTCCGGGCGCGCCGGGATCGTGGAGTCGGCGGACGGGTTCGAGTGGTTCGAGCTGCTCCGCCCGCTGGAGGGCACCGACCGGTACCTGGTCTACACCCGCTGGCGGTCCGAGGAGGACTTCACGCGCTGGACCGACAGCCAGGCCTTCCAGAAGGGCCACGCCCAGGCCGGCGGGCAGGGAGAACAGCAGGGGCACGGTCACGGCCAGGCCGCCGGGCACGGTCACGGTCAGGGGCCGGCTGCCAGCGGCGCCGAGCTCTGGTCGTTCGAGGTCGTCCAGAGCACCGGCCCCGCATCCGGGTCCTGACCGCCGCCCGCCGTACGGCTCGCAGGCGCACCGGCGGAGCGGCGCGCCTGCGAGCCGGGGTGAACGGTTTCAAACGCCGGACGCGCATCTAGTTGCTAACGATGTGCTGGAAGAGGTCCGCCCAGCTTGACCGGTTTGCTGGGATTCGGACAGCATGATCCGCTCCCCTCGTCCGGCCCGGAAGGAATTGGCGTGCGCCGCCGCACCGAAGCACTCGTCCTCTCGCTCATCCTCCTCGTGACCTGTGGTGCGACGACCGGCCCGGCAGAGGCCGCGGAACAGGTCAGACGCACGACCGAGTGCCAGGGCGACTGGTTACCGGCGACGCCGACGGCGCCGGACATCATGAACGGCGAGGTGGAGTTCCTGGGCCTCCCCCCGGTGAAGGTGAGCAAGGGCGTCAACTGGCGCACCGATCCCTATCGCAACCGCTCGTGGAGCATGGTGTTCCACTCCCTGCGCTGGATGGGCCGCCTGGTCGCCGACTACGAGACCACCGGTGAGACGGCCTACCTCACCCGCGCCACCGAGATCGCCAAGAGCTGGGTGACGGACAACCCCCGGCGAGGGGGCCCCAAGGCCAGCCCCTACGCCTGGCAGGAACACCCGATCGCGCTGCGCGCCCCCGCCCTGGTCTGCCTCAGCAAGCACGTCAACGCGTCCTGGCTGACCGCCAGCCTGGCCGAGCACGCCACGATGCTGTCCAACCCGAACCTGTACGAGAAGGGCCACAACCACGGCATCGACCAGGACATCGCCCTGCTCGGCATCGGCTGCCGGTACGGCAACAGCACCTGGTCCGGTCTCGCCGTCAGGCGGCTGACCGAGACGGTGATACTCGACGTCGACGCCCAGGGCGCGCTGCGCGAGCAGGCCCCGCGCTACGCGATCTACGTCCATGAGCGGCTCAAGGTCGCCATGGACGGGATCAGGGCGTGCGGGCTGAAGGTGCCCGCCGAGATCACCCGGCGCTGGGAGTCGCTGGAGGACTTCATCTCCCACTCCACCCAGCCCAACGGGTTCATGGTCCCGATCGGGGACGGCGGCGCCGACGTGCGTCCGGTCGGGTACGACCACCCGAAGCAGACCGTGCGGGTGTTCGGCAACGGCTACGTCTACGGACGCACCGCGTGGGACAGGCCCGAGTCGGCGTTCTACTCCATCCGCTTCGGTCCCGGCCTGAAGCACCACGGCCACGAGGACCACCTCGGCGTGACCTACTACGCCCAGGGCCGCGACGTCCTGGTCGACGTGGGCTTCCACTCCTACGAGAACACCGCTTACCGTCGCTGGACGATGTCCACCGAGGCGCACAACACCCCGTCCGTCGTCGGCGCCACGTTCCGGGGCAAGACGGCCACCGCGCTGAGCAGATCCTCGATCGGGGGGGACCGACAGAGCTACCGGCTGACCGACAACGCCTACGGCGTGCCCAGGACCCGCTCGGTGCTGGTCAACCACGGGCAGGACGTGATGGCCGTGCTGGACACGGTCCCCAAGGGCTCCCGGGTCAGCAACCTCTGGCACCTCGCCCCCGAGCTGTCGACCGTGTCGAACAGCGGCGGCCGGATCGTGGTCAAGGACAAGGCAGGCTGGAAGGCGACGCTGGTCCAGGTGTCGATGCCCTCCTGCACGCCCGTCAGCGGGCTGAAGGTGGTCCGGGGTCAGTCGGACCCCTACCAGGGCTGGGTCTCCCCCGCCTACCTGCAGAAGCAGCCCGCTCCCACGGTCGTCTCCCCCGCCTCCGCGGACCCGCTGCTCACCATCGTGGTGCCCGGCACCGACAAGCCCTCCGTCTCCTGCTCCGGCGGCAGGGTGAACCTGGAGACCTCCACCGGCCCGGTCAGCTTCCGGGTCAGCGGCGCCGACCTCTCCTGAACCGTTCGCCGACGGTCACGCGGGGTACGGCCTGGCCGTACCCCGCGGCAACCGGATCAGTCGACGGGGTGGCCCGCCTTGAGCAGGCCGTAGGTGACGGCCTGCTCAAGGGCCTGCCAGGAGGCCTCGATGACGTTCTCGTCGACGCCGACCGTGGCCCACTCGCCGGTCGCGTCGCTGGAAGTGATCAGCACGCGCGTGACCGCGTGGGTACCGTGGGTGCCCTCCAGGATCCGCACCTTGAAGTCGATCAGCTCGACCTCCGCCAGCTCGGGGTAGAGCCTCTCCAGTCCCTGCCGGACAGCCCTGTCCAGCGCGTTGACCGGACCGTTCCCCTCGCCGGTGGCGA
Organism: Streptosporangium sp. NPDC087985; assembly: GCF_044741965.1. Taxonomy (NCBI): domain Bacteria; kingdom Bacillati; phylum Actinomycetota; class Actinomycetes; order Streptosporangiales; family Streptosporangiaceae; genus Streptosporangium; species Streptosporangium sp. NPDC087985. The sequence continues at coordinate 154,082 of NZ_JBIUTQ010000010.1, forward strand.
TGATCCGCTCGCCCTTGGCGTGCAGCTTGACCGTGGCCTCACTGACCAGCTCGCCGCTGCGGGTCCGCTCGACGATCACCCGCCAGGACTCGACCTCGAAGTGGCGCCTGCGCCCGCCCGCCACGGTGTCGCGGAGCAGCAGCTCGAAGGAGGCGTCGGCCGCCTCGAAGGTGTGGCCCTTGGACTCCATCTCCTTGACCCGCTCCACCAGCTCGCGCGAGGTCTCCGGTGACAGCTCGTAGCCCAGCTCGCGGCCCTTGAGCTCGACGGAGGCGCGACCGGCCATGTCGGAGACGAGCATGCGCATGTCGTTGCCGACCTGGGCCGGGTCGATGTGCTGGTAGAGGTTGGGGTCCACCTTGATGGCGCTGGCGTGCAGCCCGGCCTTGTGCGCGAAGGCGGAGACGCCCACATAGGGGGCGTGGGAGTTCGGGGTGACGTTGGTCACCTCGGTGATCGCGTGCGCGATCCGGGTCATGTCGGCCAGCGCCTCCTGCGGGACGAGGTCGAAGCCCCGCTTGAGCTGGAGGTTGGCCACGACGGTGAACAGGTTGGCGTTGCCCGACCGCTCGCCGTACCCGTTGGCGCAGCCCTGCACGTGGGTGGCGCCCGCCTTCACGGCGGCCAGGGTGTTGGCCACCGCGCAGCCGGTGTCGTCGTGGCAGTGGATGCCGATCCGGGCGGAGGTCCCCACGGCCGCGTGGACGACCTCGGCGAGCTCGTCGGGGAGCATGCCGCCGTTGGTGTCGCACAGGGCGATGACCGAGGCGCCCGCCTCGGCGGCGGTGCGCAGCACCTCCAGCGCGTAGGCCGGATTGGATCTGTAGCCATCGAAGAAGTGCTCGGCGTCGAGGAAGACCCGCTGTCCCTCCGCACGGAGGTGGGAGACCGTGTCGCGGATCATCGCGAGGTTCTCCTGGAGAGTCGTGCGGAGGGCCAACTCAACGTGGCGGTCGTGACTCTTGGCGACAAGGGTCACGACCGGCGCGCCGGATTCGCGCAGGGCGGCCACCAACGGGTCGTCGGCTGCCTTCACTCCGGCTCGGCGGGTCGCGCCGAACGCGGCGAGCTGCGCATGCTTCAGGTCGAGCTCGGTCTGAGCCCGCCGGAAGAACTCGGTGTCCTTCGGGTTGGAGCCGGGCCAGCCGCCCTCGATGAAACCGACCCCGAGGCCGTCCAGGTGGCGTGCGATCGCCAGCTTGTCGGCCACCGTGAGGTTGAGGCCCTCCTGCTGGGCGCCGTCACGGAGTGTCGTGTCGTACACATGGAAGCGGTCGTCGGCCATGTCAGTCTCCTTCGCGGTTCGATGGTTCGCCGCGCGCTCATCCGGCTCTGAGAAACAAAAAAACCCCTCACGGACGTGAGAGGTCTGCGCGCTGGCGGTGTCCCTTTTCAGCCAGCGCGCCTGCCGATAATGAGCAGACCGTAGAACATGATGCTTCGGAGTCTGCCACACGCCGACACTATTTGACACATCGATCTCACTATACGAGATCCACCGTCTCATCCGAGCCGCTGGACACGCCCTTCCATCCGTCCTCCGCCTGAAGGATCGGCGACACGGACAAGAATGGCGCGCATGAAGGCTACTTATCTCGACCCGGGCATCGGGCAGTACCTGATCGCGCACACCACCCCGCCCGACGACATCCTCGACGCGCTCGCCCTGGAGACCCGCGAGGCCACCGGCGAGAGCGCGGGCATGCAGATCTCCCCCGACCAGGGGCGGTTCCTGACCATGGTCACCCAGCTCGGCCGCGCGAGGAACGTGGTGGAGGTGGGCACCTTCACCGGCTACTCGTCAGTCTGCATCGCCCGGGGGCTGGCCCCCGGCGGCAGGCTGAGTTGCTTCGACGTCAGCGAGGAGTGGACGGCGATCGCCCGGCACTACTGGGAGAAGGCGGGGTTCGCCGACCGCATCGAGCTCAGGGTCGGCCCGGCCGCCGAGCGGCTGAAGGAACTCCCTCCCGAGCAGACGGTCGACCTGGCGTTCATCGACGCCGACAAGGCCGGTTACCCCGTCTACTACGAGATCCTCATGTCCCGCCTCGTTCCGGGCGGCCTGATCCTGGTCGACAACACCCTGTGGGGCGGGCGCGTCGCCGACCCCACCGTCGACGACGACGGCACCCGGGCCATCCGCGCGTTCAACGACATGGTCATGGCCGACAGCCGGGTGACCTCGCTGATCCTCCCCATCGCCGACGGCCTCACCATGATTCGAAAGCACTGAAGAGAACGGAGGAGAGCCCGGCCTCGTGGAAGGCCGGGCTCTCCTCGGTGCGGGGATCAGCAGATCTTGTGGACCCAGCTGTACGGGTCGGGGCGGGAGCCGTACTGGATGCCGACCAGCTCCTCGCGGATCCTGGAGGTGACGGGTCCCTCGGTGCCGTCGCCGATCGTCCAGGCGCGGTCGGCGCCCTTGACCGAGCCGACCGGAGTCACGACCGCGGCGGTGCCGCAGGCGAAGGCCTCGGTGAGCTCGCCGGACTCGCTGGCCGCCTGCCACTCCTCGATCGACAGGCGCCCCTCCTCGGCGGTCAGCCCGAGGCGGGCGGCGAGGGTGAGGATCGAGTCGCGGGTGATGCCGGGCAGGAGCGTGCCGGTGAGGGCCGGGGTGAGCAGGCGGTCGCCGTAGACGAAGAACAGGTTCATCCCGCCCATCTCCTCGACGTAGCGGTGCTCGCCCGCGTCGAGCCAGACCACCTGGTCGCAGCCCTGCTCGACGGCCTGGCGCTGGGCCACGAAGGCCGCCGCGTAGTTGCCGCCGCACTTGGCGAAGCCGGTCCCGCCGGGGGCGGCGCGGGTGTATTCGGTGGAGAGCCAGACCGAGACGGGCTTACCGGCGCCGAAGTAGGCGGCCGCCGGGGAGGCGATCACCATGTACCGGTAGGTCCTGGAGGGGTAGTTGACGCCCAGCGCGGCCTGCGTGGCGATCATGAAGGGGCGCAGGTAGAGGCTGTGACCCGGGGTGGTGGGGACCCACTCGCGATCGGTCTGGACGAGAAGCTCCAGCGACTCGACGAACGTCTCCTCGGGCAGTTCCGGCATCGCCATCCGCGCCGCCGACCGGTTGAAGCGGGCGGCGTTGGCGTACGGCCGGAAGGTCGCGATCGTGCCGCCCTCCTGACGGTAGGCCTTCATACCCTCGAAGAGCTCCTGGGCGTAGTGGAACACCGCGGTCGCCGGGTCCAGGATCAGCGGGCCGTACGGCGTGAGCCGCGCGTCGTGCCAGCCCTCACCTTCGGTGTAGTCGATCGAGACCATGTGATCGGTGAAGACCTGCCCGAATCCTGGACTCGCCAGTACCTGCTCGCGCTCGGCTGCGGTGCGCGCGTGGTCGGAGAGCTGCACGTCGAAGCTGAGCTTCTGAGCGGTGGTCATGGCGGAGATCCTTCTCTTTGTGACGGTTTGCCCTTAGTCCATTCTGCGATGGACCGGGTAACGGGAAACTACTGCATCCAGGTCGAAACCCGGCAGCGCCCCGGATAAACAGAGACGCGCCTGGCGGCTCGTGAGCCGCCAGGCGCGTCTGAGATCGGGGAGGCGGCTCCGTCAGCCGGCTACTCGGGCGGTGATGTCGTCGCCGATCTCGCGGGTGGTCCGTCCGGCCCAGCCGGTCAGCCGTTCGAGGAGGTCCTCGGCCACGGCCTGCTCGACCTGGGCCGCCTGGGCGGACAGGCCGAGGTGGTCCAGGAGCATGGCGACGGACAGGATGGTCGCGGTCGGATCGGCCTTGCCCTGGCCCGCGATGTCGGGGGCGCTGCCGTGGACCGGCTCGAACATGCTCGGCGCGGTGCGGTCGGGGTTGACGTTGCCGCTGGCCGCCAGGCCGATGCCGCCGGCGACGGCGGCGCCGATGTCGGTGAGGATGTCGCCGAACAGGTTGTCGGTGACGATCACATCGAACCGCTCCGGCTGGCTGACGAAGAACATCGAGGCCGCGTCGACATGACAGTAGTCGGTCTCGACGTCGGGATACTCCAGGCTGACCCGGTCAAACGTGCGGGCCCAGAGGTCGCCGGCGTAGGTGAGCACGTTGGTCTTGTGGACCAGCGTCAGCTTCCTGCGTGTCCGGCCGAGCGCCTTGTCGAAGGCGTAGCGGATGACCCGCTCGACGCCGAAGGCCGTGTTCAGCGACTCCTGGGTGGCGATCTCGTACGGCGTGCCCCGGCGCATCACGCCGCCGGCTCCCGCATACGGCCCCTCGGTGCCCTCGCGGACGACGATCATGTCGATGTCCTCGGGGCGGGCGTTGCCCAGCGGGGTCTCGACGCCGGGGAAGAGCTTGACCGGGCGGAGATTGACGTAGTGGTCGAGCTGGAAGCGGAGCCTGAGCAGCAGATCGCGCTCCAGGATGCCCGGGGGCACGCTGGGGTCGCCGACCGCCCCGAGCAGGATCGCGTCATATCCCCGCAGTTCGTCCAGGACGGTGTCGGGGAGGGTCTCACCGGTCTCGTGGTAGCGCCTGGCGCCAAGATCATAGGTGGTGGTCTCCACCTGCGCGCCGACCGCTTCGAGGACCTTCAGGCCCTCGGTGACGACCTCGACTCCGATCCCGTCCCCGGGGATGACTGCCAGGCGAATGTTACGCGCGTCCATGCAGGCACCTTACCGGCCCGTCTCGGTAACCGAACACTGGTCTCATCCATCGGACATTTCCGACCCCCGGAGTCCTCGCGATCATTTTGTCCGGTTTTGCGAGGTATTGACCCTTTCGTGAAGTTTCGTTATCGTCCTCACCATTCGAACCGATGCCTAATCCGCACGGCCGCTCCCCCATCGGCCTGCGCGGAGCCGGGGAACCACTTCCGGGGCCACGGCCGCCCAGGACATCTCGCTCCCTCACGCGGAGCCCAGATGTCCAGGGCCGCCATCACTGGGTCCCTTGGGGCGAATCAGCGCTTCTCGCGCCGTAGGGCGGCCTCCACGCCCGAGCCCGACAGCTAACCCGGCCGGCCTTATGGAAGGAATCATCTTGTCCGGCAAGATCTGTCCCCGCGTCCTGACCCTGCTCGTCGCCGGCGCCGCCGCGCTCGCGACCCCGTCACTCGCCCAGGCCGCCGTCTCCGCCCCCCAGGCCGCTCCCAAAGCCCCCGCCTCCGCCCCTGAGGCCGCCACGCTCACCGGCGCCAAGCTCAAGGAAATCCTCACCCACCAGGCCTCCAAGCCCGCCTGGCAGAAGGCCCTGCAGTGGGCCATGGCCCAGCGCGGCACCCCGTACGTCTGGGGCGGCACCGGCAACGGTGGTTTCGACTGCTCCGGCCTGATGCTCCGTGCCTACGGCGCCGCCGGGATCAAGCTGCCCCGCGTCACCTACGACCAGTACGCGGCGTTCTCCAAGAAGATCGCCTGGAAGGACCTCAGACCCGGCGACCTGGCCTTCTTCAGCGGTCTCGGCCATGTCGGCATGATCAGCAAGCCCGGCTACATGGTCCACGCCCCGCAGACCGGCGACGTGGTCAAGGAGGAGAAGCTCAGCGACTGGCGCCGCAGCAGTTTCGTCGGCGCCGTCCGGCCCGACGCCCAGGGCGTCAAGATCTCCATCGAGCAGGCCAAGCTCGCCGCCGAGCCTGCCCCCTCGATGCTCGAAGCCAGCCTCTGATCGACGGGCACCGGCCCGGGTATCCCCGAGGCCCGGGCCGGTGCCCGTCAGGAGTACACCGGAGTTCGGGCGAGCACCGCCCCGCCCGATGACGAGACGCAATAATTCGCAACATAACGAGATATTTCACAATTTCGGGCGTATCCTCGCAGCCAATACCCCCCAACAGGGACGAGGTGGCTCGATGGCAACCTCCACCCGCATCGACGAAGCGAAGGGCATCCTCGCGGCGCGCCTGCGCGCACTCCGCTCGGATGCCGGCCTGACCGGCCGGGCGCTGGCCACACGGACCGGCATGGACCACACGAAGATCTCCAAGATCGAGAACGCCGTTCAGATGCCGAACCAGACCGACATCCGGGCCTGGTGCAAGGCGTGCAGCGCCGAGGAGCAGGTGGTCGACCTGATCGCGGCGGCCCAGAACATCGAGGCCATGTACACGGAGTGGCGACGCCTGGAGGAGACGGGGCTCGGGCGTGTCCAGCGCTCGTTCCAGCCCCTGTACGAGAAGACCAGCAGGTTCCGCGTGTGGCAGCACTCCGCGATCCCCGGCCTGCTCCAGACCTCCGGGTACGCGCGGGGGCATCTACGGACCGTCATCGACTTCCGGAACATCCCTGACGACATCGACGCCGCGGTGGCCGCGCGGCTGCGGCAGCAGGGCGTGCTGCGCGACGGCACCAAACGGTTCGCGTTCATCGTCGGCGAGCAGGCTCTCCGCACGCCGCTGGTCGGACCGGCGGAGATGGCCGCCCAGCTGGACCGGCTCATCGAGCTGACGAGCGGCGTGGCGAACCTGTCGTTCGGGATCATCCCCGTGACGGCGAAACCGCCGATGATGCCGCCGGAGAACTTCTGGATCTACGATGCCAGCCGGGTGCGCGTCGACACGGTGCCCGGCCAGATCCAGCACAAGGCCCCCTCGGACGTCGCCGTGTACGAGAAGGCGTTCGAGGCGCTGCACACGGCCGCGGTGTACGGCGAGGCCGCCCGCGCCGTGCTCCGGGCGGTGGCGGGCGAGTTTCGCGCAACATAACGCAACATCGTTGATGCGGGCGCATCCGGCTCCTTAGCGTGGCTACCGTGCCCCCGCCGCGCTTCTCCCTGACCGGGTATGACACCGAGGAGATCGACGCCGCCGCCAGGGTCCAGGCGGACGCGCCTGGCTGGCTGGTCATGTGGCGGCCGTGGCGGCGGTGCTTCACCGCGTTCGAGTGCCGCGACCCGTGCCAGGTCCGGATCGTCGAAGCCGGGACGGCCGACGAACTACGCGATCTCATGCAGCACGTCGAAGTCGAGCTCTGGCAGACCTTGCCCCTTCCGTCCACGGCGGAGTCGCCACCCACACGCGACCTGCCGCTGAGGTCTGCCAGGTAACAACCCTGTGGCCCCGGGGCGAGGACTCGTTCTCGGAGGGGTGCTCTTCAGGGAGAGGGGAGCCTCCCGGGGCCACAGGCGCCACCACCCCCGTCGCGCCGGGGGTCACAGGGTGGGGCCCGGGGGGATCAGCGGGTGGGAACGCCTCCGTTGTCGCGCCGGTCCAGGGCGATCTGGAGGGCCTCGGCGGCCTCGTCCCTGGTCTCTTCGGGACGGTTCCAGGGATACATGTCGTACATGGCGATCCTCATCTCGGTCGCGTGCGAGCAGGGGAGATGGTCCGGACTCCGGTCACGAGTCCAACCGGGCCTGGAGGTCGCGGGTCCGGATCACGGACCGGCGACAAGACATGGGACCGGCGAGCACCGCGACACCGCGGCGGGCCGCCGGCCTGTCCTGTCAGGCCCCGCCGCGGCAGGTAATGAGTGCGAAAACCTGGCGCATTGCCTCCCACGGTACCCGCTCACGGACATACCGTCTCGCCTGCCGTACGCACTTCTCACATGATGAGACGACATACGGCTGCCGCCACCCCCGGTCGAGGGTGGCGGCAGCCGTACGGGACGATCTAGTCGGCCAGGTCGACCGAGCGGCCGCTGTCGGCGCCGATCTCGCCGCCGATCTGGTCGATCACGTTGGCCGGGATACCGGTGTCGACGGTCAGCGCGATGAGGGCCTTGCCGCCCTTGACGTCGCGGGCCACCTGCATCGAGGCGATGTTGATGCCGTGGTCGCCGAGGATCCGACCGACGACGCCGACCACGCCGGGACGGTCGGTGTAGGTGAAGAACGACAGGTGGTCGGTCGGCTCGATCTCCATCTGGTAGCCGTTGACCTCGACGATCTTCGTGATCTGGCGCGGGCCCGACAGCGTGCCGGAGACCGAGACCGTACGGCCGTCGGCGAGGACGCCGCGGACGGTGACGACGTTGCGCCAGTCGGGGCTGTCAGAGCTGGTGACCAGCTCGACGGTCACGCCGCGGTCCTTGGCCAGGAGCGGGGCGTTGACATACGTGACCGAGTCCTCGACCACGTCGGTGAAGATGCCCTTGAGCGCGGCCAGCTCCAGCACGCGGACGTCGTGGGAGGCGATCTCGCCGCGGACCTCGACGTCGAGCCTGGTGGCGACCTCACCGGCTAGAGCGGTGAACACCCGGCCGAGCTTCTCGGCCAGCGGCAGGCCGGGCTTGACGTCCTCGGCGACGGCACCGCCCTGGACGTTCACCGCGTCCGGCACGAACTCGCCGGCGAGGGCGAGCTTCACGCTCCGCGCGACCTGGGTGCCGGCCTTCTCCTGGGCCTCGTGGGTGGAGGCGCCCAGGTGCGGGGTGACGACGACCTGGTCGAGCTCGAACAGCGGGCTGTCGGTGACGGGCTCCTTGGGGAAGACGTCGATGCCGGCACCGGCGACGCGGCCTTCCTTGATCGCGGAGTAGAGCGCACCCTCGTCGATGATGCCGCCGCGGGCGACGTTGACCAGGCGCACCGACGGCTTGACCGTGTGGAGCTCCCTGTCCCCGATAAGCCCGATGGTCTCCTTGGACTTGGGCAGGTGCACGGTGATGAAGTCGGCCTCGCGCAGGGCCTCCTCCAGCGACACCAGGCGGACGCCCATCTGCGCGGCGCGGGCCGGCTGCAGGTAGGGGTCGTAGGCGATCAGCTCGACGCCGAACGGCTGCAGGCGCTGGGCGACCAGCTGCCCGATCTTGCCGAGACCGAGGATGGCGACGACCTTCTCGTCGAGCTCCACCCCGGTGTACTTCGAACGCTTCCACTCGCCGCCCTTGAGCGCGGAGTGCGCCTGGGCGACGTTGCGGGCGGAGGCGAGGATCAGGGCGACGGTGTGCTCGGCGGCACTGGTGATGTTGGAGGTGGGCGCGTTGACGACCATGACGCCGGCCTTGGTGGCGGCCTCCACGTCCACGTTGTCCAGGCCGACGCCGGCGCGGGCGACGACCCGGAGCTTCGGCGCGGCGGCGATGGCCTCCGCGTCCACCTGCGTGGCACTGCGCACGATGAGCGCGTCCACGTCGGCGAGGGCGGGCAGGAACTGGGCGCGGTCGGCGCCATCGGTGTGGCGGACTTCGAAGTCCGCGCCCAGGACCGCGAGACCGGCTTCGGAAAGTTCCTCTGCGACCAGTACGACGGGCTTGTTCACAGGCTGGATCCTTTGAGACGTGAAGGCTGCTGCACGGACCTCACGTAGTCTATCGGCGCTTGTGAACGTATTCACGAATGTCCCGCGATCCGAGACGGCTACCCGCCCCGGCTCCATCTCATGCGGAGAAAATTCAACTTGGTCTTGATCCGGAGAAAACTTCACGATTACCCTCATAGGCCGTGGTCCCCTATCTATCGTTCTTTATATGAGCATCGGGAACCCCGCTCTCGGCGATGTGCTCGCGCAGCACGGCGGCCCGCACCGGCTGCTGACGGCGCTTGCCGAATGGGGCCTCCTGGTTGCCGTGCGACCGGATCGCTCCGTCGTGCTGGGCACGACGCAGACCGGTGACCGAGTCCTGCTCGGATACACCTCGGCGAGCACCTACGCACGGCACCGTGGCAGCCACTCGTTGTCGGCCTGCGACGCCGACACCATCCTCGACATCCAGCGCGTCACCGGTGTGCGGGAAATCGTGATCGACGCCGCGGGACCGGCGGCAGCCGCCGTGCCCATCGAGGACCTCCAGCGCTACCTGCTCTCGACCCGCACCGGCCCCACGCCGGCGCTGTCGAGCGCGACCCCGACGGCGTACGCGACCGGGGCGATGGCCACGGTCCCGCCCCTCCCAGCCATCCCCGCTCCCCCTGTGGCCCCTGTGGCGCGCCCCCAGGACGTCCCTGTGACGCGTCCCCAGGACATCCCTGTGGCGCGCTCCCAGGACGTCCCTGTGGCGCGCTCCCAGAGTGCCCCGGTGCCGGCGGCTCAGCGGATCCCGGTGCCGGCGGCACCCGCCCAGCCGTGGATCCCCGCGCCCCGGCCCCATCTGTCGGGGCCGATGCAGATGGTGGACCCCGGCTACCGGCGGTGCGAGCATCCGATCCTGCCCGCGCTCCGCGTCGCGATCTCGCACCTGCTCACCGGCTACCCGCTCGTCCACCACGTGTGGATCTCCGAGGCCAAGACCTCCTCCGGCGCGCCGGGGATCATGCTGCACGTGAAGGTGCACATGTCGGCGGCCGAGGACGTGGTGCGGGACATCCACCGCGGGGTCCGCGCCCGGCTGCCGCAGCTCGCGGCGAGCGAGGCGCCGATCCTCATGGCCCGGGTCGCCGACGCGCGCAGCGAACAGCGGATGGTCGAACTGGGCGCCCACGTGGTCTGCGCCGACGTCACCGACTGAACCGGCGGGAACCGCCTGCCGGACAGGACCGCGCCCCTGTCCGGCAGGCGGTTCCGGCTAGCCCGTCCGCCGCACCAGCGTGACCTTGGTCCTGGCAGACGCCATCGCGATCAACGCCGCCAGCAGCGGCAGGCCGATGCCCACCGCCAGCAGCGTCGGCCACGGCACGCTGAGGACGACCCCCACCTTCTCGAATGGGACCCCGTTCAGCCCGATCTCCGGCTCGCCGCCATGCCGCAGGCTCACCTGGCTCGCCAGCGCGAGCCCGGGGACCAGCCCGACGAGCAGGCCGAGGGGCACACCGAACCCGGCGACGACCGTCGCCTGCCCCGCCGCCACCAGCCTGCGTGTCAGGGGACGTGCCCCGACCGCCGAGAGCGTGTCAAGGTCGGAACGGGCGTCCGTCGCGGCCAGCCCCGAGGCGGCGAGGGTTCCGCCGAGCACCACCACCGAGGCCAGGGCCGCCATGATCCACAGGGTGCGGAGAGCCCCGCTGTCGTCGTTCTGCCGGCTCCCCCGCTCGGTCCGGACCGCGACTTTCGACGTGACGGCGCGCACCGGCACGCTGAGCCGTTGCTCCTGCTCCGGGGTCAGGCGTGCGACCGCCGGGTCCACGAGCAGGTGACTCAGCTTGGGGGTGAGCCCGGCCTTGGTGATCGCGGCGACCGGCATCACGCCGAGCACGTTGAACGGTCCCGGAACGGTGACCACCACCGCGGGAATGGTGAGTGCCTTCACCTTCTCCTGGTCTGCCGTCCAGTCCCAGCTTGAGACATTGAAGCGGATCCTGCCGTCCCTGACCGCCTCCGGGTTGAAGATCACCATCTTCCCCTCCGCCAGCGCCGTCTCGGCTACCCGGTCGGTACGGCCCAGCAGGAGGCGGAGCAGGTCGGGCCCGCCCGCCGGAAGCCGGCCCAGGGGCCCTTGCGAGGTGAAGCAGCGGCTGCAGTTGCCGTCCACCTGGTCGAAGTACACCGACTGGCCGTCGGCTTCGACGGGCCGGTATGTCTCCACCAGCGGCACACCGGGGAGCGTCCGATCGACGATCGGCCGGATCTTCCCCCAGGCTTCCTCGGTGACGTCGTCACCGTAGATCGCCGTGGCGCCCGTCGGGTAGGCCTGCCGGTAGTACTCCTGCGATGCCCTGTCTCTGCTGGCGACACTGACCGCGACCGTGCTGAACGCCGCCGCCGCGGCCAGCACCGCCACGATGGCGGGAGCCGTACGGCCTCGGTTGCGGGAGGCGTCGCGGACGGCCAGCCGGAGGGGGAGCGGGAGCCTCCCTGCCGGCCTGCCGATCAGCCGGACCAGCCAGGGTGTCACCATGACCAGGCCAAGCAGCCCGAGCACCCCGCCGAAGAGGATCATCACATCGGCCGACCGGATCCCGAAGACCATGGCCCCTGCCCCCGCCGTCAGCAGGACCAGCCCGAGCAGCGGCCAGCCGGCCCGGTCGCGCACCGTGGGCCGCCGACCGGCCAGCGCCGCGACCACGTTCACCCGGGCGGCCTGCACGGCGGGCACCACGGCCGCCGCCACCCCGCTGAAGACCCCGAGCGCCGCGACCAGTGCTATCTGTCCGAAAGGCACTTCGAAGGGGCCGAGCCTGCCGGCCGGCCAGATCCCCATATAGGCCACGATCCCCCTGGCGACGCCGACTCCGAGGACGGCGCCGAGGACGGCGGCGGTCAGTCCCAGGGTCAGCCCGTCGGCCAGCACGACCAGCTTGAGATGGCGGGCCGAACCGCCCTGGGCGGCGATGAGCGCGAGCTCCCCGCGGCGGCGCCGCAGTCCCACGGCGAAGGCGGGCCCGGCCAGCAGGACGACCTCGATGATCGCCAGGGTCACCCCCAGCACGGCGGTCAGGACGTCGATGCCGTTCAGGGGCCGCGCCATGGAGAGAAGTGCCTGCCCGGGTCCGTTACCCTCGGGTGGCGGGTTCTCCAGTACCGCCCGCGACCACACGCGCACCCCCGCCTGATTGAACCGGAGCGTGTCGTCCCAGGTGATCGGCGCCGGAGCCGCCACCAGCCAGGACCGTTCGACCTCGGCCGGGCCCGAGGCGAGGATCAGCGAGCCGGGAAGCCCGATGATTACCATCCGGGGATCTAATGGCCGCCGGACCACCGTCCCCACCACGCGTTTGGGCACGCCGTCCCGGTGGTAGACGCGGAGGGTCGAACCCGTGGCAAGCTCCATGGGCGCGGTGACGACCACCTCGTCGGCGGCCTGCGGGTAGCGTCCCCGGACGAGCGGGAACATGGCGCCCGCCATCGGGTCGCGCAGGTCCACCTCCCGGACACCGACGTACTCGTCGTCGGTTCCCGCCCAGTAGGGGGCGTAGCCCTCGTTCATCGGGATGAGCCGGCTACCGGGCCCGGCCAGGGCCTGAATCTCCGCCTGGGACCGCCGCGACTTGCCGACGACGCCCCCGGGCTCCCAGGCGCCACCGGTCACGTCCTGCCGGATCGGCTCGGTGGCCCCGGTGTCCGTCAGCTTGGCATCGGCCGCACCGAGTTCCATGGTCAGCCGCTCCTCCGGCCGGAGGTCCTCGGTCGCGAAGTAGGTGAGCACGGCGGTGATGGCGAGGACGGGCAGGCCGATCATGACGATGATGAGTGCGCTGCGCGCCCTGGCCCGGCCGATGCCTCGTCGGGAGATCCGCAGCGCGGCGAGGAGGGCGCTCACGCGGCGCCCTCCCCGGAGTTCGCCGAAGTGCTCCTGCCGTCTGTCCGTTCGCTCACCGGGCACTCTCCAGGGGGACGGCGGTGGAGTCGGCGATCTCGCCGTCTCGGAGGAAGACCACCCGGTCGGCCCAGGCGGCGTAGCGGGGTTCGTGGGTGACGAGCAGCACGGTGGCTCCCGCGTCGCAGCGGGCGCGCAGGAGCTGGAGGATGTCGTCACCGGTGGGGGTGTCGAGGGCGCCGGTGGGCTCGTCGGCCAGGATCAGCCGTCGCTCCCCGGCCAGGGCGCGGGCGATCGCGACCCGCTGGCGCTGGCCGCCGGAGATGTCGTCGGGGAAGCGGCTGGCGACGTCGGCGAGACCGACCTCGGCGAGCACCTCCAGCGCCTCGCGGCGGGCGTCCTTCGCCTTGATGCCGTCCAGCTCGCGCGGGAGCATGATGTTCTCCACGGCGGTGAGCGACGGGATCAGGTTGAGGTCCTGGAAGACGTAGCCCACGTGCCTGCGGCGGAGCGCGGCGAGCTCCCTGGCCGGCAGCCCGGCCAGGGAGGTGCCCTCGACGACCACGTCGCCGGAGGTGGGCAGGTCGAGGCCGCCGGCGAGGTTGAGCAGGGTGGACTTGCCGGAGCCGGACGGTCCCATCACCGCGACCAGCTCTCCGGCGGCGACGTCCAGGCTCACCCCCCGGAGTGCCGCCACGGCCTGTGGTCCGTCACCGTGCACGCGGCTGACGTCCGCGAGCCGTACGACCGGATCGAAACTCATCTCTGTGTCTCCTGCGTCTGGGGGGAGGCCGTGAGCACGGCCTCGCAGTGATCGAGCCAGCGCTGCTCGGCCTCGGCCTGGAAGATCATCGAGTCGAGCACCAGCCGCTGTGCGGTGCCGTCCACGCCTGACCGCTTGGCGCGGGTCAGCTCCTGCAGCGTGCGCATGGTCGCGGTGCGCTGGGCCTGGATGACGGGCCGTACGTCGGCGACGGCGGTGACCGCCATCGCCAGCTTGATGACCAGTTCGTCCCGGGGCCGGTCGGCCTGGGCGACGGGGGTGCCGAACCATCGCTCCATCTCGGCCCGACCGGCCTCGGTGATCGTGTAGACGACCCGGCCCTGGTCGTCCTGCTCGCCGGGGGTCACCAGGCCGTCGCGTTCCATGCGGGAGAGCGTCGTATAGACCTGGCCGATGTTGAGTGGCCAGGTCGCCCCTGTGGACGCCTCGAACTCGGCCCGTAACTGGTAGCCGTGCTGGGGCCCCTGGCTCAGCAGAGCGAGCAGCCCATGTCGGATCGCCATGGATACTGAGTATGCATACTCAGTATGTCCACTGCAAGAGATCCGCATATTCTGGACAGGTTCCGCCCCGGGGGCGGATACTCGGGGGATGAGCTCGCCGCCTCCCCCGTCCCGCGCGTCCGATGGGGACCGCGATCGTGCGATCAACGAGCTCCGCGACCGCGCCGCCGAGGGCCGGCTCTCCCACGACACGTTCCTCGGCCGCGTCGACATGGCACTGCGCGCACGCAGCCAGGGCGAGCTCGACGACCTGATCGCCGACCTGCCACCCCGGGGCCGGTTCCGCCGTGTGGTGACCGAGATCGTCTCCTCGGCCTCCGACTTCACCAAACGGGTGGAGTCCGCCTGGAGACGTCCCCGGCTGCCCCGGCTCGCACTGCCCGGCGACAGCCGTACCCGCTACGTGGTCGGCCGCGGCTCGGCCTGCGACCTGGTGCTGGCCGACCTGACCGTGTCACGGGTGCACGCCGAGCTCCGCCGCGACGAGGACGGCTGGATCGTCGTCGACCTCGGCTCGCTCAACGGCACCCGGCTGAACGACTGGCGCCTGGTCGGGCCGGCGAAGGTCCGTCCGGGCGACGTCCTCTCCTTCGGCGACTGCATGTTCCTGGTGATCACCGCCCAGCTGCTCTGAGCGCCTCCACGGTGACGGTGCAGCCGACGCGGGGCACGGTGACCAGGGCAGGAACGGGCTCCGATGTGATCGTGCGCACATCCAATCGCAGCAAGCAATCGCTTGGCAGACCCGAAAGATACGAATATTTCCGTATTGTCGCGCGGTCTGCGATTCCTCATGATCTTCGCAGACACCCTAGGCACAGGGAGAAACCGTGCGGCCCTCGCGACGAACCACGCTCTCTTTATCCGCCCTCCTCCTCGCCGGTCTTGCCTGGACCTCGGTCCCGGCGAGCGCGCTCGAACCCACCTCCGGAGTCACCGACCTGGTCAAGGACCTCGACCAGATTCTCAGCGACGCCCGGCTGACCCCCGCGCGGGCGGGCGTGGTGGTCAAAAGCGCCACCTCCGGTGAGGAGCTCTACGCTCAGGACCCGGGCAGGATCCTCACCCCCGCCTCCAACACCAAGCTGGTGACGTCGGCCGCCGCGGTCGACTCCCTCGGCCCGGACTTCCGTTTCACCACCGATGTGCTGTCCACCGGCCGGCGCGCCGACTCGGTCCTGACCGGAGACCTCTACCTCAGGGGCACCGGCGACCCGACCCTCCTCGCCGCCGACTACGACGCGCTGGCCGCCCGCGTGGCCGCCACGGGGCTCAAGGTGGTCACCGGCAAGCTGGTCGCCGACGACACCTGGTTCGACTCGGTACGGCTGGGCACCGACTGGGCCTGGGACGACGAGCCGTACTACTACTCGGCGCAGATCTCCGCGCTGACCGCCTCGCCGGACACCGACTACGACGCCGGGACCGTCATCGTCTCGGTCGCCCCCGGCAACTCCGCGGGCAAGCCCGCCAAGGTGTCCACCACCCCCGAGACCGACTACCTGAAGATCGACAACCGGGCGACGACCGGGACCTCGACCGACGTGACGGTCGAGCGGCAGCACGGCACCAACACCGTGCTGATCACCGGGACCGTCGCGGAGAAGTATGACGAGTGGGTCACCGTCGACGATCCCACCGGGTACGCTGCCTCGCTCTTCCGTAAGGCACTGACCGGGCACGGCGTGCGGGTGCTGGGGGCCACGGCCCGCGAGACGACCCCCGCGGGGGCCGTCACCGTGGCCTCGCGCGAGTCGATGCCGCTGGGTGAGATGCTCGTCCCGTTCCTGAAGCTCAGCAACAACATGCACGCCGAGATCCTGACCAAGTCGATCGGGCGCAAGGTCTCCGGAGCGGGGACCTGGAACGCCGGGCTCGCCGCCATCACCGCCTTCGCCCGGGCCAACGGCATGCCGACGCTGCGCGTGCGGGACGGTTCCGGCCTGTCCCGGGTGGACGGCCTGACTCCTGACGGCGTCACGGGCCTGCTGATCGCCCTGCGCTCCAAGCCCTGGTTCTCCACCTGGTACGGTGCGCTGCCGATCGCCGGAGAGCCCGACCGGATGGTGGGCGGAACGCTGCGGAGCCGGATGCGCGGCACCCCCGCCGCCGGGAACGTCCGCGCCAAGACCGGGTCGCTGACCGGCGTCACGGCCCTGTCCGGTTACGTGACCAGTGCGGACAACGAGCCCCTGGTCTTCTCCGTGATGCTCAACCAGTTCCTGTCCGGCTCCCCCAAGGACATCGAGGACAAGATCGCCATCCGTCTCGCCCAGTTCAGCCGGACCGCCCCCGCCGACATCGCAAACGTCCAGCTCCGCCAGGTCCAGCAGGACTCCGCCGACCTCGAGTGTTCCTGGCTGAAGCCCGCCCAGTGCTGACCCGCTGACCTCCTCCCCCGTCGCCCCGCGGCGAGGGAGAACGGCGACGCCCCCGCGACGGATGAGCGTCGCGGGGGCGTCGCCGTACGAGATGACCCGTTCAAGCACGGGCCACCCGGAGAGAGCCCGCCGCTACTTGAGCCAGCTCATCATCGGACGCAGCTTGGCGCCGGTCTTCTCGATCGGGTGCTTGGCCAGCTCCTCGCGGTAGGCGGTGAACTTCTTCTGGCCGCTGTCGAACTCGTCCACCAGCTCCCTGGCGAACTCACCGGACTGGATCTCGGCGAGGATGCGCTTCATCTCCTTCTTGGTCTCGGCGTTGACGACGCGCGGGCCACGGGAGTAGCCGCCGTACTCGGCGGTGTCGGAGACCGACCAGTACATCTTGTGGATGCCGCCCTCGTACATCAGGTCGACGATCAGCTTCATCTCGTGAAGGCACTCGAAGTAGGCGACCTCGGGCTGGTAGCCGGCCTCGATCAGAGTCTCGAAACCGGTCTTGATCAACTCGGACACGCCACCGCAGAGGACGGCCTGCTCACCGAACAGGTCGGTCTCGGTCTCCTCCGTGAAGGTCGTCTTCAGCGCGCCGGCGCGAGTGCCGCCGATGCCCTTGGCATAGGACAGCGCGAGGTCCCAGGCCGTGCCGCTGGCGTCCTTCTCGACGGCGATGAGGCACGGCACGCCGCGGCCCGCAGTGTACTGGCGGCGGACGAGGTGACCGGGGCCCTTGGGCGCGACCATGGCCACGTCCACACCCTCGGGGGCCTCGATGAGGCCGTAGCGGATGTTGAAGCCGTGGCCGAAGAACAGGGCGTCGCCCTCGACGAGGTTCGGAGCCACGTGCTCGGCGTAGAGGTGACGCTGGATGTGGTCCGGCGCCAGGATCATGGTCAGGTCGGACTCCTCGACGGCCTCCGCGGGGGTGACCACCCGCAGTCCGTCGGCCTCGGCCCTCTCACGGCTCTTGGAACCCTCCGGCAGACCGACCCGGACGTCCACGCCGGAGTCGCGCAGGGACAGGGCGTGGGCGTGCCCCTGGCTGCCGTATCCCAGGACAGCCACATGCCGGCCCTGGATGATCGACAGGTCGGCCTGGTCGTCGTAGAAGATCTCAGTCACTTGCTTAACCTTTCAGGTTTCTCGTACTGCCTACGCAGTCCGGTCCAGGGCCCGGAGAGAACGGTCGGTGATGGAACGGGCGCCGCGGCCGATGGCCACCATGCCCGACTGGACCAGTTCCTTGATGCCGAACGGCTCCAGAAGCCTGATGAAGGCCTGCAGCTTGTCCGGCGTGCCGGTGACCTCTATGGTCACCGCGTCAGAGGCGACGTCAACGCAACGCGCGCGGAAGAGGTTGACCAGTTCCAGAACGCTGGAACGGGTCTCGGCGTCGGCACGCACCTTGATCAGCGTGAGCTCGCGCTGCACGGCCTGCGCGGGATCGAGCTCCACGATCTTCAGCACGTTGACCAGCTTGTTGAGCTGCTTGGTGACCTGCTCAAGCGGCAGCTCCTCGACGTTGACCACGATGGTCATCCGCGAGATGTCCTCGTGCTCGGTCGGCCCGACCGCCAGCGAGTCGATGTTGAACCCTCGGCGGCTGAACAGCGACGCGACGCGCGCGAGCACGCCGGGCTTGTTCTCCACCAGCACGGAGAGCGTGTGCCTGCTCATGCCTTCCCCCTCGCCCGGCCGTGCCTGCCCGGCCACCCGCTTCGATCACTCACCGCTAGTCCTCGCTGTCCCAGACCGGCGCCATGTCGCGCGCGAACTTGATGTCGTCGTTGCTGGTCCCGGCTGCGACCATCGGCCAGACCATGGCGTCCTGGTGGACGACGAAGTCGATCACGACGGGCACGTCGTTGATCTCCATCGCCTTCTTGATCGTCGCGTCCACGTCCTCAGGGCGCTCGCACCGCAGACCGACGCAGCCGTACGCCTCGGCCAGCTTCACGAAGTCGGGGATCCGGCGGACCGTCTGCAGGTCGGTGTTGGAGTAACGCTTGTTGTAGAACAGCGTCTGCCACTGCCGGACCATGCCGAGGTTGCCGTTGTTGATGATGGCGACCTTGATCGGCACACCCTCGATGGTGCAGGTGGCCAGTTCCTGGTTGGTCATCTGGAAGCAGCCGTCACCGTCGATGGCCCAGACCGTGGTGTCGGGGCTGCCCATCTTGGCGCCCATCGCGGCCGGGAGCGCGAAGCCCATCGTGCCGGCCCCACCGGAGTTGATGAAGCTGCCGGGCTTCTCGTAGCCGATGAACTGGGCGGCCCACATCTGGTGCTGGCCGACACCCGCGGTGTAGATGGCGTCCGGCCCGACGATCGCACTCAGCCGCTCCATGACGTACTGGGGAGCGAGGGAGCCGTCCTCGAACTCGTCGTAGCCCAGCGGGTAGGTCTTCCGGTAGGAGTCGAGCTGGGTCCACCACTCGCTGTAGTCGCCCTTACGGCCGTCGTTGCGCACCGCGGCGATCAGCTCGGAGATGACCTCCTTGCAGTCGCCCACGATCGGGACGTCGGCCTGCCGGTTCTTGGAGATCTCCGCCGGGTCGATGTCGGCATGGACGATCTTCGCGTGCGGCGCGAAGGTGGAGAGCTGTCCGGTGACGCGGTCGTCGAAACGGACCCCGAGCCCGATGATCAGGTCGGCGCGCTGCAGCGCCCCGACCGCCGGCACCGAACCGTGCATGCCCGGCATGCCCAGGTGCTGGCGGTGACTGTCGGGGAAGGTACCGCGCGCCATCAGTGTGGTGACCACGGGGATGCCGGTCAGCTCGGCGAACTCCAGCAGCTCCGCCGCGGCCCCGGCCTTGTGCACGCCGCCACCGACGTAGAGGACGGGCTGCCTGGCCTCGGCGATCAGCCTGGCGGCCTCTCGGATCTGCTTGGAGTGCGGCCGGAGGACCGGCCGGTAGCCCGGCAGCTGCATGACGACCGGCCACTGGAAGGTCATCGTCGCCTGGAGCGCGTCCTTGGCGATGTCGACCAGCACCGGCCCCGGACGCCCGGTCGAGGCGATGTGGAAGGCCTCCACGATCGTCCTGGGAATGTCGTTCGGGTCGGTCACCAGGAAGTTGTGCTTCGTGATCGGCATGGTGATGCCGGAGATGTCGGCTTCCTGGAATGCGTCGGTGCCGATGGACCCGCTGGCCACCTGGCCGGTGATCGCGACGATCGGGACCGAGTCCATGTAGGCGTCGGCGATCGGGGTGACCAGGTTGGTCGCGCCCGGACCGCTGGTCGCCATGCAGACCCCGACCCTGCCGGTGGCCTGCGCGTAGCCCTGGGCCGCGTGCCCGGCGCCCTGCTCGTGCCGTACAAGCACATGCCGGACCTTGGTCGAGTCGTAAAGGGGATCGTAGGCGGGAAGAATCGCGCCGCCCGGGATCCCGAACACGGTGTCGACCCCGACGTTCTCCAGTGCTCTGACGAGGGCCTGGGCTCCTGTCATCTGTTCGGTCATCGGCTCGTTCCTTGTGGCTCAGCGTGTTCGGCGGCATAAAAAATGCCCCATCCCGCCAGGGATGGCGGAGCTGGGGCGGCGCGCAGGTCGAAGTGCTTCGCTATCGGCCCGCGCGCCGGCGAAGTACTACGAGAATCCCACTGTGATGCATGAATCCACCATGACCGACGGAGTGCGTCCACGTCAAATTCATGGGACGCGAGTCTCAAGATTCGAGACCACGATCAAGGTGAGCGCCGTCAGACGCCGCTGTGCAGGCTGGAGAGGCTGGTCCGCATGAGGGAGTCGACCCCGCGGGCGGCCATCGGCCGCGCCACCAGGAAACCCTGCCCCCGGGTGCAGCCCATCTCGCGCAGCAGTTCGAGCTGCTCCGGACGCTCGATGCCCTCGGCCACCACGACCAGCCCCAGGTCATGGCCGAGCCGTACGATCGTGCGGGTCAGCAACGTGAGCGTCTCGTCGCGGCCGAGCCCGGACACGAACGACGGGTCGATCTTGATCATGTCCACCGGGAGCTGCCGCAGGAGCGCCAGCGACGCATAGCCGGTGCCGAAGTCGTCGATGGCCAGCCGTACTCCGAGCCTGCGCAGCTCCGAAAGCCGCGTGATGGTCTCCTCGGCGTCCTCGACCAGCATCTCCTCGATGACCTCAAGGGTCAGCGCGCTGGGCGGCAGACCGCTCTCGGTGAGCGCCGACTCGACGGTCTCCACGAAGCGCGGTGCCATGATCTGCCGGGCCGACAGGTTGAGCGACAGCCCGATCTCCCAGGAGGACGTGCGCCACACGGCCACCTCCCGGCAGGCCTCGCGCAGGATCCACTCGCTCAGCGGGACGATCAGGCCGGTGTCCTCGGCCGCGCCGAGGAACTGCTCGGGCGGTACGAACGCGCTCCCCCGCCACCAGCGCACCAGCGCCTCGACGGCGGTGACGCGCGAGGTGGCCAGGTCCACCACGGGCTGGTACTCGATGGCGAACTGGTTCTCCAGCAGCGCCCGCTGCAGGTCGGCGGCGAGCTCCAGGCGGCGCACCACGTCAGCGTGCATGTGCGCGGCGAACACCTCGACTCGGCGCCCCCCGAGATCCTTCGCCCTGGCCATCGCCACGTCCGCGTTGCGGATCAGGTCCGCGGAGGAGACGTCGTCATCGGCGAAGGCCACCCCGACGCTCGCGGTCAGCGCGATGTCGCGGTCGGCCACCCGGAACGGCTCGGACGAGACCGTGCGGACCAGCCACTCGGCCAGGTCCACCGCCGTCTGGGCGTCCATCGCCCCGTCCAGCAGCACCGCGAACTCGTCGCCGCCCCAGCGGGCCAGGGTGTCGTCGACCCGTACGGCCGCGCGGAGCCTGCGCGCCGCCTGGCTGAGCAGGTAGTCGCCGCTGGCGTGACCGACCGAGTCGTTGACCGCCGTGAAGCCGTCGAGATCCAGGAACACCACGACGGCGCTGCTCGCACCGGGGCGGGCCAGCACCTCGCGGGTGCGCTCCTCGAAGTAGGCCCGGTTGGGCAGGCCGGTGATGCCGTCATGGAAGGTCAGGTGGGCGACCTGGTTGCGCAGTGCCTCCTGGTCGCTGACGTCGCGGGTGGTGACCAGCAACAGTTCCTCACCGCGCACATGACGCGTGGCGACCGACTCGGTGGGCCGCCAGGTGCCGTCCGCCGCCCGGATCCGGCAGGCGATCATGTAGGTACCCGGCCCCTCGGCCGGCCCCTCGTCCAGGTTCATCGTACGGAGCGCCGTCTGGATGCCCGGCGCGTCCTCGGGATGGATGTAGTCGAAGATGGTTCCGCCGACCAGCTCGTCGGGGCGGTACCCGTAGGTGGTCTCGACACCCTCGCCGATCTCCCGCACCACGCCGTCGTAGTCGCACAGCAGGACCACGTCGCCGGTGCTCTCCGCCAGATCCTGCAGCTGCCGCTCGCCAAGGTCCACCAGACGCCGCATCCGGCCCGACTCCAGCAGCATCACGGACAGCCGGACCACCAGGATGCCGACGATCGACGCCGACACCAGAGCCAGGACCGCGACCGGCCCCTGCACCTTGCCACCGAGCACGCGGAAGAGCACGACCGCGGTGGCCACGGCGACGAGGATCAGCGGCACGGCCGCGATCAGCGAGGAGGCGGCGTGGCCGACGGACGGCCCCTCGTCGTCGGCGGAGTCCCGGGAACGGGCTGTACGGTCGCGCCACGGGACCGCCGCGAGCACCAGGAAGGCCACCGGAGCCGGCCACATCCCGATCGGTGACGGCGTGTCGCCGCTCACCCGGGCCAGCGCGGTGACCGTCTCGGCCGCCGTGATGGCGGCCAGTACGGCCAGCGCCGCCAGGCCCGCCGGCCAGGCGGACCGCCGGACGGGAACCACCGCGGGACCCACGGCACACGCGAGGATCAGGCAGAGCAGCGGCAGGCCGACCGTGACCGCGAAGGTACCGGCGTCGTCGGCCTGGCGGGACGCCGGACCCAGCAGAAGGACCCAGCCGATCACGAAGAGCGAGGCGGCGCACACATACGAGTCGGTAAGGTCCCGCAGCAGCGCCCGCCCGCGGGCGGGCCGGGTGGCCAACAGGCCGGTGCCCACGGTGAGCATCGCCGTACCGACCAGAACCACCAGGTCGGCGAAGGTCACCACGAAGGGGGTACCGTCCGCGAGCGGCCGCACCCCGATCCCGACCAGCCAGGTGATCGAGCCGCCGGCCAGCCAGCGCCAGGCCGGCGCCCTGCGCCGGTCGGTGCCTCGCAGGAGCGCGGTGAACAGCGATACCGCCGCGACCGCGGCGGCGACGACTCCCGCCCCCGCGCCGGCCAGTGCGACCGGGACACCGCCGCGAAGAGCGGCAACGAGCCCCACCACGCCGGTTCCCGCCGCGACGGTCAGCGCTACCCGGGGGTCACGCCAGCGGATCAATGTCGTCTGCCCATCAGTGTCGGTCTGTCTCGCTTCCGCGAAGGCACACGGCCAGTCTGTGCTCTCCAACCCGTGTTGGTGGCGACAACACCGCAGTCGTCACCGATCTGATAACCATTCGAGGATCGGTATCAGGATTCACCGTACGTACTCCAGGTCACGAGGTAGCCACGGTCAGGATTCCTTTGCCGGTCAGTACGGCCCGCGGAGAGTAAAGACCTGGTCAGCAAGGATCTGACCGGTACGGACGGCGGTCAGTACGATCCGGTGATCACATTCTTGAGCGGTTCGCCCGCCAGGTGACGCAGGAGCTGGGAGCGGAGAAGCCGCAGCATGCGCCGTCCGGACGCCGGGGTGCTGCCCGCGACATGCGGGGTGATGAACACCCCCGGCGCCGTCCACAGCGGATGTCCCGGCGGCAGCGGCTCGGGATCGGTGACGTCGAGCGCCGCCAGGATCCGGCCCCTGCCCAGCTCGGCGACGAGCGCACCGGTGTCCACCACACCGCCTCTGGCCGCGTTCACCAGCACGGCGCCGTCCTTCATCGCCGCCAGGAAATCCGCGTCCACCAGCCCGGCGGTCGCGGGGGTGGACGGGACCAGCAGCACCACCACATCCGCCCGGGGCAGCAGCTCCGGCAGCTCGTCCTGACCGTGCACGTTTCCCCGCGCGGTCCTCGCCACCCGGACGACGTCCACCTCGAAACCGTCCAGCCGCCGCTCCAACGCCTCGCCGATCGAACCGTAGCCGACGATCAGCACTGTGGAGTCGGCCAGCACACCGGTGTGGTGGTAGGTCCACTCGCCTTCCCGTTGCGCGGCGGCGAACCCCGGGAACTCCCGCAGCACGGCGATCATGGCCCCCACCGCCCACTCCGCGGTCCCCGCGTCATGCACCCCCCGCGCGTTACACAGCACCGCGCCCTCCGGGAGGTGCGGCCGGTAGGCCTCCACCCCCGCAGTGACGGTCTGCAGCAGCCGGAGCCGGGACATCCTGCCGAGTAGCTCCGGGGTCCGTGCCACCGGTATCAACGGCGGGATCCAGACCTCGACCTCCTCCGCCCCGTCGGGGACCGGACCAGTGCCGTCGTAGACGACGCACTCCACATCGGGTAGGTCACTCAGGACGTCGACAGCGGCTTTGGAGGGGACCCAGATCTTCATGGCCCCATTATTCAAGGGATCGTCCGGGAACCTCCCCTCCGTACTCGACGGTAGGAACGGAAAAGGAGCTTTCATGATTCGGATGACACGACTGACGTCCCTTTTCGCGGCTGCGCTGCTGGTGGCGGGGTGCTCGGCGGTACCCGCCGACACCACGCGGGTCCCCGCTCTCCCCTCCACAGGCACCGCCGCGCCCCTCGGCGAGCCACGCACCCTGGTGAAGAACCTGGCCGTGCCCTGGGGTCTCGCGTTCCTGCCCGGTGGCGACGCCCTGGTGACCGAGCGCGACACCGCCAGGCTGTTGCGGGTCACGGCGGCGGGAAAGGTCACCGAGGTCGGCACGGTCGACGGCGTACTGCCCGACGGCGAGGGCGGCCTGCTGGGCGTGGCGGTCTCTCCCTCCTTCGGCAAGGACCACTACGTCTTCCTGTACTTCACCTCCGCCCAGGACAACCGGATCGTGCGCTACCGCTACGTCCGGGGTCTGACCGATGCCACCGTGATCCTCGACGGCATCCCCAAGGGCTGGATCCACAACGGTGGCCGCCTGGCCTTCGGCCCCGACGGATACCTCTACGCCGGCACCGGCGAGACCGGCGACCGCGCCCTCGCCCAGAACCTCGGCTCCCTGGCGGGCAAGATCCTCCGCATGACCGTCGACGGCAGGCCCGCCCCCGGCAACCCGTTCAAGAACGTGATCTGGAGTTACGGCCACCGCAACGTCCAGGGCCTGGCCTGGGACCCGTCGGGGCGCATGTACGCCAGCGAGTTCGGGGCCAGCTCGTTCGACGAGATCAACCTGATCAGGAAGGGGGGCAACTACGGCTGGCCGGAGGTCGAGGGCGTCGGCCACGACTCGCGCTTCATCAACCCGGTCGTCACCTGGCCCACCTCGGAGGCCTCCCCCTCCGGCATGGCCTACGCCGACGGCTCCCTCTGGGTCGGCGCGCTGCGGGGCAGGAGGCTCTGGCAGGTCCCCGTCGCCTCCGACGGCACGACCGGCACCCCCGTCGCCAGGTTCGACGGCCGGTACGGCAGGATCCGCGCGGTCGCCGCCGCCCCCGACGGCTCCCTGTGGTTCGGCACCAGCAACAAGGACGGCCGAGGCTCCCCGGCCGCCGACGACGACCGCCTTCTCACCGTGACCCCGTAGCTCCTGCTGCGGGGCTTCCGGCTTGCCTAGGGTCCGACCGGCCTCCGGTTCGCGCTGCGGTGGGCGGTGAGACGGCCGGCCGGAACACCCACCCACCGCAGCGCGCACACCCGCACCGCGAACACCCGCAAGCCGGAACACCCGCACCGCGAACGCCCGAAGCAGGAACTACCCGTCCTGAGCGGGATCCGGCGTGGGAACGCATTTGAGGTCGGTCTCGGGTCTGTAGACGGTCTTCCTCGTCTCCCGCTTGACCTCCTTGCCGTCCTGCTTGAAGACCCGGGTCACGTCGATCGTGAAACCCTGCTGCCCGGTCATCGCGATGCAGTCGGGACCGCTGTCGGTGGCGCTCTCGAACGGGGTGACGTTGTAGCGCTCGGAGGAGATCGACTCGATGTCGTAGCGCTTGGTGCTCCAGAAGGCGACCGTGACCGAGGTGGCCGTGGAGGAGGCCTT
Source organism: Streptosporangium sp. NPDC087985 (assembly GCF_044741965.1). Lineage (NCBI taxonomy): Bacteria > Bacillati > Actinomycetota > Actinomycetes > Streptosporangiales > Streptosporangiaceae > Streptosporangium > Streptosporangium sp. NPDC087985. Next base: position 179,908 of record NZ_JBIUTQ010000010.1, read on the forward strand.
CACCAGCACGCCGTACTTCGAGTCGTTCTTCCAGCGGAAGTCCGGCTCCGGCCAGGAGACCGTGGACTCGCGTCCGGCGGGGTAGCGCGAGATGTAGAACTCGTGCGCCATGTGCTGGACGTCTTCAAGGCCGCCGAAGAACACCGCGTTGTACATGGTGGTGACGAACTGGGAGATGCCGCCGCCCACGGAGTCGATCAGCCGGCCACCCTGGATCATGGGAGCCGGAACGAAGCCGCGGGCCGTGTCGCGCTGGCCGATCACACCGTTGAGCGAGAAGGTCTCGCCGGGCTTGACCAGGTAGCCGTCCAGGAGAGCGGCGATCGTGCGGATGTTCGTCACCCGGGGGGCGCAGCAGGGGTACGGCGTGGTGAACTCGCTGATCTTCTCCTTGATTCCGAGCTTGTGCGCCTCGGCGTCGGAGACGCGAGGCTTGACGGTCATGAGAGCGACCGGGATCGTCCGGCTACCGCCCTCGGTGACCATCCGGGCCACGGCATCGGCGAGCTTATCGTCGTTGATCCCCTTGCCGTTACGGCCGGGGATCAGTTTCGGCGTGTTGCCGACGATCTGGAAGGTGGGCTCCCTGGGGGCCTGGGCGGGATCGACGAGTTTCTTCTCCACGGTCACGACCGCGTTCCTGGCGTCGAACACCGGGACCATGCCGCCGGAGCTTCCGGACGTGAAGGACAGGTGGGCGGCGAGGGTCTCCACCGGGAGCTGGGCCTGCCTGCCGGCGTAGGTCAGGGTGACCGGGCCGGACAGGGCCTTGTCCGCAGCGGCGGCGGCCTTCTTGACCACCTCCGCCGTCACCTTGGGTTTGATCACCGAAACCGGCAGCTCGATCTCTCCTCCGGCCGCCAGGAAGGCCTTCCTGATGGCAAGGGCCGCGGCGGACTGCTCCAGTTCCCGGCCGTCGCGGGGGGTCACCACGACCGGCTTGGTGTCCTCGAAGGTGACCGAACCCTCGCGGACCTTGAGGTCGATCTTCTTGGCCAGGGCTGTGACGGTGCTGTCCATGCGCTCGGAGTCGACGGAGACCTTGAGGTCCAGCTCGGTGGTGCCGGTCAGCCCTCGCCAGACGTCCGCCGGAGTGGGGAAGCCGCTGGACGCTTGGCCGATGGTGGCGACGACATCGAGATCCAGCCCGATGTCCTCGGAAGCGATGGCGTATTTCTTGCCCGCGGCCCGGAGGGTCATCCCCTTGCCGATTTTGCCGGGCAGCTGCTCCCTGAGCCTGTCCGCCGCCTCGGTCGCGGTCAGGCCGCCGATGTCGACGCCGTGGATCCGGGTGCCCGGCAGTATTTTTCCGGACATGACGATCGCGGGTACGGCATAGGCGAGGGCGGCCAGCAGCAGCAGGACCGCGACGACGAGGAGGGACCTGCCTCCCCTGCGGCGGGGCGGCTCTCCGAAACGGGGTGGCTCCGGCGGCCGGGGGCCACCGGCCCCGGGCGAGAACTCGTCATGCGGAGGCCGTTGCTGAGGGGAGCGCTCGGGCGGGGCTGCCATCTGCCAGGGCTGGGCCGGGGAGGCCGGAGGCGGCAGCTGCCCAGGGGCGGGAGCGGCGGGCCGGCCGAACCCGGAGGGCGCCGCGGGCTGGCCGGACCCGGAAGAGCCGAAGATGTCAGGCGAGACACCCGGGGGAAGCCGTGAGCCTCCCTTCGGCTGCTCTCCGGGGGGAGCAGCGGGGTCGCGGGCGCCCGGCCGGACCGGACGTGAGGGGAGAGGAACCGCCGCGAACGGGTCCGTCGGTGGGTCTATCGACGCTCCGGCGTTCCGCACGGCCTCCGTCTCCTCCTGCTCCGCAGTTTTTACCTTTGTTAACCCTAAACCACATCCACCAGCCAAGACCCGAAAAGCAATAACGAATCAGCCCGTCCACCTGGCGGTGCCGTACCTTGGCGGACTCGTGGGCCCGGGCGCATGGCACGTTGGTCGCGGTGGCCGTGAGCGATGTGACCGGGACAGACGATATAACGGCAACCTCGCAAAGGATCACCGCTGTCCGCGGCACCCGGCATCCTCGCCATGCTTTTACGTTGTTTGGAGTTGACCATGCGTCTTCGGAGAGCCGCCGCCCTGGCGGTACTGTCCCTCGCCGCCCTTACCGCGTGCGGCTCGGGCTCCAGCGTCGGCACGCTGAGAATCATGGCTCCGGCGTCGCCCGGCGGCGGCTGGGACCGGACCTCCCGTGCGGCGGCCCAGGCCTTCACCTCAATCGACCGGTCCACCAAGGTGGAGGTCTACAACGTCCCCGGGGCGGGCGGGACCGTCGGTCTGGCCCAGCTCGCCGGAGAGAAGGGCAACGGCAACCTGCTGATGACCATGGGCCTGGTGATGGTCGGCGCGGTGGAGCAGAACAGGTCGAAGGTCACGCTGGCCGAGACCACGCCCATCGCGAAGCTCACCGAGGAGTACGAGATCGCCGTGGTTCCGGCGGCCTCGCCGTACCGGACGCTGGCCCAGCTGGTGGCGGCGTGGAAGGCCAACCCGGCGAAGATCACGATCGGGGGCGGCTCCGCCGGAGGCACCGACCACATCGTGGCGGGCCTGATGGCCAAGGCCGCCGGGATCGACCCCGGGAAGGTCAACTACATCGCTCACTCGGGCGGTGGTGAGGCACTCAACGCGCTGCTGGGCAACAAGGTCTCGCTGGGGATCTCCGGCATCGGCGAGTTCGCCGAGCACGTGAGGTCCGGCAAGCTCCGCGCCCTCGGCGTGACCTCGCCCGTCCGCGTCGACAGCGTGAACTCGCCCACCATGAAGGAGGGCGGCCTGGACGTCGAGCTGGCCAACTGGCGCGGGTTCGTGGCCCCGCCCGGGCTGGACGACGCCGCCAGGAAGGACCTGACCGACCTGGTCACCAGGATGCACGGCTCGCCGGCGTGGAAGGAGGCGGTGGCCAAGAACGGCTGGATCGACTCCTTCCAGACCGGCCGGCAGTTCGCCGACTACCTCGCGGCCGAGCAGGCCAGAGTCAAGACCATCATCGCGGAAATGGGACTCGCCCCGTGACGTCCTCCACCGAATCGGGTCAATACCTGGTCGATATGAAAAAACGGAATTAACACTGGGAAAAGGCTCCGCCGAGAGGGCGGAGCCTTTCCGTCAATCGCTCAGGACGCCTTACGGGCCGTTCACGGATGCCCTGCCCGCTGCCCTCCTGCGTCTTCGGCGGACTACTCGGAGACGCCGAGCTTCTCCAGCAGGAGCTCACGGGCCCGGCCGGCGTCGGCCTTGCCGCGGCTGGCCTTCATGACACCGCCGACGAGAGCGCCGACCGCGGCGATCTTGCCACTGCGGACCTTGTCGGCCGCGGCGGCGTTCTCGGCCAGGACCTGGTCGATGATCGCCGTCAGCTCGCCCTCGTCATTGACGATCTGCAGGCCGCGCGCGGCCACCACCTCGTCCGGGGAGCCCTCGCCGTTCAGCACGCCCTCCAGGACCTGGCGGGCCAGCTTGTCGTTCAGCGCTCCCCCGGCGACCATCGCGCACACCCGGGCGATCTGGTCCGGGGTGATCCGCAGCTCGCTGAGCGGGACCGCGGCCTCGTTGGCCCGGCGGGCCAGCTCGCCCATCCACCACTTGCGGGCGTCCGCGGGCGGGGCCCCGGCGGCGACGGTCGCCTCGACCAGGCCGATGGCGTCGGCGTTGTGCATAGCCGCCATGTCGAGGTCGGAGACGCCCCACTCCTGCTGGAGCCGCTTGCGCCGTACGCTCGGCAGTTCCGGCAGGGCGGCCTTGAGCGAGGCCACCCACGCGGTGTCGGGGGCGATCGGCACCAGGTCGGGCTCGGGGAAGTAGCGGTAGTCCTGCGCCTCCTCCTTGGACCGGCCCGAGGTGGTGGTGCCGGTGCTCTCGTGGAAGTGGCGGGTCTCCTGGATGATCCGGCCGCCGTCCGCCAGGATCGCGGCCTGACGCTCGATCTCGCCGCGGACCGAGCGCTCGACGCTGCGCAGCGAGTTCACGTTCTTGGTCTCGGTCCGGGTTCCCCACTCGGAGGAGCCGCGCGGCATGAGGGAGACGTTCACGTCGAAGCGCATGGACCCCTCCTCCATGCGCACGTCCGAGACACCGAGCCCGCGCATGACCTCGCGCAGCTCGGTGCCGTAGGCGCGGGCGATCTCGGGGGCGAGCCGGTCGGTCCCCGGGATCGGCTTGGTGACGATCTCCACCAGCGGGATGCCGGCGCGGTTGTAGTCGACGATCGAGTAGTCGGCGCCGTGGATGCGGCCGGTCGCGCCGCCCACGTGGGTGGACTTGCCGGTGTCCTCCTCCAGGTGGACCCGCTCGATCTCGATCCGCACGGTCTTGCCGTCCACCTCGACGTCGAGGTAGCCGTCGAAGCAGAGGGGCTCGTCGTACTGGCTGATCTGGTAGTTCTTCGGCATGTCCGGATAGAAGTAGTTCTTCCGGGCGAAGCGGCACCACTCGGCGATCGAGCAGTTGAGGGCCAGGCCGATGCGGATCGTCGACTCGATCGCCGCGGCGTTGGCCGTCGGCAGCGCTCCGGGCAGAGCCAGGCAGACCGGGCAGACATGGGTGTTCGGCGGAGCGCCGAACGTCGTCGGGCAGCCGCAGAACATCTTCGACGCCGTACCCAGCTCGACATGCGTCTCCAGGCCGAGCACCGGCTCGAAGCGCTCCAGCGCCTCGTCGTACGGCATGAGCGTATGGGTGCTCATAGGTAACCAAGTCCCTTCAGTGCGTTCCTCGTCTCGGCGACCCAGTCGGCATACGCGGGCACCTGGGCCAAGACCGCGAGATCGATGTTTCTTCCTATGTATTCGAAGTAATCGCGGATCGGCTTTCCCCGCCGCGGAACGGTCGCGGCCAGGATCCCCGCGGGGTCGGTGATCCTCTCGACGTCACGCGGGCGGGCGGGCAACAGGCCGAGGTCGCTCCCCTCCAGACCTGCCCACACGCCGCGGTCGGCGAGTAGCCAGGCCTCGGTGTCTCCCAGCCCGATGACCGGCACCAGGTAGTGCGAGTGGTAGCGGATACCGTCTGTCTTGCCGCCCGCCTTGCCGCGCTCCCGCAGATCGTCGTGGGTGAAGAGCAGATGGCAGTCCGCCGCGAGCTCCTCCAGCGCCGTGACCATGTGCTCCCGGTCGCACGGGACGACCTCCGTCGCCTCGACGTCGACCGCGTACGGCGACATCCACGTGAGCTCGCGGAGCTGCCGGGAGATGACGATGCCGAGGAAGCCCTCGTCGGCCTCCCCCTCGGCGATCAGTCCGGGGACCAGGGGACGGCTCATGCCGCCGCGCCCAGATATTTACGGACCTGCCGGGGCGAGACGAACGTGCCCGGCTCTCCGTCCGGCAGGACGGGCTTGGCGACGGTCACCCGTGAGACCCGGTCGTTGTCGGGGTCGACACGGACCACGGTGTCCAGGAAGGTCAGCGCGTCGGGATCGGTCCGGTAGAGCTCGGCGACCACCACCGGGGAGTGGCTGGTGAGGATCACCTGACGGAACGGCCTCGCACCCCCGGGCTCGGCGACCCGCTGCCGGATCCGGCGGAGCAGCTCGCCCAGGCTTCCCGGGTGCACACCGTTCTCGATCTCCTCCACCAGAAGGGTGCCGGGATGGTCCGGATCGTGCAGGGCGGTGAGCAGTCCGAGGGTCCGCAGGGTCCCGTCCGACAGCAGCGCGGCCGGCACCTTCCCCTGACCGTCGACGACAAGTTCGAAGGAGCATTCCTCACGGTCGACGCGGGGCACCAGCTCGACCACGTCGGGGAGCACCCCGGCGAGGTCGGCCATGAGGTCGGCCAGCGCGGCCGATCCCGCCATCCGCCCGAGCACCGCGGCGAGGTTGGCGCCGTCGGCCGTGAGCGGGCCGCGATCGGCCGAGGAGCACCGGCGGCGCATGACCGCCGGCGACGGAACGTAGCGACGCCACGACTGGACCGTACGGCGAGGCGTGATCTCCGGCTCCGGATCCTCGACGATGAACTCCAGCAGCTCCTCCGGGAGCCGGTGAGCCATATGGCTGACGACGGCCCCGCTGGACCTGGGGATCCTGAGCACCATCTCCGCACCCACGTCGAACCGGATCGGCAGCAGCGCGCCGGGCTCCGGGGAGACCAGGGCCTCCACCGAGACGACGAAGCCGGGAACCGGGGCTCCCCGCGCGACCCGGTGGAACTGCTCTCCCGGCAGGCCGCGTCGCGCGTCGAGCAGCCCACCGGACCCGGCGATCTCGTCGGCGACGAACGCGACGGCGTCGAACACGTTCGACTTGCCGCTGGAGTTGGGGCCGACCAGCGCGAGGAAGGGCGGCACGTCGAGGTCGAAGTTCAAGAAGGACTTGAACCCGTCGATCTCGATCCGAGTGATCATGCCGCCTTTCCCCCTGTCGCCTCGAAACCCTTAAAGCGCCGGCGCCTTGGACAGCAGGCTGCCGCCCCAGCGCCCTTCAAGGGCCTTCTCCACCGCGGCGCCGACCCGGTAGCAGCGGTCGTCGCCGAGCACCGGGGCCATGACCTGCAGACCGACCGGCAGCCCGTCCTCGTCCGCCAGGCCGCACGGCACCGAGATGGCCGCGTTGCCCGCCAGGTTGGTCGGGATGGTGCACAGGTCGGCGAGGTACATCGCCATGGGGTCGTCGGCGCGCTCGCCGATCGGGAACGCCGTGGTCGGCGTGGTCGGCGAGATGAGCACGTCCACCTGGTGGAAGGCCGCCTCGAAGTCACGCGAGATCAGCGTGCGGACCTTCTGCGCCTGGCCGTAGTAGGCGTCGTAGTAGCCGCTGGACAGCGCGTAGGTGCCGAGGATGATGCGCCGCTTGACCTCGGGGCCGAACCCGGCGGCCCGGGTCAGCGCCATGACCTCCTCGGCGCTCCGCGTGCCGTCGTCGCCGACCCGCAGGCCGTACCGCATGGCGTCGAAACGGGCCAGGTTGGACGAACACTCCGACGGGGCGATCAGGTAGTACGCCGGAAGGGCCGTGGTGAACGACGGGCAGGAGATCTCGACGACCTTGGCGCCCAGGGACTCCAGCAGTTCCACGGTCTCGTGGAACCGGGCGAGCACGCCCGCCTGGTAGCCCTCGCCGCCGAACTCCTTGACCACGCCGATGCGCAGCCCGGCCACGTCACCGTTACGCGCCGCCTCGACGACCGAGGGCACCGGAGCGTCGATAGAGGTCGAGTCCATGGTGTCGTGGCCGGAGAACGCCTCGTGCAGGAGCGCCGCGTCCATGACGTTGCGGGCGAAGGGGCCCGGCGTGTCCAGGGAGCTGGCGAAGGCGATCAGACCGTAGCGGGACGAGCCGCCGTAGGTCGGCTTCATGCCGACGATGCCGGTGACCGCGGCGGGCTGGCGGATCGAGCCGCCGGTGTCGGTACCGGTGGACAGCGGTGCCTGGTAGGCCGCGACCGCGGCGGACGAGCCGCCGGAGGAGCCGCCCGGGATCCGGGACAGGTCCCAGGGGTTGCGGGTGGGGCCGTAGGCCGAGTTCTCCGTGGAGGAGCCCATCGCGAACTCGTCGAGGTTGGTCTTGCCGACGATCACCAGACCGGCCTCGCGCAGCCGGCGGGTCACGGTCGCGTCGTACGGCGGGCGGTAGCCCTCAAGGATCTTGGATCCGGCCGTGGTCGGCATGTCGACGGTGGTGAAGACGTCCTTGTGCGCGATCGGCACGCCGGCGAGCGGGCCGAGGTCCTCCCCGGCGGCCCGGCGGGCGTCGACGGCCCGGGCCTGCTCCAGCGTCGTCTCCGCCTCGACGTGGAGAAAGGCGTTGACCCGCGGCTCGACGGCGGCGATCCGGTCGAGGTGGGCCTGGGCGACCTCGACGGCCGAGACCTCCCCGCTCGCGACCAGCGCGCCGAGTTCGGCGGCGGACTTGTGGATGAGGCTCATGCTTCCTCCCCGAGGATGCGCGGAACACGGAAGCGGCCGTCCTCGACTGCCGGGGCGCCTGACAGCGCCGCCTCGGGCGTCAGGCCGGGGCGTACCTCGTCGGGACGGTAGACGTTGGTGAGCGGGAGCGCGTGCGAGGACGGCGGGATGTCGTCGGCCGCCACCTCGGCGACGCGGGCGACCGCACCGATGATCACATCGAGCTGGGCGGCGAAGTGGTCGAGTTCCTCATCGGCCAGCGCCAGCCGGGACAGCCGGGCGAGGTGAGCGACCTCGTCGCGGGTTATGGCGGACATGAGTCGTTGAACCCGTTTCGTGGAATGGCAATTGGACACTGTCATCTTAGGGCTCGTGACCTAACGTGCCTGACCCATTAACCCCCGGCTGGCCACGCGAGGGCCCGCGGGAGCGGGCGTACGTCGCCGACGTACGCTCTCGCGTCTTTCAGGCCGTCTGGGGGTCGAGCACCTCGACCGCCCCCGGGAAACAGAGGCCGGGCGTGGCCGGGGCCCGGTGTTTCCGGAGCCAGGCGGTGGCGTCGGCCGCGGACATGGGTTCGGCGAACAGCCAGCCCTGGGCGAGGTCGCACCCCATACGGGCCAGGCGGGTGGCCACCTCGGCCGACTCGACGCCCTCGGCGACCGAGCGCAGGCCCAGGGAGCGGACCAGGTCGATGATGGAGCGGACGATCCGTTCGTCGTCCTCGGACTCACCGATCCTACGGACGAACGAGGCGTCGATCTTGACCTCGGAGACCGGCAGGCGCTGCAGGCGGACCAGTGAGGAGTAGCCGGTGCCGAAGTCGTCCAGCGCGAGCGGCACGCCGAGCGAGGCCAGGGCGCGGACCGCGTCGGCGGTGTAGGCCTGGTCGGTCATCAGGATGCGCTCGGTGACCTCAAGCTGGATCGCCTTGGGCGGCAGCCGGTACTGGGCGAGACCGGCCTCCAGCCGCTCGGGGAGGGCGGAGTCGAGCAGATCGCGGGCGGAGACGTTCACCGACACCTGCTCGCGCAGACCGGCGTGCCACCAGTGGGCCGTCTGCTCCAGGGCCGCGTCGATGACGTACTGGGTGAGGTGCCGCATGAGATACGACTGCTCGGCCATCGGCACGAACTCTCCCGGGGAGATCATCCCCCTCTCGGGGTGGCACCACCGCAGCAGCGCCTCCACTCCCCGCACCTCCCCGCTGGCCAGGTCGAGCTTGGGCTGGTAGTGGAGCCGGAGCTCGGAGCGGTCGATGGCCCTGCGCAGGTCGCCGATGAGGTTGAGCCGTTCGGGGCTGTTGCGGTCCTTGTCGGCGACGTAGATCTCGACACCGGTCCGGCCTTCCTTGGCCAGGTACATCGCCACGTCGGCGCGTTGCAGCAGCAGCTCGAAGTCCGGCGCGTGATCGGGGTAGAGCGCGATGCCCACCGAGGCGTCCAGATCGAAGGTCATCCCCTCCAGGCGGACCGGCTCGGTGAGGGCCACCCGCAGCCGTGCGGCCACCTCACGGGCCGCGGCGGCATCCCTGACCGAGGGCAGCAGCACCGCGAACTCGTCGCCGCCGAGCCTGGCCACCACGTCGCCCGGCCGTACGCTGTGGGTGAGCCGGTGCGCCACGATCTGCAGCAGCCGGTCGCCCACCGGGTGGCCCAGCGTGTCGTTGACCTCCTTGAACCTGTCGAGATCGAGCAGCAGCAGGCCGACCCGCTCGCCCATCCGCGCCTCGGCGAGCGACTCCTCGGTGCTGAGCACCAGCATCTTGCGGTTGGGCAGGCCGGTGAGGCCGTCGTGCATCGCCTGATGGTCTCGGCGGAGCGACATGGTGGCGGTGAAGTAGACCGCGGCCAGCGGCGCGACGAACAGCGGCACCAGCGCCGGGGAGTGGTTCATCACCACCACGACCAGCGGGGCCAGTCCGAGCAGCCCGGCGTAGACCAGGCTCTGGTGGCCGACCGTGGTCCTGATCACCCGGATGACCGAACGGCGCTCGTGCAGCGCCACGGCGCCGGAGACCAGCAGTGCTCTGACCACGAAGTAGGCGAGCCCGGCCAGCCCGATCGCGAGCATGTCAGGTCCCCTGGGCACCCAGGGGACCTCCCGCACCAGGCCGCTTCCGAACAGCACGATCACCACACCGGCCGCGGTGCAGGCCAGTGTGGCCTGTGCGATGTTGAACATGACACGGTGCCACGCCTTGCGGGTGACGGCGCCGTTGACGACCATGCCGACCGCCTGGACCAGCACCGCGATCGGCAGCCCGTAGTGGAGCAGCGCGGCGAAGGTGAACATCGTCGACGGGTAGGTGCCTCCAACCGTCGCCGACGACGACAGCAGCACCGGCCGCAACTCGCCCAGCACGATCAGGACCGCCAGCATCCAGAACAGTGGGCTGCGGGCGAGGGCGGCCGCCTCCGGCGAGCCGATCCGCCCTTGGGCCACGACGAGAGCGGTGAACCCGAGCGTGATGACGGTCACGAGATAGGCCCACAGGGGTGAGCCGGTGCGCGGTCCGGTGTCGCGTGTGTCGTTTGGGTCGGCCATGAATAACAAAACCCCCATTAGTTCACTATGGGAGAGTACGGCCTCTGAGCCACTTCGCGAAACCGGTTGCGTACGTTCCGTTACCGGTCATTTGAAACATTTGCGACATAACAGCTTTTGTCCCCCGTGATTACTCTTCCGGCCTGACCGCTACCCCGGCCGCCGCCTCCGGCCCCTCGGCCAGGAGGACCTTCAGGCCGCTCTCGTCGAGGATCGGCACGCCGAGCTTGGCCGCCTTGTCTAGCTTGGACCCGGCGTTCTCACCCGCCACCACGAAGGAGGTCTTCTTCGACACCGAGCTCGACACCTTCCCGCCCCGGCCCGCGAGGACCGCGCCGGCCTCGTCACGGGTGTAGGCGGCCAGCGTGCCGGTCACCACGAAGGTGAGCCCGGCCAGGGTCTGCGGGAGCCGCTCCGCCGGCGGCTCGTCCTCCATCCGGACCCCCGCGGCCCTCCACCGGCCGACGATCTCCCGGTGCCAGTCGACCTCGAACCAGTCGCGGATCGCGGCGGCCACGCGCGGCCCCACACCCTCGACGGCGGCGAGCTCCTCCTCCGAGGCGTTCGCGATCGCGTCGATCGAACGGAACTCGGCGGCGATGGCCTGGGCGGTGGGCGGTCCGACGTGCCGGATGGAGAGCGCGACCAGGACCCGCCAGACCGGCTGGTCCTTGGCCTTCTCCAGCTGCTCCAGCATCTTCTCGGCGTTCTTGCTCGGCTCGCCGCTCTGGTTGGCGAAGAAGGAGACGACCTTGGGTTCACCCGTCTCCGGGTCGGTCCTGGGCAGCCCGGTGTCGGGGTCGCGGACGACCGACCGGATCGGCAGCAGCCGCTCGATGGTCAGGTCGAACAGGTCGGCCTCGGTGCGGACCGGCGGCTCCTGCGGAGGCAGCGGCTGGGTCAGCGCGGTGGCCGCCACGTAGCCCAGTCCCTCGATGTCGAAGGCCCGGCGCCCCGCCGCGAAGAAGATCCGTTCGCGGAGCTGGGCGGGGCACGCCCGGGTGTTGGGGCAGCGCAGGTCGGCGTCGCCCTCCTTCTCGTAGGCCAGCTCGGTGCCGCACTCCGGGCAGTGCGTCGGCATCGTGAACTCGCGCTCGGTGCCGTCGCGCAGGTCCACGACCGGCCCGACGATCTCCGGGATGACGTCGCCCGCCTTGCGCAGCACGACGGTGTCGCCGATGCGCACGCCCTTGCGCGCGACCTCCGAGCCGTTGTGCAGGGTGGCGCGCTCAACCGTGGAGCCCGCCACGACGACCGGCTCCATGACGCCGTACGGTGTGACCCGGCCGGTGCGGCCGACCCCCACCTGGATGTCCAGGAGCTTGGTGTTGACCTCCTCGGGCGGATATTTGTAGGCGATCGCCCACCGGGGCGCCCTGCTGGTGGAGCCCAGGTTGTGCTGGAGCTCGACGCGGTTCACCTTCACCACGACGCCGTCGATCTCGTAGGCGGGGTCGTGGCGGTGCTCACGGTAGAACTCGATGAAGTCGTTGATGCCCTCGAGGTCGTCGACGACCCGGTAGAGGTCGCTGACCGGCAGGCCGAACTCCCGGAGCCGCTCGTAGATCTGGGACTGGGTCGAGGGCGGGGTGGCCCCCTCCCACCTGCCGACACCGTGAACGATCATGTGCAGCGGGCGCTGCGCGGTGATCCGCGGGTCCTTCTGCCGCAGCGACCCGGCGGCCGAGTTGCGCGGGTTGGCGAACGGCGCCTTGCCCGCCTCGGCCAGCTGCTCGTTGAGCTTCTCGAACCCCTCGACCGGCATGTAGACCTCACCGCGGACCTCGACCAGGTCGGGCACATCGTCACCGGTCAGGCGGTGCGGCACACCGGTGACGGTGCGCACGTTGGCCGTCACCTCGTCGCCCACGCGCCCGTCGCCCCGGGTCGCGGCCCTGACCAGACGGCCCTTCTCGTAGACCAGGGCGATCGCCAGACCGTCGATCTTCAGCTCGCACAGGTAGGGCGCCGGGTCGCGCTCGGCCAGCCGCTCGGCCCGCGCCTGCCAGGAGGCGAGGTCGTCGGCGCTGAACGCGTTGTCCAGGCTCTCCATCCGCTGCAGGTGCGCGATCGGCGTGAAATCAGTGGAGATCGGCGCACCGATCTTCTGCGTCGGCGAGTCGGGCGTGCGCAGGCTCGGGTGGTCCTCCTCCAGCCGTCGCAGCTCACTCATCCACGTGTCGTACTGGGCGTCGCTCACGGTGGGCGAGTCGAGCACGTAATAGCGCCAGTTGGCCTCTTCGACCAGCTCGGCCAGCTCCGCGTGCCGCTCCAACGCCTCCACCGGAACACCTTCGACCTCAGCAGCCATCGCCCAGCTCTCCCCTCGTCAATCCAGCCAAGAGAAACGCTATCGCCGGGCACCGACAACGCGGACGCGCGTTGCCCGGAGGTGGGCAGCCCCTGCTCAGACCTTGGAGCAGGTCCCGTAGCAGGTCCCGGGGCGGGCGGAGGTGGTCACCGGTCGGGATCGTCTCTCAGCACGCGGGCCGCCTCCCGGCACCTGGCCAGAGCCGCCCTGGCGTAGGCGGGCGAGGCTCCGGCCAGCCCGCAGGCGGGAGTGAGCACGACCTGCGAGGCCAGAGAGGTGGCGGGGAAGCCGAGGCGGCGCCAGAGCTCGATGGCCGGTTTGGCGACCACGTCGACGTCGGGCAGCCGGGAGTCCACGCCGGGCACGACGCCGAGGAAGAAGGCCGTCCCGGCTTCGACGGACTCGCCGATCGCGTCCTCATCCCGCCGCCTGAGCAGGGAGGCGTCCACCGAGACTCCTCTGACGCCGGCGGCACGCAGGATGCCGAAGGGCACGTTGGGAGCACAGCAGTGCACGATCGTGAACGTGTCGGCGGGCAGCACCGCGCCGAGCCACTCGGTGGCGACCGGGGCCTCGACGGCGGGCAGCCGCCCGAAGCCCGACGCGGTCGGCACCGTACCCGCGAGAACGCCCGGCAGCCCCGGCTCGTCGAGCTGCACCACGATCTCCGAGGCGCCCGGCACCCTCCGGCGCACGTCGGCGACGTGCGCAGCGAGCCCCTCGGCGAAGGAGGCCACGAGATCTCGCACCGCTCCGGGGTCGGCGAGCGTCTTGTCGCCGTAACGCAGCTCGACGGCCCCGGCCAGCGTCCACGGCCCGCACACCTGGATCTTGAAGGGCCCCTCGTACCCCTGGACCGTCTCCTCCAGCGCGTCAAGGTCGCGCACGAGGTGGTCGCGGGCCCGCTTGGCGTCGCGTCCCGGCCGGTCGGCGAAACGCCACCCGGACGGCTGCACCTCCACCGGGAGCTCCACGAGCAGCGACGCGGTGCGCCCGATCATGTCGGCGCCCACGCCGCGCGCGGGCAGCTCCGGCAGGTACGGCAGTGCGGGCAGCTCGCCGAGCACGACCCTGATCGCCTCCGCGTGGTCCACTCCCGGATGCGACCCGACACCGGTCGCCGCCGCCTCGCCCCACGGATATTCACTCATGCCCGCTGCTCCCAGCCACGCTCGTCGAGACATGGGCGATCGCCGCCGGGCCCGCTGGCCCGCCCTCCTCGCTCGTCCACGACAGCCAGCTTAGGACCGCGGACGCCGCGTCCGGCTGGACGACCTCTCCATCCCCACACAAGGGTTGATCGAGTTGAGTATGGTTTTGACCGATATTCACCCGCCTTGGGGGACGCATGATGATCGGTCGAGCGCTCGTCGCGGTGTCGATGTTGCTGGCGGTCACGGTTCCGGCGGCCCCGGCCGAGGCGGCGGAGCCCGCCAAGTGCCTACCCGAACGCGGCACCCTGACCATCGGGGAGTCGTGGGCCCAGCGGCGGTTCAACCTGCCCGACGTGTGGCAACTGACCAGGGGTGCAGGGGTGACCGTCGCCGTCATCGACAGCGGCCTGGACACCGGCCATCCCCAGCTGACGCGGGCCGGCGCGTACGAGGTCACCGGCACCGGCACCCGCGACTGCTTCGGGCACGGCACGGCGGTGGCGGGCATCATCGGCGCCGCCCCGACGAAAGGGAGCCCTTTCGTCGGGGTCGCGCCGGCGGCGAAACTGATCTCCATCAAACACACCGACGACCGCCAGGGCGATGTCGGCAGGCTGGCCCAGGCGATCGTGAAGGCCGTCGAACTCGATGCCGACGTGATCAACGTGTCGGTCGAGGCGAGCAACGTGCCCGACCTGAACAACGCGGTCGCCTACGCGCTGTCCAAGGACGTGGTGGTGGTCGCGGCGGCGGGCAACACCAAGAAGGAGGACGGCACCCCCATCCCCTCCTACCCGGCCGCCTACCCCGGAGTCCTGTCCGTCGGCGGCGCCGGTCCCGACGGGGCCAGGGTCGACTCCTCGAACGCCACCACACCGGTCACCGTGGTGGGCCCCGGCAAGGAGATCACCAGCACCTGGCCCTTCCGGGCCTACAAAGAGGGACTGGAGGGCACCAGTTTCGCCGCACCGTACGTGGCCGGGACCGTCGCGCTGGTCCGCTCCCGCTATCCGGAGCTGACCAACGCGGAGGTGGTGCGGCGCATCGCGCTCACCGCCGACGGCGGGTCCGGGACCGGGACCGGTGCGGGCATGGTCAACCCGCTGCTGGCGGTCTCGGCGATCCTACCTTCGGAGACGGTCGCGCTCGCACCGCAGGAGCCCGCACCGCTGGCGGCCGACGCGATCAGGCACGCGCCGCCGGAGGACTCCCGGAGCATCTCGATCGCCGTCTGGGTCGCCCTGCTCTCGCTCGCGACGGCCGTTGCGGTCACGCTGGGTCGCGTCGCGATCCCTCTGGGCCGCCGCCGCGGGTGGCAGCCGGGAACTCTGGATAACAGGACGTGAAAGAGAGGGGAAATCAGTGAACAGGGGAGCTCATATTTGCTTCGATAGGCACCGATAAACCCATTAGTAGCTTTACCGGCATTTGAGGTGGAAGGAATGCAATGGGGGATTTAAACCCATTACTACCCGAAAATCCGGAGCGCGTAGGCGTCCATATCCTCGTCGGGCGACTCGGCC
>NZ_JBIUTQ010000011.1:0-189629 GCF_044741965.1 Streptosporangium sp. NPDC087985
TGCACGGTGGTGGAGGCGAGGTCCCGCGAGAGCCAAGCGGTCTTCGCCTGCGCCACCTGCGCTCATCGCGAGCACGCGGACGTGAACGCGGCGAAAAATATCAAGGCGGCAGGGCTTGCCGTCTCAGGGCGTGGAGACCTCCAGCCGTTGGGCGGGTCTGCGAAGCGTCAACCACCCCGCACCGTTGAGTGCGCCCCTCCGGGTGGCGTGTCGGCGGCGCGGGGAATCTCAGTCCCTTAAGGGCCGAGAGGAGGTCAATCGATTATGGTGTCGGCCCGGCGGCCCGGTTGGGGCCGCGACCTTACTTTCGCTGGGAAATCTCCCGACGGGAGCGCACCGGAGCCCCGCGACGCTCTCCCGCTCCGGCATGTCGATCGTGATGGTCGTGCCGGCCGCGTCGGTCGCCAGGTCGTAGCGCCGGAGCCGCCACGTGCTCGACGATGTGCCGTTGAGCGCGGCGACCGTTCGGCCGTCGTCGCCGATCGCGAACGCGGTAAGAGCCTCCTTGCCGACCTTTCCGGTGCCGGCCACGGGATGGAAGTGGGCGTCGGGGAGTAAGCGCACAACGCCGGAGCGCATGACGAGTTTCCAGCCGCCGCATGGCACGGCCTCCCCGTCGGAGTCCCGGCAGGTGTCCACACCGACGTAACGGATCCGGTCGTTCAACGGATCCGGTCTTCTCGCGGTGGAGGTGGCTCCCGTTCTCCCTTGCGCGGTGGTTGATGTGGGAAGGGCCGGTGCGGACAGCGGCGAGGACGTCGAGCTGCTCCGCGTCGCGCTTCCTGGGGTGCTGTCGAACCTGTGTCGCGGCGGGCAGCTCCCCAGGAAGCCTCTCTTGAGATCCCCTCACCTGCCGGGAGTGCCCATGCGGATCCCCTTCTCCTGATAACCGGAACATCTTGATGGCGTCACGTCACCTCTGTGCTGCGCTGTTCCGGCACGTTGTCCTCTGCCTCGCGACGGAGGAGGTCTGACCGTTCTTCTCTTGCAGCCGCGCGTGGAGGCCCGGTTCGACGGTCGCCGAGAGATCTACTGGTAGTAGGTGTAGAGCGGCTTCCAGGTGCCGCCGTAGAGGCAGTTGACGGACGGCTTGGAGGCCTTCGCCTCGGTGCAGACCTTGAGCTCGACCTCGCCGACGTTCTTGGCGTCGAACGCGAACTTCTGCGTCGTGCCGTACGAGCAGCTGCGGTAGTTGCGGTGCGCCAGGTGTGGCTGGTTGGCGGAGTCGAAGTAGCTGATGCGGAAGAGGGCCCATCCGCAGGTCGAAGACCGGCGAGTCAGGCTGACGACGCTGCCGGTGACCTTGACGTAGGGGGCGGGCAAGCTGGCGTCGTCCTTCGGCGCCGCCGTCAGCGAGCCGGACGTCTTGGCCTTCTTCCCGGCGGCGTAGTAGGGGCCCCACTGGCCAGGGGCCGCAGCCTGTGCCGCCGACGCGCCGGTGGCCGCCTGGGCGGCGGTTGAAACGGTGATCGGGGCGAGGACGAGAATTCCGGTTGCGACGGCGATGCCTGCCAGAGAGCGGGTGATCATGAGGGGTCCTTTCAGATGCTGTTGGCCGCAGACTGCCATCAGACGCTTTCAACTCTCTTAACGAGCGCTGAAGGGGATCGCAGCGGCCCATGGGTCCGGCAGGACAGACGCCCATACCCGATCTTGATCTGGTTACGGGCCGCGGCCTCGACGGCCAGGCGAATGGTCATCTTCTCTGCATGCCACGGTCAAGGGACATGCAAGCAGCCGGTCTTTCACTGGGTGCACAAGCCCGGAAGGCAAGGGCCGTCCGGGGACACACGCACTCAGGAGATCACCATGAAGCGCGTTGCACTCGGTCTGGCCGCCACCGCGATCGCCGGCCTCGCCGCCCTCCCCGTCACCGTCATCGCCACGCCCGCATCCGCCGCCGGCTACGGCCCCGACACCTGCCTTCAGGGTTACGTCTGGCGTGAGGCCAACGCGACCGATCACGTCTGCGTCACCCCCGCCGTCCGCGCCCAGACCGCCCGGGACAACAGTGTCAGAGCGTCCCGGTGGACCAACGGCGCGTACGGACCGCACACCTGCGTGACCGGATTCGTCTGGCGCGAGGCCTTCACCGGGGACGATGTCTGCGTCACGCCCGAAGTCCGGAGGCAGACGCTTGCCGACAACGCCGCCGCGGCCGGCCGTCGGGCCTCGACCACCTTGCCTTCACCGATCGCCCTCAACCGCAAGGTCGCCTTCAGCGGAGGGGTCCCAGTGGGGGGATGGACATCGCTGACCCTGTATGACAACGGGACCTACCAGTGGTCCGGGCACATGCACGACTCGGGTGCCACCAGCTACAACTTCACCGGTGTCTGCGTCGTCCGCCTGTCGTCGGGTTCGGCCTTCGTCTTCGAGACCTCCGGGCGGCTCCACGGGACGTTCGATTCCGGGTCCCGCGACCACAACTGGAGCAAGTCGGGCTCCATCCCCGCCCTGCCCGCGGCCTGGCGTGCGTCCTCGAGCTACAACGCGAGCTGCAAGAACAGCGTCAAGCTCAACCTCGCCGGTACGGTGGACTCGGCACTCGAGGCTGTCGGCTACGCCTCCAAGGTCATCGCGATCATCGCCTGAGAGAACATGCTCGGCCCCGTCGGGAGAAGCACCGGCTCGCGCGGCCCCAGGGTTCCGGGTCCGTGCGAGCCGGTCAGCCCGATTGGTCCGTCACGCGATCCCTGTCTGCCGCTTGAGTTCGTTGCGGGCCAGCGAGTTCTTGTGCACCTCGTCCGGGCCGTCGGCGAAGCGGAGCGTGCGGATCCCCGCGAACGCGGAGGCGAGGGGGAAGTCCTGGCTGAGGCCACCGGCCCCGTGCACCTGGATCGCCTTGTCCAGGATCCATTCCACGGTCCTGGGGGTGGCGATCTTGATTGCCTGGATCTCGGTGTGGGCGCTCTTGTTGCCGACGGTGTCCATGAGCCAGGCGGTCTTGAGCACCAGCAGCCGCAGTTGCTCGACCCGGACCCGGGACTCGGCGATCCAGTCGCGGATGACTCCCTGCTGGGCGAGGGGTTTGCCGAAGGCGACCCGCTCCGACGCGCGCCGGCACATCAGCTCGATTGCCCGCTCCGCGACCCCGATGGACCGCATGCAGTGGTGGATCCGGCCACCGCCCAGGCGTGCCTGTGCGATCGCGAACCCGGCTCCCTCGGCACCGATCAGGTTCTCGGCGGGCACGCGGACGTTGTCGAAATCGATCTCCGCGTGGCCGCCGTGGTCGTGGTCGTGGTATCCAAGCACGTGCATGCCGCGTCTGATCGTCACTCCGGGTGTGTCGCGCGGGACCAGGATCATCGACTGCTGCCTGTGCCGGTCCGCCGCCGGGTCCGTCTTCCCCATGACGATGAAGATCTTGGCGTCGGGGTTCATGGCGCCGGTGATCCACCACTTGCGTCCGTTGACGACGTAGGAATCGCCGTCCCTCTCGATGCGTGTGCTGATGTTGGTCGCGTCGGAGGAGGCGACGTCGGGCTCGGTCATCGCGAACGAGGAGCGGATCTCACCTGCCAGCAGCGGGTGGAGCCACCGTTCCTTCTGCTCCTGGGTGCCGAACATCGCCAGCACTTCCATGTTGCCGGTGTCCGGCGCGGCACAGTTGAGCGCCGCGGGAGCGATCCGGGGGCTACGTCCGCTGATCTCGGCCAACGGCGCGTACTGCAGGTTCGTCAGCCCGGCACCCAGCTCTCCCGGGAGGAAAAGGTTCCACAGCCCGCGCTCCCGCGCCTCGGCACGCAGTTCCTGAAGCACCGGGACCGCGGACCAGTGCCATGGATTCTCGAGCGAGGCGAGTTGTTCATCGAATACACGTTCGGCGGGGTGGATGATCTCGTCCATGAAGGCGAGCAGCCGTCCACGCAGCTCCTCGGTCTTGGCGTCGAATGCGAAGTCCATCAGCGGTGGTGCTCCTTCAGCGCGTTGACACCGGCAGCGATCAGGGGTTCCACGACCGTGCCGACCGTGTCGAACCCGGCTCCGACGGTCTGCCCCCGGGTATGGCGGTAGTGGATGCCCTCGAGGATCACTGCCAGCTTGAAGTAGGCCAGCCCGAGGTAGAAGCCCAGGTCCGACAGGCTCCGGCCGCTCGCGACGGAGTAGCGGTCAACGATCGCTCCGTCGGACAGGTAGCCGGGTGCGGTCGAGACGTCGGACACGGCGTAGCCGGTCCCGAACGCCGTCAGACGTTGATAGACCAGCAGCAGGGCGATGTCGGTCAAGGGGTCCCCGAGCGTCGCCATCTCCCAGTCCAGCACCGCGACGACCTCGCCGGCCCCGTCGACGAGCAGGTTGTCGAGCCGGAAGTCCCCGTGCACGATCGTGGGGTCCGACGGCTCGGGCACGTTCGCCTCGAGAAGGCGGTGCAGCTCCTCCGCACCGGCGAGGTCCCGGCTGTACGACGCGGCGAGTTGCCTGCTCCAGCGGCGTACCTGCCGCTCGAGAAACCCTTCCGGCCGCCCGAAGTCGGACAGCCCGACGGCCGCCGGATTCACGGCGTGCAGAGCGGCGAGGGTGTCGACCATGCGCTCGCAGATCAAGCGGGTGTGGTCAGGGCCCAGCGGTTCGAGTTCGGAAGCCGTCCGGTACGGCGTCCCCTCGACCTTCTCCATCACGTAGAACGGCGCACCGATCACGTCGGGGTCCTCGCAGAGCGCGTACGTCCGCGGGACCCTGACCTCGGTGGGGCCGAGCGCAGTGATCACACGGTGTTCCCTGGCCATGTCGTGCGCAGTGGCGAGCACGTGCCCCAGCGGGGGCCGACGCAGGATCCACTCGCTGGCGCCGTCGCTCACCAGGTAGGTGAGGTTCGACTTGCCGCCGGCGACCACCTCCGCCCGGAGCGGGCCCCTGACCAGTTCGGGCGCGACACCGCCGAGGTAGGCCGAGACCCGGGCCAGGTCCATGCCGGGAGGGCCGCCGTGGCCAGGGGCGGTGTCGCGCGTGTTCTGTCCGGACATGTCAGGTCACCATCATCAGGACGGTCTCGGCGACGCAGGCGGGCTTGGGGCTGCCCTCCCGTTCGACGGTGACCCGGACGGTTGCCCGCGTCCCACCGGCACCGCGGGTGACGCCGAGAAGCTCGGCGCCCGCCCGGATCCGGGATCCGACCGGCACCGGGGACGGAAACCGGACCTTTTCGGAGCCATAGTTGATCTTCACCCTCACCCCCTCCACGTCGTAGATCTGCCCGACGAGCGCGGGGATCAGCGACAGGGTCAGGTAGCCGTGCGCGATGGTCGTGCCGAACGGACCCTCAGCCGCCTTCCCGGGATCCGTGTGGATCCACTGGCGGTCGCCGGTCGCCTCGGCGAACAGGTCGATCTGCTCCTGGGTGACCATGTGCCAGTCGCTGTAACCCAGGTGGGTGCCGACGACCTTCTCGAACTCCGCAATACTGTTGAACGTCTTCATCTGAGGCTCCGTGTCGTCTCCGCCGTCAGGCGCGGGGCCCGCCGGCGACGTAGATCACCTGGCCGGACACGAACGAGGCCTCCTCGCGCACGAAGAACGACACCGTCGCGGCGATGTCCGCGGGACGGCCGACCCGCCCGACGGGGATCTCCGTGGCGGCCGCCGCTTTGAAGTCCTCGAACGGCATCCCAACCCGTGAGGCTGTGGCGGCGGTCATCTCGGTCTCGATGAACCCCGGTGCGACCGCGTTCACGGTGACCCCGAACCTGCCCAGCTCGATCGCCAGCGTCTTGGTGAAACCCTGCAGCCCGGCCTTGGCCGCGGCGTAGTTGGCCTGCCCCCGGTTGCCGAGCGCGGAGGTGCTGGACAGGTTCACGATGCGGCCCCATCTCGCCTCGGTCATGTACTTCTGCGTGGCTCTGCTCATCAGGAACGACCCGCGCAGGTGCACGCCCATCACCATGTCCCAGTCGTCGGCGGTCATCTTGAACAGCAGGTTGTCCCGGATGATGCCGGCGTTGTTCACCAGCACCGTCGGAGCACCGAGCTCCTTGGCGACCCTCGCCACCGCGGCCTGGACCGCCTGCTCGTCGGCCACGTCCACGCCGACCGCCAGCGCCTTACCGCCGGCGGCCTCGATCTCGTCCACGACGGGCTTGCACGTTGCCTCGTTCAGATCCAGGATTGCCACGGCGAATCCGTCCTCGCTGAGCCTTTTCGCGACCGCGGCGCCGATGCCACGCGCGGCCCCGGTGACTATCGCGGTACGGCCCGACTGCTGGTTCTGCTGCTCGTTCACTCGGTCTCCTCTGTTACGCGATTCTGGTTGAGCGGTGTCCGGACGTCGGTGTCCGTCGCCCGATGCCGTGGCAGGCGCCGGTGACGACCATTCCCGTGCCCGTTCTGTCCATGTCACACGCCTCCGGTGAGGGTCAGCCCTCCGTCGACCACGATGAGCTGGCCGGTGAGCCATCCCGCTTCCTCCGAGAGCAGGAAGGCCGCCACGCTGCCGATGTCCTCCGGCACGCCGAGCCGTTTGAGCGGGTACGCCGATGCCACCTGCTCTTCCCTGCCCTCGTACAGCGCGGTCGCGAACCTCGTCTTCACCACCGCGGGCGCGACCGCGTTGACGCGGATGCCGGGACCGAGTTCGACCGCGAGCTCCTGGGTGATGTAGGTCAGCATCGCCTTGCTCGCCCCGTAGAAGCCGATACCCGGAGCCGGCTTGACGCCGGCCACCGAGGACACGTTGACCACGGAGCCGCCGTGCTCACCCATCCAGGCGCGGTGTACCTGCTGGACCCACGACAGCGCGGCGAGGCAGTTGACCTCGAAGATCTTGCGTGCCGTGTCGAGGTCGAGGTCGATCATGGGCCCGTAGAACGGATTGATGCCGGTGTTGTTCACCAGCATGTCGACGCTGCCGAACGCCCCCAGGGTGCGCCGGACCGTATCCGACTGGTGCTCGACGTCGTCACTCCGGCCGGCCACCGCGATCGCCCGCCCGGGGCCGCCCAGAGCCGCGACCGCCTCGTCGAGTGCCTCCCGTTTGCGGGCGGTGACGCAGACCCTCGCACCCTCGGCCACCAGCCGTTCCGCGATGGCGAAGCCGATGCCGCGGCTGGCGCCGGTCACGATCGCCGTCTTTCCCTCGAATCTCCGCATCATCTCCATGCTTTCTTGACCGCTCGCTCCGCTCGCGCTCTCAGCTCAGTCGTTCCAGGATCATGGCCATGCCCTGCCCGCCACCGACGCACATCGTCTCCAGGCCGAACTGCCTGTCGTGGAACCGCAGAGAGTTGATCAGAGTGCTGGTGATCCGAGCACCTGTCATGCCGAAGGGGTGACCGATCGCGATCGCGCCACCGTTGACGTTGAGCCTGTCGAAGTCGATACCAAGATCGCGGGCGGACGGGATCACCTGGGCGGCGAAGGCCTCGTTGATCTCGACCAGGTCGATGTCGTCAATGGTCATCCCGGCACGGGCGAGCGCCTGCTTCGAGGCCTCGACCGGTCCGAGGCCCATGATCTCCGGTGCGAGTCCGGAGACACCCGTGGCGACGATCCGGGCGAGCGGGGTGAGTCCGAGCTGCTTGGCCTTGGTGTCGCTCATCACGATCACGGCGGCGGCCCCGTCGTTGAGCGGGCAGCAGTTGCCCGCCGTCACGGTGCCGTCGGGCCGGAACACCGGCTGGAGCCGGGAGACCGCCTCCATGGTCACACCTGACCGCGGACCGTCGTCCTTGCTGACCACGGTGCCGTCCGGCAGTGTCACGGGGGTGATGTCACGCTCCCAGAACCCGTTGGCGATCGCCTTCTCCGCCAGGTTCTGGCTACGGACACCGAACTCGTCCTGCTCGGCCCGGGTGATCCCCTTGAACCGCGCGACGTTCTCCGCGGTCTGCCCCATCGTGATGTAGACGTCCGGAAGGTCACCGCTTCCCCGGGGATCGGACCACGTCTGGCCACCGGCGGCGAACTTCTCGGTCCGGGCCCCGGCCTCGGCGAACACCGGGTTCTCGGTGTCCGGGAGGTTGTCGGCACTGCCCTTGGCGAACCGGCTGACGGTCTCCACGCCGGCGGAGATGAAGACGTCCCCCTCGCCCGCCTTGATCGCGTGCATTGCCATCCGGGTGGACTGCAGGCTCGACGAGCAGTACCTGTTGACCGTCGTACCCGGGAGGTTGTCCAGGCCCAGGAGCACCGAGACGACGCGTCCCATGTTGAAACCGGACTCACCGCCGGGCTGCCCGCATCCGAGGATCAGGTCGTCGATGTCGGCTGTGTCCAGCTCGGGAACCTTGTCCAGTGCCGCGCGGACCATCTGCGCGGTGAGGTCGTCCGGGCGCATCTCCTTCAGCGATCCCTTGAACGCGCGGCCGATCGCTGAGCGTGCGGTGGCGACGACGACTGCTTCGGGCATGGTCGTTTCCTCTGCTTTCCAGGTCCGTGTCGTGGGTCAGAGACCGAGGTCCCGGCCGATGAGCTCTTTCATGATTTCGTTGGAACCGGCCCAGATCTTGGTCACCCGGGCGTCACGCCAGGCGCGGGCCACGCGGTACTCGTTCATGTAGCCGTAGCCGCCATGCAACTGGACACAGGCGTCAAGCACGTCGTTCTGCACCTGCGCGGACCACCACTTGGCCTTGGCCGCGTCCACAGCCGTCAGCTGTCCGTCGACGTGAGCCATGACCGCCTGGTCGATGTACGCCTGGGACACCTCGATCTGGGTGACGAGCTCGGCGAGCAGGAACTTGTTGTGCTGGAAGGAGCCCACCGGCTGCCCGAACGCCTTGCGTCCCTTGACGTACTCGATGGTCTCCTGGAGTATCCGTGCGGCGTGCGCGATGTTGGAGACGGCCGCGCCGATACGCTCCTGCGGCAGACGCTCCATCATGTGGATGAAGCCGCAGTCGATCTCACCGATGACGTTCGCCTGGGGCACCCGGACGTTGTCGAAGAACAGTTCGGCGGTGTCGGACTCGGACTGCCCGACCTTGTCGAGCTTCCGGCCGCGGGTGAAACCTTCCATCCCCGTCTCGACACCGAACAGCGTGATCCCCTTGGCCCTCTTCTCCGGGCTGGTGCGAGCGGCCACGACCACCAGATCCGCCGAGTAGCCGTTGGTTATGAAGGTCTTGGAACCGTTGAGCACCCAGGTGTCCCCGTCGCGCGCCGCTGTGGTGCACAGCGCGGCGAGGTCTGAGCCGGCGCTCGGCTCCGTCATGCCGATCGCGGTGATCAGCTCTCCGGAGCAGAACCGGGGCAGCCACCGCTGTCTCCGCGCCTCGCTGGTGAGCTCCACCAGGTACGGGGCCACCACGTCGTAGTGAATGCTGAGGGATGAGGACAGCGCCGCCGACACGCAGGCGAGTTCCTCGCCGAGAACGGCGTTGTAGCGGTAGTCCTCCGCGGCTGAACCGCCGTACTGCTCCGGGACGTCCAGGCTCAGGAAGCCCTGCTTGCCCGCCTCGATCCAGAGGTCCCGAGGGAAGGCCCGAGCCTCGATGAACTGCTCCGTGCGCGGCCACACGTGCCGGTCCAGGAACGCCCGGACCGAGTCCCGGAACGCCTCGTGGTCGGGGCTGTAGATGCTGCGCCTCACACAAACCTCGCACAGACAGAGTGACTAAGCGCTTGCTTATTGCTAAGCGTTTGCTTAGCATTCCCCAATTACGACATTCTTGTCAACGCCCTGACCGTAAGGGGTCCTATGCGTCAGATCACAGAGAGCGGCGACGTGCCAGACGAGCATCCGGCGACGGGGGAGAGCCGCCCCGACAACGCCCGCGACCGGCTGATCGCCGCCGCGGTGGAGTCCTTCGCCGTCAGGGGATTCCACGGCACGACCACCCGCGACATCGCGTCGGCGGCGGGGATGAGTCCGGCGGCCCTCTACGTGCACTACAAGTCCAAGGAGGAGCTGCTCTACCTGATCTCACGGTCAGGACACGACGTCACACTACGGCTCGTACAGGAGGGTGCGGCGAGCTCGGACGACCCGGTGGAGCAGCTCCTCGCGGTCGTCCGGCGGTTCACCATGTATCACGCCCGCAGTCACACGAGCGCACGCATCGTCAACTACGAGCTCGCCGCTCTCAGCCCGGAGCATCTTGAGGAGATCCGCGTTACCCGGCGCTCCATCGAGCAGAAGATCCGCCAGATTGTGGAGGCAGGCGTGGCCCGCGGTGTCTTCCACACCTCCAATCCGCAGATGACCGCGCTCGCGCTGCTGTCGCTCGGCGTCGACGTCGCCCGGTGGTACCGCGACGAGGGGGAGTGGAGCGACAAGGACATCGCCGACCACTACTGCGAGCTCGCCATGCGCATCGTCGGGGTGCGCGGGCAGCGCCGTCAGGACTCTTGACCGCGGTTCACGCGCGGCACGACGGGCGAAGACCGGCCGGAAGCCGGGCTTATGAGGCACGCTCCAGCAGCACGGCGGAGCCGAGACCGGCCGCACCGCTCACGGCGGCGACGCCGTAGCGGCCACCCACGCGCGCCAGCTCGTCGGCGCAGGAACCGACGAGGATCGCCCCGGTGGCTCCGAAGGCGTGTCCCATCGCGATGGTTCCTCCGTTGCGGTTGAAGCGGTCGTCGTCGAATCCCAGCTCACGCTTGATCTTCAAGCACAGCGCGGCGAAGGCCTCGGCGAACTCGACGACATCAAGGTGATCCGGCTTCAGCGCGGCCTTGGCCAGGACCCGCTCGACGGCGTACTGGCCGGCCACCAGCATCCGCACCGGATCCGCACCGGCAGCGGCCGAGGCAACCACCCGTGCGAGAGGCCGCAGCCCGGCCCGTGCGGCGGCGTCCGCCGTTCCGATCACGACGACGGCCGCCCCGTCGGCCAGCGAGGGCGAGGTGCCGCGTGTGTGCAGGTGCCGTACCCTGCCGAGCTCCGGCAGGTGCCGCAGCACCAGCGCGTCCTGCCCGGACGCGCCGAGCTCCGCGAACGCCGGTTCAAGCGTCGCCAGGTCTTCGGGTGTCACTCCCGGGCGCACGTGCTCGTCCCGCGCGAGTAGTACCGCGCCTTCGCCGTCCGTGACCGGCACAACGGTGTCGTGAAAGCGGCCCTCGGCCCAGGCCTGCGCGGCTCGCCGCTGCGTCCAGGCGCCGTACGCGTCGAGTTGCTCGCGTTCGAAGCCCTCCTCGGTCGCGGCCACGTCGGCGGCGATGCCCATGTGCACGCTGCCGATCTGCTCGACGACGGCCGCGTCGGACCAGAGTGGTCCGTTGTCGGCGAACATCGGCACCGAAGACACCGACTCCACCCCGCCCGCCACGACGAGGTCGGCCTCTCCCGAACGCACCAGCGCGCTCGCGAGCGCCACCGCGTCGATCCCCGAGGCACAGAAGCGGTTGACGGTCTGACCGGGGACCGTCCGCGGCCAACCGGCCGTGAGCACCGCCGTCCGTGCCAGGTTCCCACCCTGTGCCCCCGTCTGGGCGGCGCAGCCCAGTACGACATCGTCCACCGCCGACGGATCCAGGCCGGTACGTTCGACCAGTGCCCGCAGCAGGATTTCGACGAGCCGCAGCGGTGGTGTACCGGCAAGACCCCCATCGGGCCGGGACTTGCCGCGCGGCGTGCGCAACGAGGTGAGGACGTACGCCTCGCGGGCCGTGTTCACCGCGCCCCCCGTGTCACGACGGTGGCCACCGCGGTGGTGAACGAGCCGCCCACGTTGACGGTGAGCGCGGTGCCGGCCCCCTCGACCTGCAGATCGCCCGCGCACCCGGTCACCTGGCGGCTCGCGTCCAGCAGCATGCGCACACCGGTTGCGCCCACAGGGTGGCCGGCGGCCAGCAGGCCACCCCCCGGGTTGACCGGCAGCCGGCCGCCCGGCTCGATCGTCCCGTCCAGGACGATCTCACCACCCTTCCCCGGCCCGACCAGACCCAGATGCTCCAATGTCACCAAACCGGTGATGGTGAAGCAGTCATGCATCTCCACGACGTCGACGGCCTGCGCACCGGGCAGTCCCGCTCTCCGGTAGGCGTCGTGGATCGCGCCGTGGAGCTGCGGGAACAGATGCGTGCCGCCTTCGCCGGCCGTGAGCTTGTCAGCGAGCAGCAGCGTCGCCGTACGGTGGCCGAAGCCTGAGACGACGGCGAGGTCGTCGAGCGACCGTCCCTGGGCGCGGGCCGTTCCGCGGCGAAACGGGGACCGGCGAGGAGCACGGCCGCGGCGCCATCGGTGATGCGGCCGCAGTCGGTCTTGCGCAGCCGGCCCTCCACGAGTGGATTGACCTCGTCGTCCTCGCTGAAGGATCCCGCTTCGAACGTCCAGGACCGTGCCTGCGCGAGCGGGTTACGACGGCCGTTCGCGAACGCGATCTCGGCGAACCGGCCGAGTACCGCGTGGTCGAGGCCGTAGCGGGCCTCGTACGCGTCGGCGACCTCGGCGAAGAGCGCGGGCCAGGCGAACCGCGCGCCGATCGCCTCACGGCCGGCCCAGGCTGCGGTGCCCAGATGGCCGGCGGCGGTCTTGGCCGGTACGTTACGCATCAGCTCGGCGCCGATGACCAGCGCGAGGTCGTAGCGACCGGCTTCGATATCGGCGCACGCCGCGAGCACCGCGGTGCTTCCCGACGCGCACGCGGCGGGCACCACCTCGGCGAACATGTCGAAGAGTCCAAGGCCCTCGGAGGCCCAGTTGCGTGCGAAGTCGGTCTGCGCTCCGCCGAGCACGTACACCGGTGACGTCATGAGGTTCTCTCCTCCTGGCTCGTTTCAATGGACCCGGGATACGGCTTCAACGGCCGGAACCTCTCAGCTGGTCCGCGCGCACCCAGGTCGCGTGGAAGCCGATGGGCACGCGCTGTGGCAACAGGATCCGCGCCACCGGTCCGGCGGTCAGGTCGGCCGCGTCCAGGATGGCGACCTCCGACCGGCCCTCCCGCTCGTCGGTGACGAAGGTGACGAGGTAGCCGTCGTCCTCACCGGTCGACCCGTCGCGCGCGGCGAACGGGGCCTCGCTTCCCCACCGTCCGGGGCCGAACGTGTGCGCCTGTGTCTCACCCGTGTGCAGGTCGTAGCGGACCAGCCCGTCGAAGAGATTGGTCTCGGCCGGGGCGACGTGGACGTTGTAGGTGTACCGGCTGCGCCGCCCGACCATACGCGAGTCCATGCTCGGAAACTCGGTGTTGTCGTCGTCGCGCGGGCCCTCGGTCGTCGCTCCTGTGCGCAGGTTGAAGCGGTAGCGCCACATCCGGGCATCCACCTTCAGGTAAGCGAGCATCTGGGCGAGCTTCGAGGTGAAGGATGCCTGGTGCTGGGGCTGACGGACCCTGCAGACGTCGAGGACGATCTCCTCGCCCTCCTCCCAGGCGTTGACGACGTGGTAGATGTAGCAGGGCGATGCCTCAAACCAGCGCGTCTCGCTTCCCTGCCCGTGCCGTGGGATCACTCCGAACCGCGAGGGCAGCTCCCGCTCGAACGAGATGCGGTAGCGACCGCGCTGGCGCGCTTCCTGGTCCTGGATCAGCGGCAGGTCCATGAGAATCGCGTAGTTCTCTGTGATCGCCATGTCGTGTGGGAGCCGTGGACCGGGCAGCTCCACGTCGGTCACGTGCGTGACGGTCCCCTCAGGACTGACAACGCCGTAGCGCATGTACGGTGGCTGCGGTCCGTAGTCGAACCAGAACAGCTCGCCGGTCCGCTCGTCGACCTTCGGGTGCGCCATGAAGTCACCGGTGAGCGTGCCCAGGAAGTCCTCGGCGCCCAGCGTCTCCAGCGACAGCGGGTCGACGGCGTACGGTGTGCCGCAGAGATACCAGGTCGACAGGATCTTTCCCCTGTGGAAGATCACGTCGGTGTTGGAGGAATCCTTCAACCCCAGGCCATGGCCATTGCCGAACGGGTTCTCCCTCGGATCCTCCATGACGCCCGACCACAGCCCACGGCCCGCTTCGCTGTCGGCGAGGAAGGCCTGGGTGCGCACCCAGCGGTTGCGGTAGCGGGCCCTGCCGTTCTCGAAGTGGACAGCGTGGATCATCCCGTCCCCGTCGAACCAGTGGTAGCGTCCCGGCCCCGCGTACCTGCGGTTGGGGCCGTTACGTAGGAAGACACCGTTGAGATCGCGGGGGATCTCTCCGATCACCTCGAAGTCGCCGACCGTGATCTCCTCGTGCACCGGAGCGTACACGCCCAGCAGATAGGGGTTCTTCTCGTCCTCCTCGCCGATCACGCGCGCGACGGCAATCGGTTGCTCGCCCTGGGTCTGGGTCATTCCCGCACCTCCACCTGACTTCAGCTTCACCATGACCGCTGGTCACCCCCAACTCCCACGACCATAGCTTTGGAGGAAATTTACTACAAGGTGCGAAGTGACGTTTGTAGGGTATCTAGATCTAGAAACATCGCAGAACGTGAGAAACGTGCTGGGTCTTCAAGTGATCACTATCGTTGCGCTAGTTACTCGACCAGAGTGGCGCCGGAGACTGCCGAGAGGATTCTTTGGCATGATTCGGTGTTATGGCAGCGAAGCACTCATCAGTGGCAGAACCAGGCCGCGAGGACACCACCCCGGCCCGGCCGAAGGCCGCGTCCCCGCTCGGGCAGGCGCTGTTGCTGACCGGCGATCTGTGGAACCTGCAGATCATCCGTGCGGGCTTCCGGGGCGACCGCCGGTTCCAGGACCTCCGGGCGGAGCTGCCCATCTCCGAGGCCGTGCTGGCCGGACGTCTGCGCGACCTCGTCGCGGAACAGGTCCTCGAGACGCATCGCTACACCGACGCCCCACCGCGCCATGAATACCGCCTGACCGAGCGAGGCAGAGAACTTTGGGGGTTCTTCGTCGCCCTCTGGGTCTGGGACCGCCGGTGGGCGCCGGCCGCGGACAGCGCCGTGAGGGGCGAGCTGCGCCATCTCACCTGCGGGCACCTCATCACCCCGGTCTTCGGGTGCGGCGCCTGCGGTGCCATCGGGGTGACCGCGCGCGACGTCACGGCGGCCATTGACGGACGGCTGCTCATCGATGTCACGGACCGCCGTTCGCGCCGGGCGCCCTCGGTCGCACCGGCCTCCCAGATCGACTCGACAGGCGTCCTCGGAGATCGCTGGTCGACCTTCCTCCTCGCCGACGCGCTCAATGGAAGCCGGCGCTTCAGCGACTTCCAGGAACGCCTCGGCGTCTCTCCGGTCACGCTGACCGATCGGCTCAATCTGTTCGTGGAGGCCGGCCTGATGTCACGCGCGCCGGTGAGCGACGGCGCACGCCGTCAGGAGTATCGGCCGACCCCGAAGGCGCTGGACTTCTTCACCGTCTTCGCGATGCTCAACGACTGGGCGGCGCGCTGGCTGTCCCCGGACGGCATGTCCGGGCTGTCCTTCGTTCACCGCGTCTGCGGCGAGCAGCTCCGGCCGCGCTTCACGTGCAACGCCTGTAACGGGGAGCTCCGCCGCGATCAGGTGGTCGTCGAGCCACAGGGCGGGAAGACCGAGACGGCGTAGGCAGCGGACAGCCGGCCTGCCGCGAGCGGCTTCCGGGGGCGAACGTCAGACGTCGAGGGGCTCCGTATCCGCGGTCTCCGAGGAGCGCGACACGAAACTGAGCTCTCTGCGCTCGAGCACCTCGTTGCAGACATTGCAGACGTAGCGCGGTACGTAGTCCTGGCCGCATGGGCGGTGCTTGAGGATGAGCGGGGGGCCCTGTTCGTCTTGGAACGCCGCACGGGACCAGGCGATGGAGTTCGCGAAGATGCCGAAGAAGTCGAGCCCCTTCGGGTTCAGCCGATATTCGTGCCGACGCCCGCCCTCGGCCAGCGGTTGCCGGCGTAGAACCCCTTGTTCCACGAAAGTGTTCAACCGTTGTGTCAACAGCAGCGGGGGAATCCGGCCGATATCCCGCTGGAAGTCGCCGAACCGGCGGGCACCCAGAAACGCGGCGCTGAGCACCGATGTACTCCAGCGATCGCCCAGCAGGTCTATGGACGAGTGAAGAACGCCTTCCTGCGTCTCCGACGGCAGCCGCGTCCTTCTGTAGCGGCGGGGAGGATTGCTCTGGTCGTAGACATAGTCGGGATGACGGATGGTCGTGATGTCATGCGGCGTCACCCCGCGTGCGTCGCAGGTGTCGCAGCCGAGCAGGGGCGTGATGGTGTAGCCGCACGACTCGTGCCGTAGCCGGACTCCCGGTGCGTAAACCGGGATCTGGTGCTCGATCCAGCGGCTGTCCCACATCCAGACGGCCACGAACACCTGCCACATGTCGCGGCCCTGCGCGGTAAGCCGGTACTCGTAGCGAGGGGGGGACACCGAGTACTGCTCCTTGGCGAGGATCCCCAGTGCCGTGAGGTCCTTCAGCCGGCTGGAGAGGACCGGATCGGAGACAGGAAGGCGTGCGAGCCAATCC
This sequence comes from Streptosporangium sp. NPDC087985, assembly GCF_044741965.1. Classification (NCBI taxonomy): domain Bacteria; kingdom Bacillati; phylum Actinomycetota; class Actinomycetes; order Streptosporangiales; family Streptosporangiaceae; genus Streptosporangium; species Streptosporangium sp. NPDC087985. The sequence continues at coordinate 16,283 of NZ_JBIUTQ010000011.1, forward strand.
TGAAAACGCCCGGCTCCGGCGAACGCCTCACGCAGGATCAGCATGTTCCAGCGATCGCCCAGCGCGACATTGCCCAGGCCGAGCGAGTTCGGTGCGAGTGACTGCGTCATCTTCCCTTTCGGCACTCCTCGATGGTTTCCATTCTTACGTGGCCGGTTCTCTTCCGGCCACGCCGGTCCCTTCTGGCCACGCCGGGCGAAGGTTCAGACGCTATCTGAGCGGGGGAACACACCTCGCGGTGCGTGCCCCCGCCCTGGACTGAGAGTCCGCGCGTCACCGCACGGCAGCCGGCCGATGATCGACGTGAGACAGCAGGGTAGCTGTCCGTGCCGCCGGACGTGGCGTCATGTTGATGTTGATGAAGTCAGGTCGCGTTCCGTGGCTTCGGCTGCCGGCCGGGCGCTCTGAGCCCGCGACGCGTGTGGACGGGGCGGACGGGGGATGATGCTGAGGAAGCGGGCACAGAGGTTCCGAAGACCGGCGGCGGCTCCACCCGGCATGGTGAAGATGATGACCAGGAGGAGGGCCGCATAGATCACGCTCGCCAGCGCTGTCGCTCGACGGTCGCCGACGAAGGGGATGTACTGTCCCCAGTCCGACGCGTAATAGGGCAGCCACACCACCACCAGGGCACCGACGATGCTTCCGTAGACGGAGGCCATTCCGCCGATGACCAGGCCGGTGACGAGCAGGATCGTCAGCGAGAACCCTACGCTGTCAGGGCTGACGATGGGGGTTACCAGGCAGGGGACCGGTGGGACTCCGAACCTCTGGTTCGAGGATCTCGAGCGGGGACAGGTCTATCCGCTCGGGTCGGTGACGGCGGAGCGCGACGAGATGTTGGCCTTCGCCCGCCGCTACGACCCCCAGTGGATTCACCTGGACGAGGAGAAGATGAGGGCCTCCTCCTGGGGAGGGCTCATCGCCCCGGGGATGTGGACGGCGGCCGCGGTGATGCGCCTGTACGTGGACTCATTCCTCTCCAGGGCCGCCCCCGACTCGTCTCCGGGAATGGAGGAACTGCGGTGGCTGGCACCGGTGTATCCCGGTGACAGACTGGACGCGTTCCTGACCGTCCTGGAGACGAGGCCCTCATCGCGGGGTGACCATCTCGGTACGGTCCGTCTCCAGGTCATCGCCAACAAGGGGAGCGATCCGGTTATTCGGATGACTTCCCGAGGCTGGTTCTACCGCCGTCCGTCGTAGCCGCGGGCGGCGGTATCTGCGAGCCGGTATGCCTGGTCGCGGACGGGTGCGTGGTCTACGCGGTCCGGTCCCAGACGGGTGTGCGCGGTGCGACGAGTTCGAGTTGCGACAGGAAGTGTCCGACCGTCGCGGCGGCACGGATGCGCAGGGCCGGGGTGCGGGAGTTGATCCGTTCCGTGTGGGTGGGCCGCTCGTCCCAGACCCGGTCGACCTCCGCCAGCAGCGGGCCGGCGGCCTCCCTGATCACCCCGCGGAGGGCCGGGGCCCCCAGCTGCTGGGCGAGGTCGAAGACCTTTCCGGCGTAGGGCAGCGGCAGCAGCGGCACGCCCTGCAGCGCGGCGAAGATCAGGAAGTGCAGCCGCATGCCGACCACCAGGTCCAGGTGCCGTACGAGCCCGAGGATCTGACGGGGCCGGTAGTCGCCGTGCAGCACACGGCAGCGGTCGGCGGCGTTCATGTGGGACAGCACCGCGTGTGAGTGCCGGATGTCGTCACGCTCCATCGGGACGAAGACGATGTAGGCGTCGAGCCGGTGGATGAGGAAGTCCCCGACGTGGGCGAGCAGCTCGTGGTAGCCCTGAACGTCCAGATGTTCGGCGGCGCGCCCGGGTTCGCGCACGCTCATGCCGACCAGCCGGACCCCCTCCGGTACGCCCTCGGCGTGTAACAGCTCCTGGCTGAACTCCTCCTGTTCGAGCAGGAACGCCGGGTCTGCGGTGACGGTGATCGGGCTCATCACCCCCGCCTCCTCCAGCACCAGCCGGGACTCCTCGTCACGTACGGTGACCACGGTCGAGGAGGTGAGAGTCTCGCGCACCATCATGCAGTCCACGCGGTCGCTGAGCGGTCCGGCACCCACCGCGTAGGTGAAGACCGGGACGTTCTGTTCCTGGGCGAGCCGGACGAGCCGCAGGTAGCGGCGGGCCTCGGTGTCGTAGAGGATGCCGCCCCCGCCCAGGATCAGCATGTCCAGGCGGCTCATGATCTGCGAGGCCGACTCGCGGCTGACCCCTTCCCAGCCCACCACTTCGATGTTTCCGTGATGGATGCGGGTGTGGTCCGGACAGCGGGAGAACACCGTCGTCGAGGCGTCGGGCCGCCCCTGCCGGATACTGCTCAGGATGCTGGTCAGGATGGCCTCGTCCCCGACGTTGCGGCCACCGTACGAGCCGAGGAGCCCGATGGTCGGCCCGCGAATTTTGTCCATACTTATCCCTTTTCTCCTTATTTGGATGTTCTGTACCCTGAAGGCGTTTGACGTACGCACATTGGGGCTGCCCGGCGTGCGGGAGCCGGAGGTGGTGCCCGGGGCGCGGTCCGCTGTCTCCCCGAGGCGCGCCGGCACCGGCTGTGACGGGTGGCCGCGCGAGGGACGGCAGGGGTGGGCACGCAGGTGAACGCCCTTCTGGCAAGCCCGACCTGTCTATCCGGTAAGTGATCCCATTAGCACTTTTCCGAGACATCTACCTCCTTCAGCCCCGCGTCCTTCCAAGGGCGCGGACAGCATCGGAGGGGCCAGGATGGACTCGTCGGAGTATGACGGCAGCGAAGGGGTTCTCCGCCTGGAGGGCTCTCCCGACCAGGTGGCGCGGGCCCGCCGGCTGGTCTCGATGACCCTGGGCCGCGACCATCCCCTCCACGACGACTGCGTGTTGCTGACCAGTGAGATCGCCACGAACGCGGTGCTCCACTCCCGGTCGGGGGACGGCGGGCTGTTCACCGTCACGGTGGCCTACTCGTCGGAGGCCGTGAGGGTCTGCGTCCAGGACGAGGGGTCGTCGAACGCGCCCTGTGTGTGTCACGCTTCGGCGGACGCCACGGGGGGCCGGGGTCTTCCCCTGCTGGAGGCGCTGGCACACCGCTGGGGCCTGGTCCGGCAGGCGGGGGCCAACAGGGTCTGGTTCGAACTCGTGCTGGAGCCGGCCACGGTGCCGATGAGCCGCCTGGCCGGCGTCAGGTGAGGCTCGGCGCCGGGTGAGTGCGGGGTTTCGAGCGTCACAGAGACAGCCGGCACAGTCCCTCGGCGAGGGCCCTGGTGGTGAGCCGGGTCCGGCTCTCGCAGCCCAGCTTGGCGAAGATGTGCTCAAGATGGGTGGTGACCGTGCGGACGCTCAGCACCAGGGCCGCCGCGATCTGCGGGTTGGAGTCGCCGAGCGCGACCCGGGTGATCACTTCGATCTCCCGGCCGGTCAGCTCGTACGGCAGGGAGCACGGACGTTCGGCGATCACCGCTCCCTGGATGGCGCCGTGCGGCCCGACCCCGGCACGCAGCAGCCGCACCTCCCGCCACCGCCTGGTCCCGTCAAGCCAGAGCCCGCGCCGGTTCAGCTCCCGGGAGTCGATGAACTCCCTGGCCAGCTCGGCCATGGCCGGTTCGGCGGCGATCGCCTCGGAGGGCGGGGTGCCGGTGACGTCCCTGCGGGTGCCGGCACGGTCGAAGGCCGCCGCGTGGAAACCCGGCGGCGGTCCGACGGAGTCGACCACGCAGCGGCTCAGGTCGGTGACATGTGCCAGCGTGGGGGAGACGGCGCCGATCAGCGTGCCGGCCTCGGCGGGGAAGGCGCCGGGGTCGCGCGAGTTCAGGTGGAGCAGACCCGTGTAGCGGCCCTCGGTCAGGAACAGGGGAGTGGTCAGCCCGGCACGCCAGCCGTACGGCTCCAGGTGGCGCCGGAAGTAGCGCTCGGTGCCCGGGGCGCCCATGACCAACGGGACCCGGGAGTCCATGGCCCGGCGGTAGGGGGCGAGCCGGACGTACTCCTCGGCGGCGTCGCCGTCCACCCGGGTGTAGCCGTCGGAGATCAGGCTGTGGTGTCGTCCCGTCGCCGGGTCATAGGCGACGAACTCGTAGGCCTCCAGTGCGATGACCTTCCGCAGGGCACGCATCGCGCCGGGTATGCCGCTGCGCCCGGCGACCTGGAAGCCCACCTCGGTGAAGGCATGGAGGTGGCGTGGGCTCAGGGTGATCTGGTCCATGGTCTCCTCCGTGCACAGAGTGCCCCAAAGTACCAAATAGAGAAAATATGTATAGCGGCTATTCGGGGGAGGAGCGGGCGGCGGTGAAGGTATGGCTGCCGGCGAGAAGGTCCGAGACGCCCTCCCAACCGGGGGGCTCGGGCCACCCGGCGCCCGGCCGGGCCTCGGCCAGGCCCAGTACCGCGCAGGCCAGCCAGTGGTCACCCGGGCCGTGCTCGCCGGTCAGCGTGGGGATCACCGTGCGCGGGGCGAGAACGTTGGTGCCGGGCAGGGCGTGTACGAGCCGTCCGGTCCGTGCCCCGCTGAGATCCTCGATCACGCACAGCCCCGAGGGGGAATCGAGACGGGCGTGGCCGGGCCCCGCGGCGGAGCGCCGTACGGGCGTGTCGCGGTTCACCGCGAACGCGCCTTCGGCGGACAGGAGCCTGCGTCCCGACCGGAGGCGGTGCACCCGTACGTGCCACGGGGGGTGAGCGACCAACCAGGTCTCGATCTCCACATCCGGCCAGGGCGTCCACCGGGCGTGGAGCAGGCCGTCGTGCGCCGTGGAGTCCTGCGGCACCTCGCACGGCCGCCAGTGCACTCCGTCGTCGCTCACCGCCAGAGTGCTGTCGAAGGCGCCCTGGTCAAGGCCCCACGAGCCGCTCGGCACGCTGAATCCGAAGAAGGTCGAGTACGCGAACTTGGCGTACTTCGCCGCACCGTGGCGTACCCACGTATGGTGCTGCCGCGCGTTCAGCATGATCACCTGCCGGCCCTCCTCGCACCGCATCAGCGCGACACCCGCCTCCGGCTGGGTGCTGACCGGCGGTAGCTCCTGCGCGGCCTGCTCCGGTGCCGCCCAGAAGGGGTGCTCGGCGGGCACCGCCAGCGGCAGGAATGCCTTCAGCGCCCAGTAGGGGGAGCCGGGGGCGTTGTACTGCTCGGCGAGCGCGGGCTGGGCATAGGCGTAGCCCACCGTGAGGAGTCCGGCGGAGTCGCGGATCGGCCGCTCCAGCCACCAGCGCAGGTGCCGCATCAGATGGCCCTTCACCGTCCCCCAGGGCAGGGCCTCGACGTCGGCGAAGGCGAGCGCGCCCCAGAAGGCCCCCTGCGCGAAGCGGTAGGTCAGGCTCCGGCCGAAGGGCACGGCCGCCCCGTCCGAGGCGAACCAGTGCTGGAAGTCGAGGGCGAAGGCCGCCGCCCGCTCGCGGAAGCGCCCGGCACGGCCGGGATCACGGTCTCCGGCGAGAGCGGCGTAGATCAGGCCGTAGTAGTGCATCGCGAAAGGGATGTAGTAGTCACGCTGAGCCGTGGGGCCGTCGCTGTACCAGCCCCCGCCGAGGGTGAAGGATTCCAGGCGATCCAGGCGGGCGAGGGTGGAAGCGGGGTCGGAGCGGACACCGACGCGGTCCAGGCCGAGCCCCACCATGACGGGGAAGAAATGCCAGTTGTTGTCGGCGGGCTCGGCGGTGAGCGCGTGGAGCAGCCAGGCCGCGAGATTGTCCCGCTCCCGGCCGCTCAGCGGGTCCCATACGACTTCGGGCGCGATGGCGAGTGCCAGGCCGATCGCGGCGGTCTCCACCAGCCGCTGGTCGACATCGGTCACCGCCCCCCAGAACTCCTCGTGCCGGGGGTCGGTGCCGGCGGCGAGTCCCCGGCGCCACAGTTCCCAGTGCTCGAACGTCCCGCCGCCGGCCGCCAGCGGAGCCAGTCCCCACAGCGGCCGGGCGAACGCCTCCAGCTCGGCGGCCACATCGGGGTAGTGGGCGGCGTTGTCCCCGAGCCGCAGGCGCGCGCGGCCGGGGCTGAGGAGGGGGATCAGCGGGGCGGTCAGCTCACGCACGAGCCGGCCCATGTCGTCGCGGTCACGCGGTACGGCCGGCCCCGTCCGCCGGCCGGGGGAGGAGTTCTCCGCGTTCGGGCCGGTGATCGGTCTCCCCGCCGGACGGGTCCCTGGTGCCGCCGGTGACGTGGCTGATCGTTCCAATACCGCCAACCCCATGTCTCGTGGTGGGTGACCGGACCCGCCGCCTCGCGGACCACCTGCTCCGCCAGGAAGAGGGCTTCTGCACGTGTGAGGACGGCGTGGGAGAGGTGAAAGCGTCCCACCGGTGAGCGTGACCGCAGGGCCCCGTTTCTGTCAATACTTAGTTTTATATCTTCACGGAAGGGGGACGGCGATCCTCCGGGCCCCTTGGTATTTCAACCCTTATTTTTTGTATAAGAACAACCGTATGATTCCGGACATGACTCTCCTGGTGCCGGTCGGCTCTCCAAGGACGGAAGGTTCCGCGCCTCCGGGTCGGGACGCGGCGCACACCCCTCGCCCCTCCCGCCCGGACCCTGCGGTACGGCACGCGCCGGCGCCCCGCGATGGGATCGGGGTGAGCCGGTGACAGCCGTGGAACTCGCCATGTTCCCGGAGCTGCCCGGCAGGTTGTTCACCCCTGCCGTCGCCGACAGGCTCCGCGCGGTGACCGGGACCGAGCTGCCCACGCCGCTCACCGAGTTCCGCTCGCCCGAGGCGCGGGCGCGTCTCGGGCGGGCACGGATACTGCTGACCGGGTGGGGCAGCCCGCTGCTCGACGAGCGCGCCCTGGACGACGCCTCCGGGCTCCAGGCCGTCGTGCACGCCGCCGGAAGCGTCAAGGGCCACATCAGCCCCGGAGTGTTCGCCCGGGGCATCCCCGTGAGCTCGGCCGCGGCGGCCAACGCGCTCCCCGTGGCCGAGTACACCGTGGCGATGATCCTGCTGGCCAACAAGGCCGTTCCCGCCCTCGCCCGCGAGTACCGCGCGAGACGCGAGGATCTCTGCCTGGTGCGGAGGCCCCTCGACATCGGCAACCACGGCAGGACCGTCGGCCTGGTGGGCGCCTCCAGAACGGGCAGGCGCGTTCTCGAGCTGCTCCGCCCCTTCGACCTCCAGGTACTGCTGGCCGATCCGTTCGTCGATCCACCGGCGGCGAGCGCACTGGGCGCCCGGCTGGTGGACCTCGACGAGATCTTCACCGCGAGCGACGTCGTCTCTCTGCACGCGCCCGCCACCGCGGACACGCGAGGCATGGTGAGCCGGAGGCGCCTGGCGGCGATGAGGGACGGCGCGACTCTGATCAACACCGCCCGCGGCTCCTTGGTCGACCAGGACGCCCTGGTGGCCGAACTGGTCGGCGGACGGCTGTCAGCCGTGCTCGATGTGACGGAACCCGAGGTCACGGCGGCCGATTCGCCGCTGTGGGAGCTGCCCAACGTCGTCCTGACGCCCCACATCGCGGGGGCGCTCGGCAACGAGGTGGCCAGGTTGGGGTCGTCCGCGGTGGACGAGGTGCTGCGGGTCGTCGCCGGAGAGCCGCTGCTCCACCGCGTGGACCCGGCGACGCTGTTCATGACGGCCTGAGCCGGGACGGCCGGGCGCGCACTCCGCCCGGCACCGCGACGTGGCCGTCGCCGTGCCGGGCGGGATGTGCGTCACCGGGCCGGACGGGATGCGCTCCGAGGCCTCAGCCGGGCGGTCGCCCGAGCAGGCGGATCGCCCCGCCGACGCGGGCCAGGTCGGCGGCCTGGGCCGCCTTGACCTCCTGGTCGCCGACAGCGATCCACGCGGGTACGGCGGAGTCGAGGAAACCGTTGAGCCCCTTGACGACGAAGTCGTCCAGCACTCCCTCGGCCAGCCTCACCACGGCCGCCCCGCCCCGCGCGCACTCCGTCTCGAAGACGGCGTGCGCGGTCTCCACCCTGATGGGCCCCTCGTTCTTACCGTGGACGAGGATCGTCAGGTACTGGACGTCGCGTCCGGGATGGACCCGGAGGAACGCGTCCGCCTCGCCGCACGTCACCCGGACCGCCTCCGGGCCGGGGACGAGCGCCGTGGAGACGGGACGGCCGAGCGCCTCGGCGAGCACGCCGCACGGGCGTAGGTCCTCGTCGAGAGTGGGTGCGGGGCCGTCCAGCAGGATCCGGCCGCCGCCCGTGAGGTAGGAGGCCAGCAGGCGCTGGACGTGACGATGCATGAACGGGCCGCCCGGAACCGTCAACGTCCCGTACGCGGACAGCTGTTCAAGCGTGGCGGTCTCCAGTTCGACGACGCCGTAGTCACAACCGGTTCCCCGCATGCGGTCGTGGAAGGCGCGCAGCGAGCGACCGCACTCCGGGCCGCCGGAGCCCGGCCCGGCCCAGGCGGCGATGCCCGCGTAGGGCAGGTAAAGCCCGAAGGCTCCCGCCGTGACCGGTGCGCACTCCAGGAACTCCACGCCGTGGAGGGCGAAGAAGTCCGCCAGCACGCGGACGACGGGGGCCTTGGCGGTGGCGGAGCCGTCGGCGGCGACGGGGGCGCTGTCGGGGTAGGGCGGGGTGTGGGCGGAGTCCAGGTCGGGCGACCAGCCGGAGGTGGCGGCTCCGGTGTAGACGTTGAACCCGGTGGCTCCGGCGGCCAGGGCCAGCAGGCTCTGGTGGAAGCTGGTGGTGGCGTCGGCGTAGGCGGGGTCGTACAGCTGGGAGAAGCCCCAGTTCTCCTCCAGGTTCGGGCCGGCGGCCCGCTTGGCGGCGATCACGTAGCGGGCCTGGGCGTCGGGGTCCACCGAGACCACGCCCATCCAGTTGGTGAACCCGTAGGCGATCTCCCCCCACATCTCGGGGCGCACCCGGGCCAGCCAGTCGTCCAGCTCCTCGACCGTCGGCGGGTTCAGGTTGACCACCACGGGAACCCGGCAGTCCACCGCCGCGCTCCAGCGGCGGTAGACCTCGGCCAGGTATTCGGCGTGGAGGCGGCCCCAGTCGGCGTAGCCCCGCATCTCCTCCGGACACGCGGCCCCGGTCCAGGAGCGGGGTGGCTCGACCTCGTCCCAGCGCCGGTGTGCCGTCGCGTGGGTGCGGTTGTACTCCTCGATCGAGCCGTACCACGCCGGGAGACGGTCGCGGAAGAACGCCAGCCCCGAGGGGCTGTAGTCGTATGCCGCCAGCGACCGCGCGCCGTTGGTGTAGATGCCCTCGTTGGCGATCTGCACCATGATCACCGGGCCGTCCGGGTGGGCCGCGGCGTCCAGCACCTCCCTGCCGACCGCCGACAGCCAGCTGGTGACCTTGGCGAGGAACGCCGGCCCCAGCGGAGCGGGGAGCGGCCTGCCCGGCAGATGCGCGGGCGAGTCCGCCCAGCGAGAGGGGGCGCCCGCCGCGTCGAGCAACGGCTCGATCTCCGGGTCGGCCGAGGGGCAGACCCAGTCGGGCAGGCCGCCGTAGGTGGTCTCGGCGTGGATGAAGGGGCCGGGTTTGGCGATCACCTTCAGCCCGAGATCGTGACAGAGGCGGAGAAAACCGACGACGTCCCTGCCGGGGTGGCCGCTACCGGTGAAGTCGGGTGCCGCTGCGGAGCCGGGCTGGTGGTGCCGCCACGGGATGTAGCTGCTGATCACCTCGACCCCCAGCTCGTCGCGCATCACCCGTAGCCGGTCGGCCCAGACGCCGGGATCGTCCCGGTAGTAGGGGTAGTCGACGCTGACGAGCACCCGGGGCTCGCCGTCGATGACGGTCACACCGTTGCGGACCTCGATGGTCACGCGCACACTTCCGTTCGTCAGGTACGGCTCGCGCCGTAGGCGATCAGCTCTTGAGACCGGTGAAGGCGATGCCCTGCATGATGCGGCGCTGGAAGATCAGCAGGACGATGACCACGGGGACGACCGCCAGGGCGGCGCCCGCCATGATGTAGTAGGCGCGTCCGGATTCGCTGCTGGCCAGCTGCTGCAGGGCGAGGGGCAGCGTGTAGAGGTCGGGGTCGTTGAGCACCACGAGCGGCCAGACCAGGTCGTTCCAGTGGAAGATGAAGCTGGTGATCGTGACGACCGCCAGCACCGGCTTGGACAGCGGCAGGATGATCCGCCAGAAGATCTGCATCCGCCCGGCGCCGTCGATGCGCGCCGCCTCCTCCAGTTCGGTGGGGAGCGACAGGAAGAACTGCCGGAGCAGGAAGATGTCGAGGACCGAGGCCACATTGGGAATGATCAGGCCCCACCCGGAGTCGAACATGCCGAGCTGCTGGGTGACGTGGATGCGCGGCACCAGCAGGGTGATGGTGGGCACCATCATGCCGGCGAGCAGCAGTACGAACAGCTTGTTGCGTCCCGGGAAGGGGATGCGGGCGAAGGCGTAGGCGGCCAGCGCGTCGATCAGGAGCTTGGCGGGCACCAGGATCAGGCAGACCCAGACACTGTTGAGGAACGCCTGACCGAGCCCGCCGACCTGCAGGACGTGCTCGTAGTTCTCCAGCGTCGGCGACCACTCGCCGGTCTTGCGGTCGAGCGGTAGCAGGCTGGGCACCTTGGTGTAGACGTCCGAGCCGTGTTTGAACGAGGTGGCCAGCATCCAGATGAACGGGATGACCGAGACCGCCGCCAGCAGCACCAGGGCGACGTAGACGGGCGCGAGCCGTAGTTTCTTCGTGTCCTTCACGACGCATCCTGCTTGACGAACTTGAACTGGAGGGCGGTGATGATCATGATGAAGAGGAAGAGGATGAACGACATCGCGCAGGCCGCGCCCATCGCGTCGTAGCGGAACGCGAACAGGTAGAGATGCAGGACGTAGGTCAGACCTGACTGCTCGGGGCCGCCGGTGACGCTCTTGCCGCCGCCACCGGAGAAGATCACGTAGACCAGGCCGAACACCTGCAGCGCCGCGATCACACCGGTGACCAGCAGGTAGAAGGTGGTGGGCCGCAACATCGGCAGCACGACCTTCCAGAAGCGCTGGACCGGCCCGGCGCCGTCGATGATCGCCGCCTCGCGGATCGAGCCGGGGATGCCCTTCAGCCCCGCCAGATAGATGATCATCGAGATGCCGCACTGCCAGGCGGCGATGAACGCCAGGGCCGGGATGACCAGCTCGGGGGTGTTGAGCCAGTTCTGCTCGGGGATTCCGAACAGGCCCAGGAAACCGTTGACCAACCCGTACTGCGGGTCGTAGAGCCAGCGCCAGATGGCGCCGACGGCCGCCTCCGCGGTGACCACGGGCAGGAACAGCAGGAGCCGGAACAGGTTGGAGCCCCGGCGGATCGTGTTGATCAGCAGCGCCTGGGCCAGCGCGGTGCCCAGTGTCAGGGGCACCGCGATCAGGGTGTACTGGAGGGTGACCCGCACCGACTTCCAGAAGTGCGGATACTTGACGTCGTCGAAGAACAGGTCGCTGTAGTTGGCCAGTCCCACCCAGTTCGCCGCCGACCGCAGGTTCCAATCGGTGAAGCTGTAGTAGAGCGCCGACAGCGCCGGGTAGAGCAGGAAGATGACGAAGTACGCCATCGCGGGGGCGATCAGGAGCCACGCGATGATGTGGTCGCGCCCCCCGAGGCCCGGGAGGCGCCGCCGCCCGGGCCGGGGCGTCGCGGTGGGCCTTTCGGCCGTCACCGGAGATGCCACGTCTGCCTCGCTTCCGCGTCAGCCGGTCCAGCCGAGCAGGGCGCGGGTCTTGTCGGCCGCGTCACTCAGGGCCTGCTGGGAGGTGACCTTGCCGCTCAGCGCCGACTCGATGGTGGGAGCGATGATCTCGTCGTTGATCTGGATCCACTGCGGCAGGGCCGGACGGGCCTGGGCGACCTTGAGCTGCTCCAGGAAGGCGGCCTGGTCGGGCCCGAAGTCGGCGGCGTCCCTCTCCGCGGCCTCGATGTTGGTCGGGAAACCGCCGAGCGCCTGGGCCAGCTTGGTGTTGTTCTCGCTGTTGGTCAGGTGCTTGAGCCACTTCCAGGCCAGGTCGGCGTTCTTGCCCTTGGAGAACACCACCGCGTTCTCCCCGCCGATGTTGCCGCCCGGCTGGGTCTTGTACGGCAGCGGTGCGGTGCCGAAATCCAGGTCGGGGAACTGGTCCTTGATGTTGGCGACGTCCCACGGGCCGGAGACCATCATGCCGGCCAGGCCGTTCTCGAACGCCTTGTCCGAGTCGGTGATATTCCGGGGCGACGAGGGGAGCAGGTCCACCCAGAGCTGCAGCGCGTCGACGCCGGGCTGCTGGTCGAAGAGGATCTTCTTGTCCTTCTCGTCCACCATGGAGCCGCCGGCGCCCGCGACGAAGCCCGGCCACATCCAGGCGCCGTAGCCGTCTCCCTTGGGGACCACCATGCCGGCGGTCTTCGGGTCGTCCTGGTGGATCTTCGCGGTCATCTGCTTGAGCTCGTCCCAGGTCTTGGGCGGAGTGGGGACGAACTTCTTGTTGTAGAAGAGGGCGACCGCGGTGTGGTCGATGGGCAGGCCGTAGAGCTTGCCGTCCACCCGGTTGGTGTTCAGCGCTCCCTCGTAGTACGTCTTCTCGTCGATCGTGCCGGCCGGCATCTCCTGGATGGTGCCGTCCAGTGCGTACCGGGCGACGAGCGGCTGGTCGAGGACGCCGACGTCCGGGACGGTCCCGCTGGCCACGGCGCTGCCGAGCTTGGTGTTGTAGTCGTCCTTGGGGATCTTGACGATCTTCACCGTGACGTTGTTGGCCTTCTCGAAGTCCGCGCGGATCTTCTCGACGACCTCCGTGGCCTGCGGCGTGCGGTCCTGGAACATCCAGTAGGTCAGCGTCGTGGCATCGGCGGCCTTGTCGGAACCGCCGCCACAGGCGGTGAGGCCGATGAGCAGCGCCATGCCGGCCGTGGTCCCTGTGACTCTCCTGATCATTTCCTGACTCCTCATAGGGGGTTGAACGGACGATAATGTAAGACGCGAAAAAAGTTCAGACATATGAGGAAACGCTTTGGTAACGCAGTCGCGTCGGCGGCGTGAGTCGCTGCCGGAAGGGGTCGTCCGGACCTCGGAGCGGCGGACGGACACCTTCAAGCTTTGAACTAACATGTGTCGTGAAGTGGGGAGGTTGGGTCATGGCAAGGCCTGAACGCAGGACGGTCAGGGACGTCCGGAAGGGCAACCAGTCCATGCTCCTGCGGACGCTGTACTTCGACGGCCCCGCGAGCCGCAACGACCTCACCAGGCTCACCGGCCTCAGTGCTGCGACGGTCAGCAGCATGACCGGTGACCTGCTCGCCGACAACGTGATCGTCGAGGCGGGCCAGGTCGAATCCGACGGCGGGCGCCCCCGCGTGATCCTGCGGGTCAACCCCCTCTACGGCTACGCGATCGGCGTCGACGTGGGGGACACGCACGTGCGCGTCGAGCTGTTCGACATGGAGATGAACGAGAAGGCCAAGGTCGAGTACGCGCTCCGTCCCGCCAGGCATGACATCGAGCTGGTGGTGCGCCACATCCTCGCGGGCATCGACGTCGTGCTCGCCGACGGCGGAGTCTCCGCCGAGCAGGTGCTCGGCGTGGGGGTCGGCGTTCCCGGCATAGTGGAGCGCGGAGACGACGTGCTCGTCCACGCCAAGACCTTCGGCTGGGAGGGCGTGCCCCTGGGAGCCATGATGCGGGCCGGCACCACGTTCCCGGTGTTCATCGACAACGGTGCCAAGACGATGGGGCAGGCCGAGCTGTGGTTCGGCGCGGGCCGCGGAGCCGGTGACGCGGTGATCGTGTTCATCGGCTCGGGGGTCGGGGCCACCGTCGTCACCGACGGGACCACCTTCCGGGGGGTGAGCAGCAGCGCGGGCGAGTGGGGACACACCAAGATCGTCGTGAACGGCCGGCTCTGCCGGTGCGGCGGGCGCGGTTGCCTGGAGGCCTACATCGGGGCCGAGGCCATCCTCGACCGGGCCGGCATTCCCACGCAGACGGCCGACTGGCAGGCCGAACTGGCCCGCCTGCTCGAATCCGGATCGCCGGTGATCGAGGAGACCGCCGTCTACCTGGGCGTCGGCCTGTCCAACCTGATCAATCTGATCAATCCCGGGCGGGTCATCATCGGCGGCTGGGCCGGCCTCCTGCTCGGCCGGCACCTGCTCGCCGACATCCGCACCGCCTCGGCGGACAACTCCCTGGCCCAGCCGTACGCGGCCACCTCCATCGTGCTGGGCCACCTCGGCCCCGACGCCGTCGCGCTGGGAGCCGCCACCCTCGTCATCGAGAAGTTCCTGAGCGCCCACCCCGCCGCGCAGGCGCCGGTCATCCGCTGACCCGGTCCGGAGGTCTCCGGGCCGGGTCCCCGGCTCAGGCGGTCACGGAGTCAGGAGGCCAGGAGGCGGTCAAGGACGCGGACGCCGAACTCCAGGCCCTCGACCGGGACGCGTTCGTCCACGCCGTGGAACATGCCGTAGTAGTCCAGGTCCGGGGTGAGCATCAGGGGCGCGAAGCCGTAGCCCTTGATGCCGAGGTCGGCGAAGGACTTCGCGTCGGTGCCGCCGGACATCACGTACGGCACCGGCCGCGCGGCCGGGTCCTCGGCGACGAGCGCGTCGCAGAGCCGGTCGAAGAACGGTGAGTCCAGCGGTGCGGAGGGGGCGTCCTCGATGTTGACGAACTCGCGGGTGACCTTCGGGCCGAGCAGGCGGTCGATCGTCTCCAGGAACTCCTCCCGGTAGCCGGGCAGGAAACGACCGTCCACGTGCGCGGTGGCGGTGCCGGGGACCACGTTGACCTTGTAGCCCGCCTCCAGCATCGTCGGGTTCGCCGAGTTACGGATCTGCGCCTTGAACAGCGCGCCCACCGAACCCAGCCGGTCGGCCTCCTCCTCCAGCCGGTCGAGGTCGATCGGCTCGCCGAGGATGTCCCCGAGGCTGGTGATCAGCGCCGCCACCCCGGGCGTCAGCCGTACCGGCCACCGGTAGGAGGCGATCCTGGACAGGGCGTGGCACAGTTCGGCCACCGCGTTGTCCTTCGGCGGGCGGGAGCCGTGGCCCGCGACGCCGGTCGCGGTGAGCTTCATCCAGGCGGTGCCCCGCTCGCCCACCGCGACCGGGTAGATCCGCGCGTCCGGAGTCTGCACGCTGTAGCCGCCGGACTCGCTGATCGCCTCGGTGCAGCCGTCGAACAGCTCCCGGTGCTGCTGCGCCGCGTACCGCGAGCCGTACTCGCCGGTGGCCTCCTCGTCGGCGAGGAACGCCAGCACGATGTCCCGGTTCGGGCGCACGCCACGCCGGGCCCAGTCGCGGACCAGGGCGAGCGTCATCGACAGCGTGCCCTTCATGTCCACCGCACCCCGGCCCC
Source organism: Streptosporangium sp. NPDC087985 (assembly GCF_044741965.1). Taxonomy (NCBI): domain Bacteria; kingdom Bacillati; phylum Actinomycetota; class Actinomycetes; order Streptosporangiales; family Streptosporangiaceae; genus Streptosporangium; species Streptosporangium sp. NPDC087985. The sequence goes on from NZ_JBIUTQ010000011.1 coordinate 31,501, forward strand.
AGACACAGCCGTCGACGAGCTCCCCCGAGAACGGGTGGACCTGCCAGTCGGCGGGCTGGGCGGGCACCACGTCCAGGTGGCCGTGGATCAGCAGGGCCTCGGGCGAGTCACCCGGAATCCTGGCGACCACGCTGGTACGACGCTTGGCCGACTCGAAGACCACCGGCTCGATTCCGACATCGGACAGCAGCTCGGCGACGTGCTCGGCTGCCGGGCGTTCGCCGGAGCCCGGGTTGGTGGTGTCGAACCTGATCAGGTCCGAGCAGATCTGTGCGACCTCATTCATGAAAAAGGCTCCCCCGAAATATATGGATCACTCATGCATACCCCTCAGCGTCAGAGGTGGCACCTCGGGTGTCGGGAACCCGAAGATCAGACCGTAGAAGGCGAGCTCGGCCTCCAGCGCGGCGACGATGGTCTCCTCACGGCGCCAGCCGTGCTGCTCGCCGGGGAAGGTCAGGTACGCCCACGGCGTGCCCTCCCGCTCCAGCGCCGCGACGAACCGCTCCGCCTGGACCGGGTCGACGATCGCGTCCTCCAGACCGTGCATGAGCAGCGCCGGGCCGGACGCGTCGGCGGCGTGCAGGGTGGGTGAACGGTCCAGATAGCGCTGCCGGGTCTCCGGGAGCGGGCCGATCAGGCCGTCCAGGTAGCGCGACTCGAAGTCGTGGGTCTCGGCCGCCCACCCCTCCGGATCGGTGATCGCGTAGCTGGCCACCGCGCCGCGGAACACCGTGCTGTGCACCAGCGCGGCCACCGACGTCCAGCCGCCCGCGCTGCCGCCCCGGATCGCGATCTTCGAGGCGTCCGCCCGCCCGGCGGCGATCAGCCCGCGCGCCACCGTCTCGCAGTCGCGCACGTCGACCACGCCCCACCGGTGACGCAGCCGCTCCCGATAGGCGCGGCCGTACCCGGTGGAACCGCCGTAGTTCACGTCGGCCACGCCGATGCCCCGGCTGGTGAAGTAGGCGATCTCCACGTCGAGGACCATCGTGGAGGCGCTGGTCGGGCCGCCGTGCACGAAGAGCACGTAGGGGGCGGGGCCGGTGACACCGCGCGGCGGATAGAGGTGCGCGTGCACGCCGTCGAAGGTCACCGCCTCCGGGTCGGGCAGCACGTCGCGGCCGGGCAGGTCCTTCTCCGCCGACAGTACGGCGTGCGCGCCGGTGCGCAGGTCCACCGTGACGACCTCGAACGGCGTGTACGGCGAGGCCCCCACGCCCGCCACCAGGTCCCCGCCGGCCGAGACCGTGGGGTTCCAGTAGGTGGGCGGGGCGTCGAGGTCGGTGATCTTCCCGGTGGCCGGGTCCAGCACGCCGAGGCGGCGCCGGTCCGGAGTGCCGTGCACCATGACGATCCGCTCGCCCGCGAGCGCGAACCAGGTGTTGCCGAGCCGCCAGATCGCGTCGCCGCACTCCTCGGTGAGCGGGGCCAGGTTACGGGCGGGTGAACCGTCGAGGGAGACCAGGTGCAGGTTCCACCAGCCGTCCGGGTCGGTGAGCACGTAGAGCGCGCCGTCGTCGCGCCACTCGGCCTGGATCACCGACTCCTCGGGGCCGCCGGCGACGACCCGGTACGGCCCGGCCGAGCCGGCCGCGTCCAGGGGCGCCACGCACAGCTCGGTGCCGTCCCAGGGCATGGCCGGATGGTCCCAGCCGATCCAGGCGACGTGCGTCCCGTCGGGGGAGAGGCGGGCGTTGGTCAGGAAGTGCTGAGCGCGGGCGATGACCCGAACCGGCCCGCCGTCCAGCGGCACCGCCACCAGGTCCCGGCGGGGATCGACCCGGGGACCGGGCCCGGCGGCCTGCGGCGGGGCGGGGTGGATCTCGCGGACGGCCCAGACCTCGTCGCGCCCCGGCGGCAGGTAGAGGTCGCCGTAGCGGGCGCCGTCATCCGGGGTCAGCGGGACCGGCTCCGGGTGCCCGCCGTTCGGGGTCTCCCCTTCCGCGGATCCGCCGTCCGCGTGGCCGGGGTGCCCGCCGTACCGGTAGATCCGCTGGTCGGACCAGTTGGTGAAGACGACCCCGCCGCCGGGCAGCGGCCGCCAGGAGCGCCCGCCGTACTCGATGAGGCGGTTGCGGGAGTTCCAGCCCGGCGGGAGCGCGTCACGCGGCACGCCGTCTGGGCCGCGCCGGACCACGCACCTGCGCCCGCCCTCATGGGGACGGGGCTCGTCCCACCACACCTCCTCCCCGCAGATCTCCACCCAGAGTGGACGGTCGTCCACTCTGGCCACGTCGACGGGGCGGATGGGCGAGTCGTTCAGCATGGGTCACCAGTTGCCGTCGGAAGGGGGCAGGACATGGCCGGACGGGTGGACGACGTGCACGATCCCCCCGCTGCCGGAACCGCGGAGCCAGACGTTCTCGAACGCGGCCCGAGGGTAGATCCGCCGCACCGCGTCGTCGTCCGGCGCGGCGGGGTCGTTGGCGATGACGTCACCGTCCGCGGTGAAGCCGACGACGACCATGATGTGACCGCCGGTGGAGTATCCCGAGCCGGGGAGCTCGTGATCCCGGAACGACTGCGAGGTGATCACCGGGATCCCGGCGCGGACGAAACGCTCCAGCTCGGTGAGCGAGCGCAGCCGGGTGACGAACCCCTCCAGGCCGTACCGGCCGGCGTAGGCGATGCCGAACGGCCAGTTCCCGGTGCCCTGGTAGCTGTGGTCGTACATGTGCCGGGCGGCGTGGTCCACGGCCGGGCACGGGTCTCCCGGCGTGACCCAGGACAGGTCGTCCGGCCGTGGGCCGCGCCCCCAGTAGGCGAGCACCATGCTCGTCGAGGCCGGGGCGCACCAGTTCTCCCCGCCGCCGTCCCACTCGGGGAAGTGTCCCGTGTGGACCTTCTGCGAGTGGCGCGGCACGTCCAGCTCGACGCCCCCGGCCTCGCCGGGAGGGCTCACCGGCACCGCCGACCGCGAGGGCACCGCCGAGGCCAACACCCCGGCCCGGTGGACCCGCGCGCCCACGCCGTACAGCGTGAACCTGAGCCGGTAGGCGACGACCGGCACGGTGGCCACGTAGGTGTCCACCGCGACGTCGCCGTCCCCGTCGCCCTGACCGGGCAGCGAGGTCCGGCGGATGTCGCGGTCGCTCTCGGCCCAGCGACCCATCACGTACCACTTGGTGAGGTCGCCGGAGAGCGTGCGGGCCCGCAGCCCGACCTCCAGCCAGGTCCCCGGCGGGGTGCTCGCCGTCCACGACGGCACCAGCTCGGTCGCGGGGAACCCGATGGCCCTCTCCTCGCTGGTCCAGCGGGTGTACTCCCAGGTCCTGGCGGCGCCGCCGAACGGATCGCGGTAGTCGGCCAGCCCGTTCTCCGTCGGTTCCACGCCCGTCCACCGGTGAAGGACGACGCGACTCGGCTCGGCAGGCGACGGGGTGACCACCCGACTGATTGTGGTTTCAGGCCGGAAACGGCGCATCGGACAGTTTACGTATCCGCTGCGAGCGGGCCGCCGGGATCGGCCCCGTCCGGCGCGGGGTTGTGAACGCGCATGGCCCCCCGGAGCCGTGCGAGGATCTTGTGCCATGACGGTGGAGATCGAGCGGTGGAACCACAACATTCACTACCACCCGGTGATTCTGCGTGCCGTTCCGGCCGGGTGTGGGCGGGCGCTCGACGTCGGCTGCGGGGAGGGAATGCTGACCCGCGAGCTACGCCGGGTCGCCGGGCACGTCTCCGCCATCGATCTCGACGGGCCGAGCATCGATCTCGCCCGGCGGCATGACGACGCTTCCGACATCGACTACCTTCTCGGTGACTTCCTCACTCATCCCTTCGAGCCCGCCTCGTTCGACGCCGTCGTCTCGGTCGCGACGCTCCACCACATGGACGCGGCCACGGCACTCGGTCGGATGCGCGAGCTTCTCCGTCCCGGCGGGACGCTCGTCGTCGTCGGGCTCGCCTGCAGCCGGCTCCCCGCTGATCTTCCCTGGGAGGTCGCCGCCGTCCTCGGAACCCGGCTGTACAAGCTGACCAGGACCTACTGGGAGCACTCGGCCCCGATGGTCTGGCCGCCGCCGGAGACCTACGCCGGAATGCGCCGCATCGCCGAGGAGACGCTTCCAGGGGTGCGATACCGGCGGCATCTGCTCTGGCGCTACTCCCTCACCTGGACCAAACCGGCACGGTGAAGACGGCGCGATCACGAAGGAGTGAAACTTTCACCGCCGGTTGACGCGCGTGGCGCCAGCCCACAGGATCATGGTGCCTCCCTGGTCAGGAGGGGGCGTCGACTGAATGCCGCTACCCATGACGAGGTGTGCTGATGCCCAAAGTCCCGTTACGGATCGCGTCCGCCGTCCTGCTGACGCTGGCCGCACTGAACGTTCCCACCGCCTACGCCGCCGATGTCACTCCGGTCGCGGTGACCGTCAACGCACGCGCCGCACTCGCCACCGTTCCCGAAACCGGCATCGGCACCAACCATGCGATCTGGGACAGCCATCTGGGCACCGACGAGACCGCGGATCGGCTCAAAGACGCGGGTGTGAAGCTGCTGCGCTATCCCGGCGGCTCCTACTCCGACATCTATCACTGGGCCGACCACACCGCTCCCGGCGGCTACGTGGCTCCCAACACCGACTTCGACACCTTCATGCGTGGCGCGCGGCGTACCGGAGCGCAGGCGATGGTGACCGCCAACTACGGCACCGGTACCGCCGCCGAGGCCGCCGCCTGGGTCCGCTACGCCAACGTCACCAAGGGGTACGGCGTCAAGTACTGGGAGATCGGCAACGAGAACTACGGCAACGGCCACTACGGCGACCCCTGGGAGGCGGACGACCACGCCGACAAGAGCCCGGCCGAGTACGCCCGCAACGTCGTCGCCTACGCCAAGGCGATGAAGGCGGTGGATCCGACCATCAAGGTCGGCGCGGTGCTGACCACGGCCGGCGACTGGCCTGACGGGCTGGTCGCCGGCGGCGACGACGGAACCTGGAACAAGGTGGTCCTGTCGATCGCCGGACCGAAAATCGACTTTGTGATCCTGCACTGGTATCCCGGCGCCTTCGACAAGGCCGGCCATGTCTCCGACATGATCTATCTCACCCACCGGCAGATCAACGAGTACGCGGGGCCCGGATCGGAACGGATCGGCATTTCGATGACCGAGTTCAACACCGGGACCAGCAGCAACGGCACGAACACCCAGCCCGGTGCGCTCGCCGCCGCCGACGCCTACGCGACGCTGCTCGCGAACGGGGTGTTCACGGTCGACTGGTGGAACGTGCACAACGGCATCGGCAATGTCACACAGGTCGAGGGACAGACCGACTACGGCGATTTCGGCCTGCTGTCGACCGCGGCGTGCACCTCCGACGGCAGCGTGTGCGAACCGTCGGTGAACACGCCCTTCGCGCCGTACTACGCGCTGCGGATGACGAGCAGGTTCGCCCGTCCCGGCGACCAGTTCATCCGGGCCGCCACCGACCAGGCGAAGGTCAGCGCGCACGCCGTCCGCCGCCCCAACGGCGACCTGGCGGTCCTGTTGATCAACACCTCGCCCGACACGTCCTTCCCGGTCACGATCGGCTATTCCGGCTTCAGCCCGGCCTCCGGGGCGCCGACTGTGCTGACCCACACCAACGGCGCCACCGACATCACCAGCTCGACCTCGGGGAGCGCGACCAGCCGGACGCTGCCGCCGCTGTCGCTGACCACGATCGTGGTGCATCCCACCTCGGCTCAGACAGGGCTGCCGGGCGCGCCGGGGCAGCCGACGGCCTCGAACGTGACGGACAGGACCGCCACGATCTCCTGGCCCGCCGCCTCCGCCGGGACGCGTCCGATCGTGAAGTACGAGGTCTATCGCCACAACGGAGCCGTCGGTGAACAGCTCGGCGAGGCCGTCGGCAACTCCTTCACCGTCAACAACCTCAAGCCGGGCACGCGCTACACGGTCAACGTGATCGCGCGGGACAGCGGCGGCGGCGTCTCGCCGGCCTCCCCGCCTCTCACGTTCACGACCGGCACGCCCGCCTCCAGTTCCTGCACGGTACGGCTGACCGACCAGTCCGACTGGGGTAACGGCTACGTCGGCGCCATCGACATCACCAACAACGGCGCGCCGATCAACGGCTGGACCCTGAACTTCAGCTGGCCCAGGACGTGGCAGAGCCTGGGCAGCGGCTGGAGCGCCGTCTGGACGCAGAACGGCTCGAACGTCAAGGTCGTCAACGAGCCCGGCAACGGTTCGCTGCCCACCGGCGCGTCGACCACGATCGGCTTCGTCGGTAACTACAGCGGCCCGAACATCCTCCCCGCCGTCTTCACCATCAACGGAACCGTCTGCACAACGCGGTAGCACCGTCCGGGGACGTCCGCGCGGGACGTCCCCGGACAGTGCTAACGGCATGGCGAAAAAGGGTCAGAACCGCCGGGTCAGCCGTTCGCCGCGGTGAACGCGGCCGCTCCGCCGACGAGCGGCAGCATGACCGTGCTCTTCGTCGTGTCGAGGTGCAGCGTCGCGCCGGGGGTGGGCCGGATGGTGTACTCGTAGTCGCTCGACAGCAGCACGATGCCGATGCGGTGTCCCGCCGCGAACACGTAGTCATGCGGCTGCATGTCGAAGTCGAGGCGGTACGGGCTGCCCGGCTTGACCGGCTCGGTCTTGGAGATCGACTTGCGGTTCTGCGGATCTGTCCAGCCGCGGGTGATGATCTTCGCCTTGCCGTTCTGGTCGTAGTCGACGAGCAGCGCCGTGACGTTCGCGGCCGGCTGGCCGAAGGACATCCGCAGCGACACCAGCGGCGTGCCGCTGAGCCGGACCGCACCGGTCAGCGTCCCCGACTTGTAGGCCAGGCGGTTGGGCGACGTCGCGGCGTCGGCGAGGGTCTGCGCCCGCTTCGACGCGTCGTCGACGATCGTCTCGGTCACCGGCTTGCCCACGCGGGTCTTGTCGCCGGTGAGGACACCGGCGGTGCCGTCCGTGCCGGGCGCCAGGTTGAGCTCGGTGTTCGCCGCAGCCGGCTCAGGCCACTCGGGGTATTCCACCAGCGTCCTGTCCTCGCGCTGGACCAGCGCCCGCTGGTCGTTCTCCACGCCGTTCTCCTGGCTCCACAGGTAGCGGGTGAACCAGCGGTTGAGCACGTCGACGCTGGGGGAGCCGCCGTGCCCGCCCTGGTGCAGATAGATCTTGTGCGGCACCCCGCGCGCCTTGAGCGCTTCGTACCACTGCGCGGCGTGCTTGGTCTTGACGTTCCAGTCGTTGAGCCCGTGCGCGACCAGCACCGCGGCGTGGACCTTGTCGACGTCGTTCATGTAGTTGCGCTCGTCCCAGAAGGCGCTGTAGTCGCCGGTGACCCGGTCCTGCGCCTTCGCGAGCTCCTCGATGACACCGCGGCAGACCTGCTTGTCCGCGCGGGTGTAGACGTAGTCCGCGAGCACGTCGGCGTCCTCGCCCTGGTAGCCGCCCGGGGCGAGGACGGCGCCGTTCGCGCGGTAGTAGTCGTACCAGCTCGAGATCGCCGAGATCGGCACGATGGCCTCGAGACCCTCGACACCGGTGCTCGCGACCGCGTTGGGCAGGGTGCCGTTGTACGAGGTGCCGATCATGCCGACCTTGCCGGTCGTCCACGTGGCATTGACTTCCTTGCCGGTGGCGTCGTAGGCCTTCGCGCGACCGTTCAGCCAGTCGACGACCGCTTTCGCGCCGATGGTCTCGTTGCGCCCACCGGTGGTCGGACAGCCGTCGGACTTGCCGCTGCCCAGCGACTCGGCGTGGACCACCGCGAAACCGCGAGGCAGCCAGTTGGACTCGTGGCTGGTGCTGATGGCGGGCTGCGGGCCGGCGCCGGGCGCGGCCTCGTCGGCGTCGGCCGCGTCGGTCACGCCGGCGGCGGCCAGCCGCTCGTCGGTCGCCGGGTTCTTCGCCGAACCACCGCGGTTCAACCAGCCCTTGCCCGGGCGGAGTGCCTGGTGGAGCTCGTGATCGACGTTGTGGTTCGTGATCGGGTTGCCGCCCGCGTAGTAGGGGCTGGCCTCGTACACGACGGGCGACTTCAGGCCGGCCGTCTCGGTCTCCTTCAGCCGGGTGACCTCGGCGTGCACCCGGTCGTTGCGTCCGTCGCCGTCGCTGTCGATCGGGGTCTCGATCCACATTTCCTCGCGGATCCAGTCGTTGCGGTTCGACGAGAACACCGGCTGGGCCATGCCGTTCTGGAAGACCGGTCCGACGGGGACGGCTGCGCCGGCGGGGGCCGAGTTCACGGCAAGCCCGGTAAGGGTCATGGTGGCAGCGAGACCCAGCGCCGCGGCGCTGCGGCGTGCTGATCCCGGACTACGGAAAGCGGTTGGTGCCACAAGGCCCGTCACCTGGCGCGGTATAGACATCGACAAACCTTCCCGAACGATCAGCGTGGGGCGGGAAAAGGCCCCAAGTAAGGTTCAAGGGACAGTAAAGGCTGCCCCAAGAAGGCTTGATGTTATGGGCAGGAAGTACGGAATGTCTATGGACGGGCGCCCTGTCTCGATCGCGGCAATTTCGACACATGTCAAGCAAGATCTTGGCGGCTCGAACACCGTGCGCTCCACCCCTGACGAGCCGGAGAGCGCCCTCGTGACGGCCTCCCTCTCCTCCGCGGTCCAAGAGCTCACCCGAGGACGCGGGGCCCTCGGGTGATGGTGGACCGGGCGGTGCTGGCGCCGATCATCTGCTGCCCGCGGCTTGATCCAAAGCGGTGAAAGCAATCGGACCTTTAGGAGTCGTGAGCCAGCCGGCTGGTCGCGGTGGTGTCCCGCTTTGATTCATCCTCCGGGCGGGACACCACACCCCTCGCCCACCAGCCGAAGCAGGTCACCGCGTCAAAGGTGCCCGCGCGGCGAGGTGGGCGGTGTCGTTATGGGTGAGCAGCATCCACCGGGGCAAGCCGCCTTCCATCCGCGCAGATATGAGCTGCCAGCGGGTGACGGCGGTGTTGTCCACCATGACCTTGATCGGCAGACGCTGGTTCGGCGGCCACCCGAGGAAACGGTGGAACGCGGCTTTGACGGTCTCCGCGTGACCGACGACCACGGCGGGCAGTGCTGTACCGACGATCACGTCCAGGGCCGCCCAGGTGCGTTGCAGATACGCCGGCCACGGTTCGGCTCCCGGTAGGAGCGGCTCGTCCAACCGGGTCGAGGGGTCACCGGGGAATCCGCTGAGGATCTCTTCCCAGGGGCGGCCGTCGCCGTCGCCGAAGTCCGGGTCGCGTAGGTCCGGCACTTCGGTGACGGCGACGTCGAGGGCAGCGGCGACGATATCGGCGGTCTGCCGGGCGCGCCGGCTCGGGCTGGCATACACGGCGGGTGGTGCTTGGCCGGCGCTGGTCTGCTGGGCCAGGTGCGCGGCGAGCTGGTGGGCCTGCCAGATGCCGAGGTCGGTCAATCCGGCACAGCCGTTCGGGCCGCCAGCGACGCCGGCCGCGTTGGAGTGGGCGTGGCCGTGCCGGATGAGAATCAGGTGAGGGTGCATGAGGTGATGTCTACGCGCAGAAGCGGCCGCACGTCTGGGAGAACACGCTGCCGGTGGCGCCGAGTGCCTCCCATACCGCCGGTTCGTGCAGGCTGAGGGCGCGCAGGTCGGCATCCAGGGCCAGGTCGCGGTGGGAGGGCACGCCGATGATGAACATGCCAGCCGCTCGTGCCGCGGTCGTACCGGTGGCGGAGTCCTCCACGGCGATGGACCGGGCCGCCTCCACCCCGAGCATCATGCAGGCGTGCAGGTAGGGGGCCGGTGACGGTTTGGGCGCACCTGCGGTGACGCAGTCCACGACCACGTCGAACGCCGCCCGGATGCCGATGCGCTCCAGGTAGCCGGTGACGATTTCGATCGGGGTGTTGGTGGCGATGGCCAGCGGCCGGGTGCCGTGCAGGGCGGTGACGAGCTCGACCGCGCCGGGCCGGGCGTTCACGCCGGTGCCGACGTTGTCGCACACCAGGGCGTAGATGGTGCGGCCCAACTGCTCGGGCGGGGCGGGGTGGCCGAGGAGGTCGGCCAGGGCGTGGCCGAGCTCGCTCAGTTGCAGGCCGACCAGCCGGGTGCGGGCGGACGGGTCGAGGGGGACGCCGTAGTGGTCGAACAGGTGGTGGTAGGCGCGGTTCCAGGACGTTTCGGTGTCTACGAGGGTGCCGTCGCAGTCGAAGACGACCGCGTCGTGGGCGATGAGCGGCATGGTGTGCCTTCCGTAGGTCAGGGGGTGGGTAGACAAGCGGCGGCGCAAGCCAGCAGGGGAAAGCGCGGGTCGTCGAGGGCATCGAGCTGGCCGGGGTCGATGTCGATCACGGTGGTGGTGTGCGGGCGTCCGGCGCCGAAACGGCACGCGTAGGTGTCGTCCTTGATCTCGGCGACGTGACCGGCGATCCGATCGGCGTGCTGGCCGAGGAACGCCTCGATGTAGTGGCGGTCGATGGGGGTGCCGCGGTCGTAGCCGTAGAAGTCGCTGACGGGCTCAACGGGCAGATCCATGGCAGGGCTCCTCAGGCGAGGGGGGATCGGTGGAGTGCGTGCAAGCTGGTGCGCAGGTCGGCGGTGAGGCGGGCCCGGCGCTCACGGTGGGCGGCTTGGCGTTGGTGGGAGAGGATTTCCCGGCCGCAGATCAACGCCGCGGCGAGCCAGAACGCCGCCTGATGCCACGGGTCGGCGGGGATACCGTCTCGCAGACGGGCCTGCGCCTGGGGGTGGTCTCCGAGCAGTACCCACAGCTTGGCCTGGTCGAAGCCGGGAGGCCGCCAGGCGGTGAACTCCAGGTCGATGAGCGCCACGGCGCCGTCGTGGAGCAGGGCGTTGCCCAGGTGGGCGTCACCGTGAGCGAGCCGTACGGTCAGTCGTTGCGTGACCTGGTGGTGCAGGCGGGCCACGCATGCCAGATCATCGGGGGTGAACAGCAGACCCAGGTGGGCGTACTGGGCGGGGTAGTCGTCGTCGGCGGGGAAGTCCCCGCCGGTCGGCCGCCAGGCGTGCATCCGCTCCAGGGCGGCGAGCAGCAGTTCGACCCGCTCGGGCGGTGGTGGGGCGGCCGGGTACCGGTCCGGGCCGAGTGCGCCGCCGGGCAGCCGGGTCAAGACCACGATCGGTGTTTCGGGGTCGGCGGCGACCAGTTCGGGGAAAGCAACCGGCGGGGGTCCGGCCGTCTTCAGGGCCTGGTAGACGGTGATCTCGTGCTGGCACCGCTGGAGCCAGAACGGCCGCCGGTCGGTCGGCTGTTTGGCGATCACCGCCAGGTGATCGCCAAGGCGGCCGGGTAGCAGCAGGCTCGTCTCGGTCCGGATCGTCGGCTCCTCGGTGGCGACGCCGGGGCATAACCGGTGTAGCCGCTGCCGGAGGGCGGCCTCCTGGGAGGTGGCGGGGAGGGTGGTCATCGCTGCCCGCTGGTGGCTGCGGTGACGAGCGGCAGCAGGCACCGCCACGACGGCGGCGGTGGGGCGGTGGTGGCGGCCAGCCCGTCCAGGAAGGCCGACGTCGCCTGCACCACCTCGGCCAAGGGCTGGTCGCCGTTCAGGGGTAGGCACCGCTGCGGCGGCACCTGCCGCAGGTAGAACTCATAAACCTCCCGCATGAGGGCCTGCACTCGGGGGTGGGTCAGGTGGGCGGCCACCGGGCCGCGCCGCTGCTGTCGCGTCGCCGCCTGCTCGGGGGTGATGGTCAGGTGGACGTAGCCGTCCGGGACGAGGATGCCGCCGCGCTCGGCCGCCTGGGTGAACATTTCGACGGCCTGGATGGGGTCGCGGGGGACAGCCAGGGCCGCCATCGCATGCTCGAACGCGATCAAGGTCAGAGGGCCGCGGTCGCACACCACCACCGTGCCGGCAGCCCGCTCAGCCCGGCTGTGCTCGACCATCAGAAAGTGCTCCAGCGCTGCCGTCACGGCCGCCTCATCAGAGGGCGGAAACGACGGGAGGGCGGCCACGTCGGCGTACTCTGGTGCGATCGTGGCGCCGAACCGGTCGGCGAGCGCCCCGGCCAGGGTGGTCTTCCCGGCGAAGCAGGGGCCCTCCAATACCACGACGACGCGGCCCCGCTGAGGCGTTCGGTGATCGTCATAATGCATTGATTGATCTCCCTCGTGCGTAGTAGATGCGGCTGATACGTTGTGGTCCGCGTGAGCCAAGACGTGACCGGAGGGAACCGTGGTGAACAGCCTGTCGACGGTCAGCGCATCCCCTGACCTGCGGGTACTGGCTACGGTGTGTGAATTCTTCGGGCTCGGTGCTCCCACCGGCATCACGGCGATCGCCGAAGGGCTGATGAACCGCAACTGGCGCGTCGATGTCGGTGCCGTCAGCGTCGCGGTCAAGGAAGTTCTGGATGTCAGCGCCGACCAAGCCCTCTTCCAGCACCGCGCCACGGCAGTGCTGGCCGCGGCCGGACTGCCGGTTCCCGCTCCGCTGAGCACGGCCGCCGGGCAGACGCTGCTGCACCTGGGGGAGGCGGTGTTCGCCGCCGTCGCGTGGGTGGATGGCGAGCACCTTCCCGGAACCCGGTGGAGCCTTGCGCAGTGCCGCCAGGTCGGCGAACTGCTGGGCCGCATCCACGCGGGCCTGGCCCAAGCGCTGCCCGAAGGGGTGGGTGCGATCCAGCACCGGGTACCGGAGGGGGCCAAAGCCAAATCCGGTATCGACCGCTACCAGGCGTTGATCGGCGAGCGCCCCCACCTGGACGACTTCGACCAGTCCGCCCGCACCCAGCTCGACGCCCGGCGTGAGCTGCTGGAAAGCGTGGGCCACCTGCGCCCCGATGACAGCGCCGACCTGGAGCCGGCCGGGTATGTGCACGGCGATTTCCACGCTTTGAACTTGCTGTGGCGTGACGGGCAGGTGGTGGCGGTGCTGGACTGGGACCGCATGGGCCGGCGCCGCGCCTACGCCTACGAGCTGGCCCGCTCGGTCACGCTGATCTTCAGCGACGCCACCACCGGTGTTGTGGATGTGCAGCGGGCGGCGGCGTTCGTCGCCGCCTACCGCGCTGTCGTCCCAGTGAGTGACGAGCAGGTCCTGCACGCGGTGCGCCGCCTGTGGTGGGAGCGGGTGTGTGACCTGTGGCAATTGAACTGGCATTACGAGCGGCACGACACCTCCTGCGATCACCTGTTCATCTCCGCCAGCGCCATGCTGGAGTGGTGGAGCACCCACCTGGAGTTGATGGAGCAGACCTTCACCAGCCGGTGATGGGCGGCTGGCCGACCGTCGCGCACACCTCGTTGAGGAGGTGCTGCACCTGACCGTCCGGCAGTCCCCGAGCCGGGGTGTCGGCCAGGAACCGGGCGCCGCGCGCCAGCCCTTCCCGCCACGCCTCCTGCCGGGCCGGCCGGGGCGGCACCGTCGTGACCGTCTGGGAGTAGACCTGGCCGTCGATGACGAACTCCTCCCACACTCGAACCGCCCACCTGTGGCCCGCCTGCGGGCTGCGCCACGCCCAAAAAGCGAAGAAGCTCCCCACCATCTCCGGGTGGAACAGCTCGTCCGGCACCCGGTTGCCGGTGTCGTCGGCCGGGCGGCGGGCAAGGTCGATCAGCTCCGCCAGGGTGCGCCCCACCCCGGGCAAGTTCTCGTCCCCGGTCCGGCCGGGCGGGGTGAACCTGCCCGCGGCGCCGAACTTCAGGTGCGCCGCGCCCAACCGCGGGTCCGGGCAGTGGTACAGGGTGTAGCCGGCGTCGGTCAGATCAGCCGACAGGTACAGGTGCTCGGGGTAGGCGCTGCGCCAGGCGGAGGCGTCGGCGCATCCGCCGATGGCCGCGAGCGCCGCAGCGTCCATCAACGCGGTACCGGCGATCACCTGCACCGGCAGCGGCGCCACCACGGGGCCGCCGGCCAGCAACGGCGGATCTGGCAGGTAGGCGCCCGGCCAGGCGTGAAAACCCGCCCACAGCCGCGCCTGCCCCACCTCCAGGCGGCCGAGCTCACTGGCCGCGACCACGTGGCGGGGCCGAATGTCGCGGTAGTAGAACGGCAGCATCACCGCGGCGGCGGCCGGGTCCTCACGCTGAAGCCGCCCCATCACGTGCGCGGCCCCGGCCACCTGGTCGGGGGCAGACACACAGTCGTCGTCGCTGAACAGCACCCACCGGCCCCGGGCGGCACCCAGGCCGGCGTTACGGGCGGCCGTCACACCGCGCCGCACGCTGAGCCGTAGGACACGCACCGGCACCCGGGCGGCTTTGCGCTGGTAGCAGCGCAGAACTGCGGGGGTGTGGTCGGTGGAGCCGTCATCGACCACGACGACCTCGCCCAGGGCGGTGCCGTGCTGGGCGAGCAGGCTGTCCAACGCCCAGGCCAGCGGGTTGTCCGCCAGCCGGGTGCCCGGGTCGTGCGGGCACCGGTTGTAGGTGGCGATCACCGCGCTGACCGACCCGTCCAGGTCGGGGTGGTGCAGAGCGCGGGTGAAGTCCGGGCCGGCAGCAAGAGCGGCGAGTGCTTCATCCAGGCTGCTGTCGAAGTGGGTCGTCATGTCAGCGCTCCGTCTTGTCGTGCCGGTACGTCGTGCCGCGCACTGCCCGGTCGGCGGCGCTGGCGCAGCACCACCACGGGCCCGCGCTCGACACCACGGCGGCGCCGAGCATCCCCACCAGCGCCCGCGCGCTCCGGGGCACATGGGTACGGGTGGCAGGGTGGGCGGCCATCAGCCCCAGCGGGACCCCCGCGTACAGGGTCAGCGCGGCGGCTGCCGCCGCGACCGCACCACGGCGGCGATCCAGCAGCGGCAGCGCCAGCGCGGCGGCCACGGCGGGCGACTGGCCCAGCCACAGCCCGCCCCGGGCCAGCCCCTGCACCGTCAGGCAGGCCCGCCGCCACCGCGTGCCGAGCCCTTGGCGGCCGGCCAGTCTGGCGAAGGCCGGATACTCCGGGTAGGACCAAAACCACTGCCGTCCCTGGCGGACCAGGGCGGCCACCGAGTCGGGGGTTTCGGCCAGCTCCAGCAGCGGCAGCGCCTCGATCGGCGTGCCGGCCGCGCAGGCGAGGTAGCCGAACGCCAGGTCCTCGTTCATCGTCTCCACCGGCAGGCCACCACGGGCGGTGAACTCGTCAGCGCGGATGAACAGGCCATGGCCGACGCAGTGCGCCAGATGCGGCCACCGCCCGCCACGGCGCGCGTGGCGGGCCTGGCGGCGCAGCCGGGGGATCTCCCGGGCCAACGTCCAACGGGTTTGCAGCAGGCCCGCTCCGGCGGCCACCAGCCTTCCCTGGGCCAGGAGTCGCGGCACGTTGGCGGTGAAGATCGCCGACTGCTGCACCAGCCGTACCCGCTCATCACCGCTCACCCGGGCGGCGAGGGCGGCGATGGTGTCCGGGTGCGGGCGGGAGTCGGCGTTGTAGAGCGCCACCCACACCTGGTCCTGCGGCACACCGGCTGTCCTCAGGCGTTGGATCTCGCCGTGAGCGGCGTAGTTGACCTGGTGGGCCATCGTCCCGCCGGGGTCGGGGTAGTCGTAGTGCTGCGCCGCGACCCCGGCGGCGCGCAGCTCAGTCACCAGGCCGGCGGCGAGCTCGTTTGTGCTGCGCGCCTCGGGAAACCGGCCGCGTTCGGCGTGCTCCCGGGCGGTGGTCACCACTGCCAGCGACACCGCCGCCGGGCACGACTCGGCGAGTTTGGCGAAGTAGCCCAACGTGTCGGCGATGATCCGCTGCTCACGCAACATCGGCAAGATCACCACTACGTGGAGCGGTCCCCCACCCCCGACCGGCTTCGTCTGCCTGTCTGTCAGCCAGGCCAGCGACCGGGCGGTGTTCCACGACCCGGCCGCCCCACGTGCCGCCACCGCCACCACGCCCGCCCAGCACACCCCGGCCAGTAGCCGGCGCCCGTTCATGCGACCACCCGGCCCAGCCGCAGCACCTGGAAGGCCTCCCGGTAGCCGCCCACGCTCATCGCGCCCCGGTAGCCGGGAAGGAACCGGGCGGCCTGGCCGATGTAGTCGGCCTGCCCATCTCCCTTGGCAGCCGCGCTCTGCGAGCCGTATTGAGCCAGCGCCGCAGTGCGCTGGTCGAGCACGGGCGTGATGTCTTCGCCGTACTCCGGGTGACTGATCGGCGTCCACACCTCGTAGCCGAGGATCGTCTCCACCCAGTGCGGCCTCACCCCGTGCTGCGGGTAGTTGCTGCTGCCCGCCATGCCGGCGGCCCGCCAGCACAGCTCAAACGCCGCCCGATGGTCGTAGGGTTCGCGCGGGTGCGGCAGGTACAGCAGCCGCGGACGCCGGCGCCGCAGTAGCTCCATCACCGCGCCCATCTGCGTCAGCTCAGCCGGCGAGATGCGTCCGTCGCCGATGCGCAAAAACTCCAGGTCGTGGGCGGGCACGCCCAGGATGTCGGTGGCCGCGCGGGCTTCGTCCTCACGCAACGGCCCGAGCGTGTCCGCTGGAATGGTGGGGCTGGCGTGCTCACCGGAGGTCAGGTAGGCCACGCCGGTGCGGCGGCCCGCCGCCAGGTGGTTGATGATGCTGCCACCGCACCCCAGCACTTCGTCATCAGGGTGGGGTGCGATCACCAGAACATCGAGCTCGTCCAAGGTTGTCTCCTCGGGGAATCGCCGTGTGAGCTGTCACCGCTCACAGAACCTCTGGCGGGCGTAGGCGGTGAAGACGGCGAATCGGCCGTCTTCACCGGCGACCCCAGGGCGGCACTAAGACGTCGTGAGGGGGCGTGTCCTGGTCGCGGGGTAGGCGAAAAGTAGGCGAATCCTTGTCGGGCAACGACAGCCGCGAAGAACGCGGTTACGCTCCTGGCCGGGGGTTGCCCTATGCCAGGAGGTAGCTCGTGAGCCATACCGGTGACGACGCTCCCGATCGCAACCACAGCCTCATCTACTGGCAAGAGCAGGCAGGCCTGAACAACTGCCGGCTGGCCCGGGAGATCCAGGAACTAGCGCAGGCAAACGGTGACAAGAACGTGTGTCCCGATGCCCGGCGCGTACGCGCCTGGCGGAACGGTGAACGACCCCGCGACCCGGTCCCTGAGCTTCTGCTGGAAGTTCTCCGCCGCCACCTCGGCCAGCAGCTCACCCTCGCCCACATCGGCCTCGACCCCGCCGCGACGGTGACCGCGTGGCCGGGTACCCCCTGGGTATCGACACACACGGTCACCGAGATCATCAACTGCACCAGGAGCGACCTCATGCTTGGCCGCCGCGACGTCATCAACCACAGCGCTGCCATCCTCACCGGCGACGATCTGCTGCGAGCCGTCCAGCCCTGGACGACCGCCACCCCCGACCCCCTCGACATCCCCTCCGGCCACAGCCACGGCCGCATCGGGCTTCGCGAGGTCACGCAGATCCACGCCGTCACCGCGGCCCTGCGCGAGCTGGACAACCTCCACGGCGGCGGCCTGGCCCGCGAAGCGGTGATCGGGCAACTCACCTGGGCGGCATCCCTGCTGAAGGACGCCACCTACACCGAGAAGGTCGGTCGTAAGTTGTATGCCGCTGTTGGTGAGCTGGCCAGCGTCGCCGGCTGGATGAGCCACGACTGCGGTATGCACACCGCCGCCCAGCACTACTTCCTGCTGGGCCTGCGCTCCGCCAAAGAGGCAGGTGATGCCAATCTCGGCGCGCACCTGCTCAACTGCATGGCCCGCCAAGCCGGCCACCAGGATCGGCCCCAGGACGCTCTCGAACTCGTCCACCTGGCCCTGTACGGGGCCCGCAACACCGCCACTCCGACGATCCGGGCCATCCTGCACAGTCTCGAAGCCCGCTCCTACGCTGTCATGGGACGCCCCGACTTCGACAGGGCGGCGGGCCTAGCCGAAGACGCCTTCGCTCACAGCATCCCCGCAGATGATCCGCCGTGGGTGGGTTTCTTCGACGCCGGCGAGTACTACGCCACCCTCGGCGTGTGCTACCAGATCGCCGCCCGCCAAGGCGAGCCGACCCACGCGACCCGCTCCATCAGCATGATCGAGCAGGCGATCACTCTGCGGGCCGAGGGCCGTATCCGCAGCAAAACCTTCGACTTGATCGGCCTGGCACGGGCGCACCTCGCCGCCCATGACCCGGGCGGCGCCGTCGCCGCCACCAACTCCGCACTGGAGCTGATGGCCTTCGTGGACTCGACACGCGTCCAGGACCGGCTTCGGGAACTACTCGAAGAAACCGCACCCTACGCGGGCACATCGGCACTTGGTGACCTTCAAGCGAGGATCGCAACCCGACTGGACGGCTGACACCGGCCGGCGCCACACCGACTACTCTCCTTGGCGGAGTCGGGTGGGAGCCGGACGCGTCGGAGCCGAGGACGGTGCCGGCCGTCTCAGAGGTGTGTCCCCGGTGACAGCGGGGTGAGGTCGAGACGGCCGTCGTCGCAGACCGTGGCCGTGAAGGGGATCTCCAGGTGCGCGACCTCGTCCGGCGGGATGACCATCAGCCGCGCGGAGGACGGGCACCTGGTCTCGCTGCCGGTGGGCACCTGGGTCCAGTGGAGCCTGGCGTGAGCGCCTGCTCCTGGCCGCAGGGTCACCCGGTGCGGCTGGATCTTCTCCCGGCGTGTCCTGGTGCGCAGGGCGTCGCTGTTGCTGTCGATCATGATCAGGCCGGCGAAGCCGTACACCCAGCAGGTCTGGGCGGACCTGTTGGTGATCACTAAGGGGGCGTACCGCTGACCTGCTCCCGCGTCCACTGGGCCGACGCGCGCCGCGAGCGCTCCGGTCCGGCAGCGCTTGACCGCCGCGTCCGTGGTGGTGGAAGTGGTGCCCGCGGCCTTCGAGCCCGTGCTCGTGGCGTCCGAGCGCGTGGCGCTGCCGCTCGCGACCGGAGAGCCGGCCGTTCCCGCGGTGGTGGCGGGCCCCGCCGATGTGGGGTTCTGGCCGGCGGACACGGATGGGCCGCATGCGATCGACATCGTCAGCGCGCCGGCCATCACCGCTGACAGAGCCGTAAGACGCCCGGCGCCGTTGGATCGTTTCATGAAGTGTTAGACGCACGTCGCACGGGTTCTGTTCATGCTCCCGAGTTCAGGTCCCCTTGACGGGGAGGGAGGAGTCCCCCGGAGCTCGCGGTGCGTACCCGTGGCGGCGGGTGGTCTCAGGGAGCAGGTCGGCGGCGGCGGGTGTGGGTCACCTTGAGCGGGTCGATGTCGGCGGTCCACCGCTCGGCGAGCGCCAGGGTTGGCTCGCGGCCGTCGGCGACGTGGCGGAGCGCGCAGTCGGCCGCCCGGTCGGCGTCGCCGTCCGCGATCGCCGCGTAGAGCTCCTCGTGTTCGGCGCACTGCCGGCCGGGGTCGCGGTCGGAGGTGAGCCGGAACAGCCGCCGGAGCTGGGCGTCGAGCGGGCGCATCAGCGTGTCGAGCAGCGCGTTGCCGGAGATCCTCACGATCTCGGAGTGGAATCCGGCGTTGGCTGCCACGGTGTCGCGGCGGTATACCACTAATCTCGGCGGCGTCATCGTGGACGAGAAAGGAAAGACCGTGACAGAGCTGTTGCTGCGTGACGCCCGCATCTGGGGCCGCGAGGGCTCCGCCGACCTGCTGATCCGGGACGGGCGGATCGCCGAGCTCCGCGAGCCCGGCCAAGGCGGTGCCGGCGGCGGCGACGTCGAGGACCTGGGCGGCAAGCTCGTGCTTCCCGGCTTCGTCGACGGCCACGCCCACCTGGACAAGACGCTGTGGGGCGGTCCTTGGGTGCCGCACGACGCGGCTCCCGGCCTGATGGGCAAGATCCGCAACGGCCAGGAGCGGCGGCCGGAGTTCGGCATCCCCAACGCCGACTACGTGACAGCGCTGCTGGAGAACATGATCGTCTGCGGCACCACGCACGTCCGCTCCCACGTGGACGTCGACCCGCTGGTCGGCCTGGGCTCGGTCGAGGCGGTCCGCACCGCCGTCGAGCGGCACGGTGGCCGGATCTCCGTGGAGCTCGTCGCCTTCCCGCAGGCCGGAATGCTGATCAGTCCCGGCACCGAGGCGCTGATGGAGGAGGCACTCAGAGCCGGGGTCGAGTCGATCGGCGGCCTCGATCCGGCGGGGGTGGACCGGGACCCGGTCAGGCACCTGGACATCGTGTTCGCCCTGGCCGAGCGGTACGGCGTGGGCGTGGACATCCACCTGCACGACGGTGGCACGCTCGGCGCCTGGCAGTTCGAGCTCATCATCGAGCGGACCAGGGTCCTCGGCCTGAGCGGCAAAGTCACCATCAGCCACGGCTTCGCTCTCGGCGACGCCGACCCCGCCACCCGGGACAGGCTGATCGCGGGCCTGGCCGAGGCCGGAGTCGCTCTGGCCTCGGTCGCGCCGAGCAGGGGCGTCCTGCCGCTACGGCTGCTCCGTGAGGCGGGGATCCCGATGACGCTCGGCAACGACGGCGTCCGCGACCTGTGGAGTCCGTTCGGCACCGGCGACATGCTGGAGCGCGCCCTGTTCCAGGCCAAGGGCACCGGCCCGCGTGACGAGGACGTCGAGCTCGCCCTGGACGCCGCGACCTACGGTGGCGCCCGCGCTCTCGCGCTGCGGGACTACGGCCTGGCCGTGGGCGACCACGCCGACCTGGTGGTGGTCGACGCCCGCAACGCGGCCGAGGCCGTGTGCGTGCGTCCGCGCCGGTCCCTGGTCGTCAAGTCCGGCCGGATCGTCGCCCGTGAGGGTGATCTGGTCCGTTGACCTGATCTCCGGGGCGCGGCCGGGTTGTCGTTCCCGCGGGTCAGCCCCTGGCCAGGTCACCGCTGTAGAAGGTGCCGAAGCCGAGGCCGTCGGCCCAGTGATAGGACAGGGTCTTGCCCTTGCGGGTAAGAGTCAGCGTGCCGGGGACGCAGTCGTCGGGCCGGTCCGGCTTCAGATCGAAGGTGAGTGCCGTCCCGGTGACCCCGGTGAGGTCGAGGACGGCGGTGCAGCCCGAGGTCGGTTCCGTCCACGTCCCGGAACCTCTGCCGGCGACGAGGGCGATGGTCACATCGTGCTCCCTGAGGCCGAACGCGATGCTGGGCTTGATGTGTCCCGCCCAGGTTCCAGCGAAGGCGGCGGGGATCTTCCGGCCGTCCCCCGCGGGCGGCCGGGGGTCTCCGGTCTCGGCGGGCGGCCGGACCGTTCCGGTCTCGACCGGTTCCGGAGTGGTGGAGGGGGCGCCGGGAGAGTCCGTGATCTGGGCGGGCGCGGTCTGCGCGGCCGTGTTCCGGATGGTCGTGGCCGGGCGGTCGGCGAGGACGAGCCAGCCGACGACTCCGGTGGCGATCGCGAGTGACACCCCCGCGAGGACCGCGCCGGTCACGATCCCGCGGCGGCGCGATCCCGAGGCCTGGGTGGTCAGGCCGTACCGGTCAGGGGCGGGAGGGGCGGTGATCCGGCGGCCTGTCCTGGCCGGCTCCTCGGTGGAGGGCGGGCTCTGGCCGCCCGGATCCACGAGACTGTTCATCAGGGCGCGGGCCGTGGGACGGCCGGTGGGATCCTTGTCCAGGCAGGCGGCGATGAGCGGGACGAACCTGGCGGGCAGCGCGGACAGGTCCGGCTGGTGGCTGAGGATCCGGTGCAGTACGGCGGGCAGGGTGTCGGCCCTGAAGGGCGACCGGCCGCTCGCCGCGCAGACCATGGTGGCCGCCCAGGCGAACACGTCGGAGGCGGCCGAGGCAGCGGACCCGGCGATTTGCTCGGGGGACAGGTAGGCGGGGGTGCCGATCAGGCCGGAGGTCATCGTGGAGGCGCTCTCCGCCCTGGCGATGCCGAAGTCGACCACCCGGGGACCGTCCGGGCCGAGCAGTACGTTGGCGGGTTTGAAGTCGCGGTGCACGACCCCGGCGGAGTGGATTGCCGCCAGGGCGGTGGCCGTGCCGACCACCAGCCGCTCCAGCTCCCCGCCCCGCAGCGGCCCGCGCTCCCGGATCCGCTCCTGGAGGGAGGGGCCGTCCACGAACTCGCTCACCACATAGGGCTGGGACCCGTCCACCGAGGCGGTCAGCACGCGCGCCGTACAGAAAGGCGCGACGCTCTCCAGCGCCGACAGCTCGCGTGATAGCCGCGTCCGCCACTCCGGGTCCGCCCGGAACAGCAGCTTGACCGCGACCGGTTCGCCGTTGGGCGCGTGCGCGAGGTAGACGATGCCCTGGCCGCCCTCACCCAGCCTTCCGGCCAGCCTGAACGCGCCGAGCCGGTCCGGGTCATCGGGTGTGAGGGGGGTCGCGACCATGAGGGCAAGATTATCCATGCCTGCCTGGCATGGGTGGGTTTTGAGCCGTAGGAACGATCTGCCGCATAGGTAGGTGTCCGTGGTGATCGCCGGATCTGCTGGGGTGCCGCAGGCCGGATCTCACAGACAGGTGAACCGCCGATCCGAGGCGCTGGGGATGTTTTGTGTGGGTTTAGCAGTTTATTTTATGGAAAGTGGATGGCTGTTCTCCTGCTTGACCATTACCAGGGCGCCGTTACGCAATGATTCGATAAAAGACCAGTTGGTAAAGCGCGCTATATGGAGACGTGTCACGCATTACGCTCCGATAGGCCCTTATCACCAGAACCGTGGAGAAGTCTCGTGGCCATCGATCTTGTTACCCGTCGCGAGTGGGGGGCTCGTCAGCCGCGCGGTCCCTACAGCCGGCTCACCTCCACCAGGGGCGTCAAAGTCCACTACACCGGCGGCCAGATCAGCCCCGACATCGTCAACGACCACGCCAGATGTGTGGCCCTGGTCAAATCCATTCAGAACCACCATATGGACGGTAATGGCTGGATGGACATCGGCTACACCATGATCGCGTGTCCGCACCAGAAAGTGTTCGAGGGCCGCGGGCCGGGCCACCTCCCTGCGGCGAACGGCGCCGGGCTCAACAGCGGTCACTACGCCGTGCTCGGACTGGTCGGCTCGTCCGGCTTCACCCAGCCGACCGACGACGTCCTGCACGGCATCCTCGACGCCGTCGAATATCTCCGGGCCAAGGGCGGCGCGGGCCAGGAGATCAAGGGCCACCGGGACGGTTACTCCACCGACTGCCCCGGCGCCCCGCTGTACGCCTGGGTGAAACGGGGCGCGCCCCGGCCCGGCGGCGGCCCCGTCGACCCGCCCGGACCGCACCCGTCCTTCCCCGGCCGCGTCCTCACGTATCCGCCGGTCATGACCGGTGAGGATGTCCGTACCTGGCAGGGGCAGATGAGGAACCGCGGCTGGAGCATCGATGTCGACGGCATGTACGGCGAGGCGTCGCGGCAGGTCTGCCGCACCTTCCAGCGGGAGGTGGGTCTGTCCGCCACCGGCGCCGTGGACCGTGCCACCTGGCAGGCCACCTGGGAGGAGCCCGTCACCTGACCCGCTGCGAGGACGTTGATCGGACCCCCGGAAGAATGTTCTCCGGCCGTGGCGCTTACTATCCGGTGCATGACGGTGCCGCCTGAGGAATTTCAACCGGCCGCCGATTTCCCGCCGATCACGCGGGACCGGTGGCGCGAGCTGGCGCTCGGAGTCCTGCGCAGGTCCGGGGTCGAGGCTGGTTCGCCGGAGGAGGCACTGGCCTCCGCCACCTATGACGGCGTGACCATCGCGCCGCTCTACGACGCGTCGGATCTTCCGGACGCCGATCCCGGCCTGCCGGGAGCAGCGCCCTACATCCGCGGTTCCCGGCCGGAGGGCGGGAGCTGGGACGTGCGGCAGCGGCACGAGGTGGCCGACCCCGAGGCGGTCCTCGCCGACCTGGAGAACGGTGTCACCTCGCTCTGGCTCGCCCTGGAGCCCGAGGACCTGCCCCGCGTTCTGGACCGGGTCCACCTGGAGCTGATCTCGGTCACCCTGGACGCGGGGGAGCGGACCCGCGAGGCCGCCGAGGCGCTGTTCGCGGTGGCCGAGGGCAAGCGGGCCGCCGCGGACCGGCTCCGGGCGCCGCGGACCGGGGACGAGCGGGCAGGGGACAGGCCGGCAGGGGAGAGGACGCCGGGGGAGCTCGCCGGCAACCTGGGCGCCGACCCTCTCCATGACCCGGAGACCGCGATCGAGCTGGCCCGGCGCTGCGTCGGGAGCTTCCCGGACCTCCGGGCGATCGTCGTGGACGGCACGCCGTACCACGACGCGGGCGGCAGCGACGCCGAGGAGCTCGGCTGCTCCGTCGCGGCAGGGGTCGCCGCCCTGCGGGTCCTGACCGGCGCCGGTCTCACCGTCGAGGAGGCGTTCGGGCAGCTGGAGTTCCGCTACGCCGCCACCGCCGACCAGTTCATGACCATCGCCAAGCTCCGCGCCGCGCGCGGGCTCTGGGCACGCGTCGCCGAGGTGTGCGGGGTGCCGGGGAGCGGGGCCGGGCAGCGGCAGCACGCGGTGACCAGCTCGGCCATGATGACCGCCCGCGACCCGTGGGTGAACATGCTCCGCACCACGCTCGCCTGCTTCGCCGCCGGTACCGGTGGCGCCGACGCGGTGACCGTGCAGCCGTTCGACGCCCGGCTCGGCCTGCCGGACGCCTTCGCCCGCCGCATCGCGCGCAACACCCACGCGCTGCTCGTCGAAGAGGCCGGAGTGGCGCGGGTGACCGACCCGGCGGGCGGCTCCTGGTACGTGGAGCGGCTCACCGAGGACCTGGCCGAGAAGGCCTGGGAGTGGTTCCAGGAGATCGAGCGCGTGGGCGGCATGGCCGCGGCCCTGGAGTCGGGGCTCGTCGCCGGCCGGACCGCCGCCACCTGGGAGCGGCGGGCGGCGAACATCGCCCACCGCCGCGACCCCATCACCGGCGTCAGTGAGTTCCCCGACCTCGCCGAGAGAACTCCCGTCCGCGCGCCGCACCCCAGGGACGTCCCGGGGGTGCACTACGCCCAGGAGTTCGAGGCGCTGCGTGACCTGGCCGATGCCCAGGATGTCCGGCCGAACGTGTTCCTGGCGACCATCGGCCCGGTGGCCGCGTACACGGCCAGGGCGTCGTTCGCGGCCAACCTTTTCCAGGCCGGGGGCATCGCCGCCGTGACCGCCGCGTCCGGCGCGGAAGGCGCGGAAGGCGCGGCGGATCCGGCCGTGGACGCCGGCTCCGGGGTGGACCCGGCCCGGATCGCCGCCGCGTTCACCGCGAGTGGCGCGAAGGTCGCGTGTCTGTGCTCCAGCGACCGGCTGTACGGCGAGCACGCCGAGGCCGTGGCCGCCGCGTTGAGAGACGCGGGGGCGAGAAAGATCTGGCTCGCGGGGAAGGGAGAGTTCACAGGCGTGGACGCCAACCTCTACGCCGGGTGCGACGCGCTCGGCGTGCTCCGCACGACCTTCGACGACCTGGGGGTGGCTCGATGATTCCCGACTTCTCCGGAATCCGGCTCAGGGGTGAGCCCGCCACGCCGGACCCGGCCGGATGGGCACGGGCTGTCCGGGAGGCCACAGGTAACGGCCCGGACGAGCTGGTGTGGGAGACGCCCGAGGGGATCGGGGTCAAGCCGCTCTACACGGCCGGGGACCTGGACGGGCTGGACTTCCTGGAGACCTACCCGGGGGCCGCGCCGTACCTGCGCGGGCCGTACCCGACCATGTACGTCAACCAGCCGTGGACCATCCGGCAGTACGCCGGGTTCTCCACCGCCGAGGAGTCCAACGCCTTCTACCGGCGCAATCTGGCCGCCGGGCAGAAGGGCCTGTCGGTCGCCTTCGACCTGGCCACCCACCGCGGCTACGACTCCGACCACCCGCGCGTGGCCGGGGACGTCGGCATGGCCGGAGTGGCGATCGACTCCATCTACGACATGCGGCAGCTCTTCGACGGGATCCCCCTCGACAGGATGAGCGTGTCGATGACCATGAACGGCGCGGTGCTCCCGGTGCTCGCGCTCTACATCGTGGCCGCCGAGGAGCAGGGGGTGGCGCCCGAGCAGCTCGCCGGGACCATCCAGAACGACATCCTCAAGGAGTTCATGGTCCGCAACACCTACATCTACCCGCCCGGCCCGTCGATGCGGATCATCTCCGACATCTTCTCCTACACCAGCGAGCGGATGCCGAAGTTCAACTCGATCTCCATCTCCGGCTACCACATCCAGGAGGCCGGGGCCACCTGCGACCTGGAGCTCGCCTACACCCTCGCCGACGGTGTGGAGTACCTGCGGGCGGGCGTTGCGACGGGCATGGACATCGACCGGTTCGCGCCCCGGCTGTCGTTCTTCTGGTGCATCGGCATGAACTTCTTCATGGAGGTCGCCAAGCTGCGGGCCGCCCGGCTGCTCTGGGCACGCCTGGTGTCCGGGTTCGGGGCGGAGAACCCCAAGTCGCTGTCGCTGCGGACCCACTCGCAGACCTCCGGCTGGTCGCTAACCGCCCAGGACGTGTTCAACAACGTCGTGCGCACCTGCATCGAGGCGATGGCCGCCACCCAGGGCCACACCCAGTCGCTGCACACCAACGCCCTCGACGAGGCCCTGGCGCTGCCCACCGACTTCTCCGCGCGGATCGCCCGTAACACCCAGCTCCTGCTCCAGCAGGAGTCCGGCACCTGCCGGGTGATCGACCCCTGGGGCGGCTCGTACTACGTCGAGCGCCTCACCCACGAGCTGGCCCGCAGGGCGTGGGGGCACATCGAGGAGGTCGAGGCCGCCGGAGGCATGGCCAAGGCCATCGACGCCGGGCTGCCCAAGCTCCGCATCGAGGAGGCCGCCGCCCGTACCCAGGCGCGCATCGACTCCGGGCGGCAGCCGGTCATCGGTGTCAACAAGTACCGGCCCGACGCCGACGAGGTCATCGACGTGCTCAAGGTCGACAACACCTCCGTCCGCGCCCAGCAGCTCGACAAGCTCCGCCGCCTGCGTGAGGAGCGGGACGCCGATCAGGTGGCCCGGGCGCTGGAGGCACTCACCAAGGGGGCCGCGGGCGACGGCAACCTGCTCGCGCTGTCCATCGAGGCGGCCCGCGCCAAGGCCACGGTCGGGGAGATCTCCGACGCGCTGGAGCAGGTGTTCGGGCGGCACGCCGGTCAGGTCCGTACGATCTCCGGGGTGTACCGCGAGGAGGTGGGGTCCGGCGTGGACGAGGTCCGTACGGCATGCGCCGAGTTCGAGCGGCTGGAGGGCCGCCGTCCGCGGATCCTGGTGGCCAAGATGGGACAGGACGGACATGACCGGGGTCAGAAGGTGATCGCTACCGCCTTCGCCGACCTCGGCTTCGACGTCGACGTCGGCGCGCTGTTCCAGACACCCGAGGAGGTCGCCCGGCAGGCGGTCGAGGCGGACGTGCACGTGGTGGGGGTCTCCTCGCTGGCGGCAGGGCACCTGACGCTGGTCCCCGCCCTCCGCGAGGCACTCGCGGAACTGGGTGCCGACGACGTCATGATCGTGGTTGGCGGCGTCATCCCGCCCGGCGACTTCGACGAGCTGCGCGCCGCCGGAGCCGCCGCCATCTTCCCGCCCGGTACGGTGATCGCCGACGCCGCCCGCGGGCTACTGGCCGACCTGCTCACCCGGCTGGGCCATGACGCGGACGCTTGAGGACTACGCCCGGGGGGTGAGGGAGGGCTCCCGGATGTGGATCGCACGGGCGATCACCCTGGTGGAGTCCTCCCGGGCCGACCACCGGGACCTGGCCCAGCGGCTGCTGGCCGAGCTGACCCCGCTTGCCGGGAAGGCACGCCGGATCGGTATCACCGGCGTGCCCGGGGCCGGCAAGTCCACCTTCATCGACGCCCTCGGCGTGTACCTGACCGGGCAGGACCACCGGGTGGCGGTGCTCGCCGTGGACCCGTCATCCACCCGGACGGGCGGCAGCATCCTCGGAGACAAGACCAGGATGTCCCGCCTGGCTGCTGATCCGGCCGCCTTCATCCGCCCCTCGCCCACCTCGGGCACCCTGGGCGGGGTCGCCAGGGCGACCCGCGAGGCCATGGTCGTCGTGGAGGCGGCGGGATACGACATCGTGCTCGTGGAGACCGTCGGCGTCGGCCAGTCGGAGACCGCCGTCGCTGACATGGTGGACACCTTCCTGCTGCTCGCCCTGGCCAGGACGGGCGACCAGCTCCAGGGCATCAAGAAGGGCGTGCTGGAGCTGGCCGACGTGATCGCGGTCAACAAGGCCGACGGCCCGCACGAGCTGGACGCCCGGAAGGCGGCCAGGGAGCTGGCGGGGGCGCTGCGGCTGCTCCGCTCTGAGCGGACGGTGCCGGTGCTGACCTGCAGCGGGCTCGAAGGCACCGGTCTGGAGGAGCTCTGGCGGCAGATCGTCGCCCACCAGGACACCATGGCCGCCTCCGGTGAGCTGGCCGCCCGCCGCCGGCACCAGCAGGTCGGCTGGACGTGGTCCCTGGTGACCGAGCGCCTGCTGGCGGGCCTGCGCGAGCACCCGGGGGTCGCGGCGATCACCGCCGAGGTCGAGCGGGACGTCCAGGCCGGGGTCCTGACCCCTTCCCTGGCCGCCGAGCGCCTCCTGGCCGCCTTCACACGCTGACGTGGTCACCTGTTGCGCACACCCACTGGGCCCGTGGTCATTCGGGAGCCGCAGGGAGAATCGGGGACTCTGCGGCCCTGCCGGCCAGGTCGGCTCGCCGGGGAGGAATGGCGCGGCATGGAGCCATGACTGCAACGTGTAATTCCAGGTCAATGGTTTGGTTACATGTTGAGTTCATATTGCATTAACTTCCAGCTGATAGTGGGATTCGCCATGCAGTGGGATGGATGTTGTTAACTGCGAGCTTGATCGTCAATGGTCAATCATGTGATACTTCTCCCGAAGAGTTACGAATGTCGCAAAAAGGCCCTTCAGTTACTGAAGCGTAAGAGGAGACGCATAGCGAGACGCGAGAAGGCTGAGGAGGGGCTGCCAGTCGACCAGCCCCGATCCGCTTCTCGTGCGGGACGCTCCACGATGGGTGGCTGGGTCCCCGAGTGTGCCCGTACCGCTCACGCGCTGTCGTGAGCGGTGATCACGCTGCGTAGGTTCGAGTTACCGGGTGGGAGAACTTAGAGATGTCGACCAACGTGGCCGCCGAGGTGGTCCGGCGAGCCAGGGCCGTTCCTGTCCATCGTGCGCTTCCCCGCCTGGCGAAGGATCCGGTGAACGCGCTCGCCGAGCTGGGCAGGGAGGCCGGCGGGGAGGTTGTCCGCCTGGACCTGGGCCCCTTCCGGCCCTATCTGGTCACCCACCCCGAGCACGTTCAACAGGTGCTGCGCTCCGATTGGACGAACTACCGGCGCGAAGGCATGTTCTGGCGCCCTCTGCGACGCATCCTCGGGGCCAGCGTCCTCGATGACGGCCTCCCGTGGGAGAGCAGCCGTAAGATCCTGCAGCCCCTGTTCACCGCTCGGTACGTTGCCACGCTCGCCGAGGAGATGGCGAAGACGATCGCTGTGCGTGTCGATGAGTTGGGCGAGTACGCCCGGACGGGGCGGCCCGTCGACGCCGCCGAGGAGATGTCCGGCATCGTCAGCCGTACCGTCATCCGGGTGCTGTTCGGGGACAGGATGACCAGGGGGGACGGGGAGCGCCTCACGCCCGCCTACGATCTGGCGGCCAACTCGATCAACTTCAGGCTGCTCATGCCGTTCATGCCCTACAGCATCCGGATCCCTGGTGACCGGGCCTTTATGTCGGCGGTCAAGACGGTCGACGACGTGGTGTTCCCGGTGATCCGTCAGGCACGGGCCAACCCGGGCGACAGCGTCGACGTCATCTCTGTGCTCTGCCGCTCCACCGGCGGCGACGGCGGTGCGATGGACGACCGGCAGATCCGCGACGCTCTGGTCAGTGTGTACGGCGCAGCGTCGGAGTCCACCGCGATGACCATGGCCTGGCTGTGGCTGACACTGGATTCTCACCCGGAGGTGGCGGCCCGGCTGCAGGCGGAGGTCGACAGCGTGGTCGGTGCGGGACCGGTTACGCCCGAGCACGTCCCCCGCCTCCGCTACACCCGCATGGTCCTGCAGGAACTCCTGCGCCTGTATCCGGCGGGCTGGCTCTTCCCCCGGATGGTCATGGAGGACAGCGAGATCGGCGGCGTGCGGATCAAGGCCGGATCGGAGGTGCTGATCACTCCTTATGCCACCCATCGGCTGGATGAGTTCTGGGAGCGCCCGTTGGAGTTCGATCCCGAGCGGTTCGCTCCGGAGAAGCAGGAACGCAGGCACAAGTATGCTTACTTCCCCTTCGGCGGAGGCCCCCACCAGTGCCTCGGCCAGCACCTTTTCTACGTCCAGGCGCCGCTCACAGTCGCGGCCATCATGAGCCGGTTCCGCCTGACGGTGCGTACTCCGGGGCCGTTCGTCCCGTCCCCGGCCGCCTCGCTCCGCCTCAAACAGAGGATCGAGCTGGACGTCGCCTTCGCTGACCGCGCCCAGGGTGAGGCTCGGTGACTCCCCGGACCGATCTCACGACATGGCCGGCGGCCACAGCCAGCGGAACCGTCTGTGCTGTGGCCGGGCAGTCCCAGCGGGACATGCGCGACTGGGCGGCGGCCTATCCGGACCTGTTCTCGGCCAAGCCGTTCGACGCCGCCCTCTACAGCACGCTGTCACTTGCCATGGCGTTCAGCGGGCCGTGGTTCACCGCCGAGCAGCTCCGGATGGCGAACAAGGTCTGCCTGTGGGCGTTCGGCCTGGACTGGCTCGTCGACTACGTGGCTACTTCCCGGTCCGAGGTGGACAACATCGCGCGGCGGTGTCTGGAGGTGGCCGAGGGCGCTCCGCCGGTCCCCGGCGACGACCTCACCCGCCTGCTGGCCGACATCCGCGACGAGCTCACCGTCTCGCCCGTGTTCCCCGTAATCGGGCCCATATGGCGCGAGGAGCTCTGGCGGATGCTGGAGGCGATGCTGCTGGAGTGGCGGTGGAAGGACAAGAAGATCACACCGTCGTTCGAGGAGTATCTCGGCAACGCCGACAATCTCGGCTTCTCCTTCGCGTTCACCGCTCACTGGCTGCACACCACAGCTCCGCACGCCATCGCCGACCTCGATCAGGTCCAGAAGGCCGCATCGGCGGTGCAGCAGGTCATCCGCCTCCTCAATGACCTGGGCACCTACGAGCGAGACGTGCTCTGGGGCGACCTCAACGCCCTGCTGCTGGGCGTCTCCCGTGTCGAGGTTGAGCGGCGGGTCGCTGAGCTCGCCGTCCGGAGTCGGGAGCTGATCGCCCCGCTTCGGCCCGGCCACCCCGAGCTGGCCGGCTACTTGGAACGGCAGATGGACTTCTGCGCGGGCTTCTACCGCGTGGCCGACTACTGGGGTGCACTGTGAGTGTCGACGATCTCCTCACGACGACCACGACGGAACAGCGGCTCTTCGGGGAGTTCGACGTGGCCGCTGAGGCCCGCGAGCTGGTCGCCGGACTCGTGGCCGAGCCATGGGGCCAGGTCTCGGCCTCGCCGTATGAGACCGGACGGGTGGCCGGCCTGGCCCCATGGCTGGCCGGGCATGCAGAACGACTCGGCTTCCTGCTGGCTGCCCAGCGGCCGGACGGCGGCTGGGGCGCTCCCGACGGCTATGCCCTCGTTCCCACCCTGAGCGCCACCGAGGCGCTCCTGGCCGAACTGCGCCGTGAGCCTGCGGGCCCGGACCGTGACGTACTGGCCAGGGCTGCACACCGGGGTGTCGAGGTGCTGCGCCGCTGGTCGCACCCGGACAGTGGTCTGGTCCTGCCCGACATGCCCGCGATCGAGCTCATCGTGCCCTCCCTGGTCTCCCTGATCAACGGGCACCTTGAGGCGAGGGGGAGCGTCGAGCGGCTGGACCTTCCTGCAGGCATGGACGACGTGAAACTGCTGGCGATCCGGGCGCGGATGGCGTCAGGCGTGGAGATTCCGCAGAAACTGGTTCACGCGTTGGAGGTGGTGGGCGAGGCGGCGGCTGGGGCATCCGGCGTCGTTCCCAGCCCGATCGGAACGGCCGGAGGCTCACCCGAGACGACCGGGGGGGCCGTCGCCACGATCGGGGCGTCGCCTGCGGCCGGTGTCGCGTGGCTTGGTACGGCGGGTGAGTCTGACCCGGTCAATCCGGTACGGCGATATCTGGAAGAGGTTGTGGCCGGATTCGGCGGGCCGGTGCCGTGTGCCCTCCCCATAACCGTGTTCGAGCGCGGCTGGACGCTGAGCTGGTTGCGGCGCGCGGGCATCCCAGTGGACGTGCCGCTGGAGTTGGTGGCGAGCTTGGGCGACGTGGTCGGTCCGACTGGGGTGCCGGCGGGACCGGGACTGCCGCCGGACGCCGACAGCACCTCGGTCGCCCTGCACGCGCTGGCACTGCTTGGGGTTCCCCGTGAGCCCGACGCCCTGTGGGCGTACGAGATGGACACCCATTTCTGCACCTGGCGGGGGGAGGAAGGAGCCTCTCCTACGGTCAACGCGCACGTGCTCGACGCTTTCGGAGAGTACCTGAGGTGTGACGCCGCTGCCGCACCGCGCTACGCGGCGACCGTGGACAAGCTGTCGACGTGGCTGCGCGGCTGCCAGGGAGCGGAGGGAAGCTGGCTGGACCGCTGGCACGTCTCGCCGTACTACGCGACGGCCTGTTGTTCTCTCGCGCTGGAGGAATACGGCGGCGGAGAGTCGGCGGGCGCTGTGCGCAAGGCCGTGCGCTGGGTGCTCGACACCCAGCGTGATAACGGATCCTGGGGCCGGTGGGAGGGAACGGCGGAAGAGACCGCCTACGCGTTGCAGACCTTGCTGCTGACCGGCACGGCAGATGAGGAGGGGCGGCTGGAGGCGGTGGAGCGCGCGTACCGTTTCCTTCTGGGGGCGGTCACCGAGCGCGGCGTACCGGTCGATGCTCCAACGCTCTGGCATGACAAGGACCTGTATCTACCGGTTGCGATCGTCAGGGCGGCGGTCCTGGGGGCACTGCACCTGGCGCGGTGTGCTCTGTACCCCGTGATGGAGTGACTCGGGCGCGGTAATCTGCGGCCGTCGAAATTCAGCAGGAGAACTTTGTTTCAAAAAAAGGACAAATAGCCACATTTAGCTAATTTCACCTTGAGGGTATTTGGGGTCATTGCTAAGGTTCTCCGGGTGTGGCGCGGGATGCCGCCAGTCGTGCGATATGGCGTTGATTGGTTCACGCGCATTAGTCGCTATGAGACGTACGTGATTTCACTTTCACCAGGATGGGTGCTATGCGCTTGCGGAACGCGCGTCTGCGGACCAAGGTCACGGCACTGCTGGTGTCACTTGCCGCCCTGTGGGCGTTCACGGCATGGGTGACGGTGCGTGAGGGACTGAACATGCTGGGGGTGGCCACGCTCAACTCGGGCGTCTCCGACCCGAGCGTTGAACTGGTGGCACAGTTGCAGGCCGAGCGGCGGCTCACTCTGGTCGCGCTGGGCAATCCTGTCGTGGCCTCTCAGCAGCGCGGGGTGTTGAACGCCCAGCGCGAGCGCACCGACTCGGCCGGCGCGCACCTGCGTGAACTTGTCGGCGGTAGCAGTGTGAAGCTGATGGCGAGTGAGACGCTCACACAGAGGCTCGGTGAGGTCTTCCAGCGGCTGGACCGCCTGGGCTCCGCCCGCAAATCGATCGACGCCGGTCGTCTGGACAGGATCCGGGCCGCCACGACATTCACCCAGATCATCGACTCCGTTTACTCCGTCTATGATTCGCTCGCCACACTGGACGACGACGCGATCGCCAAGGACACCCGCACGTTCATCGCACTGAGCCGGGCCCGGGAAATGTTCGCTCAGGAGGACGCACTGGCGGCGGGCGCCCTGACCGGGGGCCGGTTCACCGGTCCTGAGCGCGTCCTGTTCACGCAGATCGTTGGTGCGCAGCGCTTCCTCACCACCCAGGCGGTGGCCGAGCTCCCTCCGGCCGACCATGCCGCCTACCAGCGCCTGGCCTCCAGTGAGTCGTTCACCCGGGTACGCGACATGGAGGAGCGGATAACCCAGGGCCCGAATGCCGAACTGGCCGGGACCGTGAACATCGGGCAGTGGAGCGCCGCCGCCCAGCCCGCGCTGTCACAGCTGAACGAGATGGTTCTGGCGGGCGGTGCCGGCGTGGTCGAGCGCGCCACTCCGGTGGCGACCGGCGTCATCGTACGGCTCGTGCTGGCCGGTGGCCTTGGCCTGCTGGCGGTCGTCGCCTCCGTGATCCTCTCCATCACCACCGCGCGGGCACTGATCCAGCAGCTGGAGAAGCTGCGGATCGCCGCCTGGGATCTCGCCAACGAGCGGCTTCCCTCCGTGGTGGAACGGATCGGCCACGGGCAGGAGGTGAACATCGCGGCCGAGGCGCCGCCGCTGGAGTTCGGCAACGACCAGATCGGCCACGTCGGCCAGGCGTTCAACGCCGTGCAGCAGACCGCGATCAAGGTCGCGGTCGAGCAGGCCCAGCTCCGGCGTGACATCGCCGACATCCTGCGCAACCTCGCCCGCCGTACCCAGTCGCTCGTCCACCGCCAGCTGGGCGTGCTCGACGTGATGGAGCGCCGGGAGAACGACCCGCAGAACCTACGGGATCTGTTCCGGCTCGACCACCTGGCCACCCGCATGCGCCGTTACGCCGAGAACCTCCTCGTCCTGTCCGGCGCGGCTCCCGGCCGCGCGTGGC
Source organism: Streptosporangium sp. NPDC087985 (assembly GCF_044741965.1). Taxonomy (NCBI): domain Bacteria; kingdom Bacillati; phylum Actinomycetota; class Actinomycetes; order Streptosporangiales; family Streptosporangiaceae; genus Streptosporangium; species Streptosporangium sp. NPDC087985. The sequence continues at coordinate 65,866 of NZ_JBIUTQ010000011.1, forward strand.
GCGACTCGGTCCCGATGATCGACGTGGTCCGCGGCTCGCTGGCCGAGATCGAGGACTACACCCGGGTGGACGTGCTGCCCCTGGGAGAGGTGGCGCTGGACGGGCGTGCCGTGGGCGACATCATCCACCTGATCGCCGAGCTGGTCGAGAACGCCGCCTCCTTCTCCCCGCCCTACACGACCGTGCAGGTCAGCGGGAGCATCGTGGCTCACGGGTACGCGCTGGAGATCGAGGACCGGGGCCTGGGCATGAACCCGGAGGACATCGTCCGAGCCAACGAGCGGATCGCCAACCCTCCGGAGCTCAAACTGTCGGGCAACGCCCGCCTGGGACTGTACGTCGTCAGCCGGCTGGCCGAACGGCACGAGGTCCGGGTGACGTTCAAGACCTCGCCGTACGGTGGGACGACGGTCGTCGTCCTGATCCCGCAGGACCTGGTCACCGAGCAGTCGGAGTCCGAGACCGCCGTCAGCGTCCCACAGGCCCGTACGGCGAGCACGGGCACGTCGGCGGGTGGGACGCCCGTGGTCCGCGGGCAGATGGCCGGACCGCGGGAGCTCGCCGGTGGTGCCGACTCGGGCGGCGAGCTGCTCGAAGGGCTGTTCGACAGGGGGGAGAGGTCCATCGGGGACGACCTTCACGGGGCGACCTCGACCCCGATGCCGGCCCCGTGGGGCAAGGCGGCCACGCCGGTCGCGGACCGTTCCGAATCCGCGGATGTCTCCGGCACCCCCGCACTCCCGCTGCCCACGGTCATGCCCCCGCCCGACACCAGTCATACGCCGGGCGGCCTGCCGCGCCGCGTCCCCCAGACCCATCTCGCCGCCCCGCTGCAGGACGACGAGCCGCTGTCGGTGCCCTCACCCGAGGACGACGACGAGCGCTCGCCGGAGACCATCCGCGCGACCATGGCGTCCTTCCAGAGCGGCACGCGCCGCGGCCGTTCCGACGCGGCGCACCTGCTCGAACGGGGCGGTGATCCCGTGAACGGAGGAGAACCCCCCGTGTGACGCACGCCAGTGATGATCTCGATTCGTGCGGGCCGCCCGGCGCCGACGAGCCGCCGGAGGCCGGCGACCTAACACCCGTCGGCAGGAAGTCGGCAGAGAGGGGACAAGAGTGGTGCAGGGAACAGGATCTTTCACCGACCTGGCCTGGTTGCTGGATGACCTGGTCGTGCGAGTGGGGGAGGCCGAGCACGCGATCGTCTTCTCCTCCGACGGCCTGCTGCTGGCGACGTCGGAGGGGTTCGGCCAGGCTGACGCCGAGCACCTGGCCGCCGTGGGATCGGCGATCCAGAGCCTGGGGCGGGGGGTCAGCGACCGGGTCGAGGGTGGTGCGGTGCGGCAGACCATCATCGAGATGCGGTCGGCCTACCTGGTCGTGAGCGCGGCCGGGCAGGGAGCCTGCCTGGCGGTGCTCTGCACGCACGATGCCGATGTCGGCCTGGTCGCCTACGAGATGGCCATGCTCGTCACCCGGGTCGGCCAGTACCTCACCTCACCCGCGCGGTCGGCACAGGCCGTCGTGGACGACGTCCCGCGATGAATCCCTACGGAGAGCGCCCCAACGCGCAGTGGGTGGGTGAGGAGGCCGGGCCGATCGTCCGGCCCTACGTTCTCACCCGGGGGAGGACCGAACCGGCTCAGGGCAGGTTCGACCTCATCACCCTGGCGGTGAGTACCCGCTCCGCCACCCCGAGGGAGAGCGGACTCGACCCCGAGTGCCTGGCCATCGTGCGGTTCTGCCAGCAGCCTCAGTCGGTTGCGGAGATCGCCGCGCACATGAACCTTCCCGCAGGCACCATCCGGGTCCTGCTCAGCGACCTGCTCGATCAGGGATTCATCGCCCTGCAAGAACCACATTCGGAGACGGACATGCACGACGAGAGGCTGTACAGGGCGGTGCTCAATGGACTCCGTGCACTCTAGCCGTGACGCCGGCCAGGTCAGGCTGCCCAAGGCGATCAAGATCCTGGTCGCCGGAGGCTTCGGGGCAGGAAAGACCACCCTGGTCGGGGCGGTCTCCGAGATCGAGCCGCTGCGCACCGAGGAGACGCTGACCAACCAGGGGGTCGGGGTCGACGACCTGTCCGGGGTGGAGGCCAAGCAGACGACCACGGTCGCGATGGACTTCGGCCGCATCACCATCGGCGACGACTACCGGCTCTACCTGTTCGGCACCCCCGGGCAGGAACGGTTCTGGTTCCTCTGGGACGAGCTGGCCCTCGGCGCGCTGGGCGCGGTCGTCCTGGCCGACACCCGCAGGCTGGCCGACTGCTTTCCCTCGCTCGACTACTTCGAGCGGCGCGAGACGCCCTTCGTCGTCGCGGTCAACTGCTTCGACGGGGCCCGCCGGTACGACCTCGACGAGGTCCGGCTCGGCCTGACCCTCCATCCCGACATCCCGATCGTGCTGTGCGACGCCCGCAGCCGGGAGTCCGGCAAGAAGGTGCTGATCGCCCTCGTGGAGCACGCGATGAGGATGCGTCTCGGCACGGCGTCGGTGACCTGACAGCCGTTCCCCGGAGACCTCCCGGACCTCGGGGTACATATCCTCCTCCGGGGATCACGTATTGCCCTCAGGTATGCATGAATCAGATCTTTCGATTCTCTGTGCCATTAGCAGCTTATGTCGGTCATGTCACGATGGCGGCGATCAACGGGAGTTCCACCACGGGAGAGATCCATGTGTGACGATCCAGCCATGCCGCCCGCTGTGGCGCGGGCACTTGAGGAGTATCGGGCGCTGCTCGCCGAGCACGGGGTCACCTGGGGGGAGGACCCCATCTTCTACGTCAGATCCATGACCACTGACGCCTACCTGATGGGTGCCACGACCTTCTGGGACGTCTGCCACGGCATGCTCGCCGCGCGCTATCCGGAGGTGTCCCCGGAGGAGCGGAAGAACCACCTCGCGGAGCTGGACATGGACGAGGTCGTGCGGAACGTCCTCGCCGGCAGGGTGCTCGACAACCTCGCCGCGCTCCGGCTCACCTCCGACGGCGTCACGGTCGACGCGCACGCGCAGGCCGTACTGGAAGGGAAGCCCCTGCACACGACGTTGCTGGTCGACTCCGCCCGCGAGAAGCCGGTCACCGTGCTGGTGGACGGCCGGGCACACGAGATCGGCCCGCACGGCGCCCGGCTCATCAAGATCACCAGTGGGAGCGAGGTGATCGCCGACGGCGGGCCCGTGGACCTCGCGCCCCTGACCCGTCCCGCCCCCACCGCCCGCCTGCGGCTGCGCGCCGGTTTCCCGTGCAGGTGGAGCGTGTACGGCGAACACGGACAGGGCTGGTACCCCGAGGGTGCCCCGGACAGGCGCGACTACCACGTCATGCCCTACTTCCACGGTGACGACGTCGTGCTGGACGTCCCGGCCGAGCCGCTGACCGTACGGGTGTCCAGAGGGATGGAGTACGGCTCCGCCGAGGTGGTGATCACCCCTGTGCCGGGCGAGGAGACCCTGCTGGAACTGTCCCCGGAGCGGCTCTACGACGCGGCGGCGCGCAGCTGGTACGGCGGGGACATGCACGTCCACCTCAACTGGGCCGGTGACATGGTCGGCACGCCGGCACTCGCGGCGGCCATGCAGCACGGCGAGGACCTGCACGTGCTCAATCTGGTCGCCGGAAACGTCTCCTCGGCGCGCGTCTACGACTCCGAGGCGCTGACACACTGGGCGGGTCAGGACCTGCCGTGGTCGGACGCCACCCACCTGGCCAGGCTGGGCGTCGAATACCGCAACGACCTGCTCGGCCACTTCTACGCCTTCGGGCTCTCGGCGCCACCCTCGCGCTTCCACACCGGCTTCCTGGGCACCGTGGACTGGCCGCCCAACAGCGTCGCCTGCGAGGAACTGCGGAGCCTCGGCGCGCTCATGGGCTACAGCCACCCCTTCCACAACCCGATCTCCGACACCGAGGGCCCAGCTCACCTGCTGTGGCGGGGGCGCAACTGCTCCTCCAGGGAGATCGTCGCCGATGCCGCCCTCGGCCTGGTGGACAGCCTCGACGTGCTCACTCATTCCTCGATCGCCGCGACCGCCGTCGTCTACCGGCACCTGATCGGCGCGGGCAACCGGCTTGCTGTCACCGCCGGGACCGACGCGATGGTCTCCTTCGCCCGGCGCGGCAACCAGTCCAACCCGCCCGGCTGGGCCCGTGTCTACGCCCGCGTGGACGGCTCGCTCACCGCCGGATCGTTCGCCGAGGCCGTCAGGCGGGGCCGTACGTTCGGCACCACCGGTCCCTGGCTGGAGCTGTCGGTCGACGGACACGGGCCGGGCGCCACCCTGGACCTCTCACCGGGAGCCCGGGTCACGGTCACCGTGAGATCGATCGGCCCCGAGGTGGAGAGACTGGAGATCCGCACCGCCGACGGCGTCCTGGCCGAGGGACCGCCCGGCGAGTTGACCGCCGAACTGGCCGTCACCGACCCCACCTACGTCGTCGCCCTGGCCACCGGCGGGCCGCACGAGCGCACCCTCACCCGCGGTGCCTACGCCCACACCAGCCCGGTCTACCTCGACCTCGGAGGCCGTCACGTGGCCAGGGAAGCGGACATCCGCTGGTGCCTGGAGTGGCTGGACGGAATGGAGGAGGTGCTCCGGCAGGAGGGCACGTTCGAGACCGCCGGACAGCTCGGCGACCACCTGGAGCTGATCGAGCGGGCCAGGGAGGTCTACCGATCCCGCCTGGGCTGACGGCCGGCGAGCGACTCGGCGATACCCCTGCCGGACCGGCCGGGATTGGCGTCCCGCCCCGCTGGAGGAACGGGACGGCGTGACCTTCTGAGGCGGCGGCAGCCTCGGTCGCTAATGTGAGTCGCGTGATTCACCGAACGACGCTGGTCGTCCTTCTGCTGGTGGCGCTCGTCGCGGGATGCGGCAACGGGGCCGCGGTCCAGTCTCTGGGCGTGATGGTTCACGGGAAGGTCGGCACGACCGTGGACGTCCGGCTCGCCCCCGGTCAGCGGTTCTCGCTCGGCGTGGACGAGAACGCCTCCGCCGGTGACAGCTGGCGGATGGCCGACCTGCCGGACGTCCTGGTGGCCTCGTTCATCAGCGAGGAGTACCGGCCCGGCTCCGAGGCGAAGAACGCGGGCGGGGTCCGCTACTTCGTCTTCAACGCCAAGAGGCCCGGTACGGCCACCGTCACGATCTCCAACTGCCGGAGCTGCCCGGCTGACCGGGTGCCCGCCGACGAGCAGAGCAGTCGCGTCTCGGGGGACGCGATCTTCCGGATCACCGTCACCTGAGCCGGCTCCCCGAGCCGGCCCGGTAAAGGCCCCGTCACCCAGGCCGTCACCCTTCCGAGCCTTTACCGGAGCCGCCGGAGCGGCCCGGCACATGGCCGCCTCCCCGCCGACGATGCGAAGCTGGTCCTCTCGACTTCCTCCCCGGGGCCGAAGCCCGGGGTCTCCGCGCTGGAGGTATCCGATGAGTCGCCTGTCCCAGGTTGATCTGACACAGAAATTGTCGAAGGGGAAGGCAGACGAGCGGCTCGAGGCCGCGCTGGACCGCCTGCTGCACCTGCGGCTCGTCCTGGGCGGCCAGATCGGCGACAGACGCATCGGGCCCCCGCTGTGCGCGGTGTTCGAGGGCTGGGACGCCTCGGGCAAGGGAGGGGCCATCAAGCGGCTGGTGCGCCTGCTCGATCCGCGGCACGTACGGGTCGCCCAGTTCGGGGCTCCGACCTACGACGAGAAACGGCACCACTTCCTGTGGCGGTTCTGGCCCGTCCTTCCCGGCTGGGGAGGCATGACCGTGCTCGACCGTTCCTGGTACGGGCGGGTACTGGTGGAGCGCGTCGAGGGCTTCGCCACCGAGGAGCAGTGGTCGCGCGCCTACGGCGAGATCGTGGAGTTCGAGAGGACCCTCGTCGCCGAGGGCATGATCATGGTCAAGTTCTGGATGCACGTCTCCGCGGAGGAGCAGCTGCGGCGCTTCCGGGATCGGGCGGGTGACCCGCTGCGGGCCTGGAAGCTCACCGACGAGGACTGGCGGAACCGGGAGAAGCGCCCGCAGTACGAGGCCGCCGTGGAGGACATGCTCGAACGGACCGACCATCCGAAGGCGCCCTGGCACGTGGTGGCCGGGGACGACAAGCGGCTGGCCCGCGTCACCGTCGCCGAGACGGTCTGCGCCGCGGTCGAGGCGGAACTGCTGGCCCGTGACTACGACCTGAGCGGCCCCGTTATCGACCGGCCGTTCCATTCAGCCGATTCTCCCTGAACGGCCTCCCCCGGCGGCTCGGCAGGCCGGACCGGGAGGGGAGACCATCGCCCCGGGAGTGCTGTTCCACCGTTGACGTGTCGTGATCGATCCGGCGATAGTGGTGGAGATGAGGACCCCCCGTCTGCTGTCGTGTGCGGTGGTCACCGTGCTGGCTCTGAGCGCGTGCACCTCCGGCACCTCCGGTGAACCCGGAGCCGGCCCGTCCGGCGGTATGGCCGGGGGAGGCACGGAGACGGCCGAGCCCAGCGGGACGCCCGTCCCCGCGGAGCTGACCACCGGGGACTACCGGGCCGAGCTCGGCAAGGCGCGCGGTCCCATCAGGGACGCGCTCAAGAAGCTGAACGCGACCGGCGGCAAGGGACTCGACAGGCGACTGAGACAGACGGTCGCCACGATGGAGGATGCGGTCACCGGGCTGGAGACACTGACTCCGCCGTCCGAGGTGAAGCTCGAACACGACGACTACGTGAGCACACTCCGCCGGTTCCTGAGCGCGCTTTCCGCCGCCCAGGAGGACGTGCGGGCACAGGACGTGTGCACCGGGCCCGCCGTACTGACCGGGGTCCGGGAGGTCGGGCAGCTGTCGCACCTCCGCAGGAGCGCGGCCGCGCTGGCCGACCGGGGCGACTACCGCACCGATGTCATCCCGGTGAAGGTCACGGGGGAGAGATCCCGCCGCCTGCCCAACGGCAGGTACATCAGATCTGAGGGCCGTCCCGGGCGCGCCTACCTCGAACTGAAGAACGGCAACGGGCGGGACGCGGTCGTCGTGCTGGTGCGCGGCAAGAAGAAGGCGGTCCGGGTCTACATCCGCAGGAAGTCGACGTTCAAGGTCCGGGGCGTGCGGGACGGCAGCTACAAGGTCTACTACACCCTCGGCACGGACTGGGACTCCAGGGTCGGTGGTTTCACCCGATCGTGTTCCTTCGAGCAGTTCGGCAGGTCCGTACGGTTCAAGACGGTCTACACCGCGACCCAGATCCGCTGGAGCAACTGGACCATCACCCTGAACGCCGTCGTGGGCGGCACCGTCTCGCCCAGGCACCTCAAGCCGGGCGACTTCCCCGGCTGACGCCTCTCCGCGGGAAACGCGGAGACCGCGACCCCGTGACGAGATCGCGGTCTCGGTCTGTCCTTGATCAGGTCAGGTCGAGAAGAGCATGCCCACCCAGCTGCGCTGGCGGTGGTGGCCATAGGAGCCGCCGTGCTGCGGTGCGCCCCAGGCGGGAGCGCCGTGCGCGGGCGGCGGAGAGGCGGCGGCGTGCGATTGGGACCACTGGCTCTCCATACGGGTCAGCGTCTCGAGCTCACCGTAGTCCAGGAAGATCCCGCGACAGTTGTCACACTGGTCGATGTGGACGCCGTGGCGCTCATAGGTGCGCATGACGCCGCGGCACTTCGGGCACTGCATCTGGCTGATCTCCTTGCCCTGGCACTGTGGTGAACTGACCACAACCTACTGCGTGGGCACGCTCCGGCAGGCGCTTCGGAGTCGGATGATCCTTTCGCAGGTGTCGATCAGCACGTGCTCGACCTCGTCCGGCAGCCGTCCCTCCCGCTCCGCGGTGGCCAGCGCGGCCGCCGTCAACTGCACGGTCATCGCCTGCGCCGGCAGATCCAGCCACTCCCACGGGTCGCCGTCGGCCCCGGCGGCGTGCCCGCCCGCTGCGCGGTAGGCCCCCAGAAACCGGTGCCATACCTCCTCCTCCAGCAGACCGGCCGCGAACCAGGCCGCGGGTCTGGCCAGGTCCCAGGCCGGATCGCCGATCCCCAGGTCGTCGACGTCGATGAGGATCCACCCGTCCCCTGTGTGGACCAGCTGGCCCATGTGCCAGTCGCCGTGGGTCGTCGAGCGCGGCCCGGCGTCAAGAGAGGGCAGGCAGGCCAGGGCGCGGCGCACGACGCGCCCGGCGGCGGAGCCGCCGTCCAGGCGGGCGACTGTGGTGGCCACTCGGGCGGGGCCGCCTGCGGCCGGCAGCGGGGGAAGTGCCCCGGCCGGTACGGCATGCAGCCGGGCCAGCAGCCGCGCGGCCGCCTCCCAGGGGGCCGCGTCCGGGTCCTTGTGGTCCACGGGGACTCCGGCCGGCCACACGGTGACCAGCCGATCATGGACGGCCATGACCTCCTCGGTCACCGGGCCGAGAATGATGCCGCGCAGCGCCGGATGGGCGACGGCCCGCATCCGTTCCACCAGCGGAGCCTCCTCGGCCCCGGGGGCGTGTGCCTTCACCACGACGGACCCGGCCCGCACAATGATCACGTCCGGTCTGGTCGGCAGCACCTCGGCGGGCGCGCCGCCGTACCGGACGCCGATCTGGCGCAGTTCCTCGATCAGGCCCTCGCTGTCGCTCACCCGGCTAGTGAACCACTGATCCACGGCTCCGCCGTAGGGTGCATAAGGTGCATGGCATGAGGATCGGATTCGCGGTGCCGGTGTCGGGATCCTGGGCGACGCCCGTCAACATGCTGCGGATCGCGCAGCGGGCGGAGATGCTCGGATATCACGAGGTGTGGACCTTCCAGCGCCTGCTGTATCCGCAGGGGAGTCCGATGGGGCCGGTCTACCGCAGCGTGCACGACCCGGTGGTCACGCTGGCCTATCTGGCGGGGGTGACCAGCCGCGTCCGGCTCGGCGTGGCGGTGCTCAACATGCCCTTCTCCTCGCCGGCGATGCTGGCCAAACAGCTCAGCAGTCTGCAGGCGGTGTCCGGCGGCAGGCTGGACGCGGGGCTCGGGCTGGGCTGGCTCCCGGAGGAGTTCGCGGCGTCGGGAGTGGCCTTCGAGCGGCGCGGGCGGCGCGGCGAGGAGTTCATCCACGTGCTGCGGCGGCTCTGGTCGGAGGAGGTCGTGGAGCACAAGGGGGAGTTCTACGAGTTGCCGCCCGTGCACCAGGATCCCAGGCCGCTCCCGCCGCCGCCGATCCTGCTGGGCGGGAGCGCGGAGGTGGCGCTGCGACGGGCGGGACGGCTGGCGGACGGCTGGATCAGTTCGAGCCGCGAGGACCTCGACCGTATCGATGAGAAAATCTCCATCGTGAAGGAAGCGGCCCGTGCCGCGGGACGGGATCCGGAGGCGCTGCGTTTCGTCACCCGGGGGGTTACCCGGATCCGCCCGTCCGGAGCCGTCGGGCGCACCCTGCTGACCGGCTCGTTCGAGGAGATCCGGCAGGACGTGGCCATGCTGGAGGCCAAGGGCGTCACCGACGTCTTCCATGACCTCAACTTCGATCCGGAGATCGGTTCGCCTGACGTCGATCCCGAGGAGTCGATGCGCCGGGCCGAAGCGGCGCTGGAGGCTCTCGTCCCCTGACCGGGCAGACGGCCGTGGGAGGAGAGTCCCCGCAGGGCCGTCACATATGCGGGCCTGATGACGTGGTGCCCGTCTTTGACCTGCCATCCTTGTTCCGTACCTGTTGGCCTGGAACGCGGGGGAACGGTGGACGAGCGCAAGCCGATCGAGTGCTGGTTGTCGGACATGGACGGAGTGCTCGTTCACGAAGGGCAACCGGTGCCTGGGGCTGACGAGTTCATCCGCCGTCTGCGTGAGTCGGGCAAACGGTTCCTGGTGCTCACCAACAACTCCATCTACACTCAGCGCGACCTCGCCGTACGGCTGCGCGTGGCGGGTCTTGACATCCCGCCGGAGTCGATCTGGACCTCGGCGCTCGCCACGGCGAGGTTTCTGGACTCCCAGCGTCCCAGCGGTTCCGCCTACGTGATCGGTGAGGCAGGCCTGACCACCGCTCTGCACGAGGTCGGCTACGTTCTCACCGACATCGATCCCGACTACGTGGTGCTCGGCGAGACCCGCACCTACAGTTTCACCCAGATCACCCGCGCCATCCGGCTGATCGAGGGCGGCGCCCGGTTCATCGCCACCAACCCCGACCCGGTCGGCCCGTCCAACGAGGGTTCGCTGCCCGCCTGCGGCGCGGTCGCGGCGATGATCACCAAGGCGACCGGCGTGGAGCCCTACTTCGTGGGCAAGCCCAACCCGATGATGATGCGCAGCGCGCTGCGGGCCCTCGACGGCCACAGTGAGAGCACCGCCATGGTCGGCGACCGGATGGACACCGACATCGTCTCCGGCATGGAGGCGGGGTTGCACACGATCCTGGTGCTGACCGGCGTCATGAGCAGGGGACAGGTGGACCGTTACCCGTTCCGCCCGTCCCAGGTGGTCGACTCGATCGCCGATCTGATCGAGATGATCGACGGCGATACCTGACCGGAGCTGCCAGGTATCGGTGCGAGGCTGCCGTATATGACGGATGTTTATCTGGAGATCGGTCCGAAGAAGGTCTTCGCCTGCTCTGTGGAATGGCCGGGGTGGTGCCGCATCGGGAAGTCCGAGGAGCTCGCGCTGGGCGCGCTGGTGGACTACGCGCCGCGCTACCGGGTGATCACCGAGCGGGCCGGGCTGGCGTTCGAGCCCGGTGACCCGGTGATCGTGGAGCGTGCACCGGGAGGGGTGACCACCGATTTCGGGGCGATCGAGGCGATTCCCGAGCTGGACGGCAGACCTGTGGCCGCGGCCGAGGCGGAGCGCGCTGTGGCGCTGCTCAGGGCGGCATGGGAACTCTTCGACGGGGCCGTGGCCGGTTCGCCGGAGGAGTTGAGGAAGGGCCCGCGCGGTGGTGGCCGGGACCGGGACAAGATGGCCGCCCATGTCGCCGAGGCCGAGCGTGCGTACGCCCGCAAGATCGGTGTCCGGCATAAGCCGTTCCGCGACCCCTCCGGCTTGGTGGCGATGCGCGCGGAGATCGCCGAGGTGCTGGCCACGCCCTCGGACGGTGGTTCCGTGGTCTCCGGCGGCTGGCCCGTCCGCTATGCCGCCCGCCGCATCGCCTGGCACGTCATCGACCACCTGTGGGAGATGGAGGACCGCCGCGACTGAACCGCAAGGGGAATTGGTCGTGTACGGATGGTTCGCCGGCCCGCATTCCGGCGTTCCCGTCGTAGCGAAAGTGATTCATATCGCATAGAGCTCCGTTTTCTGCAAGCTTCGTGAAATATCGTTATGAATCGCACTTCGCTCTTCCGTGGCACTGGAGCCGCATTTACCGTCGAGGCAGGGTCGGGGGCCGACGAGAGGCGGTCGTGAGCATGCGGCGGTGGAGAGTGGTCTGGCTGGTACTCGCCCTGACTGCCCTGATCACCTTCGGTGCGGGTGGCGGGGTCGGTTCGGCGTCCGTACGGCAGGCGGACGACATGGACAGGGACATCTCGGCGGCTGTCTACGTGGTCAACCGTTACTGGTCGACCCACTGGTCGCGATTCTTCACCGGGAGATACTCGCGGCCCGGCGTTTTCGGCGGCTACCAGAGAGGTGTGAGAAAGCCGCCTTTCTGCGGCGCGGTCCGGCTCACCTATGACAATGCGTGGTATTGCTCGGACGATGACTACATCGCCTGGGATGTCGACCTCATGAGGGAGGGCTACCGTTTCGGGGACGCGTGGGTGTATCTGGTCATCGCCCACGAGTGGGGGCATGCCGTGCAGCGGCGGCTCGACGCCTCGCTGGTCCTGCGCACCTACGAGCTCCAGGCCGACTGCCTGGCGGGAGCCGCCCTGTACGGCGCGGCGGCGGACGGGCTCCTGCGGTTCGAGAAGGGGGATGTGGAGGAGATGGCGGCGGCGCACCGGCGGCTGGGGGACGCGACGCCGTGGACCGACGTCGGTGACCACGGGACCGCCGCCCAGCGGATGTCGGCCTTCAAACGGGGGGCGAGGTACGGCGTGTCCGGCTGCCTGCCCCGCTGAGATGCCGGTCTGGTGGCCGGTGACTCTGTTCCGCCGCGGTGGGCGTGGCTGAGCCGGCCGGTGTGCGCGGTGGGAGAGCTCAGGGGTCGCCGCGGCGCAGGCGTTTGAGGTCGGAGCGCTGCTTCTTGGCGGTGATCCGCCGTTCGACGGCGCCCCTGCTGGGTTTGGTCGGCCGGCGTTTCTTGGGCGGCGGGGCGATCGCCTCGCGCAGGAGCTGGGCCAGGCGCATCTCGGCGGCCTCACGGTTACGCAGTTGGGAGCGGAACTCGGAGGCGGCGATGGTGATGACGCCGTTGACCAGGCGGGATCCGAGACGCTCCAGGGCGCGGGTCTTGAAGAGCGGGCCGAGTGACTCGGTGGCGGCCAGGTCGAAGCTGAGCTCGACCCGGCTGTCGGTGGTGTTGACCCCCTGCCCGCCGGGACCCGAGGAACGGGAGAACCGCCAGTGGAGTTCGGCCTCGGGGACGGAGACCGAGCCGCTGAGCTGAAGCGGACCGGGCATGGCGGGTGACTCCTTGTTGTGAGGGCGGGCGTTCAGGATAGCTGGCGGCCGAACCTCTACATCAAGTGATTTATGCCCCGATAAAGGAGTGCTGACAAGGACATGGGTGGGCTTGTGGCGCCCTGCTCCTTCCGTCACAGTGACTCGGGGGCAGATCATGAAGATCGTCAGTGGGAGGCGGGCGCGTGGGCGACATTGTCGGTGTGCACGGGATAGGCAAGTACAACTACTACCGCGATGCGGGAAACTCGGTCAGTGGCGCCGCCGCCGCGATGCGCGACAAGTGGGACCGTTACCTGCACAAGGGCCTGACCGGTGGCAGTCCGCATGCCGGGGAGCGCTATATCGCGGAGGTCGCCTACTACGCGCACCTGCTGGGCGAGCGCAAGGACGACTCCCCTCGCGCCGTGCAGCGCATGGACGTCGGGGCTCAGACGGTCTTCGTCGCCTGGGCCAAGCAGCTCGACGCGGTGGGGGAGGGGCTGACCGGCGCGCTGTACCGGATGACCAGCTGGTTGCTGGACCGGTTGCAGGGCAACGCCATCGAGTTCGCCCGGTTCTTCTGCCCGGAGGTGGCCACCTACATGACCGCCGGCGGGGCGGCGCGGGCGGAGGCACGGGCGGCCGTGGCCGAGGTGATCAGGCGTAACCGGCCGAAGGTGGTGATCGCGCACTCGCTCGGCAGCGTGGTGGCCTACGAGACGCTCTGGGCAGATCCCGGCCTGGAGGTGGAACTGCTGATCACCCTCGGCAGTCCTCTCGGCATGCGTAACGTGATCTTCGAGCGTCTGCTGCCGGCCCCGGTCAACGGCTGGGGCGCGCGGCCCCCGCAGGTCGGGCGCTGGATCAACATCGCCGACAAGGACGACATCGCGGCCATCCCTCCGGAGTTGCGGTCCTGCTTCACCGGGGTTGACCAGGAGGCTCTGGTCAACCTGGACTGGCTTGACTTCCACACGGTGGAGAAGTATCTGGGCTGCGGCGCGCTCAACGGACACCTGAAGCCGTACCTGCGCTGACCTCGGTGCCGCGCTGGAAGTTCTTCGCCCGGATGCCGCCCGCCGGTCGGTGGTGGCCGGGTGGGGTCCGGTTCCCGTTCCGTCGTTCCGGTGGACGGTTCTCCTTGGTGTAATCGTGAGGAATTCCAGCTGATTTGTTAGATGATGCGGCGTATGAGTCACCTCGCCCAGAGACTCAGCGCTGCGGCTCTCGTCGCCGCGCTGGGCGGCACCCTCCTTGTCCAGAGCCCCGCCCAGGCTGCCACCCAGGTGGCCGCCAGGTCCGCCGCCGGGGCGGCCGCCTTCCGTTTCGAGGTCCTTTTTCCCAAGTACGTCCGTCGAGGTGGGTACCTCACCTACACCGTCAAGGTGCGTAACAGGACGGCCCAAGGCCAGTACTACGTGGCGCTCTTCGGGAAATTCTCCGGCCACTTCCGCGCGGTCAAAGTGGTCCGCAAGCCGCGCAGTGTCAAGTGCTCCGTTGACCGCCCGGCCCTGACCTGCTGGATCGCCTCCCTAGACAAGGGGGACTCGACGACCATTGTCATCCGCGCGTGGGTCGGCCCGCGCCGGGGCACCGCCACGGCCAGTTTCGGTGGGGTCGCCACCAAAGATTCCGGCGCACGCCTCAGCGATCTGAAGAAAGACCTGCGCGGCAGCATCACGGCGCGCGCCAAGGTCCTGTGAGAGCGGGTAGCCGAAGAGCGTTTCCCGGCCGGGGCGGGGACGCGGCTCTCGTACGAGCGATGGTCTCCGGGGGATTCAGACACCCGGGCCACGGGGACATGAACTCACGTGACAAGCGCGGATAGTGAGCACGCCAGCACTGAGAGTGCGGAGATCGATCTGGCCGATCTGGGGTTCTGGCGCCGCCCGCTCAAGGAGCGGCACGAGGCGTTCGCGCGCCTGCGGGACCTGGACCGGCCGGTGTTCTTCGCGGAGAAGCGGGTGCCGCTGCTCCGCTCGGGCAGGGGATTCTACGCGCTCGTCCGGCACGCCGACGTGGTGGAGGCCAGCCGTAACGCCAGGGTGTTCTCCAGCGAGCCCGGGGTGACCAGCCCCGAGCCACCCGGCTGGGTGAAGTACGTGTTCGGCGAGTCCATGGTCAACATGGACGACCCCCGGCACGCCCGGCTGCGCCGTATCGTCTCCCGGGCCTTCAGCCCCAGGATGCTGGCCGGCCTGCAGAGCGACATCGACGCCGCGTGCGCGCGGATCGTCGACGACGTGGTGACGGCCGGCCCCGGCGATTTCGTCGGCCAGGTCGCCTCCCGGCTGCCCATCCACGTCATCTGCGACATGATGGGGGTCCCCGGCGACGTGCGGGCCAGAGTGCACGCGCACGTGGACGTCTCCACCGCCTACAGCGGGATCCGGCCCAGCCTGGTGCAGACCGTCCGGATGGCCGCGGGCAACACGCTCGCGCTGCTCGCCCTGCAGCGCCTGGTGATCAGGCTTGGTCGGGAGCGGGCCGTGAAGCCGCGGGATGACCTGGTCTCTGCGCTGGTCACCGCCAATGTCGATGGGGAGAGGCTGACCGACCGGGAGCTGGGGTCGTTCTTCGCGCTGCTGCTCGTGGCGGGGAACGAGACGGCGCGCAACACCATGGCGCACGGCCTCAAGCTGCTGACCGACAACCCCGAGCAGCGGCGCCTGCTGGTGGAGGACTTCGACGGGCGGATCGGGGGGGCGATCGAGGAGATGGTCCGCCACGTCTCGCCCATCATGCAGTTCCGCCGTACCGTCACCGAGGACTACGACCTGCGCGGTCTGCACCTGAAGGCCGGGGACAAGGTCGTGCTCTTCTACGGCTCGGCCAATCGGGACGGTGAGGTCTTCCCCGACCCCGACCGATTCGACATCACCCGCGACACCAAGCCGCATGTGGGTTTCGGCGGTCCGGGGCCGCATTTCTGCCTGGGCGCCAACCTTGCCCGCCAGGAGATCAGGACGATGTTCCGCGAGCTGTTCACCCGGCTGCCGGAGATCCGCTCGGTCGGTGAGCCGGAACTGCTGGTGTCCAACTTCGACAACAGCGTCCGGAGCCAGGCGTTCACCTTCTGAGAGCCGCCTCCGCGGCGCCGGTCCGCTCAGCGGCCCTGCTGGGGGGCCTCCACCGGGCAGCCGGTCTGCGGTTCCGCCTCGATCAGCACGTTCACGCGGATGGCGAGGGAGGTGATAAGCGCGGCGACGGCCATCATCGCCGCGCTGATCAGCATCGTGGTGTGGAATCCGGTGGTGAAGGCGGCCGGATTCTTGAAGGCTTCGCCGGTCAGGCCGGCCAGCGGCGGGAGGGCGGCGACCGCCAGCAGGCCTCCGGTCCGGGCGACGGCGTTGTTGACGCCGCTGGCCACCCCCGCGTAGCGCTCCTCGGCGCTGGCCAGCACGGTCGCGGTGAGCGGCGCGACCGCCGCCGACAGCCCCAGGCCAAACAGGGCCGTCGGGCCCAGCACGCCCACCACGTAGGACGTGCCCTCACCGATCCTCGACATCAGCAGCAGCGCGGCAGCACAGGTCAGGATGCCCGCCGTCATCGGGATCCGGGGCCCGATCCGCTTGGCCAGCTCGCCCGACCGGGGCGACAGCAGCAGCATCAGGACCGTCACCGGGATCATCGCGGATCCGGCCGCCATCGGGGAGAAGCCCGCCGAGACCTGGAGCTGGACGACCAGCAGGAAGAACACCACACCCATCGCGGCGTACATGATGAACGTGACGACGTTGACCACGGTGAACACCTTCGAGGTGAAGACCCCGACCGGCACCAGCGCGCCGGGCGAGCGCCTGATCTCCAGCCAGACGAACGCCACACCCAGCAGGACGCCCACTGTGACCGGGATGGGCTGGAGGGCGATCAGGCCGTAGGTGATCCCGGCCAGCGCCAGCGCGGCCAACGCCGCGCCGAGCACGTCGAACCGCCCGGTGGCCTGGGTATCCCTGCTCTCCGGTACATGCCGCAGGGCCACCGCCACCACGAGCGCGGCCAGCGGCAGGTTGATCAGGAACACCCACCGCCATCCGGCGGTCTCCACCAGCCAGCCGCCGAGCAGCGGTCCGACGGCCGCGGCCGTCCCGCCCAGCCCCGACCAGGCTCCGATCGCCCTGGGCCGCTCCTCGCGGACGTAGGACGCCTGGATGATGGCCAGGGATCCCGGCGTGAGCAGGGCTCCGCCGACGCCCTGGAGTGCCCGGGCCGCGATCAGCGTCTCCACGTTCGGTGCCAGCCCGCACAGGGCTGAGGCGATGGCGAACCAGACCACCCCGATCAGGAAGATCTTGCGCCTGCCGTACCGGTCGCCGAGCGAGCCGCCCAGCAGGATCAGGCCCGCCAGGGTGAGGGTGTAGGCGTTGACGGTCCACTGCAGCCCCGCCATGTCGGCCCCGAGGTCGGCACCGAGCGCGGGGAGCGCCACGTTGACGACCGTGCCGTCCAGCAGCGCGATGCCCGAACCGAGCACGGTGGTGAGCAGGACCCAGCGCCCCTGAGCCGAACTGAGCCGGATGTGGCCGTTGTCCATAAGCCTCATCATCGCCGAACGCTTCGCGTGATCGGAAACGCGGCTGTGATTCCGGAAGTGTCGGCGATCTCTGGTAGGACATGGTCTGCCACGTTTCGCCGGACAGGAGCCCGATGGACCACAGCGAGTTCAACGACCACGTCGACGGTCTCTACAGGGGGACCTACGCCGGCCTGCCGATCGCTGCCCTGACATCCGACGAGGGGGAGACACCCGCCGCGGACCGGGTCGCCTGGCGGATCTCCGCGGACGTCTACGGCGCGAAGGAGAGCTTCGAGCAGCAGTTCGCCCGGTTCCTGGAGAAGGTGGACACCAGCGAGGTCAGGGCGATCGTCGTCGGCGGCTGGGAGGATGCCTACGAGAACGACAGTTCAAAGACCGTCGGCCTGCTCGCGGCGAACGCCTCCCGGCTCCCGGCGCTGCGTTCCCTGTTCTTCGGCGCGATACCGTCGGATGAGTGCGAGATCTCCTGGATCCGGCAGAGTGACATCACCCCCCTGCTGGAGGCGTTTCCGCTGCTGGAGCGGCTGGAGGTGCGCGGCGGGTCCGGGCTCCGGCTGCGGCCGGTCCGGCATGACAATCTCAGGGTGCTGAGGTTCGAGGCGGGCGGGCTGCCCGCCGAGGTCGTCCGCGCGGTCGCCGCGTGCGACCTCCCCGCCCTCGAATACCTGGAGCTGTGGCTGGGCGTCTCCGAGTACGACGGCGACGCCTCGGCCGCCGATCTGGCGCCGATCCTGTCGGGGGAGAGCCTCCCCGCGCTGCGGCACCTCGGCCTGCAAGACAGCGAGATCCAGGACGAGGTCGCGGCCGCCGTGGCGGCGGCGCCGGTGGTGGCGCGGCTGGAGTCGCTGGCCCTGTCCATGGGGGTGCTTACCGACGAGGGCGCCGAGGCGCTGCTGTCCGGCCAGCCGCTGACTCACCTCAAGCGATTGGACCTGCACCACCACTACCTGACCGACGAGATGGTCAAGCGTGTCGAGGCCGCCTTCCCTGGTGTCGAGGTCGATCTGTCCGAGCGGGAGGAGCCCGACGAGGACTGGCGCTACGTCGCGGTCGCGGAATGACCTCCCTGACGGTCGTCGGCACGCCGGGGGAGCGGCGGGTGACCATGTTCGCCGAGGCCTGCGTCCGGCACGGCCTGCGCGAGCCCGAGGTCGTGCCGTGGACCTCCGTGCTCCGGGGCGAGGACATCCGGCTGGAGCCCGGGACGCTCGTGCGGATCGAGTCGCCCGGAGAGGACGCCGAGGCCGACGCGCTGCTGCGCGGTCCGGGCGAGCCGTCCCGGGTCGGCGGTGGGTCCGCCTGGCACGCCGCCTTCACCGCCGGGACGGAGAGGATCCGCCGGGCCGTCGGCCGGACCCCGGGGGCCGTGCTGCTCGCCGACGTCGGGGAGATCGCGGTGATGTTCGACAAGAGGCTGTGCCACGCGAGGCTGTCGGCGGCCGGGGTGCCGGTGCCGCCCACGCTGGCCGGGCCGGTCGGCGGCTACGCCGAGCTGCGCGAGCGGATGGACCGGGCCGGTTGGGGGAGGGTGTTCGTCAAACCGGCCCACGGTTCGTCGGCCTCCGGGGTCGTCGCCCTGCAGGCCTCCGGAGAGCGGGTCAAGGCGGTGACCTCCGCGGAGCTGGCCGCCGGTGGGCTGCACAACTCGCTTCGGGTGCGCTCCTACGAGGACGAGGCCGACGTGGCGGCGATCGTCGATCTGCTGGCCGGGGACGGCCTCCACGTGGAGCGGTGGTTCCCCAAGGCGGGCATCGGCGGGCGGACGATCGACCTGCGGGTGGTCGTCGTCGACGGCACGCCGACCCACGCCGTGGTCCGCGCCAGCCGTACCCCCATCACGAACCTGCACCTCGGCGGGGAGCGCGGCGATCTCGATGCGGTCAGGGCCAGGCTCGGCCCGCAGGGCTGGGAGCGGGTTCTCGACGCCTGCGCGCGGGCGGCGGCGTGCTTCCCCGGCAGCCTGTCCGCCGGGGTGGACCTGATGATCGGTGTTGACTGGCGGAGTGTCGCAGTGGCCGAGGTCAACGCCTTTGGCGACCTGCTGCCCCGGCTAACCGGCTTTCCCGGTGGCGGCGCCGAGGGCCTGGACACCTACGACGCCCAGGTCGGGGCCATCCTCGCCCGCCGTACGGCGGGAGCGTGGTGAGCGTGGTGCGGGACATGAACGCGATCGTGGGGAGTCACGATCTGCTGCTGGTGACGCTCGACACGCTCCGCTACGACGTGGCCGACGAGCTGGTCGGCGCGGGACGGTTGCCCAACCTGGCGAGGGCGCTGCCCGGCGGGCGGTGGGAGCGGCGGCACAGTCCGGGGAGCTTCACCTATGCCGCGCACGCCGCGATCCTGGCGGGGTTCCTGCCCACTCCGGCCGCTCCGGGGCCGCATCCGCGGCTGTTCGCGGCGGCGTTCCCCGGCAGCGAGACCACGGCGGACGGGACATGGGTGTTCGACGCGCCCCACCTACCCGGCGGGCTGGCGGGGGCCGGGTACCACACGGTCTGCGTCGGGGGAGTGGGGTTTTTCAACAAGCTCACCCCGCTCGGGTCCGCGCTGCCGGGGCTGTTCGCCGAGAGCCACTGGGAGCCGGAGTTCGGGGTCACCTCGCCGACCTCGTTCGAGGCGCAGATCGCGTGCGCCGAGCGGGCGGTGGCGGGGACGGACGGGCCGGTGTTCCTGTTCGTCAACGTCTCGGCGCTGCACCAGCCGAACTGGTTCCACCTGCCGGGAGCCACCCGCGAGCACGGGGACAGCAGGCAGAGCCACGCCGCCGCACTGGAGTACGTGGACCGGCACATCGGCAGATTGTTCGCCCTGATGAGCGCCCGGCGGCCGGGGTTCGCGATCATCTGTTCCGACCACGGCACCGCCTACGGCGAAAACGGATATGTCGGGCACCGGATCGGCCACGAGGTCGTCTGGACCGTGCCCTACGGAGAGTTCACGATGAAGCGGGGAGAGTGGCGGTGACTCCGATTTCCGGGCGGACGCCGGAGACGGCGGACGGGGCGGGCGCGGTCTCAGTCGCCTCAGCCGCGAGCCCCTACCAGGGCTACGTGTACGCCTATCCGCACAAGACGGCGTACCGGCCGCTGGAGCCGCGCCCGTCGCTGCGGGAGGTGTGGGCGGCCGAACCGCTCGGGAGCCTCTCCCTCTACCTGCACATCCCGTTCTGCGAGATGCGCTGCGGGTTCTGCAACCTGTTCACCCGGACCGGTGCCCCCGAGGAGCTCGTCGCCGCCTACCTGGACGCCCTGGAACGCCAGGCGCGAGCCGTACGGGATGCCCTGCGGGAGCCGAGGTTCGTGACCGCGGCTATCGGCGGCGGCACGCCGACCTACCTGAGCGCGGCCGAGCTCACCCGGATGTTCGACCTCACCGAGCGGATCATGGGCATTGACCTGCAGGCCGTGCCGCTGTCGGTGGAGACCTCGCCGGCGACCGCGACAGCCGGCCGGCTCACCGTCCTGGCCGAGCGGGGCGCCACCCGTGTCTCGATCGGCGTGCAGAGCTTCATCGACGCCGAGGCCCGCGCGGCGGTGCGCCCGCAGCGGCGGCAGGAGGTCGAGGCGGCGCTCGGCCGGATCAGAGAGACCGGCTTCGAGGCGCTCAACATCGACCTGATCTACGGGATCGACGGGCAGACCGAGCAGTCCTGGCGCCACTCGCTGGACGCCGCGCTCGACTGGAAGCCCGAGGAGCTCTACCTCTACCCGCTGTACGTCCGCCCGCTCACCGGTCTGGGCCGTCGTGCCCGCGACTGGGACGACCACCGGCTCGGCCTCTACCGGCAGGGCCGCGACCACCTGCTGGCCGCCGGGTACGAGCAGGTGTCGATGCGGATGTTCCGGCTGCCGGGATCGGCCGGCGCGACCGAGTACTGCTGCCAGAGCGACGGCATGGTCGGGCTCGGCTGCGGTGCCCGGTCCTACACCTCCGATCTCCACTACTCCTACGAGTACGCGGTCGGCGCCGGTCAGGTGCGCGCGATCATCGACGACTACGTACGGCTCCCGCCCGAGGAGTTCGCGGTCGCCAACGTGGGGTTCCGGCTGGATGAGGACGAGCGGCGCCGCCGCCACCTGATCCAGTCGCTGCTCCAGGCCGAGGGACTGGACACCGCCGCCTACCGGGAGCGCTTCGGCACCAAGGTGACGGCCGACTTCGGCGAGGACCTGGACCGCCTGGCCGGCCGAGGCTGGCTGGAGCCGGTCAGTCCCAGGGACGGGGTACGTACCGGGCACGGTGGGGCCGGTGAGGTGGGCGGTGCCGGGCGGCTCCGACTCACGGCCGAGGGTCTGGCACACTCCGACGCGATCGGCCCGGCGCTGTTCTCCGGCCGGGTCGGCGAGCTGATGGCGGGATACGAGAACAGGTGAGCGGGCGCGAAGACATCGGCGAACTGCCCGTCCTTCCGGCAGCAGGGCGGGACTCCGATCATCTGACGGTCCTGTACCGCGGCCCGCTGTCGAGCTGCGACTACGACTGCCCCTATTGCCCGTTCGCCAAGCGCCGTGACAACCCCGGACAGCTCCGCCAGGACCGGGCGGCGCTGGAGCGGTTCACCGGGTGGGTGGCAGGGCGCGACCACCCCGTCTCGGTGCTGTTCACACCGTGGGGTGAGGGGCTGGTCCGCTCCTGGTATCGGCGGGCGATGGTCGAGCTCAGCCACCTCCCGCACGTCCGTCGGGTCGCCATCCAGACCAACTTCAGCTGCCGTCCCGACTGGCTGGCCGAGGCGGACCTCGACACGCTCGCCCTCTGGGTGACCTACCACCCCGGCCAGGTCTCCTATGAGCGGTTCCTGGGCAGGTGCCGGGACCTGGCCGGGCGCGGGGTCCGCTTCAGCGTCGGCATCGTCGGCCTGCCCGAGCACCTGGACCACGCCCGGCGCCTGCGGGCCGACCTGCCCGAGGAGGTGTATCTGTGGGTGAACGCCGCCGAGGGCCACCTCTACACCGATCCGGAGGCGGACCACTGGACGGCGATCGACCCGCTGTTCTCCTACAGCCGAACACCGCACCACAGCGCCGGGCAGCCCTGCCGCACCGGAGACACCGTGATCTCGGTGGACGGCGAGGGCACCGTACGGCGCTGCCACTTCGTCCCGGCCGTTCTCGGCAACCTCTACGACGGCACCTTCCGCCCGGAGGCCCGACCGTGCCCGGCGGCCCTGTGCGACTGCCACATCGGCTACGTCCACCTGGAACCGACCGGCCTCTACGATGTCTTCGCCGGGGGGATCCTGGAGCGTATCCCGTACGTGGACCGGCCCGCCGGGCCTCAGGTCTCGTGGGCCGGTCGGTAGTCGGCCTCGGACAGGTTGAAGGTCCAGGCCACGCCCTCACGGGCGGTGCGGGTGGACGGGGGCACCCGCAGCCAGTACTTACGGAAGGTGCCATCGGGCTCGGCGGTGGAGTTGACCACCTCAACCATCACAACCGGCTCGTCCTCGGGCAGGTCGATCCGCCAAAGCATGCCCGTCTCGTCCTGGTGCAGCGGGGTCGCCCCGGACTCGGCGAGGTAGCGATCGTAGCCGAAGTGCTCCAGCATGACCCGGCGCAGCTCCGCGTTGTCCTCGGCTCGGATACGCTCGGGGGTCAGCGTCGTCATGGAGGCGGCGAAGTCGGCCGGGACCGGCATGCCGCCCCAGGCGTGCACGGCGAAGCCGTCGGGGAACAGCAGCGCCGGGCCGTCGGCACGGTGCAGGCGCGACAGGTCGTCGAGGTGCAGTTCGGCGGGGCGTTCGCAGACGATGGCCACCCGTTCGAACGGCCACCACCAGCCCGCCGCCCGGGCGACCTGGACCAGCCCCTCCACCTCCGGCCTGCCCAGAGCGTCGAACAGCGACAGCCACGGCGCGTCCTGCTGGCCCAGCACCGCGTCCAGAGTGGAGGCGCGCAGCGCCGCCGCGACGGTCTCCGACTCCTCGGTCGCGGCGATGCTCCGGCGGATCTGGGTGACCAGCCTGCTGACCGGATCCCAGAGCCGGCCCCCGGTCAGCGACCAGGTCAGCGGCCAGGCGGTGGGGCCGAGCGAGGCGTGCACGTCGGCTCTGGCCTGCTCCCACGGCCCGGTCCGCACCGCGTCGCGCACCGGCTTTCCGGCGCCTAGCAGGGCGATCGCCCTCGCGCCCGCGACGGGGGAGTCGACCCAGATGATCTTTTCGGGCTCCGCCAGCCCGGCGATCCGATAGGCCAGCCGTACTCCCGCCTCGGCACCGGGACGGTCGGCGGGGCCGGATTGGAAGGCCACATCCTCCCAGCGGAGCGAGGCGGCGGTCAGGACGTCGGCCAGTTCGGTGGTGACGGTCATGATCGAAAGCTCCTCAGGTGAACGGGGACGCTTGCCCCGGCGGTGCCTCCGGACGGGGGACCAGGGTGGGACGGGGAGGTCAGTCGGCGACGACGCGGAAGGCGCCGGGGATGTATTCGCGCTGGCGTCGCACGGCGTACCACCCCTTGGGCAGGGGGATCGCGGCGTGCTCCTCGTGCACGACGCGCCCGCCGGAGGGCAGGTGCAGGAAGTGCGGGTCCATCGGCCGCAGGCCGCGGACCAGGGTGCCGGTGCCGACCACCGCGTGGGCATGGCCGGTGGCCTCGCCCAGGGCCAGCACCAGACGGCCACGGGCGTCAGGCGGCGCGGACGGTGCGGTCCGAGCCGGGGTGGGCACGGCCTCCTCGCGGACGGGCATGATCAGGATGTCTCCCTGGCGGTACATCTGGCAGGCTCCTCGGATCGGGGGTAGATCGAAGCTAGCCATCGCCACTGACATTTCTCCGGCCCGTGTAGAAGGGGGAACCGCGGCCCGGATCTCCCTCCCGCGACGGAACGGCCGCGGCGGACCGCGCGATGGACCGGGACGTGCGCCGGGCGTGCTCGGTCATGACGCCGGTGACCGGCGCGACGTGGCCGGCCAGGCGCCGGCAGGCGTCGGGGTTCGGGCGGCGCCGGGTCAGCGGTGCGGGCGGGCTGCGAGCATCGCGGCGTGCAGGCTCTCGGCCGTGGGGGCGGGAGGGAGCGGGGAACAGGCCCGGTCGGCGCGGCAGGCGTCGAGGATCAGGGAGACCAGCCGCCGCCACGCCTCCGGAGCCGCGCAGCGGGTCGAGCTGAGAACCCCGGCGTTGGCCATGAGGATCAGCATCAGATCCTGGCCGGTGAAGTCGGCGCGCAGCGCTCCTGCGGTCTTCGCGCGCTCGATCACCCGATCCGTCGCCGCCATCGCCCGCTCGCGCGGGCCCTCCAGCGCCCGGACGCCGGGGAAGCAGGCGGTGAAAGCCTCGGTCACACCCTGATCGGCGGCCTGCATACCGCAGATGTGCTCGACCAGCCCGTGGAACCCCTCCCAGGGGTCGGTGGCCAGCACCGCCTTCTCGGCGGCGTCGGCGAACTGGGCCATCCGGTCGGCCAGGATCGCCTCGACGAGCGCCTCCCGGTCGGGGAAGCGGCGGTAGAGGGTGGCGATGTTCACCTCGGCCCGGCGGGCTATCTCCTCCAGCGGGACGTCGAGACCCCGCTCGCCGAAGGCGGCACGGGCGGCCTCCAGGATGCGCTCCCGGTTGATCTCGGCGTCCTTGCGCAGCCCCCGCCGCTTGCACGATTCCATGCGTCGATTCTACGAAGTGAAGGCAACACTGCGTTTATGCTACGGTCCGTACCAAGCGAAGGGTCGCCTTCACTTATTCTTCGGAGCTCACCATGAACGTCGCCCTCTGGATCGCCCAGGGATTAATCGCCGCAGCCTTCCTCCTCGGCGGTCTCGCCAAGGCCATCCAGCCCCGGGAGAAGCTGGCCGGCAACATGCCGTGGGTGCAGGACTTCTCCAACGGCCAGGTCAAGGCCATCGGAACCGTCGAGGCGCTGGCCGCGATCGGACTGATCCTGCCGGCGGTCACCGGGATCCTGCCCGTACTGACCCCGCTCGCCGCCGCGGGCCTGGTGATCACCATGATCGCCGCCGCGGTCGTGCACGCGCGACGCGGAGAATATCCCGGCATCGCCGTCAACGTCGTGCTCCTCGTGCTGGCCGCCTTCGTGGCCTGGGGCCGGTTCGGGCCCTACGCCTTCTGAGAGGACGCTCGGAGCCTCCCGTGGCGCGATCCCGTGTCCCCGCCATGGCGGGTCCGAGGCCCTGACCCCCGGCGGGCACTCACAGACGCACCCTTTCCGGACCGGGTGCTCCAGTACGGCGACGCCGCACCGGAGCACCCGGTCCGGTGGGACGCGGGGAGGTCAGGCCGCGAGCCCGGCCCGCACCACCCGGCCGAGGCCGCCGAGCGCCTCGGTGTTGAGCAGGTAGGCGAACCTGGTCTCGCGGACCGTCAAGGTGATCACGACACCCGGTCATCAAACCTCCCTCGCCTGAGGCGAGACAGCCACGCCGTACCCAGCAGCGCGGCGAACACCGGCAACCAGGCCAGCCGGTGCAGCACCCAGAGCGGTTCGGTGGGCGGCGCCAGCAGGCCGGGCACGTCACCGAAGCGCAGCGCCGCGAGGGCGGTCAGGGCCGGCGCGGTCTGGTGCCACAGGAAGATCGTCATCGCCGACAGGTTGGCCAGCGCCACCACCGCCCAGATCCGGGGCCGCCGCATCAACCGGGCCAGCGGTTCGCGGGCCAGCAGCGCCAGCCCTACCTGCGCGATCCCGAAGCAGACCACGGCGAGTGTGGGCGGGCCAAGGTTGGAGACCTTCGCCCCCGTCACCCCCACCATGCTGGCCGGATACCCGAACCCGATGACCAGCACCGCGGTCCCGGCCACCCCGCCCGCCAGCAGGCCGGCCGCCGCCCGGCGCGAGGCGAGCGCGCCGTCCGCCCAGCCGATCCCCAGCGCGTACGGCACCAGCCATCCGGCCGCCAGGTTCGCCCACCGCAGCCAGTCCGGCCCGCCCTGCGAGAAAACGGCCGCGTCCACCACGAGCACGACCACGACCGCCGAGACGGCCACGGTGCCCGGCCGCAGGCGCAGGAGCAGCGGGGTGGCCGCGTTGAGCGCGGCGAAGACCGCCAGGAACCACAGCGGCCCGACGGCCGGAACCACCAGCGACCTGACCGCCCGTTCAGGCAGGCCGTGCAGCGCCATGCCGACCGCGATCCCCGTCCAGAGCAGGGCGAGCGGCACCACCGGCCGCAGCAGCCGTCCCACCCTGGCCCGCACCCAGGCAGGGCGATCGGTGACCGACCGCAGGCTCCGGGCCGCGGCGTAGCCACCCACGAAGAAGAACACCGCCAGGGTCTGCAGCACCCAGGACAGGGGGGTGAGCGCGGGCAGGTAACTGAGCGGGCTGGAGACGTACACCTTCCCAGCGGGCCCGTGCACCCAGGCCGTGACCAGCCAGTGCCCCGCGACCACCCCGAGGATCGCCAGTGCGCGCAGCGCGTCCATCCCCCGGTCCCTGCCCGCCGGGGTGGCCGCCTCGATCCGGGCGGCGACGCTAGCCACGTGACACCTCGCCCGTCCGGCCGAGGGCGATCAAGGTCAGGTTGCGCAGGGACACGCCGCCGGGTGCGAAGTAGTCGCTGTGCCCGGCGTCGCTCGCCGCGAACAGCCGTGCGCCGAAGGACGGGTCCGCCGGGTCGGGGCCGAAGCCGAGCGGGCCGATCCGGAGCTTGGGCACATCACGCATCCAGTCCCGGCTGCCGCTGCCCACCCAGAGCGGGATGGCGCCGAGCTCGGACGCTGCGGAGACGCCGAGCCCGGGACTGCCGACGGCGACCATGCTCGCGACGCCCGACCCGGGCGCGGCCTTGGCGCACACGACCGACCCGTAGCTGTGGCACAGCAGACTGACACGCTTGCCCGCAAGCGTCTCGGCGAGGTATCGCCGCAGCGCCACGGCTCCTCTCTCGGCGGCTCCGCCGGTCACCACCTCAAGGCTGACGGTCGCCGGGCTGTCGTACCCGAGCCAGGCCACCACCGCCAGCCGGGCCCCGGGGTCCAGCGCCCGCGCCTCGGCCAGCACCGCCTTGGCGCCGCCACCCGGAGTGCTGTACGCCTTGGCCCTGCCGCCGTCGAAGGAGGCGACCGTGGTGTCGGAGCCCGGGACGACGACCGCGACGTGCTCAGCCGTACGGAGCTCGCCGTAGACCCTGACGACACGGTCGCCCGGGGGCGCGGGGACGATCACATAGGTGAGCGCGGCGGCGGTGACCACGGCGAGCGCGCGGCGGAACATGGAGCCTCCTGTCCGGTTGGTGAACCGGACAGGACACTAGGGACCAAGATCCGTCGCCGGCGTCGTCCTGCGGTGCTCACCCCGCGGATCCCTCCCGGGGGTGAGGGGGGTCACCCGCCGGGGCGGACCAGGCCTGTCTCGTAGGCGTGGACGATCGCCTGGGCTCGGTCGCGCAGGTTCAGCTTCGCCAGGATCCGGCCCACATGGGTCTTGACCGTCTGCTCTGACAGGACGAGCTCCTCGGCGATCTCCTGGTTGGAGCGTCCCTGGGCGATGAGGATGAGCACCTCGGTCTCCCGCTCGGTGATCTGGTCCAGCCGGCCACGCGGGCGGTGCGGCCCGACGCGGGCGAACTCGGCGATCAGCCGTCTGGTCACCGAGGGCGCCAGCAGCGCCTCCCCGGCCGCGACCACCCGGACCGCCTCGGCGAGCTGCCGCGCGGAGGCGTCCTTGAGCAGGAACCCGCTGGCCCCGGCACGCAGCGCCTCGTAGACGTAGTCGTCGAGGTCGAAGGTCGTCAGGATCAGGATCTTCGGCGGGAGGTCCCCGGACGCCTGGATCTCCCGGGTCGCGGCCAGCCCGTCCATGACCGGCATCCGCACGTCCATCAGCACCACGTCCGGCCGCAGTTCGGCCGCTCTGATCACGGCCTCGCGGCCGTCGGCCGCCTCGCCCACGACCTCGATGTCCGGCTGGGAGTCCAGGAACACGGTGAACCCGGTCCTGACCATGCCCTGGTCGTCGGCGATGAGCACCCGGATCGTCACGCGTTCTCCACGATGGGCAGTATGGCAGTGATCGCGAAGCCTGTTCCGACCGGTCCGGCCCACAGGCTTCCGCCGAGCATGGACACCCGTTCGCGCATCCCGATCAGACCGTGCCCTACGTGTCCCGTTTCCGTGGGGGAACGATGCCCGGCGTCGTTCGCCACCTGGATGTGCAGCTCGGCGCCGGACCGAGTGATCTTCATTGAGACGGTCGAGCCGGGTGCGTGTCGCATGGCGTTACTCAGCGACTCCTGCGCGATCCGGTAGGCGGACAGACTCACCGCCGCGGGCAGCCCCAGCAGGTCGCCGCCCAGCTTGAGTGTCACGGTGAGCCCGGCCGAACGCGCGGTGCCGACGAGCTCCTCCAGACGGCCGAGGCCCGGCTGCGGCGCGATGTCCGGGCGCCCGTCCCCCTCCCTGAGCACGCCCAGCACGCGGCGCATCTCGGTCATGGCCGAGAGTGACAGCGCGCGGATCTCCCTAAGCCCCTCCTCCAGACGTCCGGTGTCCCCGGCCGCCCGCAGCGGAACGGCCTCTGCCTGGATGGCGATCACCGACATGTGGTGGGCGACGACGTCGTGCAGTTCCCTGGCGATCCTGGCCCGCTCCTCCAGCACCGCCTGACCGGCCAGTGCCTGCTTGCTCCGCCGCTCCTCCTCGGCCAGCCGTCTGGTGACCAGCCGCCTGGCCCGGACGTTGTAGCCGAGCAGCGCGGGGATCGCCAGCAGAATCGCGGCCATGACGATCTCGTGGCCATCGGAGGGTGAGATCGCCACGCCGAGCACCGAGATGATCAACACGCCTATGGTGATCTCCCGCTCGCAGCGGACCGCGACGGAGTAGACGACCAGCACATAGGTGATGATTCCGGGGGCTGACGCCGGCAGGCCGTTCAGGCCGTCCACGGTTGGGGCGGCGATGAACATGCCCAGCGTGCCGATCCGCCAGGCGGCCAGCGGCCAGTGCTCGCGCAGCAGCAGGGGGATGGAGGAGGCCGCGGCGGTGAAGTAGATCCGCCACTCCGGATAGGGGACGGGAATCCTGTTCTGGGACATGAGCTGGCCGAGACCGCCCTCATACAAGGCCCAGAAGAGCAGCACATTGGCCACAACGACCAGGTCGACGGAGCGCAACGGCAACAGCTGGAGGAACCGGGGCAGTGGCTTCCGCAAGCGAGGGGAGCGGGGGAACGGAGGACCGGCTCGACCGCCGACCACCGCCAGGGTCAACGGCAGGGTGAGCCGTACGAGACCGGCGGGCAGGTTCACCCGGCCAGCCTAGGTAGTCACGGCCCGGATGGCGTCATACCTGGGAGGGATCCTCCACCTCACCCGTAGGAGGTGGCATACCTGGGAGATGCGGCAGGCCCGGCGATGGCTGCCAGGGAGGAAAATTACACAATTACGATCGCTCAAAGCGAACACGCTCAACCTCGGGAACATTTTGCGGCTCCCATTAATTGAGTCGATGTAACTCAACCCTTGGAGTTCAGATGAGTGAGAGTTTGATCCTCCCGGTCCTTCCGCTCGACGACCAGGTCGTGCTGCCGGGCATGGTGGTTCCGCTGGACCTGTCTGAGAACGAGGTCCGGGCTGCGATCGACGCGGCTCAGGCTCTCAGCGACAACAAGCCGGAGGTGCTGATCGTTCCCCGGCTCGACGGCCGGTACGGTTCCGTGGGGGTCAGGGCCATCGTCGAGCAGGTGGGCAGGCTGCCCGACGGGGAACCGGCGGCCGTGGTGCGCGGTGTCGACCGCGTCCGCGTGGGCACCGGCACGACCGGTCCCGGCGCGGCTCTGTGGGTGCAGGCCACCGTGGTCGAGGCCGTCCAGGCGGGGGAGCGCGCCGAGGAACTGGCCAAGGAGTACAAGGCGCTGGCCGCCACCATCCTGCAGAAGCGGGGCGCCTGGCAGGTCGTCGACGCGATCAACCAGATGGACGACCCGTCGGCTCTGGCCGACAGCTCCGGTTACGCCCCCTGGCTGAGCACTCCGCGCAAGGCTGAGATCCTCCAGATCGCCGACCCGGCGGACCGGCTTGCGATGCTGGTCGAGTGGTCGCGTGAGCACCTGGCCGAGCTTGACGTGGCCGAGACGATCCGTAAGGACGTCCAGGAGGGCATGGAGAAGCAGCAGCGCGAGTTCCTGCTCCGCCAGCAGCTCGCCGCGGTCCGCAAGGAGCTGTCCGAGCTCAACGGTTCCTCCCCGGAGACCGAGGAGGAGGACTACCGCGCCCGGGTCGAGGCGGCCGACCTGCCCGAGAAGGTGCGCGAGGCCGCGCTCAAGGAAGTCGACAAGCTGGAGCGGACCTCCGACCAGTCTCCCGAGGTCGGCTGGATCCGCACCTGGCTCGACACCGTCCTGGACATCCCGTGGAACGAGCGGACCGAGGACTCCTACGACATCGCCGCGGCCCGCGCCGTCCTCGACGCCGACCACACCGGCCTCGACGACGTCAAGGACCGCATCATCGAGTACCTCGCCGTCCGAGGCCGCCGGGCCGCCCAGGGTCTCGGCGTGGTCGGCGGACGCCGCAGCGGAGCCGTGCTCGCGCTGGCCGGCCCTCCCGGAGTCGGCAAGACCTCGCTGGGTGAGTCCGTCGCCCGCGCGATGGGCCGTAAATTCGTCCGCGTCGCCCTCGGCGGCGTCCGTGACGAGGCCGAGATCCGCGGACACCGGCGCACCTACGTCGGCGCCCAGTCCGGCCGGATCGTCCGGGCCATCCGCGAGGCCGGCTCGATGAACCCGGTCGTGCTGCTGGACGAGGTGGACAAGGTCGGCTCCGACTACCGGGGCGATCCGACGGCCGCGCTGCTGGAGGTGCTCGACCCGGCGCAGAACCACACCTTCCGCGACCACTACCTGGAGGTCGAGCTCGACCTCAGCGACGTGCTCTTCCTGGCGACCGCCAACGTGCTGGAGGCCATCCCCGGCCCGCTGCTGGACCGCATGGAGATCGTGACGCTCGACGGCTACACCGAGGACGAGAAGGTCGCGATCGCCCGCGACCACCTGCTCCCGCGCCAGCTCGACAGGGCCGGCCTCACCGCCTCCGACGTCACCGTTGAGGAGGAGGCGCTGCGCAGACTGGCGGGCGAGTACACCCGGGAGGCCGGAGTCCGGTCCCTGGAGCGCTCGATCGCCAGGATCCTGCGCAAGGTGACCGCCAACGTCGCCCTCGGCGAGGGCGAACTGCCCGTGACGGTGGGCGACCTGGTCCCCTACCTCGGCCGCCCGCGCCACGTGCCGGAGTCCTCGCTGCCGGAGTCCCGCCAGCGTACGGCGGTGCCCGGCGTGGCCACCGGCCTCGCGGTCACCGGCGCCGGCGGCGACGTCCTCTACGTGGAGGCGTCCCTGGCCGACCCGGAGACCGGTGAGACCGGCCTGACCCTGACCGGCCAGCTCGGCGACGTCATGAAGGAGTCCGCCAGGATCGCGCTGTCCTACCTGCGCTCACGAGGGGCGGAGCTGGAGCTGCCGGTGGCCTCCCTCAAGGACCGCTCGGTGCACGTCCACTTCCCCGCGGGTGCGGTCCCCAAGGACGGCCCGTCGGCCGGTGTCACCCTGACCACGGCTCTGGCCTCGCTGCTGTCGGGCCGTCCGGTCAGAAACGACGTGGCGATGACCGGCGAGGTCTCCCTCACCGGCCGGGTGCTGCCCATCGGCGGGGTCAAGCAGAAGCTGCTGGCCGCCCACCGGGCGGGCATCACCACCGTGCTGATCCCGGCACGCAACGAGCCCGACCTGGACGACGTCCCCGAGGCCGTCCGCAACGAGCTCACCGTCCACGTGGTGAGCGACGTGCGGGAGGTCCTGGAGATCGCGCTCACCCCGGCCAAGGTCGCCGAGCCCGCCGCCGCCTGACCCGCCCCTCCGACGACGGCCCGCCCTCCGCAAGGTGTATTCGAGGGGCTTCTGCTAACACGCTTGTTAACACAGTGCCGCAGAGAGGTGTGGGACTGACAGAAAGAACGGCAGGACCCCGGAGCTGTGGGGACCTGCCGTTCCTGCAAAAGCTTCTAAGCCTTGTCCCCCTCGTCGAGGGGGATCTGGCGTCAGAGGTCGCTCATGCACCTATTGTCAGTGTCTGGCCATGCCGGGCACCACGATCAGCGAATCCGGCGGCAGTTCGAATAGCGGGTGTCCGCCCGCTGACACCTTGCCCGCATCGGAGACGACGTAACCGGCCCGGCTTGGCCCGAGTGGCTGACCGCTCAGCCGGTACCGCGTCAGCTCCTTGCCGTCCAACCCAAACTCGATCATGGTGTTGGTCGCGTGCACGAGGGCGTAGATCCGGTCCTCGTGCACCACAAGTGATGGGCCGCCGTCCTCGTTGATCAGCTCCGCGTCCCCGGTGTCCAACACGATCGGACGGCCTCCCACCGTTAGCTCCACTCTCGTGGTCCGCTTGCCGTACTGGCTCTCTCCGAAGAGCACCAGCTCACCCCGCGCGAGTCCAACCGGCTCGAAGTCCTTGGGTACCTGGGGCTCGGTGACTTGTCCGGCGGCCAGGTCGAGCAGGTAGTAGGCGCTGACGTGGCCGCTGGCGTGACTGGCCAGTAGGAGCGTACGGGAGTCGGCCGACCAGGCCCACGGGCTCACGACCTCCCCCGGTCCCGCTGAAGGGCTCTGGTAGAGAGTGGTTCCGGTCAGGTCCTTCAGCTGGAAAGCGGTCGGGGTGGGCGTGCCGAGCCAGCGCCCATCGGGGGACAGGGTGAGGTTGCCCGGCGGCGGCGCGGTCTGTTTGCCGAGCAGGACCTGCCGCCCGTCGGTGAGCGTCAGGTAGGTCGCGCAACCGTACATGCAGGCCGTGTGGATGCTCCGCCCGATACCCGACGGTTGCGTGGCCACCGAGTTCACCTGTGACGGAGTCGCCCGCGTGAACCACAGGCCGCTCGTGATGGCGAGTACGGCTACCGCCGTACTGACGATGGCCAGCCGCCGCCGTCTCATGATGGCGAGGGCCTTCCCCGAGTCGGCGTAGTGGCCCGCCTCCTGCTCCAGTGCGCGGTAGGCGTCCCGCAGTGTCTCATCTCCCATGTCAGGCCCCCAGCAGTTCGGGCGCGAGTTGCCGCAGCCGCTTGAGCGCGTCGTGGGTGTGGCGCTTGACTGTACCCACCGAGCACCCGAGCTGCCTGGCGATCTCCGCCTCCGACAGGTCCTCGTAGAAACGCAGGTAGAGCACCGCACGCTGCTTGGCTCCAAGCTGGGCCAGCGCCCGCACCAGCATGACCCGGCTGTCGGTTGTGCCCGACGGGTCCGGTTCGGCGGTCTCCGGCACCTCGGAGGTGGAGAAGAATGCCAGCTTGCGCGGTCGCCGCCAGCTTCTGAGCTGGTTGAGCATGATGGTGCGGATGTAGGCCTCAGGGTTGCCGCTCGCGGCGATCCTGCTCCAGCGGCCCGCCACCTTCACCAGGGTCTCCTGGAGCAGGTCGGCCGCGGCGTGATGATCGCCGGTAAGCAGGAAGGCGGTCCGCGACAAGGCCTGGCCGCGGGCGGCCACGAACTCCTGGAAGCCTCTCACGTCAGTTACAACCCATGGGGGCCGACTCAAGGTTGAGTCATCAGCAAGATTAATCCCGCCAGCAGCACCACGGCGGCTCTGGACCAGCTTCGCACGGAGACCCTTTCGGCGGCGCCGAAGCACAGGCAGACCGCCTGACCACCGGTGGCCAGCTGGTAGGTCTGCACGGCGGTGAAGGCCGTGCCCAGGGCGGTCGCCACGACGCCGACCACCACATGGGGCGCGGGCGAGAGCGCCAGCGCGACGGCGAGCGCCTCCACGACCAGGATCGCGAAGGCGCCCGCCCAGGGCAACGCCAGACTTCGGCGGAACGCGGTGAAGTGCCGTGCCTTGCCCAGTACGGCAAGAGCGAGCAGGACGGCCAGGCCGTACCGGACAAGGAGCAGAATCACCGGAGGACCACCAGGACGGACAACAGGGGAACGAAGGCGAGGACGAACAGCAGCTTCATCTTCGGAAGGGTGAAGTCGAAGGCCTTGTCCGCCGCCATCTTGTCCCGGGCGAGCAGGAAGGTGAGGAGCATCAGCGCCCGGGCCAGTGCGAACCCGGCGCCTGCCAGGAGCGCGTCGGACCACGAGCCGAGCAGGAGCAGGCAGAGCGCCATGATGTGAGGAAGACCGGTGGGCGAGTAGGTGCGCATACCGGTGCCCATCTCCGCACCGAACTGTACAGAGCCCCAGAAAGGTGTCATCGCCACGAACTGTGGCACCAACCGGGCGTTCTGCAGAAGCGGGAACTTCAGCACGTCGAACTCCCGCAGGATGAACACCACCGCGGCCAGCCCGGCCAGTATCTGGCAGACGAGCTCGGGCAGCGGAGATCGGAGCACCGAGCCGACGATCATGAAAGCGAACGCCGTCGGGAGCGCCCCGAGGAAAAGGCCGATGATGAAACCGGCCGCATCAGAACCCCGTCGGACCGACGAGGACAGCACCCAGGCGCTGTTAAGGCTTCAAACCGAGCCGGACAGGGAGAACCCTGCCACCAAGGCTGCAGCCAGCCAGACGAAACCACCGGGGCCGTACCACAGGGCCGCCATCTCGGCCACCACGATGGCCGTGAGGCCTGGGACGAGCAGGCGAGTAGCTGCTGCGGGCATCGGTTAGATCGCGGTCCTGCAGATGGAGAACAGGGTGATGTTCGTGTTGCTACCGCCGCAGTCGTAATACATGTACCAGCCGTCCGAGCACTTGCGCCTGGCGACCGAACCGGTCCACCGCCAGGCGTTCCGCCCGGCGCACGAGGTGGTGTCGGGCCAGTATTTGTAGCGTCCACAACCGCTCCAGTGGCTGCTGTCGTCCTTGTGCCAGCTGCCGGAACAGTTGTTGGTGTAGACGGCCGAGGAGGGCGTGCAGACGGTGCTGGAGTTGAAGTAGCCGTGGCAGCCGTCCGTCCATTCGGTCAGCGCGTCGGCCGCCTTCGGCTTCGACCAGGGCAGCAGGTCCAGCGCGCCGAGCCCGCTGGCGATGGTCACGCCTGCGATGGTGCCGAGCAGGCTGCGCCGGCTCCAGCGGCTGTCCTTCAGCGCGACCCGGGTGGGCTCCGCGTTCTCCGGCATCTCGGTGGCACTGGGGATCCGGCTCAAGATGTCAGTCACAGCGAGACTTCCTTTCTGGCGACCGCGCGTTTGGCGAGGTCGGCCACGACGTCTCCCGAGCCAGCGGGAGTGGTGTAGACGATCACGCCCTGCTCGTCCACGACGAGCAGGGCCGGCGTGTACGGGACGTTGATCGACCGCCAGACCTGGGGATCGTTGATGAGCTGGACGTTCTCGGGTAGTTGCTTGTCGAATCCGGGATCGTCGGAGACGACGGTGAAGCCCACGCTGTCCGGCAGGTCGGGGGCCACCTTGGCGATGGCCGCCACGACCTCCTCGCAGAGGGGGCAGCGACGGTTGATCTTGGCCACGATGGTGGTCGCCCCGGGGCGCCCGATGGACAGGCTCTCCTGGGCCAGCTTCACCCCCACGCCGCTGAAGGTGGCCAGCTCCAGCTCCTTGACCCGGCGATACAGCCCGGCTCCCGCGGCCATCAGCAGGGCGACCAGGATGAAGAGAACGATGACGGCGGCGGTGGTGGGTTCCACCCGTCACGCTCCCCAGGTGACGCTCTTGACCCTGGTCAGGAAGTCGGCCGCGGTCGCCAGCGCGTTGGTCTTGGCCAGCGCCGACGGTGCGTTCTGCTGGCCCCTGCGCGGGACATCCCACGGATCAATCGTGACCACCGCGGTCTCAGTGACCAGCATGACCGATTCGTACTGCGGCCCTTCGGTGTTGTTCAGCCGCCATACCTCGCCGGCCGGGGCGGACAGTCCCCGCCAGCGCGGCACCTGAACGAAGGACAGGTTCTTGGGTTCGACCTGCAGGGTTCCCACCCCTGCCACGGGCAGGAAGTACTTCGCCCGCTCGAGGGTGAAGCGCTGGCCAGGAGCGGCGGTCAGCCCCTCGGGCGTGTCGGTCCACTGGACCCTGGAGAGCGTCTTGATGACGTCGTTGGCCTCCCATTCGGGCTCGTAGTACATGCCGTGCGCCATGTGCCACGGCCCCACCCACGCCGCCCACCTGCCGCCGGGCATGTCGGCGCAGTCGTAGATGATGACTTCACCGCCGCTGAAGGTGAACCTCTCCCGCTCCGTGCCACGGATCGCGTTGACCCCGGCGCCCAGCGCGCTCTTGGGCGCCAGCTCCAGCGCCCAGACGTCCGAGGTGTTCTCCCGGCTGCCGTATCGAGGAGTGAAGCGGATATGGCCGTTCCATGCGTGTAGGTCCTCGGCGGTCACCCCGTCTAAATCGAGAGTGACCAGAGAATTGTTTATCGCGCGGACAGTTGAAATCTGTCCCATCTTTATCCTTTCGGGGAGGTAAGGATCATGACTTTTCCAAACTTTCACAGAGGGGATCATGAAAGTCAATGCTGGATTTTCCGGGCGCCTTCCTAGGCTGATCAGGCTTCGCGGCAAGGGTTGATACTCCAGTCGCGCCCGCACGGCCTCAGGCTCCTGCGGTGTCATCCTCCTCACCCCCGAGTAGGAACACACCGTTACAACTCCAGGTAGCCAAGCCCTACTAGCGGAAAGTCGGCGTAGGTTCGGATAGAATCGGCCATTCAGGCGATATCTGCACTAATAATGGCTTCTAGGGCGAGAACGCCGTCGATGATTGACTGGAGGAACTGGGCTTCGACCTCGGGGCCGGCGCGGGATTCGACGAGCCGGCAAACCTCGGTGAGTACTGGGCCGGGGTGACGTTCGAGGAAGTCGAGACAGCGTTTATGGTCGTTATCGTCCGCTTTGAACAGCGCGACGAGGGGGGCCGGTGTCACCGGTGATCATGCAGTGAACCGGCCGAGTCCGTTGCGGATGATGTCTTCCGAGCGCGCGGCCAAGTCGTGTTCAGCGTGCATGGTCTTGGCGAAGGGGTTCACCGCTCGCCGAGCGTCTGATCCACATCGAGTACGCGCCGTCACCCATCCCGCAGTCGATCTCAAACCCGAAGAACCCTCCTCCCTGGGTTTTGAAGGGACTTGGCCGGGACGTAGCGCCATCTCCCATAAGGAGACGTATTCGTCCTT
Organism: Streptosporangium sp. NPDC087985; assembly: GCF_044741965.1. NCBI lineage: Bacteria > Bacillati > Actinomycetota > Actinomycetes > Streptosporangiales > Streptosporangiaceae > Streptosporangium > Streptosporangium sp. NPDC087985. The sequence continues at coordinate 102,917 of NZ_JBIUTQ010000011.1, forward strand.
GATCGCCACCTTTACGGCAGCCACCCTCTGCCAGACACGCGGCCTGTTGAAGTCGACCATGGACAGCAGCACCCGATAGCGGCCGGGAGCAAGCTCCTCGGTGAACGCTTCCCCGCCGCCCTCGGGATCTGCGACCCAGGCGTCGTTGCCCCGGACGGCCAGCCGCCCCGTAGCGAGGGTCACCGCGCCCATATCGAGGACCTCGATCTCGGCCGAGTCGCCATCGGGCCAGGCGTATCTCGTCCCTTGCTGGAACATGGGCCCGAGCCGCATCCGGCTGAGGAGCCCCCAGTCTTCCGGGCGGCGGCGACCCGGGCCATAGCCGCACCGCGCACCCGCCGTACCCAACGAACCCACCGTGCACAGCGACACGCCGCCGCTAGGTCGCTTCGGACCACCGGCCCCGCCCGCTACGCGGCGCCTATGGCATCCTTCGGATCGGCGCCATCCGTCCCACTCCCGTTGAAACCCGGCTCTCCCCTGGTATTCCAGTCGATTACCGGATCTACCAGCGGCCATGCCAGCCTCTACGCCATGCTCATCAGATTCGGAACAAGGGACGACGCCGAGCGCATTGCAGTGCTGCACACCAATAGCTGGCTGACCGCCTACGCCGGGATCATGCCCACCAGCTATCTGAACGGGCCACTGCTTGACGAGCGCAGGACCATGTGGAACACACGACTCACCACCGTCGCCCCGGAACAGGATCACACCTCCTGCCTGCTGGTGGCCGTCGAAGACACCGCCCTCTTGGGGTTCGTCTACCTCACCCTCCAAGCAGACGGACGCATCTTGCTCGACAACCTGCACGTCCAGCCCGGACGCAAGCGTTCCGGAATTGGCCGTCAGCTCATGCATCACGCCTTCACCTGGGCTACCACACGGCATCCGGGCAAGGCCGTCTACCTGGAAGTGCTACACGACAACGCTTCCGCGATCGCTTTCTACCGGCGTCTCAACGGCCACCCCACCAAGGAGTTCATCGAGCGCTTCCCCGCAGGGTTTGAACTGCCCGTCGTCGAGTGCGCCTGGAATCCGGATGCTGTCCGCTCACTCGCCGACCACCGTTCCACCAGTGATCGTCTCGCCTTCTAAACGCCTCCGGCGAGGGTGCTCTGGGCCCGGGATGATCACGATTGCCGAACGAGAGTCGTAGCTGGCTGAGGTGATCGTGCGGGGGAGGAGCGGCGGGTTTCCGCTGGAAAACGATCCTTGCTCAGAGGTATGTCTGGGAGCCGCCTTGGGAGCCACCCGGATAGACGACGGCGGATCGAGGCGAACGAACGTGAACGGTCGGGGCTACACGACCAGCGCCACGAACCGATCCGAACGCCGTTGGAGATCGTTCGGGAACCTACGGATTGGAAGGTCACGTCGTGTCCGTTACGTGCCTGTAAGGAGGGTGAGCAAGGGGGAATCGTGGGGACTCACGGGCAAAGAAGAATCGCCCCTGACCCGGCCCGCAGCAGCTCAGAGGGGTGCGTACCGAGATTTTCCAAACTGGTGATGCAACGGCGAAGTCGATACCAGTTCAGAGGCGGGCGGTCGAAGAGGTGGTACTTCGCCCTTCAATGCCGGCTCACTGATCACCACGACAACGAGTAGCAGACTTCCTGCGTGGAAACTTCTAAGCCGACCGAGCGTATTGGACGCCCTAGATCATCTGGGTTCGGACTGGACGATCCGATTGGTGATCAGGTGCAGAAGGGAAGACAGTTCATCCCCGGTGGACTTGTGCTGTGGCGGATCGCCCACATAGTGCTCAGAGAGAAGTCCTGTGGCGCTGAGGTGGGCGATCACCGCGGCCTTGATCTCCGGACGTGGCATGGATTCAGGCAGCCGGAAGGCGATCACATCGAGTGAGTCAAGCCCGACCCCTGGATAGCGGGCCTTCACACGGCCGATATCGGGATCGGGGTCGTGGAGATGTAGCCAGGTCCTGACTTCCGGAGGAAGGCCAGTGGTCCCTACATAGATCACATGGCCTTCAAACAGCCAAACGTAGACCCAAGATCCGGAGTCGGTGAGGTCTCCACTGCGGATATGCAGCTCTACCAGATCGCGTCCCATGTGAGGATCTTTCCGCAAACGGCGCTGATTGGCTCTCGGGATTTCAGACCTCGCGGAACCGAAGGGTCGGAGCCCAAGCGGTATGCGAACTGAGAGACCTACCTACTGGGGTGCTACGAGGGTTCCGGACAGACGGCCCAACGGCGCGGCGACACCGGAAAGGTCACTTCTGGTCTGGGAGGCCTCTGCCGCGCGCCACACCGTCCTGGACCTCTCCCGCATCAGCGATGCACCTTGCGCCAACTAGAGTTTGATCGGCCACCACGTGGACAAGACCCCGGGCGCCGTACGGCCCGGCGGCGTCTACGTCCGCAACTCCGCGACAGGCGAGGTCGTCTACGAGGGGCCCGACGCCGAGAAGGTGCCGGCGCTGCTGGGCGAGCTGGTCGACTGGCTCAACGCGGGCGACCTGGACGCGCCGAGCCACGTGCGGGCGGCGATGGCCCACTTCAACCTGGTGAGCATCCACCCGTGGCGAGACGGCAACGGCCGGATGTCACGCGCCCTGCAGACGCTCGTGCTCGGCCGTGACCAGATCACCACCCCGGAGTTCTCCTCGATCGAGGAGTGGCTGGGAGGTGCGGAGAACACGGTCGACTACTACCGGGCGCTGAGTGCCGGCGGCAGGCGGAACTGGAGCCCGCACGGCGACACGCTCCACTGGGTGCGTTTCTGTCTGCGCGCTCACCATCTGCAGGCTCAGCAGGTCCGGCGTCGCCTGGCGGAGGCGGGGGAGGTGTGGACGAGTTCGCCGCCCGGGTGGCTCCGCTCCGCGACCCTTACCGGAGCACGTGATCGACATCACATAAGATGTCGGGAATAGGGGTAACCGGGGCCCATGTTGACGCAGATGTGAACGTGAGCGTGGCACACCAGGGCGTCATGACCTCGCAGGGGCGAGGGATGTGTTACGGCCTGCGCATGTGTGAGATGCCCGGCATGTGCCGCATGCGCTGAGCCTCCGCCACGCCCGCTCCCCCCTCACGAAAGCCCCCGACATCATGAGCTGCCCCGCGGACACCTTCGTTCTGCGCCGTTTGAGCCATCTTCCCTTCCCTCCCGGCACCCTCTAGCCCTTCCCCGTCCTGAGGTCTTTTCGGGTCCACTCATGTTGGGGAACAGCTGTGATTGATGTGTCAGGCCTGCGGAAGGTCTATCGAGATCGGGGCCGCGAGGTGGTCGCCGTCGACGGCGTCGATCTCCACGTCCGTGAGGGCGAGATCTTCGGTGTTCTGGGGCAGAGCGGTGCCGGCAAGAGCACCTTGCTGCGCTGCGTGAACCTTCTGGAACGGCCCACCGAGGGCACCGTCACCGTGGCCGGGCAGGAGCTGACCGCGCTGCGGGAGGCCGAGCTGCGCAGGGCCCGGCAGCGGATCGGGATGGTCCACCAGCACTTCGCGCTGCTGTCCTCCCGCACGGTCGCCGGAAACGTGGCCTTCCCGCTGGAGGTCATGAAGGTCGGCAAGGCCGAGCGGGCCAGGCGGGTCGCCGAGCTGCTGGAGCTGGTCGGGCTGGCGGACAAGGCCGGGGCTTACCCCGCGCAGCTGTCCGGCGGCCAGAAGCAGCGGGTCGGCATCGCCCGCGCGCTGGCCGGCAACCCCTCGGTGCTGCTGTCGGACGAGGCCACCTCGGCGCTCGACCCGGGCACCACCCAGTCGATCCTGGCCCTGCTCAGAAGCCTGAACCGGGAACTTGGCCTGACCATCTTGCTGATCACCCACGAGATGAACGTGGTCAAGTCGATCTGTGACTCGGCCGCCATCATGCGCAACGGCCTGGTGGAGGAGTCCGGAACCCTCCCGGAGCTGATCGCCAGGCCGGGCTCCCGGCTCACCGCGGAACTGTTCCCCCTGCCCGCGCCGGATCCCGGCAGCGTCACGATCACCTTCACCGGGCAGGCCGACGAGCCCATGGTCTCGGAGGTGGTCCGCAGGTTCGACGTGGACATCAGCATCCTCGGCGGGGCGCTGGAGGAGGTGGCCGGCGTCTCCGCCGGACGCCTGCGCCTGCGTCTCACCGGTGACGAGCGCGCCGCCGCCCTCACCTACCTGTCCGGGCGTGGACTGCTGGTCGAGGAGGCCCGGTGAACGGGCGAGCCGGTAGGGACGGCATCGAGGGACCGCGGCCGACGGAGGAGATCGCATGACGTGGGATGAGATGGTTCCCCTGCTGGGGGAGTCGACCTGGCAGACGGCCCAGATGGTCGTGTGGTCCACCCTGTTCACCGTGCTGCTCGGGCTGCCGCTCGGCGTGGCGCTGGTCGTCACCGATCGGGGCGGGCTGTTCCCCTCCTGGATGTTCAACCGGGTGCTCGGGCTTATCGTCAACATCGGCCGTTCCCTGCCGTTCATCGTGCTGATGATCGCGGTGATCCCGCTGACCCGGCTGATCGTGGGCACCACCATCGGCACCGTCGCCTCGGTCGTCCCCCTGACCCTCGGCGCCGCGCCGTTCTTCGCCCGGCTGGTGGAGACCGCGCTGCGCGAGGTCGGTCAGGACAAGGTGCAGGCGGCCCAGGCCATGGGCGCCGGCGGTCCCACCATCGTCGGCAAGGTCCTGCTCCCCGAGGCGATGTCCGGCCTGGTCGCGGGGCTCACCGTGACCGTGGTCGCGCTGATCTCCTACTCGGCGATGGCCGGGGCGATCGGCGGTGGAGGGCTCGGTGACCTGGCCATCCGCTACGGCTACCAGCGCTTCGAGACCACGCTCATGGTGGTCACCGTCGTCGTGCTGATCGTCATCGTCCAGCTCGTGCAGACCCTGGGCGACACCGTCGCCCGCCGTCTCGCGCGCCACTGACCCCCTTCTACTCCGCTCCTACTCCGCTCTGCTCCCGAGGGATCCCGGCACAGGCCGGGACCTCTGGTTTTCATATAAAACCTCCGGTTTTCACATAAAAAGGAAGTGCACCACCATGCGTAAGCTCTTTGGAATCGCCTCCGCGATCACCGCGCTGGCCCTCACGCTGACCGCCTGCGGCTCGGCTGAGCCCGCCGGCACCACCGGCGCCGCCGCGGGTCAGGCCTCGGCCTCGGAGGTGCTCAAGGTCGGTGCCAGCCCGGTCCCGCACGCGGAGATCCTGAAGTTCGTCAAGGACAACCTCGCCGCCAAGGAGGGGCTGAACCTGGAGATCGTCGAGTTCACCGACTATGTCCAGCCGAACGTGCAGCTCGACGACGGCCAGCTCGGCGCCAACTTCTTCCAGCACAAGCCCTACCTGGACGACTTCAACGCCTCCAAGGGCACCAAGCTGAGCTTCGTCCAGCCGGTCCACCTGGAGCCGCTGGGCCTGTACTCCAAGAAGATCACTGATGTCGCCGCGCTGGCCGAGAACGCGACCGTGGCCGTGCCGAACGATGCCACCAACCTGGGCCGGGCGCTGAAGCTGCTGGCCGACAACGGCCTGGTCACCCTGAAGGACGGCGTCGGCACCACGGCCACCGAGCGTGACGTGGCCACCAACCCCAAGAACCTGAAGTTCCAGCCGCTGGAGGCCGCGCAGCTGCCCCGTTCGCTGGAGGACGTGGACGCCGCCGTCATCAACGGCAACTACGCGATCGAGGCGGGCCTCAAGCCGGCGGAGAACGCGCTGGTGCTGGAGAAGGCCGAGGGCAACCCCTACGTCAACGGCCTGGTCGCGGCGGCCGGCAACGAGCAGGACCCTCGCGTGGTCAAGCTCGCCAAGCTGCTCGCCGGCCCCGAGGTGAAGCAGTTCATCGAGCAGACCTACCAGGGGGCGGTCATCGCCGCCTCTGACGCCGCAGTCTCCTCCTGACCCCGCCCGGCGCAGGACGCCGGTAAGGAAGTGACCGGGCCGTGGCCCCGCACCGTGCGGGGCCACGGCCCGGTCGTGCCTTCTCACCGGCCATCAAACCGAGTAGCGTTCGGTTTCATGCACCCGGGAGCCATCGCGGCGACATCGCCGGACAAGCCCGCTCTGATCATGGCCGGTTCGGGGAGGGTCGTCACCTTCCGTGAGCTGGACGAGGAGTCCAACCGCCTCGCCCATCTGTTCCGTGCCGCCGGACTCCAGCCGGGCGATCACATCGCCTTCATGCTGGAGAACCACCCGCTGTTCCTGGTGGTCGCCTGGGCCGCGCACCGGTCCGGCCTGTACTACACCGCGATCAGCTCGCGGCTGAAGACCGACGAACTCGCCTACATCGTCGGCAACTGTGAGGCACGCGTCTTCATCTCCTCCGCCAAGCTGGCCGAGGTCGCCGCCTCGATCACTCCCGCGACCCCGAAGGTCGAGCTCAGGCTCATGCTGGACGGTGTCGCCCCCGGCTTCGACTCCTTCGAGGAGGCGGTGGCCGCCCACCCCGCCACCCCCATCGAGGACGAGTGCCAGGGCGTGGACATGCTCTACTCCTCCGGCACCACCGGCCGGCCCAAGGGCGTCAAACCCACCCTGTCGATGGCCCCGCTGGACACGCCGGGGCCGCTGCTGCGGCTCATCCGGTTCCTGTTCGCGCCGTCCGCCGACAGCGTCTATCTCTCCCCGGCGCCGCTCTACCACGCCGCCCCGCTGCGTTACTGCATGAACTTCCAGCGCGTGGGCGCCACGCTCGTGGTGATGGAGGGGTTCGACCCCGAGCAGGCGCTCGCGCTGATCGAGAAGTACGGGGTCACGCACGCGCAGTGGGTGCCGACCATGTTCATCAAGATGCTCAAGCTGCCGGAGGCGGTGCGGGCACGGTACGACCTGTCGTCGCTGACGTGCGCGATCCACGCCTCCGCGCCCTGTCCGGTCCCGGTCAAGGAGAAGATGATCGAGTGGTGGGGGCCGATCATCCATGAGTACTACGCCGGGACCGAGGGCAACGGGCTCCTCTACGCCGGTTCGGAGGACTGGCTCAAGCACCGGGGCACGGTCGGCCGCCCGCTGCTCGGCGTGGTACACGTGTGCGACGAGGACGGCAACGAGTTGCCGCCGGGCGAGCACGGCACGGTCTACTTCTCCGACGGCCCCAAGTTCGTCTACCACGGAGATGAGGACAAGACGAGGGCCTCGCGGGATCCGCAGGGCCGGGGGTGGACCACCCTCGGCGACATCGGCTACCTCGACGAGGAGGGTTTCCTCTACCTCACCGACCGCCGCTCCTACATGATCATCTCTGGTGGGGTGAACATCTACCCGCAGGAGGCCGAGAACGTCCTGTCGATCCATCCGAAGGTGGCGGACGTGGCGGTCTTCGGGGTCCCGGACGAGGAGATGGGCGAGCAGGTCAAGGCCGTCGTCGAGCCGGTCTCCATGGACCTGGCCGGTCCGGGGCTGGAGGCCGAGCTGATCGAGTACTGCCGCTCCCGGCTCGCGCCCTACAAGTGCCCGAAGTCGGTCGACTTCCGCGAGGAGCTGCCCCGCCACCCCACGGGCAAGCTCTACAAGCGGCTCCTGCGCGAGGAGTACTGGCCGCGGCCGTAAATTTTTCGAGGGAGAACCGGGCCTGGCATCGGTGCTGACCACGCGTGATAAAGCGGCTGTCAGAGGATTCGGGCAACATAGATCATCCTCTTAACCTGGGCTTACACGCGTTCGGGCATCGTTTGATTCACCGGGAGGACCGGTCGCCGCCCGGCGACTCACGGGCGGATGCAGGACTTGGGGAAGACATGGATCCGAACAAGAACGAGCAGGACACCACTCCGGCCGAGACGACCCCCAGGAACGACGGCTGGACCCAGTTCGGCAAGGTGCCGCCGCGCGCCGGCGAGTACGTCGCGGGCGAGGACACCGGTCCGGAGCCGACGATGATCCACCCGGTGCCGGAATCTTTCACGGCCGAGGCGCCCTCGGTGCCCGCCCAGCGGGTCCGGCTCACCACGGGGCAGAAGCTGGGCGCGGGTCTGGCCCTGGCGGCGATGGCCGTCGGCGGCGGAGTGGTGGGTGCCCTGGCCGCGACCTCGTTCGGCGGCACCACCACGCTCGCCTCCTCCGCCGGCCCGGTCGCCAGGCCGGTCGGCAACGTGACCACGGTCGCCGACGTCGCCAAGGCCGTCCAGCCTGCGGTGGTGTCCATCCAGGTCAAGACCGGTAACGGCGGCGGCGAGGGGTCCGGTGTGGTGCTGTCGGCCGACGGCCTGATCCTGACCAACAACCATGTGGTGGAGGCCGGGGGGCTGGGGCAGGGCGCCCAGGTGAGCGTCAAGTTCAGCGACGGCACGTCCGCCACCGCGAAGGTCGTCGGTACCGACCCCGTCACCGACCTCGCGGTCATCAGGGCGGACGACGTCTCCGGGCTCACCGCGGCCTCGATCGGCGACAGCGACCAGCTCAGGGTGGGTGACTCCGTGCTCGCCATCGGCAGCCCGCTGGGCCTGTCCGGCTCGGTCACCGCCGGAATCGTCAGCGCGCTGAACCGCACGCTGACCGTCGGCGGCCAGCAGCAGCCGCAGCTGCCGCCCGGCTGGGGCAACGGCATGCCGCAGCGGGGCAGCGCGCCCACCGCCATCGGCGGCGCCATCCAGACCGACGCGGCGATCAACCCGGGCAACTCCGGTGGCGCGCTGGTCAACGCGTCCGGTCAGGTGATCGGCATCAACACCGCCATCGCGACCAACGGCGGCGAGGGCAACATCGGCGTCGGCTTCGCCATCCCGATCAATACCGCCAAGCAGGTCGCCCAGCAGCTCATCGACAAGGGCAAGGTGGTCCACGCCTTCCTGGGCGTGACCCTCGCCGACGCCACCGGCGACGCGGGAGGAGCCCTGGTCAGCCAGGTTTCCGACGGCAGTCCCGCCGAAAAGGCCGGGATCAAGCAGGGCGACCTGATCACCAAGATCAACGACACCGTGGTCGAGGACGGCACCACCGTGGTCGGTGCGGTCCGCGGCTTCAAGCCGGGCCAGGAGGTGACCATCACCTACGTCCGTGACGGCCACCCCCAGACCGCCACCGCGACCCTCGCCGAGAAGACCGGCGACTAGTCTCCATCAGTCCGTGCCGCCGGGGTCGCCGCGACCCCGGCGGCACGGCCGTCTGCGGGACCTGGGGCAGTGCCTCCGTCTTCCGGGCCGTGGCGCTCAGGAGAAGCGGCGGCCCTCGTCGCGCCGGTAGGCCCACACGGCCAGAGCTCCGGCCACCAGGGTCCAGACGCCGAACATGACCATCGACAGCGTCCCGGGGCTGCCGTGGCCGACCGCCGCCCAGACCAGCTCGACCGCGCCCCGGCTGGGCAGGAAGGGCGCGACCACCTCGATGAACGCCGGCGCGGCCATCGGGTTCATGAACAGCCCTCCGCCCACCGCCATCGGGAACAGCGTCAGCTGCACCACCGCGATCGCGGCTTTGGATGGCAGCGCGTAGCCGATGAACAGACCCAGGAGCTGGAACGGGACCGACGCGACCACCAGGGCGCCGAGGCCGAGCAGCAGCCGGGCGGGCGTCACGGTGGCCTCGGTGAGCAGCGCGGCCACGAGCAGCACCGGCATGATCCCGATCATCATCATGGCCAGCGCGGTGAGGATCCGGGCACCGAACCTCGGCCAGGGCCCGGCGGGAAGGGTGCGGGTGTAGGGGTCCCAGGGCTGGGCGCGGTCCTCGGCGACGCCCAGGCCGTGGGTGAACAGGGCGCTCGACATCACCGCGAAGATCATCATTGACGCGGTGGCCAGCGTGGCCCCGACGGGATGGTCCCCGGCGAACGGCACCACGAAGAAGAGCATCGAGGCGGCGGGGAAGAAACCGTTTCCGATCAGCGCGATCGGCACGCGGACGGTCTCCATTAACTGGTACCGGGTATGAGTAAGAAGGAGCGACATGGGGTGGTCCTCTCGGGGAGACGGGATGCGCCGGCAGCAGTGCCGTACGGCGCCCCTGTTGAGCCGTACGGGCACTGCTGCCGGACCGGGCCGGGCCGGGCCGGGTCGCGGCCGGCCGGCCGGCCGGTGCCGCGGTGCCGGGAGCCGCGGCGGGAACCGGCGGGGCTCAGGCGGCCTGGGACTCGCGGGCGGTGATGGTGAGGAACGCCTCCTCCAGGGAGGTGGCGCGGATCTCCAGATCGGAGAAGGGGACGTCGGCGCGGACCAGGGTGCGGACCAGGGCGTCGGCGTCGGTGGTGAGCAGGTGGGTCCGGGTGCCCTCCCGTTCCGTCCTCAGGACGCCGGGCAGGTCGGGGAGGTCGTCGGCGGTCAGGGTGACGCGGCGGACGCCGGCGATGCCCCGCACCTCCGCCGTGGTGCCGTCGGCGAGGACGCGGCCTTGTCCGATGACCACGACCCGCTTGGCCAGCGCCTCGACCTCCTCCAGGTAGTGGCTGGTGAGAACGACGGTGCCGCCGTCGGCGTGGAAGTGCCGGATGCCGTCCCACAGTGCCCGGCGGGCCTCGACGTCCAGTCCCGTGGTCGGCTCGTCCAGGAAGACCAGCCGGGGGTCGCCGATGAACGCCAGCGCCACCGCGAGCCGTCGCTTCTGACCGCCCGACAGGCCTCCGACCTGGCGGCGGTCCAGGCCGGACAGGGTGAACCGCTCCAGCAGCGCCCCCCGGTCGACGCTCTGCGGGTAGTGGGCGGCGACGAAGTCCACGACCTCGCCGACCCGCAGGGTCGCCGGCAGCCCGGTCTCCTGCGGGGTGACGCCGATGCCGAGCCGCCGGCCGGGGTCGGCGGGGGAGCCGCCGAACAGCTCGACCCGGCCCGAGCTGGGCCTGCGCAGCCCCACGAACAGGTTGATCAGGGTGGACTTGCCCGCACCGTTGGGGCCGAGCAGGCCGACCAGCTCGCCGGAGTGGATGTCGAGGGAGAGGTCGTCCAGCGCGAGCACCTCCCCGTAGCGCCGGGTGACCCCGACGGCACGTGCCAGGATCTCCGTCGCGGGCTCGGCGGCCGGCTCCCTCGGCCCTGTCGCCGGGCTCGTCGTCTGTTGCGTCGTCGGTTCTGCCATCGAGGGGACCTTCTTCTTCCGGATCGGGGGTCAGCTGTCGCCGGCGGGCGGTGTCAGGGTCGTGTTCAGCAACTGGTGGATCGCCGCCGTGTAGTCCTCGAAGGCGAGGCGGCCCCGGCGGGTGAGGGCGACGTAGGTGACGGGGGTGCGGCCCCGGTGGGTCTTGACGATCTCCACGTATCCGGCCTCCTCAAGTTTGCTGAGGTGCACCGACAGGTTCCCCGCCGTCATCCCGAGGAGGTCCTTCAGTCCCGGGAAGGTGATCCGATCCCCCTCGCCCAGGGTGTTGAGCGTGACGACCACCCGCAGCCGGGCCTGTGCGTGGATCACCGGGTCGAGTTCGGGGGTCATCGGCGCATTCTCCGGCGGAGCATCAGCCCGGCGACGACGGATCCGCCTCCCGCGCCCACCGACATCAGCAGGGCGTGCCAGCCGGGCCCGGCCGTCGCGCCGATCCCGTTGAGAACGGCCAGCCCCGCGCCGAAGACGAACATGGGCCGGGCAAGCCAGACGGCGCCGCCCGCCATGTAGAGAACGGCGACCACCATCATCGACAGGCTCGCCCAGAGTAGACTGCTCTCCGCGGGGGGAAGCTGCGGGGCGAACCGCATCGCGACCATCCACACGGTGAAGAAGCTAAAGAACCAGGCGAAGCCGTACATCATGCCGCGCGACTGGGATGCGCCCCGCACCGGGCTGCCCAGCTGCCACATGGTGAGCGCGCTGACCAGTATCGCCAGGAGCGACGAGCCGAATTGCAGCGCCAGCGCGACGGCGAAGGGGATCGGTACGTACGGCGTGCCGGACAGGCCGTGGTAGAGGAAGAGCGCTCCGAACCCGACGATCCAGGCGACTCCCCACGCCAGGTAGTGCGGCACCGGGTCGGGGGTGAGCCGGTGGGCGGCCGCCGAGCCCTGCTGCTCGATCAGCCGGAGTGTCTCCTGCGGGCTCAGTGCCCCCTCGTCGTCGTCCACGGCATCTCCTTGAGCATTCAAAGTGGTTTGTGGTGCAAACCTTATGGTTTGCACCATAAACCACACTGCCCGGTAAACTCAAGGGGGAGCGCTCAGCGCCCGGCGGTCAGCGCCTCCGACCGCCACAGATCGCGGTAGTAGCCGGCGCGGTCCACCAGCTCCTCGTGGGTGCCCCGCTGGACCACCGCGCCGTTCTCCAGCACGATGATCTCGTCCACCCGTTCCAGCCCGTGCAGGCGGTGGGTGACCAGCAGCGTCGTGCGGCCGTGGGTGGCGTCCAGCAGGTCGGCCATGAGCGCGTCTGCCGTCTCCTCGTCCAGCGCCTCGGCGGGCTCGTCCAGAAGCAGCACCGGCGGGTCGTTCAGCAGCGCCCGCGCCAGTGCCAGCCGCTGCAACTGCCCCCCGGACACCGTCCGCCCGTCCTCCCCGAGCACGGTGTCCCACCCGGTCCGCTCCACCCACCGCTCCAGGCGTGCCCGCCGTACGGCCTGCGCCAGCGCGTCCTGGCCGGCCTCCGGGCCGGCCAGCCGCAGGTTGTCCCTCAGCGGGGCCTGGAACACGTACGGATCCTGGGTCAGTCCCGTCATCACCCGCCGGACGTCGTCGGCGGCCAGCGTCCGGATGTCCACCCCGCTCAGCCGGACCGTGCCGGACTCGGGTTCGACCAGGCGCATCAGGGCCGACAGTAGCGTGCTCTTGCCGGCGCCGCTGGGGCCGACCAGGGCGACACGCCTGCCGGGGGTGAGGGTGAGGCTGACGCCGTTGAGCGCGGGGGAGCGGTCGGCGCTGTGCCGGACCACGAGGTTGTCGACCTCGACGGTCGGCGGGCCTCCGGGGACGGAGGCCGCGACGGTGGGTTCGGTCACGGCGGGCGGGGTCGCGCGGACCTCCTTCAGCCGGCGCAGGGCGGTGAGCACCCCGGTCAGCCGCTCCCCGGCCGCGGCCATCGGCAGCACCGGTTCGAACGACACCAGCGAGACCAGCGCGAGCACCCCCGTGGCGACCGCGCCCGCCCCGCCGTCGCGGGCGGCCAGCACGACCCCCAGCACGGTCAGGCCCTGGGTGAGCACGCCCAGGGCCATGGCCGTCGCATTGGCCCTGGCCTGCCGGCGCTCCAGTGCGGCCAGCCGCGCGTCGGCCTCGGCGCAGGCCGCCAGCGCCCGGTCGCCGGCGCCGTAGGCGGCCAGGTCCGCCGAGCCGTGCACCAGATCGGCGACCCGGGCGGCCAGCTCGGCCCGCGCGGGGGCGATCCGCGCCGACCAGCGCCGGGCGGCGGCGGCTGTGCCGGCCGGGAGCAGCACCCCGGCCACCGCCAGCCCGGCCAGCAGCACCAGCGCCGCCGCCGGAAGCAGGAACAGCGCGAGCGTGACCGCGGCCACCGTGGTGACCAGCGCCGCCACCGCCGGGAGCAGGCAGCGGACCAGCAGGTCCTGCGCAGCGTCGGTGTCGTCGACCATCCGGCTGAGCAGGTCGGCGCCCCGCTGCTTCAGCGGCCCGGCCGGGATGAGCGCCTCATACAGCCGCTCCCTGGTCGTGGCCTGGGCCCGCAGCGCGACGTCGTGCCCGGCCAGGCGCTCGCCGTAGCGGAAGACGCCCTTGCTCGTCGCGAACGCCCGGACTCCCACGATCGCCACGCTCAGCGCCGCCAGCGGGGGCTGCTCGGCGGCCCTGGTGATCAGCCACGCCGCCGAGCCGATCAGCCCGAGCCCGGCCAGTTCGGCCGCCGCTCCGGCCGAGGCGGCGAGAGCCAGCCGTCCACCCATCCGGTTCACACAGACCCCCCGGTCTTCTCCGCCAGAACGGCGCCGCCGGACCTGCCGTCCTCGGAGCGATCCGCCGGCCGGTCGGACACCACGCGGCCGTCGGTGAGCCGGATCACCCGGTCGGCCAGGCCGATCATCGCGGGCCGGTGCGCCACGATCACGGAGGTGCGGCCCTCGGCGAGGGCGCGGGTGGCGGTCACGACCGCGCTCTCGCTACGGCCGTCGAGCCGGGCGGTCGGCTCGTCGAGCAGCAGGACATCCGCCGCCGGCCGGCAGAAGGCGCGGGCGAGCGCGACCCGCTGTCGCTGCCCGGCCGACAGGTTGGCGCCGCGCTCGCCGAGCACCGTCTGGTATCCCTCGGGCAGCGCCGCCACGAACTCGTCGGCGTAGGCGCCCTTGGCCGCCGTCCGGACCTCGTCGATCGTCGCGCCGGGAGAGCCGAGCCTGATGTTGTCGGCCACCGTGGTGGCGAACAGGTGGGGCCGCTGCGGCACGAACGCCAGCCGTTCGCGCCAGGCGCCGAGGCCGGTGAGCTCGACGCCGTCGATCAGGACCCGGCCGGAGGTGGGGGAGACGGAGCCTAGCAGCAGGTGGAGCAGGGTGCTCTTGCCCGCGCCGCTCTCGCCGACCAGCGCGACCCGTTCACCGGATGCGATCACCAGTGAGACGTCCTCCAGCGCGGCCTCCTCGCGGTCGGGGTAGCGCACGGTGACGTTCTCCAGCCGGATCTCCGGCGCGATGCGCCCGCGTTTGACCGCGCCGGACGCCTGCTCAGCCTCCGCCGGACGCTCCGGCCGGCCGTCCAGTACGGCGAAGGCCTGGTCGGCCGCCGCGACCCCCTCCATCGCGGCGTGGAACCTGCTGCCCATGGTGCGCAGCGGCAGATACGCCTCGGGCGCGAGGAGCAGCACCAGCAGCGCGGTCGACAGGTCCAGCGAGCCGGACAGCAGCCGCAGTCCCACCGGTACGGCGACCAGCGCCAGCGACAGCGAGGCGGCCAGCTCCAGCACCAGCGACGACAGGAACGCCACCCGCAGCGTGCGCATTGTCGCGCTGCGGTGGGCGTCGGCGACCTGCTGGATCACCTCGGCCTGGAAGCGGGCCCGGCCGAAGGCGCGCAGCGTGGGCAGGCCGCGGACCACGTCCAGGAAGTGACCGCCGAGGCGGGACAGGGCCTGCCACTGCCGTTCGGTGACGGCCTTGGTGTGCATGCCGACCAGAGCGCCGAAGATCGGGATGAGCGGCAGCGTGATCAGCACGATCACCGCGCTGGTCAGGTCGGCGGCGGACAGCCGGACGAGCACGGCGACCGGCACGACGCCCGCGACCGCGACCGCCGGGAGATACCCCGACAGGTAGGGGTCGAGAGCGTCCAGGCCACGGCCGGTCAGCGTCACCAGCTCACCGGAGCGGTGGGAGGCCGGCCGGGCCGGCCCCGTCTCCTGAAGCCGCGACAGCAGCCGGTGGCGCAGCGCCGACTTCACGCCGGTCGTCGTGTGGCCGGCGGCGAGTCCCTGCACCAGGCCCAGTGTCCCCCGGACGCCGACGACCAGCGCCAGGAAGACCAGGGCGGAGGTCGCGAACCGCCCGGACAGCACCCCGGCCAGCAGTTCCGCCTGGACCAGGACGAGTAGCCCGGCCAGGACCGCGGCGGCCAGGCAGAGAGCCAGGTGCCGGCGGACGGCCCGCTCGCTCCGGGCGAGCCTCAGGAGATCCTTGTGCATGCGAACCTTTGAAAGCCTCAGAAGAAGGACGGGAGCCGGTCGGCCGCACGGCGGGGACCGAACGTGCGCCATACCCATACTTGCGCCCCCACCATGAGCGGTGCGAACGGCAGGAGGATGACACTCAACACATTCAGCGTCCCGGCGGGGGCGGTGTGTTCCAGCAGCCACGGAGCGAGCATGGCGAGCAGCACCGTGACGGGCGCGGCTGCGGCACACGCCGAGACCAGCAGCGCCCTGCCGGTCCGGCTCGCCCCGGTCACCTGCCCCGGCAGCCGCCAGGAGGCGAAGGTCCAGCCGTGGAAGGCGAACAGCGCGGCCACGACCAGGCCGCCACCGAGACCGAGAAGGCTGATCGGCGATCCGGACAGGCCACCGGCCATCGCCACCAGCGCCATGCCCCAGCTCAGTGCCAGGCCGTAGGAGCCGATGCAGATCGCCCAGTCCCCGGCAGCACGCCAGACACGGCCGTCCAGGCGGCGGCGGAACCACAGTCCCGCGTCGCGCAGGATCCAGGAGAGCAGCAGGGAGACCACCAGCGGGTAGAGGCCGAACAGCGTGTCCCCCTCGATCGAGGGGAAGACGCCGAACAGCACGCCCGCCACGGCCACCAGCCAGACCTCGCCGGCCAGGACGAACGGCGCCATGGCGGCGACGACGCGGTCGCGGCCCTCCTGGGTCCGGCCGAGCACGGGCAGTAGCATGCCCAGGCCGATGTCGAAGCCCTCCAGGGCGAAGTAGCCGATCAGCAGGAGGGCGAACACGCCCGTCCAGAGGATGTCCACGGTCTTCTCCCTAGAAGCTGAGCGCGTGCGCGCGCTCGGTGGAGCCGGCGGGGCCGTCGTCCGCGCCGAGGGTGGCGGCGCCGGGCCCGCGCCGGACGGTGCGGGCGATCAGGAGGTAGTCGACGAGCGCGAGCAGCCCGAGCACGCCGACGAATCCGAAGAGCGAGAAGGCGACCATCTCCGTGGTGAGGCCGGGGGACATGGCGTCGGCGACGGTCAGCCTGCCGTTGATCAGCCACGGCTGGCGGCCGACCTCGCGGGCCAGCCAGCCGCAGATCGCGGCCAGGAAGGGCAGCGGGGTGATGAGCATGATGACGGGGTGTGCCCAGCGCCAGCGCGGCAGCCAGTACACCGTGGGCAGCAGCGCGAAGACGATGAGGAACTGCAGCGTCTGCCCGATCGTGATCATGGCACCGAGCCCGGCCCCGGCCAGTGGCTCGCCGGAGAACTTGCCGGGTTGGATCAGGCCGACCGGGCCGAACTGGGCGTAGCCGAAGCCGACCGTGACCAGCGAGCCGATGGACGCGACGACCACCCCCAGACGGAGCGAGCGGGTGAAGAACTCCCGCTCGGCGGTCCGCCGGAACAGCTGGTAGGCGCTGGCCCCCATCACCACGGAACCACCGGTCCACAGGCCCGCGCCGAGCACGTGGGGGAGTGACATGGTCAGCATGGGATTGGTGAGCAGCGCGCCGAAGTCGGTCAGCGCCAGGTGGTCGCCCCGCTCCACGGTCCCCACCGGGTTCTGCAGGAACGAGTTGGCCACCATGATCCAGAAAGCGGAGGCGTAGGCGGTCAGGGCCACCAGCCAGATGCACGCCAGATGGAGCCGCTTGGGCAGCCGGTGCCAGCCGAAGATCCACAGCCCCAGGAAGGTGGATTCCAGGAAGAAGGCGCCGAGCGTCTCGATGGCGAGCGGCGCACCGAAGATGTCTCCGGCGTAGTGGGACAGGCCGCTCCAGCTCAGGCCGAACTGGAACTCCATCACCAGCCCGGTGACGATGCCGAGCGCGTAGTTGATCACATAGATCTGGCCCCAGAAGCGGGTCATCCGCTCGTGGACCGGCTTGCCGGTCATGGCATAGCGGGTGTGCATGATCGCGACGAGGGGGGCCAGGCCCAGGGTCAGCACGACGAACAGGAAGTGGAGACTCCCCGTCACCGCGAACTGCGTCCGAGCCAGGTCGAGCACGTCCATGGTGTCACCTCCGTTTTTATGACTCTCTACCTATAGGCACCCTACATGTAGAACATCTACACGTAGGGTGCCTATAGGTAGAGGTAGGGTGAGACCGTGAGTGAGCGAAGCGGACGGGCTGGTGGGCGCGGTGGCACCCTGCCCGCGCGCTCGGGACGGGGGGCCTGGTGAACACCGACGCGCTCCGCGGACACATGGACGCCCTGTTGCTCTCCGTGCTGGAGCACGACCCCCTGCACGGCTATGCGATCATCGAGGCGTTGCAGCAACGCAGCGGCGGGGTGCTGAACGTGCCGACCGGCACCGTCTACCCCGCACTGCGCCGGCTGGAGCGGGCGGGATATCTGGCCAGCGAGTGGGCCACGGTGGGCGGGCGCAGGCGACGCACCTACCGGCTGACCTCCTCGGGCCGTACGGCTCTGGCCGGGAAGCGATCGGCCTGGCGGGAGTTCATCGGCGCGATCGGCGGCGTACTGGAGCCGCGCGTCACACCGTGAGGGGCCGGCGCCGGGTGATGCTCAGACACCGGGCCGCTCCGTACAGCTGGGCGAGCATGAGCCCGTAGCTGACCAGCGCCAATCCGACGCCCGGCGGATACTCGGAGAGACCGGCCGGGCCGTGCGAGCCGTACATCAGCGCCCCGCACAGCGTGAGCATGACCGGAAGCATGGCCCAGACGAACACAGCCAGTCCCCGGGTGACGAGCCGGGGCCGCCGGACCCTGCGCAGCCCTCGCCCCAGCGCCAGCAGCGCGGCCGCGCCGAGCACGCCGGTGAGCATCTGGAGGATGTCCACGCTCCGGGCCACCGGCACGAACCAGCCGGGCCTGGTCGCGTAGTCCACCGGATCGGTGGGGAAGACCTGCCAGATCACGCTCCACATGAGCGCGGTGAGCGGCACGCTGACGAAGAGCAGGGCGGCCAGCCGCCGGCCCGCCGAGATCGACAACTCCTCCTGGTAGCCCGGTGCGATCTCACCGATCGGGCCGAACTCCTCGACCGCGGCCAGTTCGGCCTCGGCCCGGTCCAGCCCGCCGTCCTCCAGCGCCTCGGCGGTGTCGAACAGGCTGTCGCGCGCCTCGGTGACCAGATCGAGCTTCGGCCTCCTCGGACCCTTGAGGCTACGGCCGAGCTCTGCCACGTAGTCGTCGATGATTCCGGCACTCGCCATGGTCTCTCCAGTCGCGTGGGGCCTCCCTAAGGTATGCGTCCCCCATCATGGTCCCCGACGCGGGACCCCGCATCGGGGATCTCCCTGAGAGGACCCGGATCCGGGGCCCGCGCCCGGATGCCGCCGTCCGTCGGCGCCGGGCGCCGACGGTCCCTCTCTCCTCGGGTTCAAGGGATGGAATGCTCGGCGGGGGTACGTGGTTATTCGAGCCGTACAGCTGTGAGAGACAAGAGGAGCCAACGGTGGCGACCATCGAGGTAACCGAGAAGAACTTCAACGAGATCGCCGACGAGGGGATCGTCCTGCTGGACTTCTGGGCGGCCTGGTGCGGACCGTGCCGCACGTTCGGGCCGATCTTCGAGAAGTCGTCGGAGAAGCACGGCGACATCAAGTTCGGCAAGATCGACACCGAGGCGGAGCAGGGGCTGGCCCAGGGCTTCGAGATCACCTCGATCCCCACGATCATGGCGATCCGTGACGGCATCGTCGTCTTCGCCCAGCCCGGAGCCCTGCCGGCGCCGGCGCTGGAGGACCTGATCGGCCAGGTCCGCGCACTCGACATGGACTCCATCCGGGCCGAGCTCGCGAGCGAGATGGGCGTTCAGGACAACTGAGATCCGGATCGAGAAAGCCCCGCAGCCGGTGTGACGGTGCGGGGCTTTTTTCGCGTGGGGTCGCCTTCAGCGGGTCAGGCCGAGCGGTACAGCTCCGCCACCCGGAAGGCCAGGTCCAGCGACTGGCCCCGGTTGAGGCGCGGGTCGCAGGCCGTCTCGTAGCGCCGTGCCAGGTCGCCCTCGGCGATGTCCCAGCCGCCGCCCACGCATTCGGTGACGTCGTCCCCGGTCAACTCGATGTGGATGCCTCCCGGGTGGGTGCCGAGCGCGGCGTGTACCTCGAAGAATCCGGCGACCTCGTTCAGCACGTCGTCCAGGTGACGGGTCTTGTGGCCGCTGGGCGTCTCGAAGGTGTTGCCGTGCATCGGGTCGCAGATCCACGCCACCTGGGCGCCGCTCGCGGTGACCTTCTCCACCAGCGGGGGGAGGTGATCGCGGATCTTCGAGGCGCCCATCCGGGTGATGAACGTCAGACGTCCGGGCTCGTTGTCGGGGTTCAGCTTCTCGATCAGGGCGAGGACGTCCTCGATGCTGGTCGTCGGGCCGAGCTTCACCCCGATCGGGTTGCGGATCCGGGAGAAGAACTCCACGTGCGCGCCGTCGAGCTGGCGGGTGCGCTCGCCGATCCAGACCATGTGCGCCGAGACGTCGTACGGCTGGCCGGTCCGCGAGTCGATCCTGGTGAGCGCCCGGTCGTAGTCGAGGATCAGCGCCTCGTGCGAGGAGTAGAACTCCACGCTGTGGAACTCCTCCGGCTCGGCCCCGCACGCGCGCATGAACGCCAGTGCCTGGTCGATCTCCCGGGCGAGCTGCTCGTAGCGCTTGCCGGCCGGGGACTCGGCCACGAAGTCCTGGTTCCAGGCATGCACCTGGCGCAGGTCGGCGTAGCCGCCCTTGGTGAAGGCGCGGGCCAGGTTCAGCGTCACCGCGGAGGAATGGTAGGCGCGCAGCAGCCGCCAGGGGTCGGGGACCCGGGACTGGGCGGTGAAGTCGAAGCCGTTGACCATGTCGCCGCGGTAGGCGGGCAGCTCCACGCCGTCACGGATCTCGGTGTTCTTGGAGCGCGGCTTGGCGAACTGCCCGGCCATCCGGCCGATCTTCACGACCGGCACCTTCGCCGCGTAGGTGAGCACGATCGCCATCTGCAGCAGGGTCTTCAGCTTGTTGCGCACGTCGTCCGCGGTGGCCCCGGCGAACGTCTCGGCGCAGTCGCCGCCCTGCAGTACGAAGGCCTCGCCCCGCGCCACCGCCGCCAGGTCCGCCTTGAGGTTGTCACACTCCCCGGCGAACACCAGGGGCGGCAGCCCCCTCAGTTCGGCGACGACCTTGTCCAGCTCGTCGCGGTCGGGCCACTCGGGCTGCTGCGCCGCAGGCAGCTGCCGCCAGGAATCGAGGTTGATGCTCACGACACATCAGGCTATTGCAACCGGAGGTGCGAACTCACCTTATTGTCCACAGAGTGAGAAAGTTCTTTATGTATCGTGAGACTCAACCGGGGTTCTGACATGCTCGGGGCGGATGCCGAAGCCGATGAAACGGCGGGTGAGAGCGCCGATCACCGGGAGCCGGGAGATGTCGCGCGGCAGCCGTAGCGGCCTGGCGTCCCCGGACAGGGCGGGACGGATCAGCCGGCTCTGGACCACGCGCTGGGCGAGCTGGGTGATCACGGTGGGCGGAGTGCGCCGGCGCTGGACCCTGGCGAGCAGGGACTCGGGGATCTCGGCACCGGCGGCGAGTGGTCCGGCCAGCAGGTTGGCCGCGGCCACCGCGTCCTGCACGGCCAGGTTGATGCCGACGCCGAAGACCGGTGACATGGCGTGCGCCGCGTCACCGATGACCAGCAGGCCGGGGCGGTGCCAGCGGCGCAGCCGGTTGATCGCGACCAACAGCATGCTCACGTCGCCGAAGTCCGCCAGCAGCCCGGCGCGGCCGGCGAGGAAGGGCAGCAGCCGGGTGACGGGTTCGCGTACCGCCTCGATGCCCCTGGCACGCAGGGCGTCGAAGCCGCCCTTGGGGATCAGATAGGCGAGCTGCCAGTACGTCTCGCGGTTGATCGCCACCATCATGTGGCCGGTCGAGACGCGCAGGAGCGGCTGCTCGGGATCGGTGGACTCGCGTGGCAGCCGGAACCACAGCACGTCCATCGGCGCGCCGTGCTCCACCGGGACGAGCCCGGCGGCCCGGCGGACGTCGGAATGCCGCCCGTCGGTGGCCACGGTGAGCGTCGCCCGCAGCTCGTGCTCGCCGTCGGCGTCCCGGTAGCGGACCCCGCGCACCGTGTTGCCCTCGCGGATCACGTCGTGGACCTCGGCGTTCATGATGAGGCGGAAGGTGGGGTACCGCCTGGCGGCGTCGGTCACCAGATTGAGGAAGTCCCACTGCGGCACGAACGCGATGTAGTCGTACCGGCCGGGGAGCCGGGACAGGTCGGCGATCGGCACCGTGGCGTCGTCGGTCTGCAGGATCATGCGGTGCACCTTGCGATGGGGGAGCC
Source organism: Streptosporangium sp. NPDC087985 (assembly GCF_044741965.1). NCBI lineage: Bacteria > Bacillati > Actinomycetota > Actinomycetes > Streptosporangiales > Streptosporangiaceae > Streptosporangium > Streptosporangium sp. NPDC087985. Next base: position 124,593 of record NZ_JBIUTQ010000011.1, read on the forward strand.
GGTGGAACTCCCCGGCCAGGCCGAGCTCGTCGAGGAGCTGCAGGGTCGAGGGGTGGAGGGTGTCACCCCTGAAGTCGCGCAGGAAGTCGCCGTGCTTCTCCAGCAGTGTCACCTGGACGCCGGCCCGGGCCAGCAGCAGGGCGAGCACGGCCCCCGCTGGGCCACCTCCCACGATCACGCATGTGTTGCGGTCCATCGCTCATCCCCTGTTCTGGTCCAGAATTCACCAGTCATTGAAGTTCTTACACAGGGCGTCGACGGAGGAAACGTCTTCCCGGCGATCCGGCCCCCACCCGGTGCCGGACAGCAGATTGCGCCAGAGTTGTCCTCATGACCGTTTATGAGACCGATCGCCTGATCGTCCGCCAGTGGACCCACGACCAGACCGACCTCGACCGGATGACGGATATCTACTCCCGCCCGGAGGTCACCCGCTGGCTGCCGCCGTTCGCCTTCGAGGCGGCGGCCGCGGTGGACGGCTGGCGGGCCTTCCACGAGCGTGACCGCCGGTTCGGGTCCTGGGCGGTGGAGGTCCGGGACACCGGAGTGGCCGCCGGGACCGTACTGTTCCGGCCGATTCCCGGAGGTGAGGGGGAGGTCGAGGTGGGCTGGCACCTCCACCCCGGATGCTGGGGGAACGGCTACGCCACAGAGGCTGCCCGGGGGGCTGTCGAGCGGGGTTTCGCCTCCGGGCTGAAGGAGGTCCACGCCCTGGTGATGCCGGGCAACGAGGCGTCCATGGCCGTCTGCCGGAGACTCGGCATGACGGCGCTCGGCCGGACCCGGCGGTTCTTCGACCTGGAGTGTGAGATGTTCCGCCTCTCCCACGACCAGGACTCCTGACCTGGCGGGAACACCGGCTGCCCGAGCTCACCGCGGCGGCGTGGCGAGCTCGGAGGCGGTGGGCGGTGTCCGGTGCCGCCGCCCACCGTCCCACCTCAGAGCGGGGCGATCGTCCAGGAGGTCTCGGCCTTGTCGCCGGGCTGCAGCACGATCAGGTCGGTGCCGGAGTTGAAGGCGTCCGGCGGGCAGGTCATCGGCTCGACGGCCAGCCCGCGGAAGTCGAGCTCGGTCCCCGTGCACACCTGGACCCAGGGCAGCGCCGCCGCGTCCCAGCGGATCTCGACCCCGCCGTCCGGGCCGCTCACCCGCACCCGGACCAGCCCGTCGGCGTCCGCGACGAGGCCGGTGAAGGCGTGGTCGACGGAGGTGCCGCCGACCGTCCGCGCGGTCGTGAAGTCGTACGGCGTGCCGGAGACGTCCTCCAGGGAGCGAGGCAGCAGCCGGTCGTCCACCAGCAGCACCCTGGTCGCCGGCACGTGCAGCTCGTAGTCCTCGACCCGCTCGCCCGCCAGCAGCCACGGGTGCGGGCCGCAGCCGTAGGGGGCGGGGCTGTCGCCGAGGTTCTCGGCGGTCAGCGTGGTGGTCAGGCCCTCGGTGGTGAGGGAGTAGAGCACCTGCATGGAGAGGGTGAACGGGTAACCGGGGGTCGGGGTGATCGTGTGGGCCAGCCGTACGAAACCGTGCTCGTCCTCCACGGCCAGCCACTCCACCGCCTCCCAGTCGACCTCGGCGACCAGTCCGTGCAGGGCGTTGCCCCGGTCCTCCTCGTTCGCCACCGGATGGTGGGTCTGGCCGCCGAAGGTGTAGGAGGCGCCGCCGATCCGGTTCGGCCAGGGGGCGAGGAGGGTGCCGCTGTAGTAGGGGATCGGCCCGTCTGCCGCCCAGCTGGGCACCAGATCGCGTTCACCGTGACGGAGCACGCGCAGGGCGGCGGACCGTTCGGTGATCTCGGCGTGCATGGTGCCGCTGCGGAGGGTGAACTGCCGGGACACGGTGATCCTTTCGCTGGAAGGCCGGGAGGACGGGGGACAGAATTGACCAGCTCGAAGGTATATGGGCCAGGGCAGCCCGTTATGCGGAGGCCCGCTCGACCAGGTGGGTGTCCAGTATCACCACCGGCTGCTCCAGGTGCTCGCCGTTGATGCGGGCGACGAGGAGATGGGCCATCTGGCGGCCCATCGCCTCGGTCGGCTGGTGCACGGTGGTGAGCGCGGGAGAGGAGTGCGAGCCGGCGGGGGAGTCGTCGAAGCCGATCACCGCGATGTCCTCGGGGATCGCCTTGCCCTCCTCCCGCAGCACCCGGATCGCGCCCAGCGCCATCGGGTCGGAGGCGGTGAACACCGCGTCGATGTCGGGGTTCTCGGCGAGGAGCTTGCGCATGGCGACGATGCCGCTCTCCTCACTGAAGTCGCCGTACGCCACGATCTCGGACAGGTTGGTCGCCAGTAGCGCGTCACGGTAGCCCGCGAGCCGGTCCACGCCCACACCCATGTCCTGCGGGCCCGCGATGGTGGCGATCCGCCGCCGGCCCTTGCCCAGCAGGTATTTGACCGCCTGCCGGGCGCCTGCCCGGTTGTCGACGTCGACGTAGCTGTAGGGCGTGAGCCCGACGGGCCGGCCGCCGATGACGGTCGGCACACCCATCGCCTCCAGCCGTCCGGGCAGCGGGTCGGCGCCGTGCAGCGAGATCAGCAGCACCCCGTCGACGTGCTGCCCGGTCAGGTAGTGCTCCAGCCGCTCGTGGTCCTGCTGCGACTGGGCCATTGCCAGGATGAGTTGCAGACCGGTCTCGGACAGGGCCGAACCGATGCCACGGATGGTCCCGGCGAAGTAGGGTTCGTCAAAGACGCGCAACTCCGACTCCGAGACCACCAGCGCGACCGTGTCGGTGCGCCGGGTGACCAGCGCGCGGGCGGCCCGGTTCGGAACGTAGCCCAGCTCCTGGATCGCCTGCTGCACAGCGTCGCGGGCCTTCTCGCTCACCTTCGGTGAGCCGTTGATGACCCGTGACACGGTGCCGCGGCCGACACCGGCCAGAGCCGCGACCGCCTCAAGGGTCGGACGACGGTCGCCGTTCATGTTCTTCGCCCCCATAAGAGATTCGCTGACCCCTTATTCTGCCGGACCGCTCAGGCCTCCACGCCTGATGGTCCCGGCATACCAGAGAGCGCTCTCTTTGGGAACTCTCAGCTGCGTCTCATAGTCGACGTGGACCAGCCCGAACCGCTTGCCGTAGCCCCACGCCCACTCGAAGTTGTCCATCAGCGACCAGGCGAAGTAGCCCTCCAGGGGCACTCCCGCCTCGATCGCGGCATGGCAGATGCGCAGGTGGGCATCGATGTAGTCCAGCCGGTCGCGGTCGTGCACGACGCCGTCGGCGCCTACGACGTCGTCGAAGGCCGCCCCGTTCTCGGAGATGATCAGCGGGATCCGCGGATACTCACGGGCCAGCCGCATCAGGATCTCGTGCAGGCCCGTGTCGTCGATCTCCCAGCCCATGGCGGTGACCGGCCGCCCGCCCTCGACGAACGACACGTGTTCACTGCCGACCCAGGGCGAGCCGGTGTCGGTGGGGGCCGCCGCCGCCGAGGCCGCGCCGCCGGGTGTGCCGGAGACGGTGAAACGGCTGTAGTAGTTGATCAGCAGTATGTCCAGCGGGGCGGAGATGGCCTCCATGTCCCCGTCCTGGATGAATCCGCTCGTCCCGCCGAGGTCTTCCAGAACGTCGGCCGGATATTCTCCCTTCAGCAGGGCGTCCAGGAAGAAGCGGTTCTGCAGGCCGTCGATCCGGCGAACGGCGTCGGCGTCGGCGTCGGAGTCCGTCTGCGGTGAGATCGCATACAGATTGACGCAGCCGCCGATCCTGGTGTCGGTCCGCTGGGCGCGCATGGCCGAGGTGGCGAGGCCGTGCGCGAGGAGGAGATGGTGGGCGGCCCGCACCGACTCGGCCGGGTCGCGCCGCCCGGGGGCGTGCTCGCCGGAGGCGTATCCCAGGAACGCCGCGCACCACGGCTCGTTGACCGTGCTCCAGTTGCGCACCCGGTCGCCGAGCGCCTCGTGCACGGCCGCCGCGTAGTCGGCAAAGCGCTTCGACGTGTCCCGTGACGGCCAGCCGCCCGCGTCCTCCAGAGCCTGCGGCAGGTCCCAGTGGTAGAGCGTCACCCACGGGTCGATGCCCCGCGAGAGCAGCTCGTCGACCAGCCGGCTGTAGAAGTCGAGGCCCTTGGCGTTGATCGGGCCGCTGCCGTCAGGCTGGACCCGGGGCCAGGAGACGGAGAACCGGTAGGCACCGAGGCCGAGGTCGGCCATCATCCGCACGTCATCGCGGTAGCGGTGGTAGTGGTCGATGGCGACATCGGCGTGCTCGCCGTTGACCACCCGGCCGGGTTGCTTGACGAAGGTGTCCCAGATGGACCGGCCGCGGCCGTCCTCGGAGACGGCGCCCTCGATCTGGTATGCGGAGGTGGCCGCGCCCCAGACGAAGTCCGTCGGGAACACCAGATCCGGCGTCTGAATCTGCGTCTCTTGCGTGGTCACGCCTTGACCGCACCTTCCATGAGGCCGCCGACGATCTGGCGACCGAACGCGACGAAAACGATGAAGAGAGGGAGGACCGAGGCCGCCGTGCCGGTGAACAACATGACGTAGTCGGTGCCGTGGGCCTGGTTGAGCGCGGCGATCGAGGTCTGCACCACCGGGTTGTCCGGGTTCAGGACGATCAACGGCCACATGAACTCGTTCCAGCTCTGCATGAAGGTGAGCAGCGCCAGAACCGCCATGCCGGGCCGTACCGCGGGCAGCACCACATTGACGTAGATGCGCATGGTGGAGGCGCCGTCGACGCGTGCCGCCTCGACGAGCTCGTCCGGCACCGCCTGGGTGGTGTACTGGGTCATCATGAAGACCCCGAACCCGTTGACCAGGAAGGGCAGGATCACCGCCTGGATCTGGCCGGTCCAGCCGAGGGTCACCATCATCTCGTAGAGCGGGACGATGCCCATCTGCTGGAGCGGGACCATCATGGTCACCAGGATCAGGCCCAGCAGGATCTTGCTGGCCCGGAACTTCAGCTTGGCGAAGGCGAAGCCGGCCAGAGTGGAGATGAGCACGACGGATACGGTCACCGTGATCGACACGATGGCCGAGTTGATCAGGCCGGTGGCGAAGTAGGCGTCCTCGGTGGACAGAAGCCGCTGGATGTTCTCGCCGAGGTGGCCGCCCGGCAGCAGCGGCGGCGGGGTGTCGATCGCCTCGTCGTTGGTCCGCGTGGCCATGATGAACATGTAGTAGATCGGGAAGGCCGACAGCACGAGCGCGAAGGCGAGGACCACCTTCGTCAGCGGGCCCGCGTCCCAGATGCGGTTGCGGGCCTGCACATGCGCCGAGCGCGGCCGGGTCTGGATCGCCGTCACTTGGAACCCCCGATGCGGCGGGTGAAGGAGTAGTTGATCAGTGTTCCGACGAGGATCAGTACGAACAGCAGCCAGGCGGCCGCCGAGGCGTAGCCCATGTCGAAGTCACGGAACGCTTTCTTGACGATGAACATGGCCACCGTCTGGTACTGGCCGGTGGCACCGCCTGCCATCGTCGGGTTGCCCTCGAACATGACCGGCTCGGTGAACAGGGTCAGGCCGCCGATGGTGGAGATGAACACGACGAAGACGATCGTCGGGCGGAGCATCGGGACGGTGATCTGCCAGAACTGCCGGTGGGAGGAGGCACCGTCGAGGGCGGCGGCCTCGTAGAGATCCTTGGGAATCGTCTGCATGGCGGCCAGCAGGATGATCGCGTTGTAGCCGGTCCAACGCCAGTCGATCATCGTGGAGATGGCGATCCACGCGCTCCAGCTCTGGTTCTGCCATTCGAGGGCGTCGGCGCCGAACAGGCCGAAGAACCAGTTGATCATGCCGTAGTCACGGCCGTAGAGCTGGGTGAAGACGACGGCGACCGCGACGACCGAGGTCACCAGCGGCAGTAGGACGCCGAGACGGAAGAAGAGCCGGCCGCGGATGCGCTTGTTGAGCGCGTTGGCGAGGATCAGCGCGAGGACGAGCTGCGGGATCGTCGAGATGACGAACATCCCGAGCGTGTTGACCACCGCGTTCCAGAAGGCCGCGTCGGTGATCAGCTCGATGTAGTTGTCGATTCCGAGGAAGGTCTTGTCGCCGGCGAGTTCCCAGTCGTACAGGGATACCCAGAGGGTGTAGCCGAGCGGGAAGACACCGAAGATCGCGAACAGGAGGAAGTACGGCGAGACGAGGAAGTAGGGAGTCGCCCGGAGGTCGAACCTGGCGAGTCCTCTGCCGCCCCGTCCCGAGCTCCGGTGCCCGGGGGACCGGCGAGAGCCGGGCCGCCGCGCCGGAGCGGGGGTGTCGACGTTCAGGGTCATCGGTCAGCCTTTCAGCGAGGGGCAGGCGACAGGCCCGGCGACGGAGTAGCCGCCGCCGGGCCCGTGCGGAACGGGATGGGGATCAGCCCGCTGCCTTGGTGCCGGCCTCGATGAACTTGGCCCAGGCCTCGCCGTAGGGGACGGAGCCCTTGTCCATACCCTCGAGGATCTTCTCCGCCGCGGTCTTCACCTGGGCGTGCTTCTCACCCAGGAAGACGGGCTGCAGGTCCTTGACCGAGTCGCCAAAGATCTTGCCGGTGGGCGCGTCGCTGAAGAACTCGTTCTTCAGGTCGGCCACCGCCGGGTCCTGCTGTCCGGAGAGGGAGCTCGGGAAGGCGTTGGCCTCCTGGAAGGCCATGACGTGGCCCTCCTGGCCGGTGAGGAAGTTCAGGACCTCGGCGGCCTCCTTCGGGTGCTTGCTCTGCGCGGGGATCGCGAGGTAGGAGCCGCCCCAGTTGCCGGCGCCGCCGGGGACTCCCGCCACATCCCACTTGCCCTTGCCCTCGTCACCGGCCGCGCCGGAGATGACGCCGACCATCCAGGCAGGGCAGCCCATGACGGCGAAGCCGCCCTTCTTGATCGCCGCGTTCCACTCCGGGGTGAAGGAGGCGAGCTTGGCGGTCAGGCCCGCCTCGCTGTAGGACTTCACCGTGTCGAACGAGGTCTTGATGGCCGGGTTCTTGTCGATGACGAGCTGGTTGTCGGTGTCGAAGTAGGCGATGTTGCCGTTCTTCGGCGCCTCCTGCGACAGGACCACGTTGTAGAGAGTGTTCGGGCCGTCGAGGAACTTCGGGTCTCCCTTGCCGGTGTTGGCGGCCTGGAACTTCTTGCCGGCCGCCATGAAGGAGTCCCAGTCCGGCCAGAGCTTGCTGACCTCGTCGCGCTCGCTCGGCAGGCCGGCCTTCTGGAGCAGGTCCTTGCGGTAGCACATGGCCATGCCGCCGATGTCGGTGCCGAGGGCGAAGAGCTTGCCGTCCTTGTTGACGCCGTTGTCCCACTTCGCCGCGGGGAAGTCGGACTTGCGGCTGTCCAGCCCGTACTGCGCCAGGTCGGTGAAGAACTGCGGGCGGGCCTTCATCAGACCCATCGCGCCTTCGTCGATGCCGACGATGTCACCGGTGCCGCTGCCGGCCTGCAGCTTCTGCAGCAGCTGGGGCAGGTAGACGTCCTCGAACCGGTCGGTCAGGTTCTGGTGCTTGACCTGGATGTCCGGATGTGCGGCGTTCCACGTCTCCACGGCCTTCTTGTAGCCGAAGTTCTCACCGCCGCCGAAGGTGTGCACGGTGATGGTCACCGGCTCGGCAGCGGCGGCGGGCGCGGTGGAGTCACCGACGGCCGCGGGCTTGGTGGAATCATTCGTGCTGCAGGAAGTGATCGCCAGGGCGGTGGCCGCCATCACCGCAACCGCGGCGAGCTTGCCATGCCGCTTGGTGTTCAACATTACGGACCCCTCTCAGGTGGTCGCCCGAATCGATGGGAGGTGACATCGCGCGCCGGTCCCCGACAAACGCGGTGCGCGATGGGGCAGGTTCCTCAATGTGCTTTGGGAGCGCTCCCACGAAGAGTGGACGATAGGCAGCCGGGACGTCAATATGCCGAAACTCAACCGTTACAACTGGCCTGTCAATGGGGAATGAAGGGTCGCATACCTCGCAAACCTCTCAGAAAGGTGTTTGGGAGCGCTCCCATCACACAGTGACACACGGGGACATTCTGTGCGGAAGTGCCTTCGTTGAGGAAAGTAGACGTCCGAGAGCCCCGGATGCGGGGCTCGGGTGGTAGATGCCGGGTGATGTACGGCGGGACGCAGAAAGGGGCCCGGCTCAGGTGAGCCGGACCCCTTCTCCGTGCCGGTGGATCAGCCGTCGCGGGACGGGTGACCGTGGCGTGCGGTGCCGATCGATCAGTCGCTGTAGACCGGGTAGCCGTAGCCGACGACCTGGGACGTGGGCCGGACGCGCTCCTCGACCTTGCCGTTGCCGGTGTTGCCCTCGATCGTGCTGATCGTGCCGTCGCCGTTGTCCTTCTTCACGAGGCCGACGTGGTCGATCCCGCTGATGTTCTTGCTGCCCTGCCAGTCGAAGAAGACGACGGCACCGGGCTTGGCGACGGTGCCCCAGTGCCCGTTGTCCTTGAACCACTGGGCGTAGGTGACGGTGTAGGCGTCCCAGCCCATGGTGGGCTGGATGCCGGCCTGCTCGCCGACCCAGGAGACGAACATCGCGCACCAGGGGGCGTTGGCGTAGCCTGCAAGGGTGCCGCCGTCACGGGCGAGGGTCTCCTTGGCCCGCGGGGAGGACATGTACCAGGACTGGAACTTGGTCCCGCCGCCCTGGGCGTTCTCCGAGATGCCGATCTGCTGGGCGGCGATGTCCAGGACCTGCGTGGCCGTGACCCTGGGCAGACGCTCGGCCTCGAGCTGCAGAGGGGTCTTGCCGGCGGCCTGGGAGGTTCTGACGGAGGCCACGGCGACGGTGTTCGGTCCGTGAGTGTCCGCCAGGGCGGCAGGAACTGCGAGGAGGCTACCCCCGGCGACGATGGAGGCGCCGAGAAGAATGTTGGTCAGCTTACGTGTCTTGCGGTTAAAGCGGTTCGTGGCCATGAGGGGTGAGACTCCTTGCTTCGCTTCTCATGCCGCCTACCGGGTTAGCTGACGGGTTCGGGCTGGGAAGTGCCCTACAGCGCACTAAGCGCTGATTCACCCCAAAAAAGTGGTTCCCCGGTTCCGCGGGATCCGCGGATTCGGCGGCCGTGCTCATCGGGTGGAGTGATCCGCTCCGATAGAGCGCGGACGGGCAATGTGATGGTGACGTGTAGCTGAAGAACTTGGGCGGTCACCAGATGTGAGATAGAAGCTACGCGAAAAGGACAAACGGTTACAAGTGGTACAAATTGCCACGGCTTGGGAATAGGTGTGCATCGAGGGGGAAAGCCTGGGGCGCCCTCAAGATCGACAAGTCTGTGCCGGATGGCCTGTTGAAGCCGGGAACGCCTGTGGGATAGGCGTTTCGGAGCGGCGACACCGGCGAAAGGCCGCTGTGTTGCATACCTCACACCCCGGGGTTTCACCATAAACGTAGATCTTTTTGATGAGGGCCGTTTTACCTGCGGAAACGATCGCATTCGAGGAGATTTCGCCGTGGGCCGGACCCGCGTCGGCTGCGGCAGCCGGTTGACCGCGTCACCCTGAACCCGCGCGTGGTCGCCCCGATCCGGGCGCGCAGAACGGCGTGTCCGGGTGTTCACCCGCAGTTCCCAGGCGTGTAAGCCGTCCCGGTTACGGTGAGGCGGTCGTGAACGGGTCATCGCCCGGCGTGGAGGACGGTCGAGGCCACGCGCGGGAGCAGGGTTCGGCCGTTGCCTGGGTGGAGTCCCCACTGCAGATGCTCTGCGCCGTGGAGGCCTGCCACGCCGGACTGCTCGGTGCCCACGCCCGGATGGCGCCCCGGGCGGGGCTGCGCCCACTGGCCGTCACCCGTCGCGAGATCTCCCGGCTGGATCTGCCTCCGGGCCTGGAACTGGGCGGGCCCGAGTCCGAGATGCCCAGGCCCCAACGGGGCACGACCTGGGCGGTCGGCGACGCCTTCTCCGGCAAGGTCCAGGCGGGCTGGCTCACCACCCTTCCCGGCCGGATCGTGATCGTCGACGACGGCCTGGCCACCATCAGGCTCCTGGAACTGCTCGCCGGGCGGATCTGGACGCCGCTGCTGCGGGCCCGCACCGCCGTCGGTCCCCTGCGGACCGCCCTCGGAACGGCCGCAGCCCTCCGACTGCGCGCCGCCTCCCGATCCGGCCGACTGTCGATCTTCACCGCGTTGCCCGTCCCCGCCGAGCTGGCGCAGGCCGTACGGGACAGGGGTGCGGAGCTGATCATCCACGACTTCGCGTGGCTGCGGTCACAGCCCCTGCGCAGGCCGGCCCCCGAGGAGCGGACCGTCGTGCTCGGCACCTCGCTGGTCCGCAACGGCCTGATCCACCGCGACCCCTACCTCAGCTGGCTGGCCGAGCTCGGCTCGTCCGAGCCGGTGGCCTACTTCCCGCACCGCCGGGAGGACCTCCACGATCTCGCCCTGGTCGGGGAACAGCCCGGGATCACCGTCTACGACGGCGGGATCCCCGCCGAGATGACCCTGCGAGGGCTGGCGGCCGGACAGCGGGTGCTGAGCCTGCCGTCCACCGCGGTCACCTCCCTGCGGGTCCTGCTCACGGCCCGGGGCGTCGCCGTGGAGGCAGTGGACGTCCCCGACGCGTGGTGGACCGCCCGGGCGGTGCCCTCGCTCCGTTCCCACCTGTCGATGTTCGCCCATCACGACACTGGAGTAACAGGTTGAAGGTCCTGGCCGTGGCCGACTCGGATTCCTATCTGAAGTGGGCCGCCCATCTGCTCGATGATCTTCCTTCGAGCTGTACGGCGGAGCTGACGGTGATCCGTACTCCCATCACACCCTCCCCGGCCCAGATCCACGCGGCCGTCGCGGGTGCGGTCGCCGATCCGCCCGTGCTGTCGGCCCGGGCGCTGCGCAGGGCGGCCGAGCGGCTCAGACCCGACGTGGTGCTGGTCGCCTGCACAGGACCCGTGGTGGACGTGCTGGTCAGCGAGGTACTCGCCGGCCTGGTGCCGAGGCCGGTGTTCATCTCCGGGCTGCCGGGGATCTCCATCCCGGCGACCGAGAAGGCGTGGGTGTTCCGCAGCGGATGCGACCTGCTCGTCCTGCACAGCGAGCGGGAGGTCGCGGAGTTCTCGGCGATCGGCCGTGAGCTGGGCGGGGGTGGGGCGGTGGGCCTGACCCGGCTGCCGTTCCTGCACAGCGGTGAGGATGTCCCCGTCACCGGCCCGCGCAACCGGGTGGTGTTCGCGACCCAGGCCAAGGTGCCCCGGCGCAGGGAAGAGCGCGAACGGATCCTGCTCGCGCTGGCCGAACTGGCCGGACGGCGGCCGGATCTCGACGTGGTGGTCAAGCTCCGCGCGCTGGACACCGAGCGGCAGACCCACAACGAGCGCCACCACTACCAGCGGCTGTGGCAGTCGCTGGCCGACGGCGGCCAGGTGCGTCCCGGCGCCGTGCGCTTCGCCGCCGGGCCCATGCACGAACACCTGGCGCACGCGGCCGGATTCGTCACCGTCAGCTCGACCGCCGCGCTGGAGGCGATCGCCCAGTCGGTGCCCCTGCTGGTGCTTTCGGACTTCGGGGTCGGCGCCGAGATGATCAACCTGGTCTTCGAGGGCAGCGGCCTGCTCGGCACCCTGGACGACCTGTCCGAGAGCCGTTTCCGCACTCCGGAGAAGACCTGGTGCCAGGCCAACTACTTCCACCGGCGGGGGGAGAGCGACTGGGTGTCCCACATGGTCACGCTGGTCGCCCGGCTCCGCGCGGGACGCCTGGCACCCGCCCGGTCCCTGCTCGACGGCCCGCGGTACGCCGCCGCCCGGCGCCGTGCCCGCCTGCGTGTCGAGGTCCCGCCCAACGTGCTGCGCGTCGGCTACCGGGCCAAGCGCCAGATGCGCCGGTATCTCGGCGCGCTGGGCCGGGCACGCTGAGCTGTCGCGGCCGGTTCGGTGCGCCGAACCGGCCGCGTGGGGCCAGATCCCGCTATACGGTGACGCGGCGCAGGCGGGACTTGGGGGCCTCCTCGCCGGGGAAGACCCGCTTGACGCCGTCACCGAGAGCGGTCTCGATGACGCGGATGTCGCGGACCAGGTGCTCCAGGCCGGCCGGCTCCAGTGAGGCAGCGTGGTCGGAGCCCCACATGGTGCGGTCAAGCGTGATGTGCCGTTCCACGGTGACCGCGCCCAGTGTCACCGCCGCGAGCGAGATCTGCAGGCCGCGCTCGTGGCCGGAGTAGCCGACCGGCACGCCGTACCGCTCCTGGAGGGTGGCGATCGTGCGGAGGTTGGCCTCCTCCGGGGGGAGCGGGTAGGTGGAGGTGGCGTGCATCAGCACCAGCCTGGAGGTGCCGAGGATCTCCACCGCCCGGTCGATCTCCTCCAGCGTGGACATGCCGGTGGACAGGATGAGCGGCTTGCCGGTGGCGGCGAGCGCGCGGAGCAGCTCCAGGTCGGTCACGCAGGCCGAGGCGATCTTGTGGGTGATCACGCCCATGGACTCCAGGAAGTCCACCGACGGCACGTCCCACGGAGAGGCGAACCAGTGCAGGCCCCGCTCCTGGCAGTACCTGGCGATCTCGGCGTACTCGTCCCGGCCGAACTCGGTCCTGAGCTTGTACTCCATGTAGGTCATCTCGCCCCACGGAGTATGCCGGATCTGGTCGCGCTGCTCCAGCGGCACGCAGATCTCCGGCGTGCGCTTCTGGAACTTGACCGCCTGGCAGCCCGCCTCGGCCGCCACGTCGATCAGTTTGCGCGCGATGTCCAGGTCGCCGTTGTGGTTGATGCCGATCTCGCCGATCACGTAGACCGGCTGACCGGCGCCGATCAGCGCGTCGCCGATCTGGACCGGTCTGGCGACCGGGGTGATCCGCAGCTCGGTACGGGGGGCGGGCGCGGGTGCCGCCTCGGTGTCCGGGCGGGCCGCGAGGACCCGGTCGCACAGCTCCCGTACGGCTCCGGCCCCACCGGGCCTGGTGAGCATGGTCCGGGCGGCGGCGCGGACCCGCGGGTGGGCGTCGGGGACCGTGACGGGCCAGCCGACCTCGCCCATCGGGCCCAGATCGTTGACGTCGTTGCCGACGTAGGCGACACGGGCCGGGTCCAGCCCCTCGATGGCCAGCCAGTCGCGCAGTACGGTCCGCTTGTCGGTCAAGCCCTGCAGGACCGGAACGCCCAGCTTGCGGGCGCGGGCGGCGACCACCGGGTTGTGCTCGGTGGACATGATCATCAGTTTGACCCCGGACCGGCGCAGCAACGCGATGCCCATGCCGTCGGAGCGGCTGACCGCGACCATCTCGCGGCCGTCCTGGTCGATGTAGGCGCGGTCGTCGGTGTGCACCCCGTCGAAGTCGGTGATCACGGCGTCCACGTCGATCGGCTCGGGCCGGTCCACGAACGGCGCCAGCGCCCGGACGATCTCCAGATCCTCGGGGGTGTCGACCTCGACGGCGTGCCGCGACGGCACCGCCTGCACGGCGACGGAGCCGAAGAAGCGGTGTCCGTGCTCGCGCAGGCCCTCGGTGCGCATCACATAGAACGCGCCGGTCTCGCGGAAGTGCGGCTCGCGGTCCTGGCGGCGAGGGCGGAAGGACGGGTCGTGGTTGACACCCGCGCCGCCGGCGCTCCACAGGAACTCGTGCGTCTCCAGCCCGGAGAACACCACGTCGGCGGGGCCGTCGAGGACCTTGGCGATGGCGGTGTCCAGGTCGGCGGGGTCGATGAACGCGCTGGTGCACTGCACCAGGACGACCACGTCGGGGGTCTCGGCCAGTTGGTCGAGCACGTGCAGCACGGCCGACTCGCTGGAGGCGGTCGCGCCGCTCAGCTCCTGCGGCCGGTCGATCACGGTCGCTCCGGCCTCGCGGGCCACGGCGGCGATCTCCGCGTGGTCGGTGCTGACCACTACCCCGTCGACCAGCTCGGCCCGCACACAGGCCTTCACCGCACGGGCGACCAGGGGAGTTCCGCCCACCGCGGCCAGGTTCTTCAGTGGGACACCCACCGAACCTCCACGGGCGGGGACAACGGCCAAGACGCGCAAGGTGGCTCCTCATGACATACGGCAAACGTCCCTGAACTGGGGTGTTTGACGGACGCTAGTCACGAGGGGTGCCGGACAGAGGTGTCCGAGCTGAACGTCCAGAGTCGTCCGACTTAACTTTCCGCGCAGGTTGGAGGCTCAACACGGAAGGCGCCGCGGACGGCATCCATGCCGTCCGCGGCGCCCGACGTTCGGGAGCGATCCCTACTCGGCGAAGTGGCCGCGCTTCTCGTCAGCGGCCTTCTTGGCCTTGTCCTTGGCCTTGTCCGCCGCTTCCTTCGCCTTACCCTTGGCCCGGTCCATCCGGCCCTTGTTGGCCAGGCTGTCGTTGTCGGCCGCCTCGCCAACGGCCTCCTTGACCTTGCCCTTGATCTGGTCGAAGTTCGTCATCGTGCTCCCCCGTGATTCAGGACCGATTGGTTACTGGGTCTCATAGCCAGAACCGCTGGGGATCAATCGCTACTTAGATAACCTTAAGTGACTAAATGCCACTTCATTGTAACGGAGCGTGACAGATTGTCAGATCGTGACGCCGAGGGAACCCATGAGCAGGGGGAGCGCGCGTTCCAGGCCGCGCTGCCAGTACGGCCAGCTGTGCGTGCCGGGCCCGTAGAAGTCGACCGCCACTTCGGCGCCGTCCGCTCTGGCGCGCTCGACGAACGTGATGGCCTGGCGGAACAGGGACGCCTCCCCCTCGTCCCCGGGGGTGGCGGGGGAGTCAAGTGGGCCGGGAGAGCCGTCCCCGCAGGAGACGAAGAGCCGCACCCCGCGCAGCCTCCCGGTCAGGTCGGCCGGGTTGTGCGCGGCCCATTCGGGATCCCGCGGACCGCCCCAGAGCTTCCTGGAGTCCTGGCCGTTGCGGTTGAGCAGCCAGTCGACGCCGCCGTTGCCGTCCCGGGTGTGCAGCACGCCGGAGAAGGAGGCGGCGGCCTGGAACATGCCGGGATGGCGGGCCGCGTAGGACATCGCGCCGAACCCGCCCATGGACGTTCCCGCCACCGCCCGCCGGTCCCCGGCGCCGTAGTCGCGCTCCAGGATCTGGCGGACCTCGGTGAGGTGGAAGGTCTCCCAGCCGGGCCCCTCGCGCCAGTCGGAGTAGAAGCCGACCTCGCCGCCCTCCGGCATGACCACGATCGCCGGATAGCGGGAGGTGAGCCTGGCGGCCTCTCCCTGGGTGGCCCAGGCGTCGTAGTCGGACTGGCAGCAGCCGTTCAGCAGATACAGCACCGGCCACGGTCCCGAATCCGGCCGCCAGCCCTCGGGCAGCAGCACCCGGACCCGGCCCTCCCGGCCGAGCGCGGCGGAGGCGATCGTGAGCACGTGGTCGCGCTCGCTCAGCCGGTCGACCCGGACGTCGGGTAACCGCCCCGCCCGGACCTCGTCGGAGGACCCGGATGAGAAAGGTGTCAGCAGCGCGAGGAGCACGGCCGCCACCGCCGCTCCGGCCAGCAGGAGCACTCCCAGACGTACGGCTGTGCGGTTCACACGGCCAATCCTGACGGGTCGCGGCAGTGACGGGAAGTCCATTGGCCGAGGTGTCCAGGGGTTGTTCCGGGCTTCACGGGGCGGGCGCCGGTCACCTCCGCAGGGCTTCCGTGGGGGAGTGACAGGTTTTGCACCAGGCGGTGAATGGTGGTTCACTGGCTGGTGAATCGTCATTCACCAGCCATGTTCCCTGGAGGGACCACATTGTCCGCGCCCTCGGCCCGACACGTAAAACGTAGGCCGAGTGGCCTGATCACCGTGATCCTCTGCCTGACCGGCACCGTCGTCGCACTGCAGCAGACGATGGTGGTCCCCCTGCTCCCCGACTTCCCCGAGATCCTGGGCGTCAGCACGGACGACGCCTCCTGGCTGATCACCGCCACGCTGCTGACCAGCGCCGTCGCCACCCCGATCGTCTCGCGGTTGGCGGACATGTTCGGCAAGCGGCGGATGATGATCGCGTCGATGACAATGATGGTCATCGGCTCCCTGACCGCGGCCATCGGCGGCGACTTCCCCGCACTCGTCGCGGGCCGCGCCCTGCAGGGATTCGCGATATCCCTGATCCCCGTGGGCATCAGCATCCTCCGTGACGAGCTGCCGAAGGAGAAGGTCGCCTCAGCCACCGCGCTGATGAGCGCGACCCTGGGGATCGGCAGCGCCCTGGGCCTGCCACTCTCCGGTGTCATCTACGAACACCTGGGCTGGGAGGCGAACTTCTGGTTCTCCGCCGTGGTGGGCGTCCTGTTGATGGGCGCCGTCCTCGCGATCGTCCCGGAATCCGCGGTCCGCACCCGCGGCAGGTTCGACTTCCTCGGCGCCGTCCTGCTCTCGATCGCGCTCGCCGCCCTGCTGCTCGCCATCTCCAAGGGCGGGAGCTGGGGCTGGGGCAGCGAGCCGACCATCCTGGTGTTCATCACCGCGGTCGTCGTGCTGGCGATCTGGTTCCCCTACGAGCTGCGCGTCAACCATCCGCTGGTGGACCTGCGGACCTCGGCGCGCCGTCCGGTCCTGCTGACCAACGTCGCCTCCGTCCTGGTGGGCTTCGCCATGTACGCGAACATGCTGTCCACCACCCAGCAGCTGCAGATGCCGAAGATCTCCGGATACGGCCTCGAACTCGGCGTGCTGACGGCGGGACTGTGCATGGTCCCCGCAGGCATCGCCATGGTCGTGCTGTCCCCGGTCTCGGCGGCCATCACCAGACGTTTCGGCGCCCAGACCACCCTGATCACGGGCGCGGTCATCCTCGCCGCGGCCTACGCCGGCCGGGTGTTCCTGACCGGCTCGATAGCGATGATCATTTTGGGTGCGGTCGTGGTCAACATCGGCACCACGATCGCCTACGGAGCCATGCCGACGCTGATCATGCGCTCGGTGCCGATCACCGAAACGGCCTCGGCCAACGGGCTGAACTCGCTGCTGCGCTCCTTCGGAACCGCCACCTCCAGCGCCGTGGTGGCCGCGATCCTCACCTCCATGACCTTCCAGGCGGGCCCGCTCACCCTGCCGACCCTGGGCGCCTTCAAGAACGTCTTCTGGTCCGCGTCCGTCGCGGCCCTCGCCGCAGCCGCCGTCGCCCTGTTCATCCCTCGGCGCGGCGTCACCAGCGTCACCGGCGACGCCGCGGTCACCGCGGCGACGCTGCCCGGTGCCGGAAGGTCCGGCGCGGACACCGCTCCCGCCCGCGCCGCGGAGGCCGGCGGTGAGGAGATCATGGTCAGCGGTACCGTGCTGCGGGAGGACCTGCGCCCGATCCGGCAGGCGGTGGTCACTATCCTGGACACCCATGGTGAAGCAGTCGACTGGAGCCGGGCGGACAATGATGGCGCATTCTCCCTGGTGCTGCCCGGACCGGGCCGATACCTGGTGGTGACCAGCGCAGACGGGTGGGCGCCGCACTCGGAGGTGCTGGAGTTCCTGGACCCGGAGACCAGGCACCGCATCCGCCTGTCCGAACGACTGACGATCTCGGGCCGGCTGAGCGCCGGCACCCTAGCCCTGGACCACGGCCTGGTCGCGCTGACGAAACCCACCGGGGAGTGCGTCTCCACCGTGTTCAGCGACACGACCGGTTGCTACGAACTGGCTCTGCCCCCGGTCGGACGTTACGTCCTGACCATGATGGCCCCGTACGGCGGGCACACCCGGGCGCGGCAGATCGCCGTCATGTCCCAGTCCGTCGTCATCGACTTCGACATCGAGGACACTCGGGAATCGATGGTGATCTCGTGAACGAGAGTCCCACCCGCGACGCCATCATCACCGCCGCCCGCCGGCTGTTCGGCGAACGCGGTTACACGTCCACCACGATCAAGGACGTGGCCGAACTGGCCGGATATTCGCCCGCGATGGTGATGAAGGTGATGGGCAGCAAGGCGCAGCTGTACTCGGTGGCCGCCCCGCCCATGCCGTCCACCGACGAAGACGGGAAGACCGACGAGCCGGTGGGATACCGGCTGGTGCGCAACATCGTCACGCGGCGGGATGACAACGCCGCCGAACCGTGGGCGATGGCCCCCCTGCTGGTCCACGACGCCCCGGACCCGGGGGCCACCCGGGCGGAGATGCGGACGCGCTATCTCAACGGCGTGGCGAAGATGATCGGCGACACCTCCCCGGACCTGAGGCAGACCCACCTCGTGCTGTGCATGCTGCTCGGCCTGGCCGGCGGACTGCGCACCTTCGACCTGCTGGGACCGGAGGTGACGGACAGCGAAAGCCTGATCCAGGAGTACGGCGCGCTGGTCCAGTCGCTGCTCGACCGCGGACCTGCGGAGTGATTCTCTTACACAAGGAACCCTCGGACAGCTTGACGACCTCCAGGCCGCCCTTACCGAGCTGACAGCCCGGCCCCGGGTGGCGGGCCTTGCCGGACGAGCCCGGGGGATACGTCTTTTTTGACGTTCTTGGACCGGTACGGCGGTCCAGGCTCGCCTGCCGGGGTACGCCCGTGCCGTCGGCCATCTCGCGGAAGGGCGACCGGAGGCCGGCAGAGGGGGGCCGGGATGCGCGGGCTCGTGTGGATGAAGGATAGGGGCGCCGAATACGCGGAGGTGGACCTCGGGCCGGAGCTGACTGCGGTCGGCGTGGCGATCGGCACGGACCCGGTGCCCTACCGGCTGGCCTACACCTTGCGGACCTTACCCGGGTACATGACCGAGATGCTGTCCGTACGGGCTCACGGCCCGGGCTGGTCCCGGGCCCTCGACCTGCGCCGTTCCGCCCGCGGCACCTGGTCGTGCGAGACGAAGGAGGAGGGGGATCTTGACGGACCGCCGCCCGGCGGGGACATGAGAGTTCTGAATGACGCGCTCGACTGCGACCTCGGGCTCTCACCGCTGACGAAAACCATGCCGGTGCTCCGTCACGGCCTCAACACGTGCGAGGGGCGGATGGACTTCGTCATGGCCTGGGTCGGGGTCCCCCACCTGCAGGTGATACACCACCCCCAGCGCTACACCCATCTCGGCCCCAACGCCGTGCGCTACGAGAGCGAGGGCTTCAGCGCCGACCTCGCCTTTGACCACGACGGGATCGTCACCGACTACCCGGGCCTGGCGAAGCTGTTGACCTGACGCGTGGAGTAAGGCGAGAGCGCGGCGGGGATGTCCCCGCCGCGCTCTCCTCGGAATCGGGACTACTTCAGGTACGGCCCCGCCGCGCCGATCTTGCCGGGCGCGGGGTTGCCGGGCAGCGACAGGACGTAGGCCCGCAGGTTGCCCTTGCCTCCGGCGGCGATCGTGAGCGTCCCGCCGGTCACCGTCCTGCTGTCACCGGTGACCGCGTCGACGTAGGTGCCGTTCGGGATGCCGGTGAAGGTGGCGCCCCCGGAGACCGAGACCAGCACGAAGCTGTCCACCGTCCCCTGGGTGAAGCGGCGTTTGTAGGCCATCTGGCCTGTGACGCCCTCGGTCGAGTACTGGCCCTTCTGCAGGGCCGGGATGGCCCGGCGGATCTGGTTGAGCCGCTGCAGGTGCTTGACCAGCGGCTTGTCCAGCGTCTGGGCCACCGCGCCGGTGGCGGAGGAGACGATACCGAAGCCGGGGGCGGTGACGCTGCCCGCGAGGTGGTCGCCGTAGTAGGCGCGGCCGGTGGTCGCCAGCGGGCAGGTCGGTCCGCAGTCGATCCTCTGACCCTTCTGGAACTCGATCTCCGAGCCGTAGTAGAGCGTCGGGATGCCGCGGAAGGTCCACATCAGCGACATGTTCTCCGCCCACGCGTCGGTCCCGCCGGTGTAGCGCTCGCTGGACTTGTTGGGGCCGAAATCGTGGGAGTCGACGTAGACGGTGTTGTAGGTGGCGTCGTTGTAGCTGTCGTCGGAGTCCTTGCCGTTGTTGAAGGCGTTGGGCGCGTCACCGAAGTTCATGTGCATGCGCATGTCGATGACGTTCATGCCGGAGAACCTGGAGTGGTCGGGCGCGTGGTAGGTGTTGCCGCGCAGGAAGGCGTTGTCGCTGACGGGCTGGTTGCCGGTGCCCATCAGGTTCTCGTAGTCGTACTGCTCGACGACCGCCTTGGCGTCGTCGGCGCTGAACTCCTTCCGCTCCTTCCAGGTGTAGAACTGCGCGGAGTGGTTGACCGAGCCGCGGTTCCACTTGTCGTTGACGAAGGCTCCGACCTCGCCGAAGACGTAGAAGTCCTTGCCCTTGTCGCCGTGCGTGGCCACCGCGTGCTGCTGCAGGGCGGGCAGGAAGCGGCGGTTCCACATGAGCCGCGAGACGTGCACGGCGGTGTCGACGCGGAAGCCGTCGACGCCCATGTCGATGTACCTGTTGTAGGCGCCGATCAGGTAGTCCTGCACGACCTTGCTCTCGGTGTTGAGGTCGGCCAGGTCGTCGTGGAGCCAGCAGCTCTTGGAGTCCGCGCCCTCCCAGTTGCCAATCCAGCACTGGTGATAGTAAGCGGAGGGGAACATTCCGGAGGTCGGGCTCGGCCACTGGCAGTTGTAGATGGTGAAGCCCTCGGGGCTCTTCGCCTGGGTGGGTGTGCCGTAGTCCTTGCAGGTGTTGCCGGCGGGCGCCGTGGTGGACCACAGGTCGCCGTTGTACGGCCTGCCTTTGGCCATCTCGTTCTGCTTGGCCGTCATCTCCGGGTCGTCGCCCTGGTGCTCCTCCATCGGGTCGTACTCCTTGCCGGGCACCTTCTTGCTGTAGAACCACTTCCACTGCTCGTCGCGTGCGCCCCAGACCGGGGGGACGAACAGGCCCTTGGCGCCCCATCGGGAGCTGTGGTTGTAGACGACGTCCTGGAAGATCTTGATCCCCTTGGCGTGCGCCTTGTTGATCAGGTCCTGGTAGGTCGCGCCGGGGCTCTCCAGCCGGGTGTCGACCCGGTAGAAGTCCCAGCCGTGGTAGCCGTGGAAGTCGTAGTCGGAGCGGTTCAGCACGACCGGGGTGATCCACAGTGCGGAGAAACCCAGGCCCTTGATGTAGTCGAGCTTGTCGATCAGGCCCTTGAAGTCGCCGCGGAACATCGGGTCGTTGTTCCTGGCGTTGCCGGAGGTGACATGCTGGCTGCCGCCGCGGTTGTTGGACGGGTCACCGTCGTTGAAGCGGGCGGTCATCACGAAGTAGATGGAGTCCTCGCGCGGGTCGCCGCCCAGTGGTGAGCCCTTGGTCGGCGCCGGTGGGGCGTCGCCGGTCTTCGCCGAGGCCGCGGCGCTCGCCTCGGAGATGTTGCCCGCGGCGTCACGGGCCTTGACCGTGTAGGTGTAGGTGGTCTGCGCCTCCAGCCGGGCGTCGGTGTAGACGGTGTTGGTGCCGGTGCTGAACGTCACCGGGGCTTCGGAGCCCTTCTTGCGGGTGATCTCGTATCCGGTCACGCCGACGTTGTCGGTGGCCTCGTTCCAGCTCAGCCTGACGGTGGTGCCCTCGGCCGTGGCCGTCAGCCCGGTGGGCCGGGAGGGGGCGGTGGTGTCCGGCGGTTCGGGGACGCACGGTTCGGGGGCGTTGGCGCGCACCACCCCGTCCTTGACGGTGGTCAGGCCGGTGCCGAGGGTGTAGTCGGCGCCGTTGTTGTTGTCCCAGGTGCCGGAGCCGTTGTTGAAGGCGGCCTTCATGCCGGTGGCCGAGCCCAGGTCGACGGTCTTCCTGGCCCAGTCGGCGCATGACGCCTCGTTCATGGCGACGCCGGGGACGGGTGTCCAGGAGCCGCCGGTGGGCTGGTAATGGATGTTGGCGGTGGCCCAGCCCCTGGTCTTCTTGTAGAAGTAGACGACGGCCTGCTTGCCGGGTTCCCCTCCCGAGCAGGGGTCACCGGCCGTCACCTGGCCGCCGGAGACCTTCACGGTCCCGGTGCCGAGGGTGTAGTCGGCGCCGTTGTTGTTGTCCCAGGTGCCGGAGCCGTTGTTGAAGGCGGCCTTGAGCCCGTTGGCGGACCCGAGATCGACGGTCTTCTTCTTCCAGCCGGCGCAGGCGGTCTCGTTCATGGCGACGCCGGGGACGGGTGTCCAGGAGCCGCCGGTGGGCTGGTAGTGGATGTTGGCGGTGGCCCAGCCGGTGGCGTAGTAGACGGTGACGCTGTTGGCGGCCAGCCCCGCCGACAGTGGGACGGCGGCGGAGGTCAGGGAGAAGGCGGCCGCGACCAGCACTCTGGCGGCGCGGCGGGATGGTGAGCGCATGAGTTTCCTCGGTCGAGTGTCGGGGGCGCCCGGGTGCGCGCCGGACCACCGGGTCAGCGCCAGGTGTCGTTACGTGTCGCGGTGCCGCCGGACGGGGTGGTGAAGGAGCGGTTGGGGTCGCTCTCCCAGGTCACCGAGCCGTCGGGGTTCTTCTTGATGTACTTGTAGGAGACCGTCGTGCCGGAGGGCAGGTTCACCGTGGCCTTCCAGACCGGGTAGGCCGCCGACGACAGCGCGACCGCGTTCGCCGGGTTCCAGGAGCCCAGTTCGGCGACGTCGCCGACGACGAAGACGTTCTGGCCCCAGACCGTCGTCACGGTGGCGTTGAAGGAGGTGGCGACCTTGCCCGGGGTGACCGTCGGACTGGGGCTGGGACCCGAGCCGCCCACGTGGATCGCGACCGCGCCCTTGGCGGGGACGGTCACCGAGGCGGTGCCGCCCGAGCTCACGGTCACCGCGGCGCCGCCCAGGTCGTTGGCGTAGGTTCCGGCGGGCAGGCCGGTGGTGAAGGTGCGGGTGACGGAGCCGCCCTCGTTGTTGATCGCGACCCAGCCCTTGGCGCCCCGGCTGAAGGCGATCACGTTGTTGCCGTTGTCGTACCAGTTGCCGACGGAAGTGCCGGCGACGGCCCGGTTGAAGCCGACCATGCCGGTCATCTGGCGGTGGAAACAGGTCCACTGGCCGTTGCCGCAGTTGGTGTCGGTGACGAACCCGCCGTTGGCCGACGGGGGGCCGGCCTCGCTGTTGCTCCAGGTGAAGCCGGAGTAGACCCGCTGCGTGCCGTACGGCCAGGCCAGCATGAAGACGTTGGCCAGCTTGTAGGCGTCGCCGTACTTGTAGTTCATGGTGGAGCCGTTGCGCTCGGTGTCGTGGTTGTCGATGAAGACCACGGCCTTGTCACTGGGCACCGACAGGCCCCAGCTCTGGCCGAAGGACTGCAGGTTCTTGATCTGGCCGGCGAACTGCTCCTTGAGCTTGCGCCCGTAGACGAACTCGTGCACGTCGCCGATCCCGGTGTACTGGCTCGGCGTGATCGCCTCGCCGGCGCCGTAGATGACCTCCTGGTGGATGTACGGCGAGCCGGTCAGCTTGGCCTTGATGGCGGCCAGATCGGTGGGGCTGATGTGTTTGGCGCCGTCGATGCGGAAGCCGTCCACGCCGAGGGAGGTCAGTTTGTTGAGGTAGCCGGCGATCTGGTTGCGGACGTAGTCGGAACCGGTGTTGAGGTCGGCCAGGCCGACCAGCTCGCAGTTCTGCACCCGCCAGCCGTCGTTGGTGTAGTCGGAGCCGTTGATCGTGCAGGTGGGGGAGTGGAAGTCGGCGGCGGAGTAGAGGCCGGGATAGTTGTACTTGCTGAAGGTGTAGCCGCCGTAGCTGGTGCTGCCCTGGCCGGTCATGTGGTTGAAGACCGCGTCGGCGTGGACCTTGACGCCCGCGGCGTGGCAGGTGTTCACCATGTTCCGAAACGCGTTCTCGTCGCCGAACTTGCTGGCGAGGGTGTAGCGGGCGGGCTGGTAGATGTCCCACCAGACCGAGCCGCCCTTGCTCATCGAGTCGCCCGGCGGGGAGACCTGGACCGCGCCGTACCCGGCGGGGCCGAGCACGTCGGTGCACTCGCGTGCGACCGAGTTCCAGTTCCAGCTCCACAGTTTGACGATCGGGCCGGGCGTGGGCGGCGCCGCCTGGGCGGGGGCGCTGAGCGCGACGGGCACCACCACGAGGGCGCTCACCAGAGCGCTCAACGCCGTGGCGACGAGCAGTTTGTAGGATCTCATGCGGGGGGCCTCCAGGATCGATGGACGGATTCCCTTGCCGGGCCGGGTGCTGCAACACCCGGCCCGGCGTTTTTCCAGGATCTGCTCTAGGACCGCACGAAGACGGCGACCGTACGGGCCGGGACCGTCAGCGTGCCGGTGGCGGGGTCGAAGGTCGACTGCTTCACGGTGGCGTCGTCGCCGGCCGTCTGGACGGGATGGAGCGTCACCTGGGCGCCCTTCAGTGCGGCCACGGTCTGCGGCTGCTCCGAAGGGGTCGCGTTGAAGACGACGGTGATCGACTTCCAGCGCGGGTCGATGCCCGAGGAGTCCAGGTGCATGGTCACGACACCGGGGGTCTCCGCGGTGCCGCTGGTGGGGAAGGTCAGCCGCTTCTGCACCTCGGCCAGGGAGCCGAGCGCGAAGGCGGGGGAGGAGGAACGGATCTTCAGCAGCTCGCCGTACGCGGCCCGGGCCGAGCCGATCGCCGCGCAGTCCGGCCGGAGCGCCGGGTCGGCGAGCAGCGGCCTGGCGTAGGCCCACTTGTCCTCGTTGTCGGCCTTGGGAGGCAGGCCCGCGCCGAAGCCGTTGCCCTTCGAGCAGTCCCACAGCAGCCGGTTGAACCAGTCGCCGGAGTCGTAGGAGTTACGGTCGAGGGACTTGGAGCGGAGCCGCTCGCTGCCCGCGTGGACGAACGAGGTGGCCTGTCCCAGTACGGCGGTGGCCAGGGAGAGCGACTGCATGCGCACCCGGTCGGCCATCGAGGTGGCCTGCGGCAGCTTGTAGGCCAGCGCGTCGAACAGCGTCTCGTTGTCGTGGGCGTCCACGTAGGTCACGGCCTCGCCCGGTGAGGCGGTGTAGCCGGCCGGAGAGCCGTTGTAACCGACCTCCGAGCCCTTGACCTGCCTGCCGCCGGAGGCGGTGAAGGTGTAGTCGCGCAGGTTGCCGGTCAGCCCCACCTTGATCAGGTCCTGGTAACCCAGGAGGCGGTCCCGCTGCTGCTCG
Organism: Streptosporangium sp. NPDC087985; assembly: GCF_044741965.1. Lineage (NCBI taxonomy): Bacteria > Bacillati > Actinomycetota > Actinomycetes > Streptosporangiales > Streptosporangiaceae > Streptosporangium > Streptosporangium sp. NPDC087985. Next base: position 149,340 of record NZ_JBIUTQ010000011.1, read on the forward strand.
GCCGTGCCGTTGGCGGGGGAGCCGTTGGGCGCGCCGGCCAGGCCCGAGCCGAAGCCCTGGATCCGGGGGTCGGCGTCGAACGGGCTGCCGCCGCGTACCGCGTCACGCAGGCGGTCATTGAAGGTGCCGATCCCGCTGCCCGCCATGTTGAGCTGGGTGGCCTGCTCGAAGCGGGCGTTGTCGGCCACCTCGCCGAAGTTCCAGCCCTCGCCGTACAGGATGATCGACTTTCCGTCCACGCCGTCCTTGGCGAGGGTCAGCTTGTCGAGCGCCTTGCGGACCGCGAGCATGTTCGCCTTCGGGTGGTGGCCCATCAGGTCGAACCGGAAGCCGTCCACCTTGTACTCGCGCGCCCAGGTGACGATGGAGTCGACGACGAGCCTGCCCATCATCGCGTGTTCGGGCGCGGTGTTGGCGCAGCAGGTGGAGGTGGCCACGGTGCCGTCGTCGAGCAGCCGGTGGTAGTAGCCGGGCACGATGCGGTCGAGCACCGAGGTGGGGTCCTGTCCGGCGGCGTGGGTGTGGTTGTAGACCACGTCCATGACCACCCGCAGCCCGGCCCTGTTCAGCCCCGCCACCATGCCCCGGAACTCCTTGATCCGGCCGGAGCCGGCCGGGTCGGAGGCGTAGGAGCCCTCGGGGACGGTGTAGTGCAGCGGGTCGTAGCCCCAGTTGAAGGAGTCCTTGGCCGCGACCTTGGCAACGCAGGCCTGCTGCTCCTCGGAGTCGGCGGGCATCGAGGCCAGGTCGCAGTCCGGCTCGCTGCGGTCGGCCTTCCTCTCGGGGATGGTCGCCATGTCGAAGACCGGCAGCAGGTGCACGTGGGTCAGGCCGTCCTTGGCGAGCCCGCGCAGCTCCTTCATCCCGGCGGAGTCTCCGGTGAACGCCGCGTAGGTGCCGCGTTGCGCGGCGGGGACGGAGGTGTCGGAGGCGGAGAAGTCACGCACGTGCAGCTCGTAGATCGACGCCCGGTCCTGGGGCACGGCCTTCGGCTTGGGCAGTGACGGCCAGCCGTCGGGTGCCAGGGACTTGTCGGAGAGGTCCACGAGCTGGCTGCGGACCGAGTCGGCGGCCAGCGACAGGCTGTAGGGGTCGGTCACCTCGTTGGTGACGACCTTTCCGGCGGCGGGCGCGTAGACCGTGACGAGGAAGGTGTAGTAGCTCCCCTTCCAGGTCGCCGGTCCCCGCACCGACCAGACGCCGCTCTCGTCGTCGCGCCGCATCGCGTGGACGGTGCGGCCGGCGCCGGTGGCGTCGCGGTAGAGGGCCAGCTCGACCTTCTGCGCGGTGGGCGCCCAGACCGACAGCTGGACGGCTCCGTGCGTGGCCGGGCCGAGTTCGGCGCCGGTGGCCTTGGCGTAGAGGTCGTCGAGCACGCCGGGGATCTGCACGCCGGTGGCGCTGAGCAGGGCGCCGGTGGCGTCCCGCTCGACGGCCACGACCTGGCCGCGCAGCGCCTTCCCGACCAGTCCGGTGTCACGCGGGTCCACCGTGAACGCGGCGTGGCCGGCCAGGTGCGGCCATTTCGCCTTCTGCGCGTCGGTGAGCGTCCCGGGGACAAGCCGGATGATCCGCAGGTCGCCGGTGAGGTCGCCCTTGGCGTAGGAGATGTCGCCCTTCTCCGAGAAGGCCAGGGAGTGGTGGAGCGAGGGGGACGGTTCCACCTTCCAGGCGACGGTGTTCCGGTCGATCCAGTGTGCCGCCGCCTTGGTGAGGTCGGCGTCCGCGCCGCCGGCGGAGGGCTGGGGCAGCAGGTAACCGGCGGTGGCCGCCACCCGCCAGGCCTCGTTGCCGACGGCGGTGAGGTCCAGTGTCTGGTCGTCCGGCAGGTCCTTCTCATCACCCCTGTGGATGATGTAGTTCATGTTCTTCGCCCCCTCGGTCAGGGGGACGCGGAAGTAGACTCCGAACCCGTCTTCGCCCGCCGGTCGGAGCGGGGTGACCCACTCGGTGGGAGTGGCCACGTCACCCCAGAGATGTAGTCCCCAGCCCTCGTAATTCCCATCCGGCCGGTGGTAATGCAGGAGCGCGACGTTCTCGGCCGCCGCCCGGGTCGGATGGATCTTCGCCACGCCGGAGTTGACGTAGGCGTCCGCCTGCAGTGCCGGGGTGAAGGACTGGTCGGGGCCGGGGTCCTTGGTGTCGCCCCGGTGGATGATGTAGTTCAGCGGGCCGGAGGCGTTCTTCAGCGGGATCTTCCAGAACGCGCCGTAGGAGTCGGTGCCGTCCGGCGGGCGCGGTGTGGCCCACTCGGTGGACACCCCGTCGGCGAGCGCGTCGCCCCACAGGTGCAGGCCCCAGCCGTCGTAGTCCTTGCCGGGGCGGCTGTAGTGGACGGTCGCGTAGCCCTGGGCGGCCGCGCGGGAGGCGTGGGTGTCGGGGTTGCCCGCCGCCAGCCAGACCTCGCCGGTCCTGGCGGGGTTGACGATCCGGTCGCCGCCGTCTTTCTCGTCGCCCTTGTGGATGATGATCCCGACGTTGGCGGCCCCGGGCTTCAGCTTGATCCAGGCGAACCTGCCGTAGGAGTCCTCGCCGGTCAGCGGGAGCGGGCTGCCCCACTCGGTGGGCGTCTCGACGTCGCCCCAGACGTGCAGGCCCCAGCCGTCCGGGTTCTCGCGCTGGTCGTGCACGACCAGCCAGTCGCGCTTGACCGCGCCGGGCTCCTCCGGGGTGGGTTCGGGGCCGACGGCGGCCGCCACGGTCGCCGAGGCGAACCTGCCCGCGGAGTCCTTCACGACCGCCTTGTAGGTGATCTGCGTGCCCGCGGGGATGTCGCGCAGGTCGTGGAAGACGCGGAAGGTACGGCTCCCGCCCGAGGTGTTGGGCGCGTCGTCGGTGCCGAGCACAGTCCAGCTTCCGCTGCCCACCTTGGCGGCGAAGGTGACCTGGTCGAAGCCGGTTCCCGGCACGGTCGCGGTGACCGGGATCCGGCCGTCCTCGGCCGTCCCCCGGATCTCGGCGCCGGGCAGCGCGACCGAGACGGCCGGGGTCGTCGCCGGGGTGGCGAGCTTCGCCGAAGCCTTGTAGACCACCGCGGACAGGGCGGGGACGGTCACCGCCAGACCGGTGTCGACGCCCGTGGTGAGCGCCGCGGGGGCCGTGCCGTACACCTTGGTGAAGGCCGCGTTCGCCGAGAAGGTCGGCACGCTCACGGTGGCCGCCTGCTTGGCGTTGTTGACCGTGACGATGTACTCGATCTGCTCCTTGGCGTCGATCCTGGAGAACGCGTAGACGCCGTCTGAGACCAGGCGCTCGATCTGGGCGCCGTCGGCCAGGGCCGGGTGGGCGTCGCGGAGCTTCGCCAGGGCGGAGATGCCCTGGTAGAGCGGGTGGCTGGGGACGAAGTTGTCCTGGGCGTGGGTGGCCGTGGTGCCGATCAGGTTGTCGCTCAGGTAGCTGTCGGCCTTCGAGGCGAACATCGGCTGGCGGGCGTCCTGGTCACCGCCCTTGCCGGTGAAGCCCTGCTCGTCGCCGTAGTAGATGATCGGCTGGCCGCGGGTGAGATACATCAGCTCGTGGGCGAGCAGGTCCCTGCGCAGGAGCTCGGAGTCGGGTGCCCCGGGGTTGTCCTGGGTGATGAACCGTCCGATGCGGCCCATGTCGTGGTTGCCGAGGAAGGTCGGCAGCGAGGCCGCGTTGCCGTCGGCGTCGGTGTGGTAGTCGTCGTCGGCGAAGAGCCGGGCCAGCCGGGCCGCTCCGGCCGTACCGCCGCTGAAGGAGCGGGCGGCCTCCTGGAACGGGAAGTCCAGGGTGGCGTTCATCCCGCCGCGCGTGGAGTAGCGGCTGGTGAAGGCGGGGTCGCTGGAGTAGACCTCGCCGAACATGAAGAACCGCTTGTTGCCGAGCTTGGCCGCGTAGCCGCGCAGGGCGGGGGAGAACCTCTCCCAGAACTCCATGTTGACGTGCTTGGCGGTGTCGATGCGGAAGCCGTCGAGGCCGGTGTCGCGCACCCAGGTCTTGTAGATGTCGATCATGCCGTTGACGACTTCGGGCCGTTCGGTCCACAGGTCGTCGAGGCCGAAGAAGTCACCGTACTGGTCGTTCTCGCCGCTGAAGGTGGAGTCGCCCCGGTTGTGGTACATCGTGGGGTCGTTCAGCCACGCCGGGGTCTTGGCGTTCTTCGGCGCGACCGGCGTGTAGGGGAAGGAGCCGGTGTCGACCTTGGGGAAGGTGTTCCCGCCGGCGTACTTCCGGTCGTCGAACGGCACGCCGTTGACGTCGACGTAGGGGTAGGCCCCCTTCGACCGGTAGGAGTAGGTCTTCTCCCGGTAGTCGATCACGTCGGCCGTGTGGTTGGTGATGATGTCGAAGAAGACCTTCATGCCGCGCTTGTGCGCCTCGCGCACGAGCTGCTTCATCTGGTCGTTGGTGCCCAGGTGCGGGTCGATCCTGGTGAAGTCGGTGATCCAGTAGCCGTGGTAGCCGGCCGAGGCGTTCGCCCCCGTGCCCTGGACGGGGCGGTTCCGGAACGCGGGGGTGATCCAGATCGCGGTGCTGCCGAGGTTCTTGACGTAGTCGAGCTTGCCGAGCAGTCCCTTGAGGTCGCCGCCCTGGTAGAAGCCCTTGTGCGTGGGGTCGAAGCCGGTGGTGAGCCGGTCGCCGGACAGGCCGCCCCGGTCGTTGCCGGGGTCGCCGTTGGCGAACCGGTCGGTCATCGCGAAGTAGAAGCGCTCGCGGCTCAGGTCGGCGCGGAGCGCGTCGCGGGCGAGATCCCTGTCGGAGGGCTCCGCCGTACGGCTCAGCGCGGAGGCGACCCCGGCCGGGGCCGGGGTCGCCTGGAGTGCGGCGGCGGGTGAGGCGGATACAGCGAGCGAGGACGTGAGCAGGGCCGCCGCGACGGCGGCCCCGGCGATCCGGGCGGCTGCGCCCGGTCGTGACGTGCCCACGTGCCGCGGGGGGAGCGGCCAGACCACCAAGGCCTCCACATATGTCAGTGTTTCGGGGGTGTTGCCCGGAAGTTACTCACTGAACATGATCTATGCAATGCCTTGCAGAAATTTCCTGAAATATGTTCTGAATCCGACCCGAGGTGTGGGCCTCCGGACTGCCGGCCTCCGGGTCGCGACCCTCCGGTTCGCGACCCTTCAGGCCGCTCAGACCGTGAGCTTTCAGACCGCGAGCCAGAGGGCGGTGTCGGCGGGGATCGAGCCGTCCGCACCGAGCGGGCCGCTGGAGACCAGCGGCTCGCCGGTCAGGCCGAGCTCCGCCGGGCTGACCGGGCCGTCGGAGATGTTGACCACCACGACCAGGCCGGGCTCACGCGCGATGACCAGCACGTTCTCCGGCGAGTCCAGCCATTCCACCCGGCCGCCGCCGAGCGCCGGGTGCTCCCTGCGGATCCGCAGCGCGGTCCGGTAGAAGTTCAGTGTCGAGTCCGGGGCGTCCTCCTGGGCATCCGCGGTGAGGGGCTCCCAGGACGCCGGCTGCGGCAGCCACGGCCTGGCGGCGCCCGTCGGGCCGAACCGGAAACCCTCCTCCACCGTGCCGCCCCAGGGCAGCGGCACCCGGCAGCCGTCACGGCTCTCCCCGGTGCGGAGGAACGCCGGATCCTCGCGCAGTCCGTCCGGGAGATCGAGGACCTCGGGCAGGCCCAGCTCCTCGCCGTTGTAGAGGTAGGCCGAGCCGGGCAGCGCCAGCATCAGCAGGGTGGCCGCGCGGGCCCGGCGCAGTCCCGCCTCGCCGTCGCCGTATCTGGTCACGTGCCGCCACTTGTCATGGTTGGACAGCACCCAGGTGGTGGGTGCGCCGACCAGCTCCGCCTCGGCCAGCGACCTGTCGATGACGGTGCGGAACGACTTGGCGTGGAAGTCGGCCATCATGAAGTCGAAGTTGAACGCCTGGTGCAGTTCCTCCGCGCCGATGTAGCGGGCCAGCCGCTGCGGCGTGGCGACCCAGGCCTCGGCGACCGCGATCCGGCCTCCCGGGTAGCTGTCCAGGATCGGCCGCCACTCGCGGTAGATCTCGTGCACGCCGTCCTGGTCGAAGTACGGCACGACCTCGTCGCCGAGCATCTCCGACTGCCGGCCGTTCTCGTCGCTGCTCCGGCCGACCGATGGCAGCCCCTCTGCCTTGATCATGCCGTGCGCCACGTCGACCCGGAAGCCGTCCACCCCCCGGTCCAGCCAGAAGGTCAGGATGTCGCGGAACTCGGCCCGGACCTCCGGGTTCTCCCAGTTCAGGTCGGGCTGTTCGGGGGCGAACAGGTGCAGGTACCACTGCCCGTCGGGCAGCCGGGTCCACGCCGGGCCGCCGAAGATGGACTCCCAGTCATTGGGGGGCAGCTCGCCGCTCTCGCCCGAGCCCTCACTGAACATGTACCAGTCGCGCTCGGGGGAGCCGGGCCCGGCCGCGAGTGCCACCTGGAACCGCGGGTGCGCGCTGGAGGAATGGTTCGGCACCAGGTCCACGATGACCCGGATGCCCAGTCCGTGCGCGTCGCCGATCATCTGGTCGAAGTCGCCGAGGCTGCCGAAGCGCGGGTCCACGTCGCGGTAGTCGGCCACGTCGTAGCCGCCGTCGGCCAGGGGCGAGGTGTAGAACGGGCTGAGCCAGATCGCGTCCACGCCCAGGACCTTCAGGTACGGCAGCCTGCTCCGCACACCCTGGAGGTCGCCGGTGCCGTCACCGTCGGCGTCGGCGAAACTGCGCGGGTAGACCTGGTACACGACTGCGTCGCGCCACCAGTCGTCGTTGCCGAGGATGGTCACTGGTTGTTCCTCCCGGGGATGGTCCGGACCGCAGCTACCCGCAATGTCCGTTGGCGCGGATGGGTGTCCGTGATGTCCGGTGAAGGATCCCGCGCGGCTCTGGGAGCGTCAAGCTGACTTTCAGCAAATTTCAGGTACTCAAGGATGTCAACCTCCGATTTTCGATCTTCAAAACCAGGACAAATCGGCTGATTCAGGGATGTATTGCAAGCGACTTTCTACGGCCAGATAGCGGTCTGATAACTCTGCTTCGCAAGTTCTTCCAAAACTTGCAACCAGCCGCTAGCGTCCCGGAAACATAAGTCACATCAAGGTCAAGATCACTCAAGCGCGGCACGAAGCGTGAAAGTGGTCATAAAAGATCTTTATGTCGAAAACCTCACAGACCACGAGGAGATCCCATGCGCGTCCGTGTTGCGGGTGCCGCCACCGCGGTGGCGGCCCTGGCTCTTGCCGTCACGGCCTGTGGCGGCGGCGAGACGCCTGATGCCGCGGCTCCCAGCGAGACGGCCGCCAGCGAGACGGCCGCCACCTCGGCACCCGCGAAGGACAAGGGCAACGGCAAGCTCGTCATCTGGGCCGACCCCAACCGGATCAAGGCCCTGAAGCCCTTCGCCGACGAGTTCGGCACCGAGAACGGTGTCACCGTCGAGGTGAAGGAGATCAGCGCCGACAACCAGCAGACCTTCGTCACCGCCTCACAGCAGGGCAGCGGCCCCGACGTGATGATCGGCGCGCACGACTGGATCGGCAACCTGGTCCAGAACGGTGCCATCGACCCGGTGAACCTGACCGCCGAGCAGAAGTCGTCGTTCTCGGAGATCGCGCTGAAGGCGGTCACCTTCAACGGCCAGGTGTACGGCGCGCCGTACGCCGTGGAGAACATCGCGCTGATCCGCAACACCAAACTTGTCCCCGACGCCCCGGCCTCCATCGAGGAAATGGTCAAGACCGGCACGAAGCTGAAGAAGGACGGCAAGGTCAAGGAGATCCTCTGCCTGCCGGTCACCCAGCTCGGCGACGCCTTCCACATCTACCCGATCTTCGCCTCGGGTGGCGGCGCCCTGTTCGGAACCACCGACGCCGGCGACCCCGACCCCAAGCAGGTCCTGGTCGGCTCCGAGGGCTCGGTCGCGGCGTTCGGCAAACTGAAGGACCTCGGGGAGAAGGGCGACGGCGCGCTGAAGACCTCGCTCACCAACGAGAACTCCATCCCGAACTTCGCCGCGGGCAAGTGCGCCTTCCTGATCTCCGGCCCGTGGGCGATGGCCGACGTGAAGAAGAGCGGCCTGAGCTACGACATCACCGCGGTCCCGGGCTTCGAGGGGGGCAAGCCCGCGACCCCGTTCGTCGGCGTGCAGTCCTTCTTCGTCGCCTCCAAGGGCAGCAGCAAGGCCCTGGCCCAGGAGTTCGTGAGCAACTACGTCACCAACCCCGACGTCGCCAAGGCCCTCTACGAGGCCGACCCCCGTCCGCCGGCGCTGACCGCCGCGCTGGAGGCGGTCGAGGCCGCCGACCCCGACGCCGGCAAGTTCATGGATGCAGGCAAGATCGGCTTCCCGATGCCGGCCATCCCCGAGATGTCCGCCATCTGGGGGCCCTTCGGCATCGCCGAGACCGCCGTGGTCAAGGGCGGTGACCCGGCCAAGGCCGCGGCCGCCGCGCAGAAGGCCATCGACGGCTCGCTGAAGAACTGATCAGGGACGACTGAATGTCCACTCCGGAGCTGACGACGGCCAGGGAGGGCGGGAGCCCTCCCCGGCCGGGGCCGCGGGGCGGGACCGGAAAGCACAGCCCGGCCCCCAGGCGACGGGAGATCTCCACGGCCTTCGTGGTGAGCAGGATCGCCGTGCTCGGCGTCGTGGCGGCGGTCCTGCTCTACGCGGTGCCCCCGCTGATCGCCACCGAGGCCTGGGCCGCGCTCGCGGTCCTGGGCGTCGTCACCGCGGTCATCGGCTACCTCTACCTGAGCCGCCGGTACGTCCCGGCCAAGTATCTGGTGCCGGGCACGATCTTCCTGATCGCCTTCCAGGTCTTCCCGGTCGTCTACACGATGACCACGGCCTTCACCAACTTCGGCGACGGCCACCGCGGGGACAAGCCGGCGGCGATCACGGCGATCGAGTCCGGCTCGGTACAGCAGGCGCCCGGCTCGCCCGAGTACGGCCTCACCGCCGCGCTCAAGGGTGACGAGCTGGTCTTCCTGCTGGTCGACACCAAGACCAAGCAGGTCCAGGTCGGCGCCGCGGACGGGCTCACCCCGCTCCCCGGCGCGAAGGTCAGCCTCAGCGGCAAGGTCACGCAGGCTCCCGGCTACACCGTCCTGACCACCCCGCAGGCGGCCGAGCGCGGACCGGAGATCACCGCCTTCTCCGTCCCCACCCCGGGCGGCGCCATCAAGGCCAACGGCCTGAGCCGGGCCGTCGAGGGCAGGGCGCAGAAGACCTACGACGCCGCGTGCGACTGCGTCGTCGACGCCGAGAACGGCCAGCGCTGGGTCGCCGACGAGTCCAGCGGCTTCTTCGTGGACTCCTCTGGCCAGAACCTTCCGCAGGGCTGGCAGGTCAACGTCGGCTTCGCCAACTTCACGCGGGCTCTCACCGACCCGGCCGTCTCCGGCTACTTCTTCGGCGTCTTGGTGTGGAACGTGTTCTTCGCGGTGGCGTCCGTGGCCGCCACGTTCGGGCTCGGCATGGGGGTGGCGCTGTTGCTGCACCACCCGCGGATGCGGGGCACGAAGATCTACCGGATCGCCCTGATCCTGCCGTACGCGATGCCGGCTTTCGCGATGCTGCTGGTCTGGCGGGACATGTTCAACCGGGACTTCGGCCTGATCAACCAGATGTTCGGGCTGAGCCTGGACTGGCTCGGCGAGCCGACCACGGCCAGGTTCGCGGTCATCCTGGTCAACCTCTGGCTCGGCTTCCCCTACATGTTCCTGGTGACCACCGGCGCGCTGCAGGCGATCCCCAGGGAGCTGACGGAGGCGGCCGGCATCGACGGTGCCTCACCGGTGTACGCCTTCCGCAAGGTGACCTTGCCGCTGCTCCTGGTGGCGCTCACCCCGCTGCTGATCTCCTCCTTCGCGTTCAACTTCAACAACTTCAACGCGATCCAGCTCACCACCCAGGGCGGCCCGTTCCCGGCGGAAAGCCCCCAGGTCGGAGCCACCGACCTGCTCATCACCTACACGTTCCGGCTGGCGTTCGGCACCGGCTCGGCACAGTTCGGCTTCGCCGCGGCGATCTCGGTCTTCATCTTCGCGATCGTGGCCGTCGTCTCGGCGATCACGTTCCGGCAGACCCGCCGCCAGGAGGAGGTGTACTCATGACGCGCTGGTTCAAGCAGGTCGGCTGGCGCCATCTCGTGGTGCTCGCGGTGGTGGCGTTCGCGCTCTTCCCGATCATGTTCGTGTTCTCGGCGGCGATCAACCCACTGGGCACGCTCGCCTCCTCGGAACTGTTGCCGACCGGGGCGAGCCTGGACAACTTCGCCAACCTGTTCAGCTCCGACGTCTACCCGTTCGCGCGGTGGTTCCTCAACTCGGTCTTCATCGCGCTGGCCGCCTCGTTCGCGAGCCTGCTGCTGAGCATGTTCGCGGCCTACGCCTTCAGCCGCATGCGCTTCTCCGGCCGTCGGACGGGCCTGTTGGCGCTGCTGCTGATCCAGATGTTCCCGCAGTTCCTGGCGATCGTGACGATCTTCATGATCTTCACGAAGGTCACCGAGCTCTATCCGGCCTTCGGCTTCAACACGGCCTGGGGCCTGATGCTGCTCTACCTCGGTGGCGCGCTCGGTGTGAACACCTGGCTGATGAAGGGCTTCCTGGACACGATCCCCAAGGAGCTCGACGAGTCGGCGACGGTCGACGGCGCGACGCACGCGCAGGTCTTCTGGCGGATCATCCTGCCCCTGGTGACGCCGATCATCGCGGTCACCGCGATGCTCGCCTTCATCGGCACGATGAGCGAGTTCATCATCGCCAACATCTTTCTGCGCGACCCGGAGAGTAAGACCCTCGCAGTGGGCATGTTCGGCATGATCTCCGGCGACGGGCGTAACGCCAACTTCGGCATGTTCGCCGCGGCCACGCTGATCACCGCGGTCCCCACGGTCGGGGTCTTCCTCTGGCTGCAGAAGTACATCGTCTCCGGCCTCACCGCCGGAGCGGTCAAGGGCTAGGGGGTGTCCCACCCCCTGGACCCGACGGACAAGTCGCGACCCCGGGCACGTCCACGGGCTGAAACGTCGACTCCTTATCGCGAAAGGAAAACATGTACCTCATCGACGAGCCACACCACGACGGTTCAGCCCTCTACGTCTCCACCCTGACGCCCGCGCTCGGCGAGCGGGTCACGGTCTGGGCGCGGATCCCGCGCGCCATGGAGGTCACCGCGGTGCACGTCCGCACCACGTACGACGGCGAGCCGCACTTCGCCGCCGCCGAGATCGACCCGGACCGCACCGGCAGGGCGATCGGCGGGTACGGCCCCGCCGACGTGTGGTGGAAGGCGGAGGTGACCGCGCACAACCCGGTCACGCCGTACCGCTTCTACCTGCGCCGCGACACCGGGAAGCCGGTCTGGCTGACCGCCGCGGGCGTGGTCGGGCACGACCTGCCCGACGCCACCGACTTCCGCCTGGTGACGTACGACGCGCCGCCGGCCTGGACCGGCGAGTCAATCATCTACCAGATCTTCCCCGACCGCTTCGCCCGCTCCGCGCAGGCGGGCCCGCTGGACCCGGCCGGCCTGCCGGCGTGGGCGCTGCCCCGTGAGTGGGACAGGGACGAGGTGATCGGGCGCGGCCCCGGCACCTCGGAACAGTTCTTCGGCGGCGACCTGGACGGCATCACCGAGCACCTGGACCACATCCAGTCGCTCGGGGCCGACACCGTCTACCTGACCCCGGTCTTCCCCGCGCGCTCCAACCACCGTTACGACGCCTCCACCTTCGACACGGTGGATCCGCTCCTCGGGGGGGACGAGGCGCTGCGGCGGCTGTCGGACGCGCTGCACGCCCGGGGCATGCGGCTCGTCGGCGACGTCACCACCAACCACTGTGGTGACGCGCACGAGTGGTTCGCCGCCGCGAGCTCCGACGTGGCCGCGCCGGAGCGGGAGATGTTCTACTTCGACCCCGAGACCGGTGACTACGAGTCGTGGTGCGGGGTCAAGAGCCTGCCCAAGCTCAACTGGGGCAGCCCGCTGGTGCACGAGCGCATGATCGCCACGCTCCGCCGCTGGCTGGGCACCCTGGACGGCTGGCGGGTCGACGTGGCCAACATGACCGGCCGTCGCGGCGCCGACGAGTACACCCACGAGGTGGCGGCGCTGCTGCGGCGTGAGGTCGCCGCCGCGCTGCCCGAGGCGACCCTCGTCGCCGAGCACGCCCACGACGCCGCCGGCGACCTGGACCGCGACGGCTGGCACGGCACCATGAACTACCTGGGATTCACCCGTCCGGTCTGGCGCTGGCTGCGCGGCGCCGAGCTCGACCTGCCCGACTTCCTCGGCGTGCCGGGCGGCGTCCCGGAGCAGGACGGCCCTGGCACGCTGGACACCGTCCGGGTCTTCGGCGCCCGCATGTCGTGGCGCTCGCTCACCCACTCCTGGCAGCTGCTCGACTCCCACGACACGGCCCGCATCCGCACCGTCACCGGTTCCCGCGAGGGACAGCTGGTCGCAGCCGGACTGCAGGCCACGCTGCCGGGCGTTCCCATGATCTACGCCGGGAGCGAGTACGGCCTCACCGGCTGGAACGGCGAGAACGCGCGCACTCCGATGCCGTGGAACCGGCCGGACGACCGGGACGAGACGACGCTGGAGGCCTACCAGGCCCTGTTCGGGCTCCGGCGTAGCGAGCCCGCGCTGCGCCACGGCGGCCTGCGCTGGCTGCACGCCGACACCGACAGCCTGGTGTTCCTGCGCGAGACCGCGTCGGAGTCGCTGCTGGTGTCGGCGCGGCGGGCGGCCGGAGACCCGGTCACCCTACCGCTGGGCGCGTCCGTGACCGGCGTCTACGGCGCGGACGACCTCGCGGCGGACGCGGCGGGCGAGGTGACGCTGCCCGGCGACGGCCCGAGCCTGCGGATCTGGAGGCTGGGTCGCGCCACGCGCGCGTAACGCGGTCCCGCCAGCACCATCGAATGTCGAGAATCGGGGGATAATTCATGACCGAGCTGATCCACGACCGGCACACCGGGACCGCCACCACCTGGTGGCGGGACGCGGTGATCTACCAGGTCTACGTCCGCAGTTTCGCCGACGGCAACGGCGACGGCATCGGCGACCTGCTGGGAATCCGCGGCAAGCTGGACTACCTGGCGGAGCTGGGGGCGGACGCGCTCTGGCTGACGCCGTTCTACACCTCTCCCATGGCGGACTTCGGCTACGACGTGGCCGACTACCGGGACGTGGATCCGATCTTCGGGACGCTGGCGGACGCCAAGGCGCTGCTGGACGACGCGCACGCCCGGGGCCTGCGGATCATCGTGGACGTGGTGCCCAACCACACCTCCGACCGGCACGTCTGGTTCCAGCAGGCCCTGGCCGCCGGGCCCGGCAGCCCTGAGCGTGAGCGCTACATCTTCCGCGAGGGCAAAGGCCCGGACGGCGAGCTGCCGCCCAACGACTGGGAGTCGGTCTTCGGCGGCCCGGCGTGGAGCCGGGTTCCCGACGGTCAGTGGTACCTGCGTCTGTTCGCCCCCGAGCAGCCCGACCTGAACTGGGAGAACCCGGAGGTCCACGCCGAGTTCGCGTCGGTCCTGAAGTTCTGGCTCGACCTGGGCGTGGACGGCTTCCGGATCGACGTGGCGCACGGCATGGTCAAGGCCGCAGGACTGCCCGACGTCGGCCACCCCGACCAGGTCAAGATGATCGGCGCCGACGTCGTCCCGTTCTTCGACCAGGACGGCGTCCACGAGATCCACCGCGCCTGGCGCAGGCTTCTCGACTCCTACCCGGGCGAGCGCATCGGGGTGGCGGAGGCCTGGGCGCCCACGCCCGAGCGCCTGGCCAACTACGTCCGCCCCGACGAGCTCCACCAGGCGTTCAACTTCCACTTCCTGACCACCCCCTGGGACGCGGAGCGGTTCCGCGCGGTGATCGAGGAGTCGGTGCTGACCGCCGGCCTGGTGGGCGCGCCGACGACGTGGGTGCTGTCCAACCACGACGTCAAGCGGCACGTCACCCGCTACGGCGGGGGCGAGCTCGGCCTGCGCCGGGCCAGGGCGGCCGCGCTGCTGATGCTGGCCCTGCCCGGCTCCGTCTACGTCTACCAGGGAGAGGAGCTCGGCCTTCCCGAGGTGCTCGACCTGCCGGAGGAGTTCCTGCGGGACCCGCAGCGGCTGCGCAACCCCGAGGACGGCCGCGACGGCTGCCGGGTGCCGATCCCATGGGCCGCCTCCGGGCCCGACTTCGGATTCGGCCTCCCCGGCAGCGAGGACAGCTGGCTGCCCATGCCCGCCTCGTGGAGCGGGCTCAGCGTCGAGGCCCAGCTCGGCGACCCGGACTCCACACTCCGGCTCTACCGGGCCGCCCTGGCCCTCAGACGGGAGCGCGAGGAGCTCGGCGACGGCTCGCTGACCTGGCTCGAGTCGCCCGAGGGCACGTTGTCGTTCGGCCGCGACGGGTTCGTGTGCACGGTCAACCTGACCGGCGAGCCGGTGGACCTGCCGGCCCCGGGCAGGATGCTGCTGGCCAGCGACCAGCCCGCACTCGTGGGAGACGCGGCACGGCTGGCGCCCGACTCCGCGGTCTGGTGGGAGCGCGATGCCGATTAGCGGAAGCCTCGCCGGTGGCACCTCGCCACGGCTGGTGGACATCGCCGCGCAGGCGGGGGTGAGCGAGGCCACGGTCAGCCGGGTGCTCAACGGCAAGCCGGGTGTGTCGCAGGGGACCAGGCAGGCGGTGCTGACGGCGCTGGACCTGATGGGCTACGAGCGTCCGCAGCGGCTGCGCCAGCGCAGCAACGGGCTGATCGGCCTGGTCACCCCGGAGCTGGACAACCCGATCTTCCCGGCGTTCGCCCAGGCCTTCGAGAAGACGCTGAACCAGCACGGCTACACCCCGCTGCTGTGCACCCAGCTCCCCGGCGGAGCGATGGAGGACGAGTTCACCGAGCTGCTCGTGGAACGCGGGGTCAGCGGCATCATCTTCGTCTCCGGGCTGCACGCCGACACCACCGCGCGCTCCGACCGCTACACCCAGCTCATCGGGCAGGGCGTGCCCATCGTCCTGCTCAACGGGCACGCCGACGACGTTCCGGCGCCGTTCATCTCCCCCGACGACCGGGCTGCGGCGCGGCTGGCCGTACAGCATCTGGTGGACCTGGGCCACGAGCGGATCGGCCTGGCCGTCGGGCCGGGCCGGTTCGTGCCGGTGATCCGCAAGATCGAGGGGTACCGGCAGGCGATGGCGCAGCTGCTGGGCGTGACCGAGGTGGACGGGCTGATCTCGCACTCGCTGTTCTCGGTCGAGGGAGGGCAGGCGGCGGCGGCGCAGCTGCTGGAGCGGGGCTGCACCGGGATCGTGTGCGCCTCCGACCTGATGGCGCTGGGCGCGATCCGGGCCTGCCGGGACCGGGGCCTGTCGGTCCCGGGGGAGGTGTCGGTGGTGGGGTTCGACGACTCGCCGCTGATCGCGTTCACCGACCCGCCACTGACCACCGTGCGCCAGCCCGTGCAGTCGATGGTGACCGCCGCAGTGCACACCCTGCTGGAGGCCGTCTCCGGCGCGCCCGTGAAGCACTCCGAGCTCATCTTCCAGCCGGAGTTCATCGTGCGGGGCTCGACGGGCTCGGGCCCGAAGGTCATCCGCTGACATCTCCCTCGGCGGGACTGCCGGACCGATGTCCCGGGGGCGCCAGGGCTATGCTGGACGACATCTCCCCGGAACCTCTGCGAAACCTGTCCGGGACACCCTGGTGTCCAGAGAGAGGTGATCGAAATGATGGTGCGGCTACGGGTGTCCTTTCCCGATCGCCCGGGTGCCCTGGGCCAGGTCGCCCGGGTCCTCGGCACGCTGGGAGCCGACATTCTCCAGATGACGGTGCTGGAGCGCCAGACGGGCCGGGCCATGGACGACTTCACCGTCTCCTGGCCCGGCACGGCCGACGCCGTCACCGTCAGAGCGCGGCTTTCCGTCGTCCCCGGAATACGCGTCGAAGCCGTCTGGCCCACCCGGGAGATCCCCGGTTCCGCCCCCGACTACGATCTGCTGAAGCACGTCGCGGCGGACCCGGGCAGGGCCTTCGTCACCCTCGTGGACGCACTGCCCGCCCTGATGGGCGCCGACTGGGCGGTCACCGTGGACTCCGGGACCGGCGAGATCGTCCACCGCAGCTGGCAGGCGCCGCCCTCGCTCGACGGGGCGGGGGGTCTCGTCGGGGTCAAGGTGGCCGACCTCACCCTCCTGCGTCCCTCCGTCCTCGACGCGGGCCACCACCGCCTGATGAGTCTCCCGGTGCCGGACGCTCACCTGCACCTCATCCTCGCCCGGACCGAGGGGCCGTCCTTCCACCGGGCGGAGGCGGACCGTGTCATCCGCGTCGTCGAGATCGTCTCCATCATCGGTCGCTGACCTCCGGGACCGGGTGGGTACGGCGCCGCCGGTGGCGGCCTGTCCGGCAGGTCAGCGGTGCGGGGGGTCGATGCGGGAGCCGTCCATGGTGAAGAGCATCAGACGGGTGACGTCGACACCCACGCGGGCGGGTTCACCGGCCCGCCAGACAGGTCGGGCGCCGACACGGACGATCAGATCGGCCCGGCGGTGGGTGCCCCCGCCGGCCTGCTCCGGCTCCCGCTGGACTTCGGGCTCGTAGCCGAGACCGGGCAGCAGGCGCCTGAGGGCCGCCCGGGCCCGGCCGCCCGGAGCGGCGGTGACCAGGTCACGTCCCTTGTGACGAGGGTCCGGGGGCTCGGGAACGGTCACGGAGGGGATGCCGCTCTCGACGTAGGCGAGCCACTCGTGACCGTGGTACTCCAGTGCCCGTACCCGGCCGAGGAAGATGGGGCCCTCGAACGTCTCGGGGACCGGAGCGAGGCAGTCCGGGCGGAGGCCGACGATGATCTGGCGACCGACATGCTGGGAGATGACGTAGGCCCGGGGATCGGTCCAAGGGATCATGATCTGGTGAACCCCGAAGTCCAGCAGGATGAACTGGTTCTGCGGGGTACGCACAGTGGCCGCGAGCAGGTTGATCTGCTGGGAGCTGAGGAAGGCGGCCGTGAAGGCGGTGGCCGGGTCGTTGTAGACCTGGCCGGGAGTACCGACGTCCTGGAGCACGCCCCGGTTCATGATGGCGATCCGGTCGGCCAGCGTCAGGGCCTCGACCTGGTCGTGAGTGACGTAGATCGTGGTCACACCGAGCGAGCGGACCAGCGAGGAGATCTCCATGCGGAGCTCGGTGCGCATGCCCGCGTCGAGGTTGGACAGCGGCTCGTCCATCAGGAAGAGCGAGGGCTGGCGGACGATCGCCCTGCCCATCGCGACGCGCTGGCGCTGGCCACCGGAGAGCGTTCCAGGGCGGCGATCGAGGGTCTCGTCGATGTGCAGCGCCTTGGAGAGCTCCGTCACGCGCTCCCTGACCATCGCCGGATCGGCCTTGGCGATCTCCAGGGGGAAGGCCATGTTGCCGCGCACCGTGCGGTGCGGGTAGAGCGCGCCGTTCTGGAAGACCATGGCGACGTCGCGGTCGCGCGGGGCGAAGTCGTTGGCGAGCTCACCGCCCAGCCACAGATCCCCGGAGGTGATCTCCTCCAGTCCCGCGATCATCCGGAGCAGCGTGGACTTACCGCAGCCGGAGGGTCCCAGTAAGACCAGAAACTCCCCGTTTTCGGCGCGCAGGTTCATTCGATCAACCGCGAGGTACCCGCCGGGGTAGACCTTGCTCACATTGTCGAGGACGACGGTACTCATGCGCGCTCGTTCCTCCCGGACCGTGTTGCCCGGATCCAGCCTTGTGATTGATGAGGTAGTACATCGCGCCAATTGCCCACGTGTCCATAGGTGTTTTCAGAAATCGCACACCTGCTGGTCACTTCTCTCTTTCCGACTGGTAGGAAAGTTTCGAGTCAGAGGAAAACCGGCCACAACTGGGTCAACGCCCGTAACGCCGGGACGGGAGTGTTACCGTTTGCACAAAGTTTCAGCAACGAGTCTCATATCCAAGGAGCTGAACGCCGCTTGGTTTGCACCCGATTCGACCGCATGGTGGGGTACGTCTGATGGACGGTGAACTCACGCACACGCCCCGATCCCGCCCCGATGGCACGGGAATCCGGCTGGCGGACATCGCCGCGCAGGCGGGGGTGAGTGAGGCCACGGTCAGCCGGGTGCTCAACGGCAAGTCGGGGGTGTCGCAGGGGACCAGGCAGGCGGTGCTGACGGCGCTGGACCTGATGGGCTATGAGCGTCCGCAGCGGCTGCGCCAGCGCAGCAACGGGCTGATCGGCCTGGTCACCCCGGAGCTGGACAACCCGATCTTCCCGGCGTTCGCCCAGGCGATCGAGAAGGCGCTGACCCAGCACGGCTACACCCCCGTGCTGTGCACCCAGCTCCCCGGCGGCGCTCCCGAGGACGAGTTCACCGAACTGCTGATCGACCGCGGGGTCAGCGGCATCGTCTTCGTCTCCGGCCTGCACGCCGACACCACGGCCAAAATGGACCGCTACGCCAGGCTGATCGACCGAGGGCTGCCGATCGTCCTGCTGGACGGCTACAACGGCCAGATCCAGGCGCCGTTCATCTCCCCCGACGACCGGGCCGCGGCGCGGCTGGCCGTACAGCATCTGGTGGACCTGGGCCACGAGCGGATCGGCCTGGCCGTCGGGCCGCGCCGGTTCGTACCGGTGATCCGCAAGATCGAGGGCTACCGGCAGGCGATGGCGCAGCTGCTGGGCGTGACCGAGGTGGACGAGCTGATCTCGCACTCGCTGTTCTCGGTCGAGGGAGGACAGGCGGCGGCGGCGCAGCTGCTGGAGCGGGGCTGCACCGGGATCGTGTGCGCCTCCGACCTGATGGCGCTGGGCGCGATCCGGGCTTGCCGGGACCGGGGCCTGTCGGTCCCGGGGGAGGCGTCGGTGGTGGGGTTCGACGACTCGCCGCTGATCGCGTTCACCGACCCGCCGCTGACCACCGTACGCAAACCCATCGGCGCGATGGCCTCGGCCGCCGTGGCGACCCTCCTGGAGGAGATCAACGGCATCCCGAGCAGGCACATCGAGCTGATGTTCCAGCCCGAGCTGGTCGTGCGCCGCTCGACGGGCTCCGGCCCGCTGGTCAACCGCTAGGAACGCGTCGCGCGGCGCACGGCCCCGTGCCACGCGGGCCGTCCCCGGCGGCTGAGATCCTGGCGTGATGAAGACTGGTTACGACGTCGTCGTCATCGGCGGTACCGGAGTGGACACCACGGCCTACGTGCCCGAACTGCCACTGCCGTACGCCGACACCTACCCCGTCCCGCCAATGGTCGACCGGATCGGCAACACCGGCAGCGGCGTCGCGCTCGGCTGTCACACCCTCGGGCTCAAGGTGAAGCTGGTCGACCTGATCGGCGACGACCCGCAGGGCCGGTTCATCCGGACCCACCTGGAGACCAGGGGGGTGGAGTTCGCCTGGGGACTCGCCCCCCAGGGCACCCGGCGCAGCGTCCTGCTGGTCGGCCCCGACGGGCGGCGGCTGTCGCTGTTCGATCCACGGGCCGTACCGGGCGAGCGGCTGCCCAGGGAGCTCTACCTGGCGGCGGTGCGTGAGGCCCGACACGTCCACGTGTCCATCACCGACTTCTCCCGGCACGTCTACCCCGACCTGGAGGGCAGGTCCGTCTCCACCGACCTGCACGACTGGGACGGGGAGAACGACCACCACAGGGACTTCGCCTACTCCTCCGACCTGGTCTTCCTGTCGGACACGGCCCTCGGCTCCCGCCGCGACGCCGTCATGCGCGACATCCTGGACAGGGGCCGCGCCACGACGGTGATCTGCACGGCGGGCGCCGAGGGCTGCCACGTCCTCGACGCCGACGGGCTCCGGCACATCCCCGCCGCCCCGCTGCCGGGCCCGGTGATCGACAGCAACGGCGCAGGCGACGCCTTCGTCTCCGGCGTCCTGTACGGCCTCCTCGGGGGACGATCCCTGGAGGAGGCCGTCCGGCTGGGCGCCGTCGCGGGCGCCCACGCCTGCACGGCGCCGGGCACCCACGAAAACCCCATCGACGAGGCAACCCTGCTCGGCCGGGCCGAGCAGCCCACCCACCACCCGGAGCCACTCCCACCCGTCACCCTGCTCGAGCAGTAGCCGCATACCGTGAGGAGCTCCAGCCTGGGGCTTTCTGCTGTCCGAGGTGCCACTCAGCGCAGCAATCCAGCCGCGAGCGCACCTGCCTCAGCCACCCGCGGCGCAGCCCGGTACGGCTGCCACCCCCGACGGAGCTGCCGCAGCTCGCCGCGGACGCGAGCCGATGCGATCCCCGTGAGGTCCTGGCGGAAGCCGAGCACCGTTGCCGCGGCCTGTTCGGCGTCGCCTCCGCGCAGGTGGGCGTGAGCGCATCGCAGCCCGATCATGGTGCGGGTACGGCGCTCCACCGGCCGACGGGTGTCCATGGAGGCGGCGAAGTGCTTCGCGGCACCGGCTACTCGGCCGCGCTGATGTGCCAGCGCCTCGGCGGCGGAGCGGTGACCTCGGTCGAGTACGACCCCGCCGTGGCTGAGCGCGCTCGGAGGTCCATCGTCGAGGCCGGATACGTGCCGACATGTAGCGGGTGAGCTGCTCCCGCGCTGAGAAGGGGGCGGGAGCCGTACGGGTCTGGTGTGCCCTCAGGAAGCCGGCGCGTCCGTGACCAGTTGCCGGATTGTCTCCATGTCGTCGAAGTGGGTGGTCACCTTGAGGCCCCGGACTCCTCGCCGCTCACTGTGCGCTCGATCTCGACGAAGGCCCCGGCGTGCTCGACTTCGTCGACGCAGATCATCATGGTCCCAGCGTCGCGGTGCGGCGGGTCTTGACGATCCGGACCGTGGAATGAATGCCCATGACCGTAATGGCGTGGTGCATCTGCTCCCGGTCATCGATCGCTGTCTCGTACTCCAGGCACGCCATGGAGTTGTCGACCGGCTTCTTCACAGTGAACAGGTGCCGGCCTTGCTGGGTGCGCAGCCGAGCGAAACTCCCGCGCCGCACGAGTCCACCTACGGCGACCTGTCCGGCCTTGACGATCTGGAGCGCGCCCGCCGGGTCTGGAAAGTGGGCCGCCGAGCCGGGTTTCGAGATCCGGGGGCTGGAGCGGTGCCTACCGCTGTTCGGCCCGTAGGCGGGCAGCCCAGGCGGCGGTATTTGCCGGGGGCCATGCCGTACTCGCGCCTGAAGGCGTTGGCGAAGGCGAACTCCGAGCCGTAGCCGACCGCGGCGGCGATCTCGCTCAGCACGGCGTCGGAGTCGCGCAGCATGCGCGCGGCCGTGCCCAGCCGCCACCAGGTCAGATAGGTCAGCGGCGGCTGCCCGACGAACTGGGTGAACCGGCGGGAGAACGCCGCGCGGGACAGCCCGGCGCGGCGGCCGAGCGACTCGACCGTCCACGGGTGGGCAGGGTCGCGGTGGATGCCGTCGAGCGCGGCGCTGACGGCCGGGTCGGCCAGCGCGGCGGCCCAGCTGCCAACCTTGCAGTGCTCCATCGAGACGTTGAACCAGGCACGCAGGATGTACAGCAGCAGCATGTCCAGCAGTGCCGACACCACCATGTCCGCGCCTGGCCGCGGGTCGTCGATCTCCTTGCCGAGCAGTTCGACGGCGGCGCGCAGCTCGGTGTTGTGCCCCAGCCTGGCGGGCAGGTGGATCATCTCGGGCAGCCCTCTGAGCAGCGGATGCGCCCGGCTGGAGTCGAGCTGGTAGCCGCCGCAGAGCGTCACGGTGACGGGCCCGGTGCCCTCCATAGAGGCAGAGGCGAATAGCTCGGCGTGGGCATAGGGGTCACAGTCGGGCTCCGCGATGGGGCTGGTGGGCGAGTCGGCCAGCGCGTAGCCGTGCCCGTGGGGGAAGAACAGCACGTCGCCCGTCCCGACCGGGATCGGCTCGCCCTCCGGCGGGATCGCCCAGCACGAGCCCTGTAGCACGACCTGGAAGCCCGCCAAGCCAGGCGCTGACGGGAACCGCTGCCCCCACGGCGCCGGCCACTCGACACGCGCCGAGCGCGGCACGCCCATGCGCATGGAGGCGATCACGTCGCTCAGCACGTCCACGGTGTAAGTCTAACGCAGGAGACGATCACGTATAAATTGTAGACAGAAGCGCATTGGACGCCTCACACAGGGCTCCTATGGTTGACGGCATGACAAAAATCCTGGTCAGCGGGGCGACCGGCACGATCGGCCGCCCTCTGGTGAACCAACTTGAAGACGCGGGCGCCGACGTGCGCACGGTGACGAGGCAGCTGACCGACCCGGTCACGCTGGAGGCGGCTCTCGACGGTGTCGACGCGGTGTTCCTGCTGTGGCCGTTCGCCTCGGCTGAGGGCACCCGCGAGGTGCTGGAGCTGATCGGGGCGCGGCGGGTGGTCTACCTGTCCTCGGCCGCCGCCCGCCCGCACGAGGTCGAGATCGAGCGCCTGATCGCTGGGACCGCCCGGGAGTGGACGGTGCTGCGCCCGCACGCGTTCGCGGCCAACACCTTGCGGTGGGCCGAGCAGGTCCGCGCGGGCGTCGTGCGGCAGCCGTACGGCGACGCGGCCTTTTCCCCCATCCACGAGCGGGACGTCGCAGCCGTCGCGGTGCGCGCGCTGCTCGATGAAGGGCACCATGGCGCGGTCTACACGCTGACCGGACCCCGGCCGCTGACCCAGCGGGAGCAGGCGCGGGCGATCGGTACCGCGATCGGCCGGCCGGTGCGCTGGGAGGAGGAGCCTCCGGAGGAGGCGAGGCTACGACTGCTCGGGCTGGGGTGGCCCGCGCCGGCCGTGGACGGGATGCTGCGCGGTCTCGCCGAGCCCGGCCCGGCCACCGAGACCGTGGAGGAGGTCACCGGAGCGCCCGCGAGCACGTTCGAGACGTGGGCGAGCGAGCACGCCGCGGACTTCCTCGGCACCATGCGGGCCGCCCGCATCCACGGGTACGGCGACGCCTCGGTGATCTCGCTGGACGAGGTGCCGGTGCCGAAGCCTGGGCCGGGCGAGGTGCTCATCAGGGTGGCCGCGACGTCGTTCAACCCGTCGGAGGTCGGCCTACGGATGGGCCTGCTGCAGGACGTGCTCGGCGTCACGCTGCCGCACACGCTCGGCTGGGACGTCGCGGGCACTGTGGTCACCGGGGCGGGTGACCTCGCCCCCGGCGACCGAGTGATCGGGCTCATCGACGGGGCGGCGGCCGAGTACGCGGTCGCGAAGGCGGGTGTGCTGGCCAGGGCACCGGAGCGGATCCCGCTGGCGGACGCGGCTGCCGTGCCGGTGGCCGGGCTCACCGCGTGGCAGGCGGTCTTTGAGCATGCCCGCATCGGCCGCGGCAGCCGGGTGCTGGTCAACGGGGCCGGCGGCGGCGTCGGGCTGTTTGCCGTGCAGCTGGCCAAGCATGCGGGCGCGCACGTGGTGGCGACCGCCAGCCCGCGCAGCGCCGCTGCCGTGCGGGCGCTGGGCGCCGACGAGGTCGTCGACTACACCACCGCTCCGCTGCCGGGCGGCAACGACGTGCTGATCAACCTGGTGGCCGACGTGCCCGCCTCGGTGACCCGGCTGGCCAAGGAGTTCGTTTCGATCACCCAGCCGATCGAGCATCCGCGCGCCGTCCAGTTCGTGGCCCGCAACGACCCAGGCCAGCTGACCGAGCTCGTGGCGCTGATCGACAAGGGCGTGGTGGACGTCAAGGCGGACGCTCGCCCGCTGGGGTCCCTGGCAGACCTGCACCGCGAAGCCGAGCGCGGCCTTATCCGCGGAAAAGTCACGCTGAAGGTGGAGAAATGATCAAGATCGGCATCATTGTCGGCAGCACGCGGCCGGGACGGCGGCGGCGTGCGGGCGGCCGAGCACCTGCGGCAGGTGCTCGGCCAGGTCAAGGTGGCCGACGTCCAGGCGGCCGTGGAACTGTTGATGGTGGCCGGCTTCTGCACTGACCGAAAGGAACCTTCTGTGAAGGAACGGGTACGAGCCATCCTCATCACGCCCGGCGGAAATCTGCTGACCATCAAGCGGGTCCGGCCCCGGATGGAGCCGTACTGGGTGCTCCCAGGCGGTGGCGTCGAGCGAGATGACGTGAGCCTGGAGGCGGCGCTGCACCGGGAGGTCCGCGAGGAAGTGGCGGGCGTTGCCACCATCCACTCCCTGATCCATGTCCTGGAGCAGGATGATCGGCAGTACTTCTTCCTCGCCCGGATTCACACCTGGGATGCGGACCTCCGCAGCGGCCCGGAGTTCACCGACCCCACTCGGGGCCGGTATCTGGTGGAAGAGATCCCGCTGACGCCCGCAGGCATCGCCCGGATCGTCCTGAAGCCCGAGCCGGTCGCGGAGCTGCTGGCCGAGCACGCTGCAGACGTGTTCCAACTCGCCGACCTGAGGCAGGACCGTCGACGCTCCGGACACATGACCCAAGATCAACGCACATCGGGGGCGCCCGGTCCTTGAGTGTCGTTCAGCTGACCGAGGATGGCCTCGGCAGCAGTGCGGTACTTGGCCACGTTGCGCATCTTCACGTGCTCGTAGCCCCGGATCATGTCCGGCAGCTCCGCCAGCTCGCGGACCTGGTCCTCGGTCTCCGGGCGCAGGTGTGAAAGGGCGCTGAGCACGTCGCGGGTGTACTCGGTGACGAGCGCGCGCTCGGTCCTGCGCACCCCGGCCATGCCGAACGGGTCCAGCCGGGTGCCGCGCAGCCCCCGCATGCCGTACAGCAGGCGGAAGGCCGGGTCGAACCAGGTGCCGAGGCGGATCTTGCGGTCCATGCCCAGGGCGCGGAAGACCGGGGGGTGCAGGTTGTAGGAGATCTTCGCCCCGGGGCCGAACTCGGCGGCGATCCGGGCCCGCTCGGCCGGGTCGAGGTGGAGCCGGGCCACCTCGTACTCGTCCTTGTAGGCCATCAGGCGGTGCAGCTGCCGGGCGTAGGCCTCGGTGATCGGGGAGCGCCCGTCCGAGACCTCCCGCTCCCTGTCGAGGACCGCGCGGACCGCGTCGGCGTAGCGGGTGGCGTAGCGCAGGTTCTGGTAGGCGGCCAGATCGGGCACCCGTACCGCCAGGATCCGGTGCAGTTCGGTGCCGGGGGCGGCGATCGAGGCGACGAGCGCGGTGACCTCGGGGCTCGGCGGCTGCTCGGCCGGGGCCGGGGAGCCGGTCGCGCGCACCACGGCCTCCGGGTCGGCGACGACGGCCCGGCCCCAGTGGAAGGCGGCGACCGTCCGGTCCGCGGCCTTGCCGCCGCCCAGGCGGATGGCCCGCTCGATCGACTCCAGGCTCAGCGGGATGAGGCCGCGCTGCCAGGCCGCGCCGACCACGACCGTGTTGGCGGGCATGTGGTCGCCGAACAGCTTCTGGGCGACGTCCTCGGCGTCGAGGTAGACGTTCAGCTCGCGCAGGGTGCGCGACTCCAGCGCGCCGACCGGCGAGCCGAGGCCGGTGACGTGCGTGGCCGGGTCGAGGACCATGGAGCCGGTGGGGGTCAGGCTGGTGGAGACCACCGCGACGGTCCGGTCGGGGTCGGCGCCGCCCAGCTGCTTGGGATCGGTGGCGCCGATCAGGTCGAGCGCGAGGTAGGCGTCCACGCCGGCGGTCCCGGCCTGCCCGGTCCGGTCGTCGTCGCCGTCGAAGATCCGGATGTCGGAGACGACCGTGCCGCCCTTCTGGGCCAGGCCGGTCTGGTCGAGTCCGCGCGACTGCCTGCCGTCGAGCATCGCGGCGGTGCCGAGAATCTGCGCCACCGACAACACGCCAGTGCCGCCGATGCCCACCAGCCGGATCGTCGTCTCCCCGGTGCGGAACTCGGGCGTGGGCATCTGCGGAGGAGCCGGTACGGCGGCACGCCCCTTGGCCGTCTTGCCCGGCACGATGGTCAGGAAGGAGGGGCAGTCCCCCTCCACGCAGGAGTAGTCCTTGTTGCAGGACGACTGGTGGATCTCGGTCTTGCGGCCGAACTCGGTCTCCACCGGCAGCACCGACAGGCACTCGGACTTCTGCCCGCAGTCGCCGCAGCCCTCGCACACCCGCTGGTTGATCGCCACCCGTTTGGCCGGGTCGGGCAGGTCGCCCTTCTTGCGTAGCCGCCGCTTCTCGGCCGCGCACTGCTGGTCGTGGACCAGCACGGTCACCCCGGGCGTCGCGGCCAGCTCGCGCTGCGCGTCCTCCAGCGCGGTCCGGTCGCGGACCTCGGCGATCCGCGCGAGCTTGACCCCCCGGTAGCGCTCGGGTTCGTCGGTGGTGACGATCACGCGGCGCACGCCCTCCGTCTCCAGCCAGCGGGTCAGGTCGGCCACCGCGAGGGACGGGGTGATCGTCTGGCCGCCGGTCATGGCGATGGCGCTGTTGTAGAGCAGCTTGTAGGTGATGTTGACGCCCGCGCCCACGGTGGCGCGGATGGCGAGCGAGCCGGAGTGGTGGAAGGTGCCGTCGCCCAGGTTCTGGAAGATGTGCGGGGTGTCGGTGAACGGCGCCTGGCCGATCCACTGCGTGCCCTCGCCGCCCATCTGGGTCAGGCCCGTCAGCGTGCCCTTGCCCTCGCGGTTGAGCACCACCATCGTGTGGCAGCCGATCCCCGCGCCCACCGGGGCGTTGTCCGGGACGGCGGTGGAGCGGTTGTGCGGGCAGCCCGAGCAGAAGAACGGGGTGCGCTGGGGGCCGAGCAGCTTCAGCGGGGCCGGACGGGAGATCACGGTCAGACCCTTGGAGATCCGGTCGCGCACCTCCGGCGTGAACCGCTCGTCGGCGCCGGCCGGGGAGGCTCCGTCCGCGGCGTGGTTGTCCAGGCCCTTGCGGCGCAGCCGGAAGGCGATCGCCTTGGCGGCCAGGTCGGCGTTGACGCCCCCGGACCGCGGGATCAGGGAAGCGCCGTTCTCGTCGAGTTTGCCCAGGACGCGCGGGGCATCGGCGGTGCCGTACAGGACGTCCTTGACCAGGGTCTCCAGCAGCGGGCCCTTCTCCTCGACGACCATGATCTCCTCCAGGTCGCGCGCGAAGGTCCGGACGACTTCCGGCTCCAGCGGCCAGATCATGCCGATCTTGAGGATGCGGATGCCGAGCTCGGCCGGGTCCACGCCCAGCTTGCGGAACCCCTCGCGCACGTCGTGGTAGGCCGTGCCGGAGGCGACGATGCCGAGCCAGGCGTCCCGGGGGTTCACGGTGATCTGGTTGAGGTTGTTCTCCCTGGCGTAGGCGCGGGCCAGCTCCAGCCGCGGGCCGACCAGCGTGCGCTCCATCTCCAGCGACCAGGGGGTGAGCAGGGTGGCGTCCGGCGTGTGCCGGTAGGGCTTGCCCTCGTACTCGACGACCGGCATGACGGGGACCACCCGGCCGGGGCCGACGCCGACCGAGCCGGTGGCGTCCATCACGTTGGTGACCGCCTTCACTCCCACCCACAGACCGCTGGCCCGGGAGGCCGCGATCGCGTGGCGGCCCAGATCGAGCAGTTCCTGGACGCTGCCCGGGTGGATGATCGGCATGCCCAGCGCGGCGAGCGCGCTCTCGGTGGCCGAGGGCAGCGTCGAGGACTTGCAGGTCGGGTCGTCGCCGCAGAAGGCGATCAGGCCGCCTTGGGGGTGGGCGCCGACGAAGTTGCCGTGCCGCAGGGCGTCAGCCGCGCGGTCGACGCCGGGGGCCTTGCCGTACCAGACCCCCAGGACGCCCGCCTTACGCGGGCTGGGAAGTGTGGGCACGAGCTGGCTGCCCCAGACGACGGTGGCGCCCAGCTCCTCGTTCTGGCCCGGCCGGTGGACGACGTCGAGCGGCTCGGCGTGCTTGCGCGAGCGGGCGAGCTCCTGGTCGAAGCCGCCGAGCGGGGAGCCGGGGTAGCCCGACACCATCGTGCCCGTGTTGAGGCCGGCGGAGCGGTCGGCGCGCATCTGGTCGAGGATCACGCGGACCAGTGCCTGCGTCCCGGTCATGAAGACCTGCCCGTCCTCGAGGACGTAGCGGTCCTCGGGGGTCACCTCACGGGCGTCGGAGATGATCGTCATGATCGTGGTCCTGTCTGTCTTGCGCCGTTTCGATTCTCGCAAGGTTATGCCAGACAGGGCGAAATTCGATGTCAACATTTGTAGCGATTAACAGGTTGGTTAGCATCTATTGCCATGGATGCAACTGATCGCGCAATTCTTGGTCTTCTACAGGTGGAGGGGCGGCTCAGCAACCTCGAACTCGCCGAGCGGGTACGGCTGACCCCGTCGCCCTGCCTGCGCCGGGTCCGCAACCTGGAGGAGTCGGGGGTGATCACCGGCTACCGCGCCGTGGTCGACCCGGCCGCCGTCGGGCGCGGGTTCCAGGTCCTCGCCTACGTCGAGCTGGAGGGGCAGGACGCCGAGACCGTCACCGCCTTCGAGGAGGCCGTCATGAAGATCGACGACGTGGTCGAGTGCCTGGGCATGTTCGGGCGCCCCGACTACGTGCTGCGGATCGCCGTGCCCGACATGGAGTCCTACAGCCAGCTCTGCCTGGAGAAGCTCGGCCGCCTGCCCGGCCTGGACAAGCTCACCTCTCAGATCGCCATGAAGGCCATCAAGCCGGGTGGTGTCCTGCCGCTCTGACCGTCAGCGTGGCACGACCGGCCAGGCTCAGGAGTGATCGTGTCCCGAGCCGGTCGGGAAGTACGATCGACCAATGACCGAAACGACCGAAACCGCGCCCGGCTGGCTCACTCCCGAGGAGTTGGAGCTGACGCGTGCGCGGATGCCGATCCTCTACGTCGACGCCGTGCCGGTACGGGTCGACGACACCGGACTGGTCACGCATGTCGGCCTGCTGCTGCGCATCGGCTCGGACGGGACGGTCAGCCGTGCCCTCGTGTCCGGGCGCGTGCATCACCATGAACGCGTCCGCGACGCGCTCATGCGCCACCTGGAGAAGGACCTCGGCCCCGTGGCGCTGCCCCGCGTCCCGGCCTCTCCGCAGCCGTTCACCATCGCCGAGTACTTCCCGACACCGGGCATCACGCCCTACCACGATTCCCGGCAGCACGCGGTGTCCCTTGCCTACGTCGTCCCGGTCGCGGGAGACTGCCGTCCCCGGCAGGACGCCCTCGACCTTGTCTGGTTCACCCCGCAGGAGGCCGCGTCACCGCTGGTGCAGCAGGAGATGTCCGGCGGGCAGGACGTCCTGCTGAAGCAGGCACTCGCGCACGTCGGCTGCCTTCCCTGACATTCCGGGGGCCGCCACGGTGACCCGGCCTCCGGAGCGGAGCGGCGCGGGATGTGCGGTGGAGGGGATTGGTGGAGGGGTGCCCGGCGTCATGGCGCCGGGTGGATCTCGACGGCGGCGCAGGCCGGCCGGGTGTCACGGAACGGAGACAACCGTCACCACGAATCCCTCCGAAAGACTCGTGGAAGCCGGGTCCGACGTCACCGTCGACCGCCCCGACCCTAGACGGAGTCGGTCTTGATCCGGGTCAGGAAGTCACTCCACACGGTGGGGGAGAACAGCAGGGCGGGGCCGTCGGGGTTCTTGCTGTCGCGGACGGCGACGACGCCGGGGAGGTTGACGGCCACCTCGACGCACTCGCCGCCGTTGCCGTTGCTGCGGCTGCTCTTGCGCCACCGGGCACCGGTCAGATCCATGAACTCATCCTCTTCTCGATAAAGGCCGCGGAGGCGGCCTGGGGAAGTGCCCAGGAACGCAGTGCGTCGAACTGGGCGGAAAGGGGGTCGACCCTGGCGGGATCGGTCAGGAGCTGCGCGTTCTCCGCGTTCTCCATGTACACCACGTCGGGCGCTCCTTTGAAGGAGAGGACCAACATGGGTCCGGCCAGCCCGGGATAGGCCCCCACCTCGAACGGGATCACCTGAAGGGTGACCCGTGGCCGTGCCGTCGCCTCCAGGAGGTGCTCGAGCTGCTCGCGCATCACCCGGGCACCGCCGATGGGGCGGGCCAGCACGGCCTCGTCCAGCAGGACGAAGAGAATCGGTGGTTCGGGCCGGTCCAGCAGCCGTTGCCGCTGCATCCGCACCGTCACCATCTCCTCCACCTGCTCGTTGGTGTCGAACGGCCGACCCAGCCGGGTCAGCGTCCGTGCGTAGTCCTCGGTCTGTAACAGCCCCGGCACCACCGCGAGCTGGTAGTTGCGGAGCGTGCGCGCCTCCCACTCCAGCTCGAACAGTGAGCGGACCCAGGTGGGCGACGACTCCCGGCCGATCAGCGGCCAGAGTTTGATGAGCGCTCCGCCCGTCTCCAGCACCTCGTCGCACCGTTGCGCGAACTTCCTGGTCGGGGCCCGCACCGCGGTCTCGACCAGGCCCACCAGCGAAGTGGAGTAAGCCGTCCGCTTCGCGAGCTCCTGCTGGCTCCAGCCCATGGCCTCGCGCAGCCGACGCAGTTCGGAGCCCCAGTAGGCCATCACGCTGGCGCTGGGGTCCAGCTCGTTTGGGGCGGGCATGCGTGCTCCCGTCCTTTCGGGTCCTACATGTGCCGGGGTGGGTCCCACAGGGAAACCCAACCAAGATGCATGTGTCTCTTAGTAATCGAGCACCTACCGAAAGTAATCATCTCACGGCACCCTGTGAAGAGGAAACGACTCAACGTTTTCCCCCGAACATTGAAAGGAGGTGGGCAATGGCGAACCTCCGAGGTGTGCTCGCGGGAACGCCCGCCGTGCATGCCGCGTGCCTGCTCCGTGACGAGCTGGAACAACATGGTGTGGAAGGCGATGTCCACGACGGCTACGGCCTGGCCCTGGTGTCGGTCTGGGCCGACCTGGTGGTCTGGACCGACGGCATGGTCTACCGGTGGTGGGCCGGATGCCTGGCCCCGCGGACCAGGCAGCGGCTCTACGCCGTGTACGGCATGGACAACCCGGCCGCCGTCGCCCGCGCGGTGATGCTGCGTTACGCCGAACTCAGGGAGAACCACCCGCGCTCCGGGCTGATCGCCGAAGCCCTGCTGTCGTACCCGTACGGGCGGGAAGGGGGGCTGGCCGGCCTTCTCCGCCCGGCCATCGCGATCGCCGGGCGCGACGACCGGATACGCGTCCCCGCGGCGCCCCTGCCGCTGGAGGCCATGCACGGTCACTGACGGGACCTGGTCATTGACGAGACCTGCTCATGGCGCGACCCGCCCGGCGGACAGGCCGGACCGGTAGCCCGTCCGTCCAGGTGTCCGCCGCGACACGGCTGACTTCCCGCGGTGCCCACCGGCGGCATGATGGACTACTCCGGTGAAGGCCGCTGGGATCCGCGGCAGCCGAAGGGACCTCTCATCATCGTCGTGTGGCCGCGTTTTCGAGGTGGGCTGACAGCAGCCGTGGGCGCGTCGGTCGCCCTCGTCCTGCTGGGTCACCGGTTGCTGCCGAACTGGCGGGGCATGGGCAACACACTCGACAGCGGTCTGCCGTGGCTGGGCCTCGCGGTCCCCGTCCTGGCCCTGGTCGCGTTCGCCCGATGGTCATGGCTCGCGCTGGCCGGAGCCGTGATCCCGGCCGTGATGTGGGCGATGATGTTCGGGCCGCCTTTCGTCCGCGCCCCCGGCACCGGCACCGGGCCACGGGATCTGCGCGTGGTCCACCAGAACGTCGACTACACCAACAGTGATCTGGCGGCGACCGCCAGGGCCCTGCGGGCCACCGACGCCGACATTCTCGTGGCCGTCGAGGTCCCCGACGACCCGGTGCTGATGGACGGGACGGTCGACCCCGACTTCGCCAGGGAGATCAATCCCGGCTACCCGTACCGGTTCCCGGACAACCCGGGGGTGGCGGTGTGGAGCCGGTATCCCGTCGAAGGCCGGCCCCAGCCCGTGCCCGGGGTGGTGCGTTCACGGCATGCGATCATCCGCACGCCACAGGGATCGGTCAGCCTCTACGCGGTGCATGTGGCGTCCTTCCGCCCCGACCAGCCAGCCCTCATCGCGAACCGCAACGCGGAGGTGGAGGCCCTGGCCCGCGCGGTCCAGGGGGATCCCAGCCACCGGATCATCGTCGTCGGCGACCTGAACACCGCCACCACCGACCGGGAGCTGAGCCGTCTCACCGCGCTCCTGCCGTCCGTCGCGGACAGGGCCGGCACCGGTCTGCAGTTCACCTGGCCCTCGACCCTGCCCGTCGTCCGCCTGGACCACGTGCTCACGCGAGGTTTCACCGTCCTTGACAGCCGGGTGCTGTCGAGGACGACCAGCGATCACCGCGCGATCCTGGCCGATCTGAGAGCCTCCGCCACTGACGACTGACGAGGGAGGCCCATGACCGCCGGGTAAGGCGGTCATGGGCCGGGTCCCATGAGCGGCACACCGGGTCACGGTGACTCATGGCCGCACGCGGACCTGGGGAGGAAGTGGCCCGCATGCGAGGTTGTGGGTCCGGCAAGGGACTACCGGCCGGGGCTAACGGAGCGCGGCCGCCTCGGCGGCCAGCTTCTCGATCCGGGCGTAGTCACCGCGGGCCAGCGCGTCGGCCGGGGTGAGCCAGGTCCCGCCCACGCAGCCGACGTTCGGCAGCGCGAGGTAGTCGGGGGCCGTCGCGAGCCTGATCCCGCCCGTCGGGCAGAACCGGACGTCGGGCAGCGGGCCGCCCAGCGCCTTGAGGTACGGCAGGCCCCCGGCGGCCTCGGCGGGGAAGAACTTCATCTCCGTCAGCCCGCGTTCCGCCAGCGCCATGACCTCCGACGCGGTCGCCACGCCGGGCAGGAACGGCACGCCGCTCGCCTCCATGGCGTCCAGCAGCTTCGGTGTGCTGCCGGGGCTGACCAGGAACCGGGCGCCGGCCGCAACGGAGGCCGCCACGTCGGCCGGGGTGCGGACCGTGCCGGCGCCGATCACCGCGTCGGGCACCTCGGCGGCGATCCGCTCGACGGCCTCCAGGGCGGCAGCCGTACGGAGGGTCACCTCGATGACCGGCAGGCCGCCCGCCACCAGGGCACGCGCCAGGGGCACCGCGGTCTCCGGATCGTCGATCACGACGACCGGGACAACTGGGGCGATATCCAGCAAACTCATGCATACTCCATATCCGACAGGCGCTGATTCAACCAGGCCGCCGCACCGACCAGCGCGGGCTGGGGGGCCACGATCAGGGTCGTGGCGATGGCGGACAGGTAGTCGTTCAGCATCGGGGTGGTCTCGAACCGGCGGCGGAAGCCGCTGGCGGCGATCCGGTTAACGATACGGGGCAGCACGCCGCCCCCAAGGTAGACGCCGCCCCGGGCGCCCATGGTCAGTGCCACGTTCCCGGCGAAGGTGCCGAGCATGCCGCAGAAGACCTCGATGGTCTCCGCGCACAGCGAGTCGTCCATCCTGGCCACGATGTCCGAGGCGGACAGCCGCGGCGCGTCCACGCCGTGCACCAGCGCCAGGCCCCGGTGCAGCCGGGTCAGCCCCGGCCCCGACAGCAGGTGCTCGGCCACCACGTGGTCCAGGCCGTCCGCGCGCAGTGCCTGGACGATCGCGTGGTCCCGCTCGTCCAGGACCGGCACGGTGACGTGCCCGCCCTCGCCGGGTACCGGCACCCAGCCCCGCCCCGTGGGTACCAGACCGCCCACGCCGAGCCCGGTCCCCGGTCCCAGCACGGCCTTGACCCCGTGCGAGGGCTCGGGCCCGCCCAGGGAGATCAGGTCGTCGGC
Organism: Streptosporangium sp. NPDC087985; assembly: GCF_044741965.1. Classification (NCBI taxonomy): domain Bacteria; kingdom Bacillati; phylum Actinomycetota; class Actinomycetes; order Streptosporangiales; family Streptosporangiaceae; genus Streptosporangium; species Streptosporangium sp. NPDC087985. The sequence goes on from NZ_JBIUTQ010000011.1 coordinate 182,758, forward strand.
GCCCAGGTGCGGCAGGGACGCCGCCAGGGCCTCGAAGTCGTTGAGCAGCTCGGTGTCCGGGATTCCCAGGTCGCGTACCGAGCCCGTCCACCCGGCGTTGGTGAGCCGGTAACGGTCACCCTCGATGGGCCCGGCGATCGCGATACAGGCCGCTCCCGGCTGAACTCCGCCCGCATGCTCTGCGAGATAGGCGGCTACGGCTTCGGGAAGCCCTTCGTGATCCGCTCCGGCCAGTACGGCCACCGCCTCCGGCTGCCCGCCCCGCTCCGTGACGAGCCCGAACCGGGCATTGGTGCCACCGATGTCGGCGACGAGCCAGGGAAGGCTCACCGGGCCTCCTTCGCCGGGCTCCAGGGCGAGACCGCCTGCCCGTGACGCGCGTGTGAGCTGGTCTGCCCGTTCAAGCCCGGGCTCCGTTCACCGCGCTGCCGGCGACGCCTCCGGCGTGGCCGTTCAGGGCGAAGATTCCGGCGCCGCGCTCGGCGGGGGCCGCCGTACGGCGGAAGGCGGCGAACAGCTCACGGCCGGTGCCCACCCACTGGTCGTCGGTGAGCGGCGCGCCCTGCGGCGTACGGGCGGCCAGTTCCCCGGCCGGGACCAGCAGCTCCAGGGTGCCCGCGGTGGAGTCGAGACGGATCGGGTCGCCGTCCTGGACCAGCGCGATCGGACCGCCGTGGGCGGCCTCGGGCGACAGGTGGATGGCGGCCGGCACCTTGCCCGACGCGCCGGACATGCGGCCGTCGGTGACGATCGCCACCCGCTGCCCCCGGTCCAGCAGCACCGCCAGCGGCGGGGTGAGCTTGTGCAGCTCGGGCATGCCGTTCGCGCTCGGCCCCTGGTAGCGGATGACCGCCACGAAGTCCTGCCCGTCCAGCTCGCCCGCCTCGAAGGCGCGCAGCAGCTCCAGCTGGTCGTCGAAGACCTTCGCGGGGGCCTCGATGACCAGGTGCTCGTCCTTGACGGCGGAGACCTTGCTGACCGCGCGGCCCAGGTTGCCGTCGAGCATGTGGATGCCGCCGTCGGGGGAGAACGCGTCGCTCACCGGCCGGAGCACGTCGAGGTCGGTGCTGCCGCCGGTGCGCTCCTGCCAGACCAGCTCGCCGTCCTTGAGCTCGGCGGATGAGCGGTAGTGGTCCAGCCCGCGTCCGGCGACCGTCAGCACGTCGCGGTGGAGCAGCCCGGCGTCCAGCAGGTCGCCGATGAGCACCTGCATGCCGCCGGCGGCCTGGAAGTGGTTCACGTCCGCCTGCCCGTTGGGGTACATGCGGGTGAGCAGCGGCACCACCTTCGACAGTGCGGCCAGGTCGTCCCAGAGCAGCTCGATGCCGGCGGCCGCGGCGATGGCGACGATGTGCATGGTGTGGTTGGTCGAACCGCCGGTGGCCAGCAGCGCCACGCAGGCGTTGATGATCGCCTTCTCGTCGACGACCCGGCCCACGGGGGTGTACTCGTCGCCGTGCGCGGTCAGCTCGACCGCGCGCCTGCCCGCGGCCGCCGTCAGGGCCTCGCGCAGCTCGGTGCGCGGGTTGACGAAGGTCGAGCCCGGCAGGTGCAGGCCCATGACCTCGATCATGACCTGGTTGGAGTTGGCGGTGCCGTAGAAGGTGCAGGTGCCGGCGGAGTGGTAGGACTTCGACTCGGCGTCGAGCAGCTCTTCCTTGCCGACCTTGCCCTCGGCGAACAGCTGCCGCGTGCGGGCCTTGACCTTGTTGGGCAGGCCGGAGGACATCGGCCCGGCCGGTACGAACACCGCCGGCAGGTGGCCGAAGTGCAGCGCGCCGATCAGCAGGCCCGGCACGATCTTGTCGCACACGCCGAGCATGAGGGAGGCGTCGAACATGTCGTGCGAGAGGGCGATGGCGGTGGCCATCGCGATGACCTCGCGGCTGTAGAGCGACAGCTCCATGCCCGCGCGGCCCTGCGTGATGCCGTCGCACATCGCGGGCACGCCACCGGCGAACTGCGCGACCCCGCCCGCCTTGCGGACGGCCGCCTTGAGGATCGGCGGGTAGGTCTCGTACGGCTGGTGCGCCGACAGCATGTCGTTGTAGCTCGACACGATCGCCACGCCCGGCTTGACGTTGGCCCGCAGGTCCAGCTTGTCGGCCTTGCCCGCGGCAGCGAAGCCGTGGGCCAGGTTGGCGCAGCCCAGGCTCGCCCGGGCCGGCCCACGCCGCCGGGCCGCCTCGGCCTCGGCGTCGAGCCGTGTCAGATAGGCGGTACGGCTGGCGCGGCTGCGCTCGGTCAGGCGGTCGGTGATCTCCTGGATCACGGGGTTCACCCGGCCTCCTCCTCCGTCGTCGGTTCGGTCTGTGTGGTCGGCTCGGTTGGCGCCGCTGTTCATGCGAGGTCCTTCTCGTGCCAGGCGCGGCCGCTACGGCCGATGAGTTCGTGCGCTCCGGCGGGGCCGGAGGTGCCGGCCGGGTACGGCTCGGGCGGCGTGCCGTACGACTCCCACTCGCTGAGAATCGGGTCGATCCAGCGCCAGGCGGCCTCGACCTCGTCGCGCCGCATGAACAGGGTCGGGTTGCCGGTCAGGACGTCCATGAGCAGCCGCTCGTAGGCCTCGGGGACCCGGGTGGTGAAGGTCTGGGCGAAGCTCAGGCTGAGCGGGACCGGCTTGAGGGCCACCTCGCCCGCGCCCGGCTCCTTGGCCATGATGTGCAGCTCGATGCCCTCGCTGGGCTGCAGCCGGAGGATCAGCCGGTTGGGCGCGCCGCCCGGGAAGATCGAGTGGGGCACGTCCTTGAACTGCACCACGATCTCCGAGCACCGGTACGGCATGCGCTTGCCGGTGCGCAGGTAGAACGGGACGCCCGCCCAGCGCCAGTTCCTCACCTCGGCGCGGATCGCGGCGAAGGTCTCCACCCGGTGCGAGGCCTCGGTCGGCGCGGTGCTGTCGGGCTCGTCGAGGTAGCCGGGGACCGGCACGTCACCGGACGCGCCCGCGGTGTACTGGCCGCGGACGGTGAAACGGTCCACCTCGCCGCCGATGATCGGCCGCAGCGACTCCAGGACCTTGACCTTCTCGTCGCGTATCGACTCGCGGTCGTTGCGCGCCGGCGGCTCCATCGCGACCAGGCAGAGCAGCTGGAGCAGGTGGTTCTGCACCATGTCGCGCAGCGCGCCCGCGTGGTCGTAGTAGCCGCGGCGGCCCGGCGTGCCCACGGTCTCGGAGACGGTGATCTGGACGTGGTCGATCCACAGGGAGTTCCAGATCGGCTCCAGGAACGCGTTGGCGAACCGGAGGACGAGCAGGTTCTGGACCGTCTCCTTGCCCAGGTAGTGATCGATGCGGTAGATCTGCCGCTCGTCGAAGATGGCGCCGACCTCGTCGTTGATGCGCTGCGCGCTGGCCAGGTCGCGGCCGAGGGGCTTCTCCAGCACCACCCGCGAGGCGGGGGTCACCAGACCGGCGCGGTTCAGCTCCCGGCAGAACGGACCGAACGTCATGGGCGGGCTGGCCAGGTAGAACACCCGGTCACGCTGCTCGTGCCCGGCGAGCAGGCCGGTGATCTTCGCCCAGCCGGTCATGTCCTCGCCGCTGATGTCGATCGTGACGTGGTGCAGGCGGCCGAGGAAGCGCTGCCAGGTGTCCAGGTCGTCCATCGGCACGGAGTCCCGTACCTCGGCGTCCACCTTGCCGCGGAAGTCGGCGTCGTCGAGCCCGCCGCGGGACATCGCGATGATCCGGGTCTCGGGGGAGAGGCGGCCGTCCCGGTCGCAGTGATAGAGCGCGGGGAGCAGCTTCCGCATGGAGAGGTCACCTGTACCGCCGAAGACGATCAGGTCGGCGGATTGCGGGTTCTCGGACATGGGGAGTGCTCCGTGGTGATTACCGAAATTGGGGACGGAACGGACACTAGCCATATCTTGCGCTCTACACAAGCGGAGTTTTGTCATCTGAGATGAGAAAGGTTGAAGTTTTCATTCCCTAAGCAGGTGTGGTTCACTGGGCCGATGCCTCGACGTCCCGCTGCCGCGCTTGCCACCAGCGGTGAGGTGCTATGCCTCATCCGCACCGGTGAGGCTGTCACGCGCGCGGACATAGGGCGGGTCACCGGTCTGTCCCGGCCCGCCGTCTCGCTGCGCGTCACCGAACTACTGGACCGGGGCCTCATCGTGGAGGACAGCGAGGGCCCCTCCACCGGCGGACGGCCACCCACCCGGCTGGTCTTCAACGCCTCCGGCGGAGTCGTACTGGTCGCCTCGCTGGGCGCGAGCCGCGCGCAGATCGCCGTCTGCGACCTCGCGGGCCACGAGCTGGCCCGCACCAGCCTGGACGTCGACGTGGAGGAGGGCCCGGACGTCGTCCTCCCCCTGGTCATGGACACCTGGGACGATCTGCTCGGCGATCGGCCGACCTCCCCGGTGCGCGGCGTCGGCCTGGGCGTCCCCGCCACGGTCGAGTTCGCGGCCGGCCGTACCGAGAGCGCCCGCATCATGGCGAGCTGGACCGGCGTCGCCGTCCCGCCGATCATCGCCGAGCGCTTCCCCGTCCCTATCTTCCTCGACAACGACGTGAACGTCATCGCGATCGGCGAGCACCGTGCCGTCTACGCGGGCGAGGCCGACGACCTGCTGTTCATCAAGGTCTCCACCCGGATCGGCTCCGGCATCATCGCGGGCGGCGAGATCCTGCGCGGCGCGCTCGGCGCGGCCGGGGAGATCGGGCACATCCCGGTCCGCGACGGCGGGGGAGTGCTGTGCCGGTGCGGCAACATCGACTGCGTCGACTCGGTGGCCAGCGGCACCGCGATCCTGCGTGACCTGCGCGCCCGGGGGCGCGACGTGAAGACGCTGGACGACATGGTGAGCCTGGTCCGGGCCGGCGACGCCGAGACCATGTCCGTGGTCCGCGACGCCGCCCGGATGCTCGGTGAGGTCGTCGCCAGCGCCGTCAACCTGCTCAACCCCGCCGTGGTCGTCCTGGGCGGCGACGTGGCCGAGACCTTCCAGCCCATGGTGTCCGGCGTACGCGAGGTCGTCCACCGCCGCTCGACGGCCCTGTCCACCCGTAACCTGCGGATCGAACGGAGCCGCCTCGGCCCCGGCGCCGGCATCGTCGGCTGCGCCCACATGGTCCTCGACCACATCCTCTCGCCAGAGGCGGTCGACGCCTTTCCGCGCTCGGGCTGACGCCCGGCGGTGAGCCGCCGGCTCACCGGCTCCTTCAGAAAATTCCGTATCCGGCTGCCCGGCTCCGTCCCCGGTGGCGCGGGCAGGTGCGCCGACCGCGAGGACACACCGCGGCGGAAGCCCCCGAGAATCGGGGCCTCCGCCGCGGTTCCGATTGGTCCGCCCGGCGGTCAGTGCTTGAAGGCGTCCTTGACCTTCTTAATGCTGTCCTTCGCCTTCTCCCCGGCCTGCTTGAGGCGGCTGCCCGCCTGGTCGGCCTTGCCCTCGGCCTCCAGCCGCTCGTTGCCGGTGACACGGCCGGCGCCCTCCTTGACCTTGCCCCCGAGCTCTTCGGCCTTGTTCTTCGCCTTGTCGTCAGCACCCATGGTGTGATTCCTCCCGTTGCGCGAAGTTCTCTCCGTGCAGTGATACTTAGTGTCCGCAAACGAGAGGGGTAAACATGGGCCGCGCGGTCCCCGCGGTGACGGTGAACGACATGTCCGTGTGGAACGGGCGACCCCCCTGGAAAGTCCTGCTCCTCTGTGGGGCCTCCGGGACGGGCAAGAGCCAGATCAGCTACCCGCTGGCGCGGCACTACGGGATCCCGATCGTCGAGGTGGACGATCTCATCGAGGCGCTGCTGGCCATGACCACGCCCGAACAGCAGCCACTCCTGCACCACTGGCGTACCCATCCCGAAGCCGCGCGGCTGCCTCCGGACGACATCGTCGGTCTGCAGGTCGCCATCGCCGAGGCGCTCGTCCCCGCCGTGGACGCGATCGTGGGCAACCACCTGGAGACCGACACCCCGGTGGTCATCGAAGGGGACTACCTGCTGCCCACCTTTGCCGTACGCGACAGCTTCGCCGGAATCCCCGCCGACGGGCAGGTCGCCGCTCTGGTCCTCCACGAGCCGGACGAGGCCCAGCTCGTGGCGAACTACCGGCACCGCGAACCTGACCACGGCGAGCAGTTCCACCGCGCCCGGGTGAGCGCCCTGTACGGCGAGCACCTGGCCGCTCAGGCCGCCGAGGCAGGCGTCCCGGTGGTCACCGCCCGCCCCTGGCCCGACGTGCTCGGACGGGTCATCGCCGCCCTCGGCACGCCCTCCCCGCTGGGGCAGCGGTAGCCGTTCCGAAGGAAGCGGCGGAGTGGGTCCTGGCACACCCCGTCATCACCAGCCGGCACACGCTGCCGCTGATGGTCGCCCGAGGCCAGGGCCTGGTTGTGGAGGCCGCCGCCGACCTGAACGTCCACCGCTGGACCGGCAGCTCACCGTGCAAGAGTCCCGCCACAAGCTGGCCCGCGACGTGTGCCACGGCAAGCGCGGCACCATCCACCAGGCGTACCGCGACGGAATGGAGGACCAGCTCGGCGCGCTCGGCCTGGTCCTCAACGCCGTCGTGCTCTGGACCACCCGCTACATCGACGCCGCCGTCGCCCAGCTCCGCGCCGAGGGCTACGAGATCCGTAACGAGGATGTCGCCCGGCTCTCCCCGCTCAAGCACCGCAACCTCAACGTGCTCGGCCGCTACAGCTTCACCGCGTCCGTCCCGCGCGAAGGACTGCGGCCCTTGCGCAACCCGGACGCGGTCGAGCTGGACGATGATGACGATGGTGGCGAGGACGTGTAGTTGTCGTCAGTCCGCTGGTCGTGTCTTCAGCGTGATCTGGCGTGGAACCCCGGGCGTTCACGCCCGGGAGGAAACGACAGCGCGGGAGGGCCGCCAAGGCCCGAGCGGTGTGGTGACCGG
>NZ_JBIUTQ010000012.1:0-189615 GCF_044741965.1 Streptosporangium sp. NPDC087985
ATGGTACTGCACCGGGGACGGTGTGGGAGAGTAGGTCGCCGCCGGACAATCTTTTGGGAAAGGCCACCCCGTTTGGGGTGGCCTTTCCTGTTTTCTTGACCACTTACCACCGAATCGACATCCGGTGTCCTATGGCCACATCACGACCTGTGGGGCACGTCCGCTTCAGGGAAGTGTGACGAACTTGCCAAGGAACTGCCGTGCCGAAGGGGTGTCCAGACGGTAGTCCAAGTTGGTCGCCTTGCAGACGTTGTCGGTTCCGCTGACCGTCGTGGCCACGAGTAGGTGTGAGGTGCGGTCGCCCAGGAAGTTCGGGCCGCCCGAGTCGCCGAAGCAGGTTCCACCGTCGCCCTTGGAGGAGTCCGGCGACAGTTTGAGCCACCTGGGGGTGAGAGATTTGAAGGAGATGGACGTCTGGTTGCGGGTGTCGGTGTACTTGAACCGGCTTCCGTTCGTCTTCTTCTTGGTCGGGGTGAGCGAGCCGTACCCGACCGGGGTGAACTGCGCTGTCTCCAGGCTGTTCTGGGCTTTGAGCTCGTCGAGCAGACCCGCAGGAGGCAGCGTGGCGGGCGTGATGTCCGGGATGGCCTTGTCGAAGATGACGACGGCCATGTCATGGAGCTCGGACTTGTCCCTGTATCGCGCGTCCGCCACGAAGCGACCGGTGTAGACCGGGGTTCCGGGCTGGTAGTGGCTGGAGAACGAGACCCGGGCGGTCTTCTGCCCTCCTTCCTTGCAGTGAGCGGCTGTGAGGAAGACGGTTGGCGAGATGAGCGTGCCGGTGCAGTTAGACCATGTGCCGTCGGGATGTGGCTTGTCGCCGATGAGCGCCCCTACCTCCGGGTGATCGCTAAGGTCGGCGGAGCCGTTGGTGATGGCCCATGCGGGTGAGGCGACACCCACGATCAGTGCGGCCGAAATCATGACAAAAGGGACAAAGCGCATGCAACGACTTTAAGTGCCTGTGGGCTCCATGTGGTACGGAGTGGGAAAAGATCTACTCGTAGGGCTGTTAGTCGCCTGTGTGCGCGGGCAACGGCCCGTCCGATGCCCAAGGAAGCTCGCACCCGCCGGCGGGTGCGAGCCGTACCTGATCTCAGTGGGTGAGGTCGAGGTCGAGGTCCTTGATCCGCTGGTCGCCCTCGTCGGCGAGGTAGTGGTCGGGCTCGGTGGCGTCGCCGCCGTCGGTCAGCTTGGCGGCGCGGGCGATGGCCGTGCCGAGGGCGGCGACGGTCAGATTGACGATCAGGGCGAGAACGCCCGCGTAGATGGTCATCTTGGTGTCCAGGCCCAGCTTCTCCAGCGGGAACGCCGACCCGGCGAAGTGCAGTTTGCCAGTGGCCGGGTTGCCGATGTTGTAGAGCAGGAGCACTCCCGCCGCCATGCCCGCGACCCATCCGGCGATGAGGCCGCCCCGGTGGAACCAGCGGGTGTAAAGGCCGAGTGCCACCGCGGGGAGCGTCTGCAGGATGATGACGCCGCCGATGAGCTGGAGATCGATGGAGAAGCCGGTGTCCAGGAACAGGATGCACAGCACGGCGCCGACCTTGACGAGCAGCGAGGTGATCTTCGAGACGCGGGCCTCGTCGGCGTCGCTGGCGTCCGGCTTCAGGTACTCCTTGTAGATGTTGCGGGTGAACAGGTTCGCCGCGGCGATCGACATGATCGCGGCGGGGACCAGTGCGCCGATGCCGATCGCGGCGTAGGCGACACCGGTGAACCAGTCGGGGAACATCTGGTCGAACAGCTGCGGCACGATCGTGTTGTTGTCCGTGCCGATGGGCTTGACCCCGGCCGCGATGGCCATGTAGCCGAGCAGCGCGATCAGGCCGAGCAGCAGGCTGTAGGCCGGGAGTGCGGACATGTTCCGCTTGATCACGTCACGGTTCCTTGAGGCCAGCACGCCGGTGATGCTGTGCGGGTAGAGGAAGAGCGCGAGCGCGGAGCCCAGGGCCAGGGTGACGTACTGCAACTGGTTGCCGGCGTTGAGCAGGATGCCGTCACCCGGCGCGGGGGTGGCGGCGAACTTGGCCTGTGCCGCGTCGAAGATCGAGCCCCACCCGCCCAGCTTGGCCGGGATCACGATGATCGCGACCAGGATCACGATGTAGATCAGGGTGTCCTTGACGAAGGCGATCAGCGCCGGGGCACGCAGGCCCGACTGGTAGGTGTAGGCGGCCAGAATGGCGAACGCGATGATGATCGGCAGGTGGCCGGTCACCCCCATCGACTTCAGCACGGCCTCGATGCCGACGAGCTGAAGTGCGATGTAGGGCATCGTCGCCACGATGCCGGTGATCGCGATCAGCAGGGCCAGTGTGGGGGAGCCGAAGCGGGCCCGGACGAAGTCGGCCGGGGTCACGAAGCCGTGCACGTGCGAGACGGACCAGAGCCGCAGCAGCACCAGGAACACGATCGGATAGACCACGATCGTGTACGGCACGGCGAAGAAGCCTGTCGCGCCCGCGCCCCAGAGCAGGGCGGGTACGGCCACGAAGGTGTAGGCGGTGTAGAGGTCGCCGCCGACGAGGAACCAGGTGACCCACGAGCCGAAGCTCCGGCCGCCCAGCCCCCACTCGTCCAGGGTGGCCAGGGTGTCCGGGCGGCGCCAGCGTGCGGCCACGAACCCCATGCCGCTGACGAGCAGGAACAGCGCGGAGAAGACGATGATCTCGGTAAGGTGCTCGCTCACGGGGTCATCGCCTCCGCTTGGTCATCTGGTAGACGATCGTGGTGCACGTGACGCCGACCGCGATGAAGGCGAGCTGGAGCCAGTAGAACCTGGGGAAGCCGAAGAGCCGCGGTCCGTCGAAGTTGAAGAGAAAAGGCAGTAAAGGTAGGATGATCGGCAGCACCAGTAGCCAGTTCCATGGACTGCGATCGCTCCGACCCTTGTCGGGAGTGGTCAACATGGCCTCCTCGGGTGGGGAGGGGACAGCCGGCTGTGGCTGTCCCTCTCAGCTGATCGGCAGCGTAATTACGCGAGTGTCTCATTCCGATCACCAAGCGCCGAGTGGAGCGGTTGGCGCGATGAACGGTAGATCGACCTCCGGCGCGGAAATCATCGGAAGTATCAGGATTTCGCAGAGCTCGATAGATACGGGAGGCTTTCCGGTGGATCCCGCTCGGAACCCGGCAGAACCGACCTCTGCCGCCCCGCTGCTCGTCGTCATGGGTGTGACCGGTTCAGGCAAGACCACCGTGGGTGCCGCTCTCGCGCAGCGGCTGCGCGTGCCGTGCGCGGACGCCGACGACTTCCACAGCGAGGCCAACGTCGCCAAGATGTCGGCGGGCACCCCGCTCGACGACAGCGACCGGCTGCCCTGGCTGCGGACGGTCGGCTCCTGGCTCGCCGGGCACGCCACCACAGGTGGTGTGGTGAGCTGCTCCGCGCTCAGGCGTGCCTACCGCGACGTTCTGCGGCAGTCGGCGCCGACGGTGAGCTTCGTTCACCTCGACGGCACAGAGGAGATCGTGCGCCGTCGGGTAGCCGGCCGGCCCGGGCATTTCATGCCGGCTTCGCTGGTCGCTTCGCAGTTCAAGGCGCTGGAGCCTCTCGAGCCGGACGAGCGCGGGATCGTCCTCGACCTCACCAGACCGGTCGACGATCTCGTGGAGGCCTGTCTCGCCGCGGCGCCGCTTCCGTGGACGCGGTCCCACCCCGCACCCCCACCGACCCGGAACCCGATTCCGTAACCCGGGCGGCCCAAGGGGAATGAAATGATCGACGCCCCTACTTCACCGGTCGCGTTGCATGATCACGGTTGTCGCCGGTAGTGTTTGCACCATGCGATACCCGGATGCCCTTCAGTGGTGGCGCCGCTTCTGAGCGGCGCAGGTTTCGCATTTCGCGAGCAGACAGACGGCCGCCCAGACAGGCGGCCTTTTCTGTGTCCGTCCCCTCTGGGCATAAGGGATCAAAAGGGGCGAGGCTGTAATGGAGACAAGCGGATATACCACTGCCGGTGGCATCGAAGTCGAGGTCACGGTGTCCGATGTGCCTGAGACGGTTCTCGAGGACGTCGTCACGACGCTCGGCGAGCGCCGGGGAGGCGTGCTCTCCTCCGGGATGGAATATCCCGGCCGCTACAGCCGGTGGCACCTGGCCTATGTCGACCCCTGCCTGGAGATCGTGGCCAGGGGCCGCAGGATCGCCGCCCGCGCGCTGAACGCGCGGGGCAGGGTGGTGCTGCCGGCTGTCGCGTCCTGCCTGCTCGCCGCGGGCAAGCCCACCGGGGAGCCGACCGCCGACCACGTCGAGGTCTACGTCGCCGAGTCCGAGGAGATCCTTCCCGAGGAGATGCGCAGCCGCCGCCCCACCGTCTTCACCGCGATCCGCGAGGTCATCGCCGCGTTCAAGGGCGAGGACGGACACCTGGGGCTGTACGGTTCCTTCGGATACGACCTGGCCTTCCAGTTCGAGCCGATCCGGCAGGCCCTCACCCGCGCCGCCGACCAGCGCGACCTCGTGCTGCACCTACCCGACCGGGTGATGGTGATCGACCGTAAGCGGGAGACCAGCAAGGAATACCGCTACGAGTTCACCGTGGACGGTGCCTCCACGCATGGGCTCGCCCGCGAGGGGGAGAGCGTCCCGCTCCCCGCCGCCCCCGCCGAGCTGCCCGCCGACCCGGAGAAGGGCACCTACGCGCAGGTCGTCGCCGCGGCCAAGGAGAAGTTCGTCCGCGGCGACCTGTTCGAGGTCGTCCCGGGTCAGGTCTTCCACGCCCCCTGCACCGACCCGGCCGCCTTCTACCGGGGCCTGCGCAAGGTCAACCCGGCGCCGTACGAGTTCCTGTTCAACCTCGGCGAGGGCGAGCACCTGGTCGGCGCCTCCCCGGAGATGTACGTCCGGGTCAGCGGTGACCGCGTCGAGACCTGTCCGATCTCCGGCACGATCGCCCGCGGCGGCAACCCGATCGAGGACGCCGAGGCGATCCGGACCCTCCTGACCAGCGTCAAGGAGGAGTCGGAGCTGACCATGTGCACCGACGTGGACCGCAATGACAAGTCCCGCATCTGCGTTCCGGGCACCGTTCAGGTCATCGGGCGGCGCCAGATCGAGATGTACTCCCGGCTGATCCACACCGTCGACCACATCGAGGGTCGCCTGCGGCCGGAGTTCGACGCGCTGGACGCCTTCCTCACCCACATGTGGGCCGTCACCGTCACCGGGGCCCCCAAGACCTGGGCGATGCAGTTCATCGAGGACCACGAGGCCACCACCAGGCGCTGGTACGGCGGAGCGGTCGGCTACATCGGCTTCGACGGCTCCATGAACACCGGACTGACTCTGCGCACCGCGCAGATCCGCGGTGGCGTCGCCGCGGTCAGGGCCGGGGCCACGCTGCTGTTCGACTCCGACCCGGCGGCCGAGGAGCGGGAGACCGAGCTCAAGGCCAGCGCCCTGCTCGGCGCCCTGGCGGCGGTCGGCGCCGCCCCGCAGGAGCAGGCCGCGCCGCAGACGGTCCGGGAACGGCCGGGCGAGGGCATGAAGGTGCTGCTCGTGGATCACGAGGACTCCTTCGTCAACACCCTGGCTGACTACTTCCGCCAGCAGGGCGCGGAAGTCGTCACGCTCCGGCACGGCTTCCCCGTGGAGATGATCGACGAGATCGCGCCGTCGCTCGTCGTGCTGTCACCCGGCCCCGGCTGGCCATCGGACTTCGGCCTGGTGGAGCTGGTCGGTGCGCTCTACGAGCGCGACCTGCCGGTGTTCGGCGTCTGTCTCGGTCTCCAGGGCATGGTCGAGCAGGCGGGGGGCACGCTCGGCCTGCTGTCCTACCCCGAGCACGGCAAGCGCGGCCGGGTGCGGCGGATCGGCGCCGGCGCGCTGCTGGAGGGGCTCCCGGAGGAGTTCACCGCGGCCCGCTACCACTCCCTCCATGCCAAGCAGCCGGGAGTCGTCGGCTTCGCCGCCACCGCTCTCACTCCCGACGGCGCGGTGATGGCGATCGAAGACGTGGAGAGGAGGCGTTTCGCGGTGCAGTTCCACCCGGAGTCGATCCTCACCGCCGAGGGCGGCGCCGGAGCGAAGATCATCGCTAACGTTCTCCGGCTCTGCCGTCCCACTGCCTGAGAGCGCACGAGATCACGCTCTACGGCCGTGGAGTTCTCCTGCCAGGGGACCGCGGGCGGACCGGGCTGGACCGGCCCGCCCGTGGCCGTGGGCGGGCCGGTAGGAGGGCGCGGGAGATGCCCCCGGCGGACCTCTCGTGTTGCGGCAGCAGGCACCGTCGGTGACGGCGATAGGCTTGCCTCCATCCCATCCCCGTCACCGGAAGGTTCTGCGCATGGATCTGAGCCAGCCGCGCTTTCTCGACGACGTCACCGTCGAGCTGGTCAAACACAGTGCCTCGGACTCCGACGTGCTCTGGGCGGCGCGGGTGTCGACCGCGGGGGAGCAGTCCCTGGAGGAGATCCACAAAGATCCCGAGCGGTCCAAGGGGTTGATCAACTACCTGATGCGGGACCGGCACGGTAGTCCCTTCGAACACAACTCGATGACCTTCTTCATCAGCGCCCCGATCTTCGTCTTCCGCGAATTCCATCGCCACAGGGTCGGATGGTCATATAACGAGGAGAGCGGGAGATATCGCGAGCTTCAGCCCAATTTTTACATTCCGGGCGCGGAGCGGAAGCTGGTCCAGGAGGGCCGCCCCGGGAAGTACGTCTTCGTCGAGGGCAGCGAGGGTCAGCACAAGCTGGTGAACGAGGCGATGGAGGCGGCCTACCGGCAGTCCTATGCCGCCTACCAGGAGATGCTGGAGGCCGGGATCGCCCGGGAGGTGGCCAGAGCCGTCCTGCCCGTCGGCCTGTTCTCCTCGATGTACGCCACGTGCAACGCCCGCTCGTTGATGCATTTCCTGTCCCTGCGCACCAAGGACGAGCAGGCCAAGGTGCCCTCGTTCCCGCAGCGGGAGATCGAGATGGTGGCCGAGAAGATGGAGGCCGCCTGGTCGGCTCTGATGCCCCTCACCCACGCGGCCTTCGTCGCCAACGGCCGGAGCGCCCCCTAGACGCGGGTGGAGGGGACGCACACCACGACGCCCGGCGGCAGGGCACGGGTTCAGGCCGCCGAGGCACTTCTCCACCGTCGCGCGACGGTGGAGAAGTGCGATCGCGGACGCCGCTCAGAGCTCGCTGTGGGTGACGTCCCTCCTGATGTCGGCCAGGGGCATCCCGTTCCGCTGGAGCCTGTGGGCGGTCTCGTTGACCATGGTGGTCGGCCCGCAGACGTAGACATCGTGGTCGGCCCAGGAGCGGAAACGCTCCATCGCCTCGGGCAGCCGGCCCCGCATGCCTTCGTAGCCGGGCTGGTCGGAGACCACGGGCACCACCCTCAGCCAGGGGAAGTTCGACTCCATCCGGATCAGGTCCGGCAGATCGTAGAGCTCGCGTGAGTGCCGCGCGCCGTACAGCAGGTGGATGTTGGGCCGGCGCCCCGACGCGATCACGTGCTCCACTATGGCCTTGATCGGGGCGAGCCCGGTGCCTCCAGCGACGCACAGGATGTCGCGGCCGGACTCGACGGGGGTCATCATGCCGACCGGCGGGCCGAGCATCAGGGTGTCGCCGATCTTGGTGTGTTCGACCAGTGTGGTGGAGACCCAGCCGCCGCGGACCGCCCGGACGTGCAGGCGGATGGTGTTGTCCTCCCGCGGCGCGTTCGCGATGGAGAACGCACGCCAGACGCGGGGCCAGCGCGCGGTCTGTACGTTGACGTACTGGCCCGGAAGGAAGGGCATGTGCCGGCCGGGCCGCAGGGTGATCACGGCGATGTCCGGTGTGCGGAGCTCGTGGTCGATCACCTCGGCCAGCCACCAGGCGGGCGAGACCCCGGCGTCGGACTCGGCTGAGTCAATCATGAGATTGGCGGCTGCGGTGTATGCGGCCACCCACGCGGCCTCGATCTCGGGGTTCCAGATCTCGGCGGCGAAGCGCCTGATCGTGGCGAGCAGCGCGTTGCCGACCGCGGTGTAGTGCTCGGCGATCACTCCGTACTTGCGATGGTCACGGCCGAGCTGGCCGAGGAACGACGACAGGCTGCCCGGGCTGTCGAGACTCCAGACGATTCTGGTCAGCGCGCTGAACAGGCGGTCGCGCTGGACGTTCATGGCCGGTGGGAACATTCCCCGCAGGTGCGGGTTCTCGGCGAACAGGCGGCCGTAGAAGTACGCCGCCGCCTTGTCCGCGACGGGTTCGACGACGGCGAAGCTTTCCTTGACGAGACGCGGATTCAACGACATATGACCGAACCCACCCTAATTGATCGGATCAAAGACCGATCATGCAGAAACACCTCCGTGACAGCTCCGGGTGACGAGCGTTCGGCGGCCCCGGCGCACCTGGTCGCTCGAATTTGAGTCTTCCATCACCATGTGGACGTCACAACGGTTTCTCCATAATATGGCACTAATTCAAACCATCTGTAATTGAGGGGTTATTTTCCGTGACCACGCCGCTTGCTTTCAGGCGAATAAGTGAATAAGAATCACATTCAATGGAAGGGTTGGTTTCTGTCCGTTTCATTGGTCTCCGTCATGGTCCTCCTTGGGGAGGCGGTGAGGACTCGCGGACCTCTCCGCCCCCGTGCCGGCAGCCGTTCCGGTCGCCGGGTGAGACGACACTGATATCTGATAGGCATGACATAACCGAAATGGTGTACGGCAGGATAGGGGTCCTGCCGGAGATGGGATCGGTGCCGTCCGAAACGGGGTGCCGCCTTCCGCATGGCCCCTGGAGAACGTATGTCCCGACCTTTGATCGGTATCACCGCCTACCTTGAGGCCGCCCGCTGGGGCACCGGGGTCCGGGAGGCGGTCCTGTCGCCGCTTGCCTACGCCCGCGCGGTCGAGAAGGCGGGTGGCCTGCCGGTCCTGTTGCCGCCGCTGAACCTGGGCGGGATCGACGGCTACGCGCGCGGCCTGTCCGGAGTGATCCTCGCCGGCGGAGGCGAACTCGACCCGGCGTTGTACGGCGCGGCCCGCGAGGACCGGGTCGAGGAGCCCCAGCCCCATCGCGACCGTTTCGAGCTGGCGCTGTCCCGCGCCGCCGTCCAGGCCGACCTGCCGCTGCTCGCGATTGGCCGGGGCATGCATGTCCTGAACGTCGCCCAGGGCGGCAGCCTGATCCCATGGCTTCCCGATGCGGTCGGCCACGACCGCCACACCGGCCGTACCCACGTCATCCAGATCAGTGTGTCGAGCAAGCTGGGAAAGGCACTGGGCGACCGCGCCGAGGTGACCGCGCCGCATCACCAGGCGGTCAAGCGGCTCGGTGCCGGCCTGCTCGCCGTGGCCTGGGCCGACGACCAGATCGTCGAGGGGGTCGAACTCCAGGGCCAGCGCTTCGCCGTCGGAGTCCAGTGGCACCCCGAGCGCGGGGAGGACAACCGGCTCGTCGAGGCGCTGGTAGGGGCTGCCACCCGTTGATCGGGGCCAACCGGGTAATGTGCGATCATGCCGCTGCACCCTCAGGCCGAGGCCTACCTGAAACTGTTCTCAACGGATCTGGGCACCCCCCTCGCCTCGCTCACCCCCGAGGTGATCACTCAGCTGCGCGCTCTGGACGGCTTCGCCGAGCAACGGGGGCCGATCGTGCCGCTGCCGGTCGTCGAGGACAAGGTCGTGGAGGGAGTGCCGGTCCGGATCTACCGGCCCACTGAGAACGACCACCCGCTCCCTGCGATCGTCTACTTTCACGGTGGCGGCTGGGTGCTCGGCAGCGTGGACCGCAACGACGCACTCGGCCGCGACCTGGCCGTGCGCAACGGGGCGGTCGTGCTCTCGGTGGACTACCGGCTCGCACCCGACCACCCTTTCCCAGCCGCGGCCGACGACGCGTGGACCGTGGTCAAGGACGTCTTCGCCCGCCCGGAGGACTACCTGGCCGACCCGGCGCGGATCGCCGTCTGTGGCGACAGCGCCGGGGGCAACGTGGCCGCCGTGGCGGCCTGGCGGGCTCGGGACGCCGGACTCCGGCTGGCGCACCAGGTGCTGGTCTACCCGGTGACCGACGTCGCGATGGACACCCCGAGCTACCGCGACTACGCCACCGGGTTCGGACTCGGCGCCGACGAGATGGCCTGGTTCGTCGAGCAGTACGGCGGAGACCCGGCCGATCCCCGGCTGGCTCCGGTACGGCTCGCCGACAAGGCGGGCCTGGCCCCCGCGACGGTGATCACGGCCGAGTATGACCCGCTCCGCGACGAGGGTGAGGCCTATGCCGCCCAGCTCACGGCAGCCGGGGTCCCCGTCGAGCTCAGGCGCTACGAGGGCGCCGTCCACGGATTCTTCGGCCTGCCCGGCTTCTTCGACCAGGCGGTCGAGGCGCGCGAGTACGCCGCCACCCGGCTGCGGGAGGCCTTCCGGTGAGGGACTACGAGAAACTGAAGCTCGACTGGGCCGCCGACGGGGTGCTCCGGGTCGTGATCAGCGAGCCGCGCAGGCTCAACGCCGTGGACATGGCCGGGCACCGTGAGCTGGCTGAGATCTGGCGGGACGCCGACCGCGACGACGACGTGCGCGCGGTCGTCATCCGGGGCGAGGGTGAGGTGTTCTCCGCGGGCGGCGACCTGTCGATGATCGAGGAGATGACGCGTGACCACGCCACGCGCATGCGCGTTCTCACCGAGGCCCGCGACATCGTCTACAACGTGCTCAACTGTTCCAAGCCCGTCGTCTCGGCCATCCAGGGCCCGGCGGTGGGCGCGGGACTGGCGGTCGCGCTGCTGGCCGACATCTCCGTCGCCGGCCGTACGGCCCGCATCATCGACGGCCACACCCGGCTGGGCGTGGCGGCGGGCGACCACGCCGCCATCATCTGGCCACTGCTGTGCGGGCTGGCCAAGGCCAAGTATCACCTGCTGCTGTGCGAGCCGGTCACCGGCGAACAGGCGGAGGCGATGGGCCTGGTCAGCCTCTGCGTCGACGACGACCAGGTCCACGACAGGGCTCTGGAGATCGCCGTCCGGCTGGCCGGCGGCTCCGCCGAGGCGATCCGCCTGACCAAGTACTCGCTCAACAACTGGCTCCGTCTCGCCGGTCCCTCCTTCGACGCCTCCCTGGCCATGGAGTTCCTCGGCTTCACCGGCCCGGACGTGGCCGAGGGCGTGCGGGCCGTCCGCGAGAAGCGCCCGCCCCGGTTCGGCTGACCGGTCATCCGCGGGAGAAGGACGATGACGCCCCCGCGTGTGGAGAGGTACGGTCTCAGCGCTGGAAACGCTTGTGCAGGGAGGCCAGACCGGGTTCGAAGACGCCGCGGACGAAGATCTTGGTCATCTGCGCCTCGTCGTCGGCCTCGAAGGTGGCCGACCACTCGACGAAGGCCTGGCCGCTGTCGGTGACGGGGGAGACCCGGTAGACGGCGCGGTAGTCACGGACCGGCAGCGGGCTCTCGAAGATCTCGTAGGTCGCCGAGCGGGAGTCGTCGTCGAGGGTGAGCAGCCGTTCGCGGAACAGCCCGCCGGCGCCCTCGATCCTGCGCACCGTTCCGGACCCGTACCCGTCGCCCTGCTCGATCTCGCAGAGGGTGATCCCGGGCAGCCACTCGGCCAGGTTGCCGAAGTCTCTCAGGTAGCCCCACACCTCGTCGGCTGGGGCGTCGAGCACGGTGCTGGCGTACGCGGCCATCGGCCCCTCCCTCGGACTCGTTCTGATCTGCTCATGGTCTTGCCCGTACGGCCGGTTCCGTAACCGGTCCGGACAGGCCGCCGGTGCGCCTGGCGTCCTGCAGTTCACAACCCTCGCGGCCTGCGTGAGTGGTAGACGAAGGCGGGGGGAAGATTGCCCCACACCGTCCGGCCCACGACGACCTCCTCGAAGGTGTCGATCAGACGCTGCCGGAAGCGCTGCGCGGGGGGCAGGTGCTTGGCGAAACTGTAGGCGAAAGTGGTGAAAGCGGTGTTCGGACTCATGATCGCGGTGACCGCGTTCAGCAGGTGGGTCTGCGTCTCCTGTGAGAACGCCGCCCACGGGAGCCCGCTCACGATGACGTCGGCCTTGTCGAAACCGCGTTCCCTGAGCAGTTGCGGCAGCCGTGCCGCGTCGCCGACCACGACGTCCACATTCGGGTGCCGGGCGGAGAGGAACTCGGCCAGCTTCGGATTGATCTCGACGGCCATGTGGTGTCCGCGACCGTCCAGCCGCCGCTGGATCTCCCCTGTGAACGCACCCGTCCCGGGACCGAGCTCGACGATCACGGGATCGCCCCGGTGGGGGACCGACGTGGTCACCGTCTCCGCAAGCCGTCGGGAGCTCGGCGCCACGGCCCCAACGGTCCCCGGGGAGCGCATCCACTGCCCCAGGAACAGCGTGGTGTCATTGGTCATATTGGAAGGGTAGAGGCTGGACAAGAGCGCACGCCCCAGCCATCCGGCCTATTTTCCGGCCGCTTGGAGGAGGAAGGCACCCTCCTGAAGGATGACGGAGCCGCGAGCGGGCCCGGATATCTTTCCCGTTCGCTGACTCTCAGTGTTTCCCGGTGAGGGCCGGCGAGCTGCCGCGTCGCCGGGGCAGCGTTCCCCGTTGCCGGGATTCCCGCCGCTGCTCCAGGGCTGCCTTGACCCGGCCCAGAGCCCAGTTGAACGCGTACCGGGCCGCCCCGCAGTGCGAGGCCGGCGCCACGGCCTGGTCGGGGGTGGGGTCCAGGGCGTAGCGGTAGGCCTGATGGACCCGCACCACCCCACCCCGCTCTTTTACTCACCGCTGTCAACCGATGACGGTGAGCTTATCTTCGGGAAGTGATCGGCAGCCACCGGACCGGCGGAAAACCCGCACCACACCCCGGCGCCACATCCTCGTACCGCCCCGATCCCCCATCCACCGTTCCAAGAGCCAGCCCACCCGCCCCACTGGACGGAAGAATCCAGAGAAGAACCGATAAACACTGACGAAACAATCAGTAGTTCACAACCCGTCTGGACAAGGCCTGCGCCCTTCAGGGGTCCAGGGTCGCGGAAACTCCGGGCACCCGATCGGCCGGAGGGGTCCGGAACAGGGGATACGGTTCGCGAAAGCCTCGCAACGGTAAGGTCGGCATCACGTGTGGGGAGGGGAGACAGGCGGATGAATCCGGAAATATCTGGAGCCGAGTATCGAATCTGGACGGTTCCTAACGCGTTGAGCCTGGCCAGGCTCCTTGGCGTGCCGGTCTTCCTCTGGCTGGTCCTGGGGCCCAAGGCCGACGGCTGGGCCATCGCGCTGCTGATGGTGGCCGGATTCTCCGACTGGCTCGACGGGAAGATCGCCCGTGCGTGGAACCAGACCAGCAGGCTTGGCCGTCTGCTCGACCCGCTGGCCGACCGGCTCTACATTCTGGCCACCCTGTTCGGCCTGGCCATGCGGGGCATCATTCCCTGGTGGCTGGCGCTGGCGATACCGCTGCGGGACGTCATGCTGCTGGGCATCCCGCCCATCCTGCACCGCCTCGGTTACGGCCCGGCACTGCCGGTTCACTTCCTGGGCAAGGCGGCCACCGCCAACCTGCTCTATGCCTTCCCGCTGCTCTTCCTGGCCTACCACGACGCCTGGTACGCGGATGTAGCCGGAATCGTCGGCTGGTCGCTCGCTATCTGGGGCACGGGTCTGTACTGGTGGTCCGGACTGCTGTATTGGGTACAGGTGCGGCAGGTCGTCAGAGGAGCCAAACGCCTTAAGAGGTGATCTGTGAAGGCCGTTGTGATGGCGGGTGGGGAAGGTACGCGGCTCCGGCCGATGACCGCCAACCAGCCCAAACCCCTGCTACCTGTGATCAATCGGCCGATCATGGAGCATGTGCTACGCCTGCTGAAACGGCACGGACTCACCGAGACCGTGGTGACCGTGCAGTTCCTGGCAGCTCTGGTCCGCAACTACTTCGGCGACGGCGACGAGCTCGGCATGAGCCTGTACTACGCCACCGAGGACATCCCGCTCGGCACCGCCGGCAGCGTCAAGAACGCCGCCGACAAACTCCGTGACGACCGCTTCCTGGTCATCTCCGGCGACGCGCTCACCGACATCGACCTGACCGACATGATCCGTTTCCACCGTGAGAACGGCGCGCTGGTCACCATCGGGCTCAAGCGGGTGCCCAACCCGCTGGAGTTCGGCATCGTCATCGTCGACGACCAGGGCCGGGTGGAGCGATTCCTGGAGAAGCCCACCTGGGGGCAGGTCTTCTCCGACACCGTCAACACCGGCATCTACGTGATGGAGCCGGAGGTCCTCGACGAGATCGCGGCCGGCGAGCCGGTCGACTGGTCGGCGGAGGTCTTCCCCGGCCTGCTGGCGCGCGGCGCCCCCCTGTACGGCTACGTCGCCGACGGCTACTGGGAGGACGTCGGCACCCACGAGAGCTACCTCAGAGCCCAGGCCGACGTGCTGTCCGGCCGCGTCAGGGTGGACGTCGACGCCTTCGAGGTCTCACCCGGCATCTGGGTGGCCGAGGGCGCCTCGGTGGACGTCGACGCCGTGCTCAAGGGCCCCCTCTACATCGGCGACTACGCCAAGGTCGAGGCCGGGGCCGAGCTGCGCGAGTACACCGTCCTGGGCAGCAACGTCGTCGTCCGGGAGGGTGCCTTCCTGCACCGCGCTGTGATCCACGACAACGTCTACGTCGGCCCCAGAGCCCACCTGCGCGGCTGCGTCGTCGGCAAGAACACCGACCTGATGACCGGGGTCAGGATCGAGGAGAGCGCCGTCGTCGGCGACGAGTGCATCATCGAGGCCGAGGCCTACGTCTCCTCCGGCGTCAAGGTCTACCCGTTCAAGACCGTCGAGGCGGGGGCGGTGGTCAACACCAGCGTCATCTGGGAGCCGCGCGGTCAGCGCAACCTGTTCGGTCCCCGGGGGGTGTCCGGGCTGGTCAACGTGGAGATCACCCCTGAGCTGTGCGTACGGTTGGCCAGCGCCTACGCCACCACGCTCAGGAAGGGCGCCTCGGTGATCACCTCCCGCGACTCCTCCCGCGCCGCGCGGGCACTGAAGCGGGCCGTGATCAGTGCCCTGAACGCCAGCGCGATCAACGTGCTCGACCTGGAGGCCGCCCCGCTGCCGGTCTCCCGCTTCCACACCGCCAGGGAGAACGTCGTCGGCGGCATCGCGCTGCGCACCACCCCGGGGGATCCGCAGAGCGTGGACATCGTCTTCATGGACGAGCACGGCGCCGACCTGTCCCAGGCGGCCCAGCGCAAGCTGGACCGGGTCTTCTCGCGGCAGGAGTTCCGCCGCGCCTTCCCCGGGGAGATCGCCGAACTCGGCTTCCCCCCTCGGGCGGTCGAGGACTACACCCACGAGCTGTTGCGCTGCGTCGACATGACAGGGGTCCGCGACGCCGACATGAAGGTCGTGGTCGACTGCGCGGGCGGCACCTCCTCGCTGGTGCTCCCCAGTCTCCTCGGCCGGGTCGGGGTGGACGTGCTCACCGTCAACAACAGGCTGGACGACGCCTCGCCCACCGAGACCCTCGCCGAGCGCCGGCGCGACCTGCAACGCCTGTCGGAGCTTGTCAGCTCCTCCAGGGCGGCCTTCGGAGTGCGGTTCGACCCGGTGGGGGAGCGGGTCGCGCTGGTGGACGAGATGGGCCAGCTGATCAGCGAGGAGCGTGCCCTGCTGGTGGTGCTGGACCTGGTTGCAGCCGAACGGTGCGGCGGCCGGGTGGCACTGCCGGTCACCACCACCCGGGTGGCTGAGCAGGTCTCCCGCTTCCACGGGGTGCAGGTCGAGTGGACCTCCACCGCGATCGACGCGCTCACCGCCTCCGCCCGCGGCCAGGACATGATCTTCGCGGCGGACGGACGGGGCGGCTTCATCGTGCCGGAGTTCGGTCCCACGGTGGACGGCCTGGCGGTGTTCCTGCGCCTGCTCGGCCTGGTCGCCAGGACACGGCTGTCACTCAGCCAGATCGACGCCAGGATCCCCGAGGCCAAGCTCCTGCGCCGTACGGTCCCGACCCCCTGGGCGGCCAAGGGGGTGGTGATGCGCTCGGTGATCGAGGCCGCGGAGCGCTACCGCATCGACACCACCGATGGAGTGCGGGTGGTGGCCGAAAACGGGAGCTGGGCGCTGGTGCTGCCCGACCCGGCCGAGGCCGTCACCCACCTGTGGGCCGAGGGGACCGACGTCGACTCCGCCCAGAGCCTGCTCGAACACTGGGCGCGGGTCGTGGAGGAGGCGGCCACGTGACGGAGCGGGCCGGCGGGCCCGCTCCGGGCGGGAGAGACGGCCCGTGCGGTGCGCCGCGGTGCGGACGGGGCACCGGCGCGGGGACGATCAGTGCTATCAGGTACGACAAACCCAGCGCGGCGGCATGGACCGGGGGCACCGCTCGGCTGTAACTTTGTCCCGACCGAACCCACGGTCGAGCGTCTGCCTTGATCTTTGCTTCTCAACGGTGTATGTTGCGGCATTCGCAGTCTGAGAAAATACTTGAGAAGCGAAGAAGCGAGGCGCGCATCCCTGAGTACCGTTGCCGCGTCTTCGCGGTAGGAGGCCGAGCCGATCGATGCCGAGCGTCTACTGCACGCAGTGCGGTCATGCCAACCCTGAGGATGCCCGTTTCTGTTCACGATGCGGGTCGCCGCTGACCAAGTCCGACTCACCCGGAGACAGCACTTCCACCATTTCCCTCTCCGGGATCGAGGCCTACGAGGCGGAGACCGGAGAGACGCTTCTCGCCGAGCGGCAAGCCGTCGAGCAGTTGCCTCCGGGCAGCGCTCTGCTGGTGGCCATGCGTGGCCCCAACGCCGGTAGCCGCTTCCTGCTGGACAGCGACCTCACCACGGTGGGCCGCCATCCCGAGAGCGACATCTTCCTTGACGACATCACCGTGTCGCGCCGTCATGTGGAGTTCTACCGGCGTGGCGGCGGGGTTTTCACCGTCCGCGACGTCGGCAGCCTGAACGGCACCTACGTGAACCGCGAGCGGATCGAGGAGGTCCCGCTGTACGGCGGCGACGAGGTTCAGATCGGCAAGTTCCGACTGGTCTTCCTCACCCGTGGCGCCGCTGGAGGATGATGAGCACGCAGGCCGCTCGTGCGCACATGAGCATCGGGGAGGTGCTCGCTCTCCTGCAGGGCGAGTTCCCCGATGTGAGCATCTCCAAGATCCGTTTTTTGGAGGGCGAGGGGTTGATCGAGCCGGAGCGCAGTCCCTCCGGCTATCGAAAGTTCACCTACGCCGATGTCGAGCGGCTCCGCTACATCCTCAGCGAGCAGCGTGACCGCTACCTGCCGCTACGCGTTATCAAGGACCACCTCGAGGCTGCCGACCGCGAGGAGCGACCGGCCGGCAGGCCGCGTGCCGTCCCCGACGACGCCCCTTCCGAGGTCCGTCTCACCCGTGAGGAGCTGCTCGCCGCCGCCGAGCTCAACGAGGAGACCCTCGCCGAGCTCGAGGACTACGGCCTGCTCGCCGCCGTGGCCCGCTACTACGACGCCGAGGCGCTGGCCGTGGCCCGCAGTGTCGGGGCCCTGACCGCCTTCGGGCTGCATGCCCGCCACCTGCGGGCGGTCAAGGTCGCGGCCGAGCGTGAGGCCGGCCTCGTCGAGCAGGCCATCGCGCCGCTGCTGCGCCGCCGCGGGCCTGGTGCCATCTCCCAGACCGACGAGACGGCCAGGGAGATTTCCGGACTCCTGCTGGAATTACACGCCTCGCTGCTGCGTTCCGCCGTGCGTGGGGTCCTGGGCCGGTGACAGCCTGGCCGGGCACTCGTATCCCCCGAGTGTTACGTTGAACAAACCGGTCGGAATCCAGCGAAGACGGAGCAGCCCGTGTTGCAGATGGAGGTCGTGGGCGTTCGGGTTGAGATGCCCTCCAACCAGCCAATTGTCCTGCTGAAGGAGGCCCAGGGGGAGCGTTATCTGCCAATCTGGATTGGCATGACAGAGGCGACGGCGATCGCCATGGCGCAGGCCGAGGAGCCGCCACCGCGGCCGCTCACCCATGACCTCTTCCGTGACGTGCTCGACGGGCTCGGCGTCCGTCTGAACACGGTCAACATCGTCGCGCTCCGGGACGGGATCTTCTTCGCCGATCTCGTGTTCTCCAACGGGGTCGAGGTGAGCGCCCGCCCCTCGGACTCGATCGCCTTGGCGCTTCGCACCGGGGCACGTATCTTCGCCAGTGAGGACGTGGTCCAGGAGGCCGGAGTGATCATCCCCGATGATCAGGAGGACGAGGTGGAGAAGTTCAGGGAGTTTCTTGACACAATCACACCCGAGGACTTCGGTCGCGCAGGGTAGGAATTTCGGTGCATTTACGCTTCACGACGCGCCGAGTGGGGTCGTTGACTGAGCTTGGCCCCAGTCCTACGGTGCAAGTGAAACCCGTGGTCGTGCGTAAACCCCCAGATCAGGCCGCGGGATGAGAGAAAGCCGGAGGTCCGCGTGGCGGTCAGCAGCGGCGAGGGTAGAAACGCCGATCAGGATGACCCAGAACGGCGCCAGTCGGCACGTCAGCGCGCGGGTGAAGAGGGTCTGCTGCCCGGCGGGCAGCCGGTGAAACCGCCGGCCGACATCGGATATCGAGGCCCCACCGCCTGTGCGGCGGCCGATATCACCTATCGGCAACTGGACTACTGGGCGCGCACCGGACTGGTCGAGCCCACTGTGAGAGCCGCCCACGGCTCGGGTTCCCAGCGACTGTACGGCTTCCGCGACATCCTGGTCCTCAAAGTCGTCAAACGACTGCTCGACACCGGCGTATCCCTCCAGCAGATCCGCATCGCCGTGCAGCACCTGCGTGACCGCGGCGTCAACGACCTCGCCCAGATCACGCTGATGAGCGATGGGGTGAGCGTCTACGAGTGCACCTCGCCCGACGAGGTCATCGACCTGCTCCAGGGGGGGCAGGGTGTCTTCGGTATCGCGCTCGGCCGGGTGTGGCAGGAGGTGGAGGGCTCCCTCGCCGACCTTCCCGGCGAGCGCGCGGAGTCCGGCCAGGGCCCTTTAGACGATCATCACGCCGATGAGCTGGCCCGTCGACGTAGAGCTCGCCGTACGGGGTAAAGTTGGTTTCGCTGCTGACCCTGTGCGGGAGAGACCCCGACACGATCGGGGCGCCGAAGGAGCAACCTCCCCGGAATCTCTCAGGCACCCTGTACCGCATGGACGAGGCGACTCTGGAAAGCAGGTGCGTCCGCCAGGCGTATCTCACCGACGGTGCAAATCTCCCCGGTAGGGGCGGTGAAGCTCTCAGGTCGAGATGACAGAGGGGGAGATCCGGCATACGCCCGCGCCCAGCGCCGGTCTCCACCGCCTCGGGAGGCTTTCCATGACCGACCTGTCACCGCTCAGCGAACTCGTTTCCCCTCCGTTCGCCACCCGCCACATCGGGCCCGCGGATGTTGACCAGACCCGCATGCTGGAGGCGGTCGGATTCGCCTCCACCGCCGACCTCGTCGCGGCGACCGTACCGGAGGCGATCCGGGCCAAGGACCGGCTGCGCCTGCCTCCGGCGGCGAGCGAGCCCGAGGCCATCGCCGAGCTGCGCGCCCTGGCCGCCCGCAACACCGTGCTCACCTCGATGATCGGCCTGGGCTACCACGACACGATCACTCCGGCGGTCATCCGCCGCAACCTTCTGGAGAACCCGGGCTGGTACACCGCCTACACGCCCTACCAGCCTGAGATCTCCCAGGGCCGCCTGGAGGCCCTGATCAACTTCCAGACGGTCGTCTCCGACCTGACCGCGCTCGACGTCTCCGGCGCCTCCCTGCTGGACGAGGCCACCGCCGCCGCCGAGGCGATGACCCTGGCCCGCCGGGCCGGCCGCAGCAAGTCGAACGTGTTCGTGGTGGACGCCGACGCGCTGCCGCAGACCAAGGCCGTGCTGCACACCAGGTCCGAGCCGCTCGGCATCGAGCTGGTCGAGAGTGACTTCACCGCCGAGCTCCCCGAGTGTTTCGGCGTGCTCGTGCAGTACCCGGGTGCCAGCGGCCGGATCAGAGACTTCCGTTCCATCGCCGAAGCCGCCCACGCGCGCGGCGCCCAGGTGATCGCCGCCGCCGACCTGCTCGCCCTCACCCTGCTCGCCGCCCCCGGCGAGCTCGGCGCCGACATCGCGGTCGGCTCCTCGCAGCGTTTCGGCGTCCCGATGGGCTTCGGCGGCCCGCACGCGGCCTACATGGCCGTCCGCGACGGCCTGCAGCGGCAGATGCCCGGCCGCCTGGTGGGCGTCTCCCAGGACGCAGACGGGCGCCCCGCCTACCGGCTCGCGCTGCAGACCCGTGAGCAGCACATCCGCCGTGAGAAGGCGACCAGCAACATCTGCACCGCCCAGGTCCTCCTCGCGGTGATCGCGGGCATGTACGCCGTCTATCACGGTCCCGAGGGCCTGCGCCGGATCGGCCGGCGTGTCCACCGGCACGCCGTCGTACTGGCCGAGGGCCTCCGTCACGGCGGTGTCGAGGTCGTGCACGACGATTTCTTCGACACCGTGCTCGCCCGCGTTCCCGGCCGCGCGGCCCACATCGTCGCCGTGGCCCGTGACAACGGGGTCAACCTGCGGCTGGTCGACGCCGACCATGTGGGCGTCACCTGCGACGAGAGGACCGAGCTCATCCACCTGGAGCAGGTCCTGGCCGCCTTCGAGGTCAGCGGCGCGGTCCTGACCGACCTGGACGCGGCCGCCCACGACGCGCTGCCCGTCCACCTGGCGCGTGTCGGCGACTACCTGACCCACCCGGTCTTCCACAGTCACAGGTCCGAGACGGCCATGCTGCGCTACCTGCGCAAGCTCCAGGACAAGGACATCGCCCTCGACCGGTCGATGATCCCGCTGGGCTCCTGCACCATGAAGCTCAACGCGACCACCGAGATGGAGCCGATCACCTGGCCGGAGTTCGCCGGACTGCACCCTTACGCCCCGGAGGACCAGGCTGCGGGCTACCTTGAGTTGATCAAGGAGCTGGAGGGGTGGCTGGCCGAGGTCACCGGCTACGCCGCCGTGTCGATCCAGCCCAACGCCGGCTCTCAGGGCGAGTTCGCCGGTCTCCTGGCGATCCGCGCCTACCACAAGGCGCGGGGCGAGTCCGGCCGGGACGTCTGCCTGATTCCGTCCTCCGCGCACGGCACCAACGCCGCCAGCGCCGTCATGGCGGGCATGCGCGTCGCCGTGGTCGCCTGCGACGACAACGGCAACGTGGACCTCGACGACCTCAACGCCAAGATCGACAAGCATCGCGACCAGCTTGCCGCGATCATGGTGACCTACCCCTCCACGCACGGCGTCTACGAGGAGACCATCACCCAGATCTGCGAGCGGGTGCACGAGGCCGGCGGTCAGGTCTACGTCGACGGCGCCAACCTCAACGCGCTGGTCGGCCTGGCCAAGCCGGGTGAGTTCGGGGCGGACGTGTCCCACCTGAACCTGCACAAGACCTTCTGCATCCCGCACGGCGGCGGTGGCCCCGGGGTCGGCCCCGTCGCGGTCCGCGCCCATCTCGCCGACTACCTGCCCGGCCATCCGCTGCGCGATGGCTCGCAGGTCGGCCCGGTCTCGGCCGCCCCGTACGGTTCGGCGGGCATCCTGCCCATCTCCTGGGCCTACATCCGGATGATGGGCGGCGAAGGTCTCAAGGCGGCCACCGAGCAGGCCATCCTCTCGGCCAACTACCTGGCCCGCAGGCTCAGCCCCCACTACCCGGTCCTCTATACCGGCCGCGGCGGCCTGGTCGCCCACGAGTGCATCATCGACCTGCGCCAGATCACCAAGGAGACCGGCGTGACCGTCGAGGACGTGGCCAAGCGCCTCGTCGACTACGGTTTCCACGCGCCGACCATGTCCTTCCCGGTGGCCGGCACGCTGATGATCGAGCCGACCGAGAGTGAGGATCTGGCCGAGCTCGACCGGTTCTGCGACGCGATGATCGCGATCCGGGGCGAGATCGGGAAGGTCGCCTCCGGAGCGTACGACACGGTGGACAACCCGCTGCGCAACGCCCCGCACACGGCCGACTGCCTGGTCGCCGACGAGTGGGCCCACGCCTACACCCGCACCGAGGCGGCCTACCCCCTGTCCTTCCTGCGTGATCACAAGTACTGGTCGCCGGTGCGCCGCATCGACCAGGCCTACGGCGACCGCAACCTCGTGTGCTCCTGCCCGCCGCTTGAGGCCTACGAGGACTGATCCGTACTCTCTGCGGCCCGCGTCCTCCGCGGCGCGGGCCGTATCGCACCCCCCGTGTGTATTTCCCCGTGTACGTAGGGGGGACGGGCGTGGCCCCGAGTCGTTAGGCTCGGGGCATTCCTTTACCCGGGGGAGGGCCCTGCATGCCAGAGGTGGACACGCGTCCTTTGGAGACCGCGCGGAAACTGGCCGAGAGCGGCGACCTGGACGGAGCGGCAACGATCTTCGCTGGACTGGCCGCCGACCCCGCGGAGCCCGGCCGGGCGCAGGCGGCGGTGGGACTGGCCGTGGTGCTCCAGGAGCGCGGAGACGTGGCGGGCGCCCGGACTGCCGCGCGCACCGCGCTGGCGACCGGCCATCCGGAGTTCGCCGGACAGGCCGCCTGCCTGCTCGCCCGGAGCTTCGAGCAGGAGGACCTGCTCGACCAGGCCCGAGCCGCCTGGCAGGCCGCTGTCGGCGTCGGAAACCCCGGCTACGTCGCGCTGGCGCACCTGGCCCTCGCCAGGCTCGCGGTGGACCAGCGAGAGGCAGAGGAGGCGCTGCGGGCCGCCCTGGCCACCGCCGACCCGGAGTTCGCCTCGCACGCGGCCCAGCGGCTGGCCGAGTTCCTGCTGGAGGAGCAGGAGGCGGCCGGGGCCGCCGAGGTGCTCCTGGAGGCGCTCTCGGTGCCGGACGTGGCAGATGTGCCGAGGCTGCGGGTGCTGCTCGGCATCGCGCACCTGGAGCTGGCGTGCGCGGAGTTCGCCGGGGCGATCGAGGAGGGCGGTGACGTCGAGACCGGCGCGCTGGCCATCGAACTGCTGGCCCGCACGCTCCCCCTGAGAGGCCGCGACGAGGACGCCGAACAGGTGTGGCGCTACGGCCTGGACAGCACGGACGAGGACCTCGCCGAAGACGTCCGTCTCCGGCTGAACCGCGACGCCTGATCTCCCCCGGTCACGCTCAGTCGCGGCTGCGCCAGCGGCTGAGCGCGTGAGCGAAGTTGATCGCGACGATGCCGCCCCAGGCCAGCAACAGCCCCGCCGTGCCCGCGTGACTCGCGGCGATGGCGGTCAGCGGGATGCCGATGCCCATGGAGCCCAGCGCGATCGGGACGGAGGAGTTGCCGCTCTTGCGCGGCTGGGGCCGTTGATCCGGATGGAGCCCCTGGTCGGGGCGGGCTCCGGCATGGTTTATCTCGGCCCGCACACGGGCGGCGATGGTCGCGTCGAGTCGGTCCACGAACGACTCCACCAGCGCGGCCTCGTATTCGGGGCCGAGTTCGCGGCGGGCCTCGACGGTGGCTCGCATGTCCTGTCGGATATCTTGATGATCCTGCACGTGCCGATTATCCGCCCAGATGTGTCTCCCTGCATCAGTCGTTAGGAGGAGATCTGTGCCCACCCGGAGCACGGCGTCTCTCATGGAGATCACCACCCCGCACGGCCCTGCCGTCGCGGAGATCGACGAGGTCGACGACCCGCGGTTCCTGCTGGTGCTCACCCATGGTTCGGGCGGGGGAGTGGACGTCCCGGATCTGCTGGCCGTACGGGAGGCCACGGCGGGGATTGGCGGGGTGGTCGTGCGGGTGCTTCAGCCGTTCCGGATAAGGGGTGCCCGCGCTCCGGGCTCGGCGGCCAAGCAGGACGAGGCGTGGACGGCGCTGGTGGGCGAGCTCCGCAGGCGCTATCCGGGGCTGCCGCTCGTGCAGGGCGGCCGGAGCAACGGAGCCCGGGTCGCCTGCCGCACGGCCCTTGAGGTCCGGGCCGAGGCGGTCGTCGCGCTGGCGTTCCCACTCCACCCGCCGGGCAGGCCGGATCGGTCACGCGCCGGGGAGCTGCGCGCGGCAGGCGTGGACGTGCTGGTGGTCAACGGAGCTCGCGACCCGTTCGGCGTGCCGGGGGCGGCGGACGCCGCGCGCCTGGTGGTGCTGCCGGGAGAGGGCCATGACCTCAAGAAAGACCCCGCCCGGGTGGGCGAGGTCGTAGCGGAGTGGCTCGAGGCGAGGATGCGGCCAGGCTCAGCGTGATGATCAGGCGACGCCGGCCAGCGGCCGGTGCGGCTCGATGACGGCGCCGTCGGGCAGGAGCTCGCCGGTGTCCTCGAAGAGGACCACACCATTGCAGAGCAGGCTCCACCCCTGCTCGGGATGTGCTGCCATCGTGCGGGCGGCTTCGCGGTCCAGCGCCTCGGCGGACGGACAGGACGGCTGGTGCGGGCACATCGGCGTGCCTCCGGATCTCTGTTTGCGGCTCGCTGGAATCGGCATCGGACAGCCGACGGGGCACCGTCACCGATGGGACTCCATTCCCACCAGCGCGGGGGGACGAGCGTCTGTGTTGACATAGGGCCGTGCGCGCCTCGGGCTGGGTGAGGCCCGCACATCAAGCAGATCAAATATGCCATCGGATCGCACCCTCGAACGTGCGATCTGACCGCACGCACAAGTGTGGGATCTGGTCGCACCCGGCGACATAGCCCGTTAGGACTGTTTACGGACGCGGAAAGGGTGAGTTTCTTGGGCCTTGGCGGGGGTGTGACCTACGACACAGCATGCCTCATAGACCGATATCAGGCCAAGTACGACACGCCGTCGGGCCGGTAAACGATCGATTGCATATTCGTGACGCCACTCAGCGACTGGTCAGGCCCGCCAGAAGCGCGTCGAGGCCGAGCTCGAAATCCTCATCGGCCGCCGTGCTGCCCCCACCCCTGGACGGTGGCCGCCACGGCTCGTCGTCCTCGCCCATCGGTTCGGCCCAGCCGGACTGCTGCACCTCCACCGCCACCGCGCCGAAGACGTAGGCGCGCATCGCCCGCACGGCCCGCGCGGCGTCGGGAAGTCCCGCGTCGGCGAGCTGATCGGTCTGTTCCCGCACGGCGATCGCCGCGCGGCCCTTGGCCGGCTTGGTGAGCGCCAGTGCCAGCACTCCGGGGTGCTCTCTCAGTGCGGCCCGGCTCGCCCGGCACCACGCCCTCGCGCTGTCCTGCCAGGTCTCGCCGGGCTCGGCGTGGACGGAGGTGACATGCTCGGCGAGGGCGTCCATGAGGGCGTCCTTGCCGCGCGGCAGATGATGGTAGATGGCCATCGCCTCGACCTGGAGTGCGTCGCCCAGGCGCCGCATCGTCAGCCGCCGCAGCCCCTGGCTGTCGGCGATGTGCAGGGCGGCCTCGATGATGCGCTCTCGGGAGAGCGGGATGGGCGGTCGCTTCGCGGGCATGAGATCATCATGCCAGTCGCACCTTACTGTGTAAAGGCGGGCGCGCCGGAGCGGGCGACACCTGAGTATGTGAGGTGGGAGCGGACCGCGTAGGCTACGGGCTGTGATCTGCCGGGGAATGCCCGGCGATGGGTGAGAGAGGGCAGACGATGGCGTTTTTCCGACCGAGCGTGAGCCGGGAGGCGGAGGTCCGTTACCACGCTGACCAGGAGGTCGGGAAGAGCTTCCCTGAGCTCCTGGAGAAGGCGCGCGCGGGGGAGGTCGCGCTGCGCCAGGTGCAGGCCACCTCGACCTCCCCAGAGGAGCTCCGGGCCGCCGGCCTGGCCTTCGACAGGGCGCTGACCGAGGCGTTGCGCGCGGCCGAGGCCAGCCAGCGGGCGACGTTCGGCGTGAAGTCCTACGACGACCGGATCCGCCGCCGCAAGGGCAGGGCCACCCCGAAGGGCGCCGAGTGGACCGCCGAGGTCGACCGCCTGCGCACTCTCCGCGAGCAGAACCGCCTGACCGGCATCGCCCGCGTCCCGCGTCCGGTCACCGCTGCCGCGCGCTGACCACGCCTCCTGGGCCGAGCGCGTCCTCCCGCACCCACCGCGCACCCACAGCGCGGTGGGTGTTCTTTCTCTCCTCGGCCCTCGCGGCCGCAGCCGGCCTGATCGGACCGGGACAGGGCGGGGCGCCGCCGTGAACAGGCAGGCCGCGGCGGCGCCTCGGGCGTGAGGTTGTCAGCTGGCCCAGTCGAGCAGCGGGCGGGTGTTGCTGGGGTGACGCAGCTTGGAGAGGGACTCCTTCTCCAGCTGGCGGATGCGCTCGCGCGTCAGGCCGAGGTGCTTGCCGATCTCGTCGAGGGTGTGGGGCTTGCCGTCGACGAGGCCGAAACGCAGGGCCATGATCTTGGCCTCTCTGGGGGAGAGGTTGCCGAGCACTCCTCGGAGCTGCTCACCGAGGAGCTGCCGGTCCACCACCTCCGAGGCCTCGGGTGAGTCGATGTCCTCGATGAGGTCGCCGATGGTGGTCTCGCCATCCTCGCCGATCGTGGCGTTGAGGCTGATCGGCTGGCGGCTGGTGCGGAGTAGTTCCTCGATCTGGTCGGGGGTCTTGTCCAGCTCGACCGCCAGCTCCTCGGGCGTGGGTTCGCGTCCGAGACGCTGGTGCATGTCGCGCTCGATGCGAGACAGCTTGGAGAGCATCTCCAGCACGTGGACGGGCAGGCGGATGGTGCGGGCGGAGTCGGCGAAGCCGCGCTGGATGGCCTGGCGGATCCACCACATGGCGTAGGTGGAGAACTTGTAGCCCTTGGTGTAGTCGAACTTCTCCACCGCGCGGATCAGGCCTAGGTTGCCTTCCTGAACCACATCGAGCAGGGCCATGCCGCGGTCGGTGTACTTCTTCGCGACCGAGACGACCAGGCGGAGGTTGGCCTCCAGCATGTGGTCCTTGGCGCGGCGGCCGTCCTCGGCCACCCACTCCAGGTCGTCACGCATGACGGCGGACAGGCCCGGCTCGGCCTCCAGCTTGGCCTCGGCGTACAGGCCCGCCTCGATCCGCTTGGCGAGCTCGACCTCCTGCGCGGCGGTCAGCAGCGTGCGGCGGCCGATCGACTTGAGGTAGGTGTGCACCGAGTCGCCCATGACCGAGGACTGGTCGTCCAGGTCCACGATCGGTTCGGCATCCAGCTCGGCCTCGTCGGGAGCGGTCCACTCCTCGTCGTCCACCTCAAGCTTGACGTCCTTGACGTCCTTGACCGTGGTCTCGGTGCGGGCGGTCGCCGTCTTTCCCTCGGGCGTGGCCTTCTTCCGCGGCGTGGCCTTCGGCTTGCGGGCGGTGGTCTTGGCCGCCGGCTTCTTGGCCGGGTTCGCGAGCGCGGGCTCGTTCTCTGCTGCCAGATTGACGCCCGCCTCGGTGAGCTCCCGCAGGATCGACCTGCCCTCGGCCGGGCTGATCCCCGACTCCGCGAAGGCGAGACGCAGCTCCGCGAGTGAAAGGTGACCCTGGACTCGCCCTCGGTCAATGAGCCGATCAAGGGTCGTCGGGGCCTCAGGTGAGGCCGCAGCGGCGGTTTGGGGCACGAGGACACCTCCTCCAACACGGAGTCGTCTGTTTACAGATTGTTGGGGGTGAGGCGACAAGGGAGCCGCTCTGCGTACCCGTATCAATAACCCCATCCAAGAACTTTCTGTTCCCGACTGACGGGGAAAACCTGATGGGTGGATCGTCGTAGCCCCGATCCACCCTCTCCAGACGTCTGATACGGCTATTCGGTGACGTCCACGGCGCCTTCGACCGCCGGCATGGGCAACGGCTCGGCATCCTGCAGGCGCTGTTCGGTCCAGTAGTGCGTGACCTTCTGCGGGTCGGGGTTGACCTCCCTGGAGACCACGTAGTCCTCCGCCGGCGGGACCGTCTCCGGGGACGGCTGGGCGTCGGGCGTGCTCTGGGGGGCCGGTGTGTCCGGGGAGGCGGGCTGGTTGCCCTCCACGGCGGGGACGACGGGGTCCTGGCCCCTGCTGATCCCGCCCGCCGAGGCCGCCGCCGCGACGGATATGCCGCCGGCGAGGATCACGCTGACGATGCCTGCGGAGACCCATGTCCTGCGGGTGACGTGCATCGAGCTCCTCCTTCCTGCTTCGGCTGTCTCTTTGACGTGCGGAAGCACCTCATGGTTCCCGTTGAAGACCATAACGGAGGCCCGCAAGATCCGGCTTACCGTTGGGCAGAAGTGGTATTTCGGGCAGGACGATCAGCTCGGCGGGGGCGGCGTAGGGGGGCAGCCGTTCCTTGGTGAAGGCGCGGAGCTCGGCCAGGGACGGGGGGGAGGGGGAGACGACGACGGCGACCACCCGCTCGCCCCATTCGGGGTCGGGACGGCCGACCACGACGGCGTCGACGATCGCGGGATGCTCGGCCACGATGGCGGCCGCGGCCGCGGCGACGACCTTCTCGCCGCCGGTGTTGATGACGTCGTCGGCCCGGCCCAGGATGCTCAGCCGTCCGTCGGTCAGCGTGCCGAGGTCGGAGGTGAGGAACCAGTCACCGTCGCGGGCGGCACCGGTGAGGTCGGGGCGGAGCCGGTAGCCGGAGAACAGCATGGGGCCGGCGATGCGGATCCGGCCGTCGTCACCAATCTTGAGATCTACATTGTAAAGGGGGTGGCCGTCGTAAACGCACCCACCGCAGGTCTCACTCATGCCGTACGTGGTGACCACCCGTGCGCCGGCGGCCCGCGCCGCCGTCAGCAGGTCCGCGGGAGCGGCTGCGCCGCCGAGCAGGATCGTCTTGAAAACCGACAGGTCCGCGGAGAGCAACCGGCGGAGCTGGGTCGGCACCAGCGAGACGTGGTCGGCGCCGCTGGCGAGCACCGCCTCCGGGGAGAAACCGTCGTGCACGATCGGCTCGGTCTCGCTCAGCAGTGATCTGACCAGCACCTGCAGCCCCGAGACGTGGGAAGGCGGCAGGCAGCAGAGCCAGCGCTCGCCGGGCCGGGCGTCCAGGCGGCTCAGCGAGGCCGCGGCGGAGGCACGCAGGGCGGCGGCCGAGAGCTGGACCCCCTTGGGGATGCCGGTCGTGCCACTGGTGGCGATGACCACGGCCACCTCGGGGGAGACCCCCACGCCGTGCTCCCGCCGTACCCCGTTCACGTGAGTGGGGCGCAGCGCGTCGAGTGTGGCGCGCAGAGCCCGCGCGGGCAGGGCGGGGGAGAGAGGCAGCACGGCGGGGCCTCGGCCGTCGAGCGCCGCGGCGACGGCCGAGAACAGCCCGGGCCCGGGCGGCAGCACGACGGCGTTCAGTTCCCGCTCAGGGGAAGGCTGCTCCGGGTGCGCGGAACCTGTCATCACAGTCGTAAGGTTAGTGCCGACAACCCAGATGACAGCCGGGGAAGGGCCCTGGCGCGGCTGAGAGGGGCGAAACGATCGTGAGCACGGAGCGGGTCGAGCCGGACACGAGTGAGCGAGTGGCGAGCGAGGCGAGCCCCGTGCCGGCGAGCGTTCAGGTGCGCGCCGCGGACTGGAAGCGCTCGGGCGACTACGAGGACATCGTCTACGAGACCGCCGAGGGCATCGCGAAGATCACGATCAACCGGCCGGAGCGGCACAACGCGTTCCGCCCGACGACGCTCTTCGAGCTCAAGAACGCCTTCAACGTCGCCCAGGAGGACTCCGAGATCGGTGTGATCATCTTCACCGGGGCGGGGGACAGGGCCTTCTGCTCCGGGGGCGACCAGAAGATCCGCGGCAACGACGGCTACGTCGACAAGTCCACCCCGCACGTGGGCCGGCTCAACGTGCTCGATCTGCAGGTGCAGATCCGCCGCTGTCCCAAGCCGGTCATCGCGATGATCGCTGGCTACGCCATCGGCGGCGGCCACGTGCTGCACGTCTGCTGTGACCTGTCCATCGCCGCCGACAACGCGGTCTTCGGCCAGACCGGTCCCAAGGTCGGCTCCTTCGACGGTGGCTACGGCTCCTGGCTGCTGGCCGAGACCGTCGGCCTGAAGCGGGCCCGCGAGATCTGGTATCTGTGCCGTCAGTACGACGCGCAGACCGCCCTGGACTGGGGCCTGGTCAACACGGTCGTCCCCCTCGAACGGCTCGAGGAGGAGACGGTCTCCTGGGCCCGGGAGATGCTGGAGAAGTCACCGCTGGCGCTGCGCATGCTCAAGGGCGCGCTGAACGCGGTGACCGACGGGGCCGCGGGCATGCAGCAGTTCGCCGGTGACGCCACCCTGCTCTACTACATGAGCGAGGAGGCGCAGGAGGGCCGTGACGCCTTCAAGGAGAAGCGTGCCCCCGAGTTCGGCAAGTTTCCGCGCAGGCCGTGACGAGCCAGCCGTAATGATGCAGACGGGGGCCGATCCCCAGGCCCGCCGTCCCAGGACGGACGGGGCGGTTTCGGCGCCCCGTAAGACGGAGTCACCCGCCCGGGTGCGACGGCTAGAGGAGGCAGTGCGGTGAATCCCGCCACCGCGCTCGCGACGGTACTGGTCGATGAGCTCGTGCGCTGCGGCCTTACGGACGTGGTGCTCGCGCCCGGCTCACGCTCGGCTCCGCTGGCCCTGGCCGTGCACGCCGACAGCCGGATCCGGCTGCACGTGCGCATTGACGAGCGCTCGGCCTCCTTTCTCGCGCTGGGCCTGGCCCGGCGCAGCGAGCGCCCGGTCGTTCTGATCTGCACCTCCGGCACCGCGGCGGCGAACTTCCACCCGGCGGTCATCGAGGCGCACGAGTCGGGGGTGCCGCTTCTGCTGCTCACCGCCGACCGGCCGCCCGAGCTGCGTGACACCGGGGCCAGCCAGACCATCGACCAGATCAAGCTGTACGGCACGGCGGTCCGCTGGTTCAGCGAGGTCGGTGTGCCCGAGGACCGTCCCGGTCAGGTCGCCTACTGGCGATCGCTGGCCTGCCGTGCCTACCAGCGCTCGCTGGGGCCGTCCGATCCCGGCCCGGTCCATCTGAACGTGGCCTTCCGTGAGCCGCTGATCCCGGACGGCGACGTCTCCTGGTGCGAGTCCCTGGAGGGCGACGCCGGTGGGCCCTGGGTCCGGGCGCGGGTGGCGCCTCCGTCGGCGGCGCTGCACCTGCCGCCGACCAGGCGAGGGGTGCTGGTCGTCGGGGACGGGGCGTCCAACGTGCGCAGATACGTCGCGGCGGCGGGCATGGCCGGATGGCCGGTGCTGTCGGAGCCGCAGGGCGGCGCCCGTTACGGCGACCACGCCATGTCGGCCTACCACTTCCTGCTCGGCACCCCCGAGTTCGCCGACCGGCACCGGCCCGAGCTGGTGGTCACCCTGGGGCGCCCCGGCCTGTCCCGGCCGCTGCTGAACTGGCTGAGGCATGCCGGCGAGCACATCGTGGTCGCTCCCGACCTGACCCGCTGGCCCGATCCGACCCGCTCGGCCACCCAGGTGGCCCAGGCGGTGGAGATCCCGGTCGCGGCCGGGGACGACGCCTGGCTGCACTCGTGGCGTCGTGCCGACGGCGCAGCCAGGGCCGCGATCGACGAGGTGCTGGACGGTGCCGGGCTCAGTGAGCCGCGCCTGGCCCGCGACCTGGTGGACCTGCTGCCCAACGGGTCGCTGCTGTTCTCGGCCTCCTCCATGCCGATCCGCGACCTCGACCAGGCGATGCGCCCCCGCCGGGGCCTGCGGATCCTGGCCAACCGGGGCGTCGCCGGGATCGACGGAGTGGTGTCCACCGCGATGGGCGCGGCACTGGCGCACAACGGCCCCGCCTACGCCTTGATGGGTGACCTGACCTTCCTGCACGACCAGAACGGCCTGATTCTCGGTCCCCGCGAGCCCCGCCCCGACCTGTGCATGGTCGTCGTGAACAACGACGGTGGCGGGATCTTCTCACTGCTGCCCCAGGCCGCGCTGCGCGACCCGTTCGAAAGGGTCTTCGGCACCGGGCACGGGGTGGACCTGGCTCACGTGGCCGCCTCCACCGGCACGCCGTACACCTTCGTCGACGACCCCGACCAGCTGTCCAAGGCACTGCGCGGGGAGGGGCCGCGGATCGTCGAGGTCCACACCGACCGGGAGTCCAACGCGGTGCTGCACGCCATGATGCGGGACGCGGCCCACGCCGCGACCCGGCAGGTCATGTGATGTTCACGGCGCGGGGTGGCCGGGGAGATGGCCACCCTGTCCGCCAAGGCCTGGGCTGCGGGATCGCGCGCAGGCGGTGACCTGTGCCTTCCGTCACGGTCTGGCAGCAGGGCGGGAAAAGCCTGAGCGACGGAATAGGGTGGCGGTCATGCATGTCGATGAATGGCTCCAGGCGATTTCCCCAGTGTGGATCTGCGCCCTGGTCGGGCTGGTGATCGGGCTGGAGAGCCTGGGCATCCCACTGCCCGGGGAGATCGTTCTGGTCAGTTCCGCGCTGCTGGCGGCGCAGGGTGTGGTCAATCCGGTGTGGGTCGGGATCTGCGCCAGTGCCGGGGCCATCGTCGGTGACTCCATCGGCTACGCCATCGGCCGTAAGGGTGGAAAGCCCATGTTCGACCGGCTGGGCCGCAGGTTCCCCAAGCACTTCGGCCCGTCCCACATCGGCAAGGCCGAGCGCTACTTCGAGCGTTACGGCATGTGGACGGTGTTCTTCGGCCGGTTCATCGCCCTGTTGCGCATCCTGGCCGGCCCGCTCGCCGGAGCCCTCCGCATGCCGTACTGGAGGTTCCTGATCGCGAACGTGCTCGGTGGGATCGCCTGGGCGGGGGGGACCACCGCGATCATCTACTACCTGGGGATGGTCGCGGAGAGGTGGCTGCGGGGCTTCTCCTGGGTGGGGCTGGTGCTCGCGGTGCTGTTCGGAGTCGCGACCACGCTGTTCGTCAAGCGCCGGGCCGGCAGGATGGTCGGTCAGGAGGCCGAGCAGGAGGTCGCCGCGGAGTGACTACCAGACCTGGGGATGTGCGGCCCGGGTCGATGCGGTCACGGTGAGGGGGTATCACTCGTCGTGAAGGGAAGCGTCATGCGACCTGAGCCCACTCTGACCGCCCACGAATCGGTGGCGTCCTACAGCACTTACGAAGAGGCCCAGAGGGCCGTGGACAGCTTGGCGGACCAGCGGTTCCCGGTTGAGCACACCATGATCGTCGGAGTCGATCTCCGGCTCGTCGAAAGGGTGCTCGGACGGCTGACCTACCTGCGCGCGGCCGGGATGGGTGCCGCGACGGGTGCGTGGATCGGCCTGCTGATCGGCCTGTTCCTGGCCATCTTCACCCCCGGGCGGTTTCCCTTCCTCCTGGTCCTGTGGGCTCTGATCTGGGGAGCCATCGCCGGAGCGATCTTCGGGCTGATCGGTCACGCGATGACCGGCGGCAAGCGGGACTTTCTGTCCTCCAGTTCGATAGTCGCCAACCGCTATGAGGTGCTGGTCGCGGCCGACCACGCGGTCGAGGCGCGCAGACTCCTCAACATCGGCACCCCGCACACGTCCCCGTTCTAGGGGAACGGCCGGGTGACGGGAGAAGGCCTCCGGCGGTCCGGCCGTCGTCGGGGAGGCCCGTACCCGCCGGACACGCGGTTTGCGACGGGACAGAACTACCAGGTCTGAGGATGTGGTGAGCGGGCCGGAGGACGAGTGTCGGCGGTACGGCCCACACTGGAGGTCAGCATGGCTAGAGCTGTCGGGATCGACCTCGGTACCACCAACTCGGTGATCGCTGCTATGGAGGGCAACCAGCCCACGGTCATCCCCAACGCCGAGGGGTCGCGGACGACGCCGTCGGTGGTGGCCTTCACCGAGCAGGGAGAGCGCCTGGTCGGGCAGCTGGCCCGGCGCCAGGCCATTCTCAATCCCAAGGGGACGATCTACTCGGCCAAGCGGTTCATCGGGCGCCGTTACGACGAGGTCACCAGTGAGATGAACGCCGTGTCGTTCGACGTGGTGTCCGGGCCGGACGGGGCTGTGCGTTTCCAGATTCACGGCAAGCTGTACGCGCCGGAGGAGATCGCCGCGCAGGTTCTGCGCAAGCTTGTCGACGATGCGGCGAAGTTCCTCGGGGAGAAGGTCACCGAGGCCGTCATCACCGTGCCCGCCTATTTCAACGACTCCCAGCGGCAGGCGACCAAGGATGCCGGGAAGATCGCGGGCCTGGAGGTGCTGCGGATCATCAACGAGCCGACCGCGGCCGCCCTCGCCTACGGCCTGGACCGTCAGCAGAACGAGACAGTTCTCGTCTTCGACCTGGGTGGCGGAACGTTCGATGTCAGCATCCTCACCATCGGCGACGGCGTCGTCGAGGTGCGGTCGACCTCGGGCGACACCCACCTGGGCGGTGATGACTTCGACCGGCGCATCGTCGACTATCTGGCCGATGAGTTCCACCGGGACACCGGTATCGACCTGCGCAACGACCCCCAGGCGCTGCAGCGGCTGTTCGAGGCGGCGGAGAAGGCCAAGGTCGAGCTGTCCTCGGTCGCCCAGACGCAGATCAGCCTGCCTTTCGTCACGGCGGACGCCTCGGGCCCCAAACATCTGAACACCACGCTCAGGCGGGCGACGTTCGAGGAGATCACCGCCGATCTCCTGGAACGCTGTAAGGGGCCGGTCAAGCAGGCGATAGCCGACGCCAAGCTCACCTCCGACGACATCGACGAGGTGATTCTGGTGGGCGGCTCGACCAGGATGCCCGCCGTGCAGAACCTGATCCGCCGGATGACCGGTGGCAAGGAACCGAACATGACGGTCAACCCCGACGAGGTCGTGGCGCTGGGTGCCGCGGTGCAGGCGGCCGTCATCAAGGGTGAGGTGCAGGACGTCGTCCTGCTGGATGTGACGCCGCTCTCGCTCGGTATCGAGACGCTGGGCGGGATCATGACCAAGGTCATCGAGCGCAACACGACGATCCCGGCCCGCCGTACCGAGGTGTTCAGCACTGCGGAGGACAACCAGAGCGCTGTCGACGTCGTGGTGCTCCAGGGGGAGCGTGAGCGCGCGGCCGACAACCGGGTGCTGGGCCGGTTCCGGCTGGAGAACATCAGGTCCGCGCCGCGTGGTGAACCCCAGGTGGAGGTGACCTTCGATGTCGACGCGAACGGGATCGTGAACGTCTCGGCCAAGGACAAGGACACCAACGCCGAGCAGCGCATCACCATCAGCGAGAGCTCCAACCTTGACCAGAGCGAGGTCGAGCGGATGGTCGCCGATGCCGAGCGGCACCGTGACGAGGATGTGCGGCTGCGGCAGGTGGTCGACGCGCGGAACGAGCTTGACAGTGCCGCCTACCAGGTGGAGCGGCGGTTGACCGAGCTGGGGGGCGCGGTGCCCGTCCATGAGAAGGCGCGGGCCGAGATGCTGGTGAACGATGCCCGTGAGGCGGTCAAGCGGCAGGACACGCCGGTCGACCGGCTCCGGTCCCTGGCCTCGGAGCTGCAGCAGATCTACCAGAGCCTCGCCGTCGCCTCCGCTGGCCGGCCCGCGGGGGCCGCCCAGGGTGCTCCGGGGGCTCAGGGTGCCCCGGGTGGCGGTGCGGGCGGGGACGACGTCATCGACGCGGAGTTCACGACCGATGAGTGAGCCATCCGAGCGAGAGGAAACCGTTCAGGAGGGCACCGGGGGTGTTCCTCCGGACGCGGCCGAGTGCGAGGCCCGTATCGCCGATCTGGAGGACCGGTGGCGGCGGGCTCTGGCCGACACGGACAACCTGCGCAAGCGGGTCAGCCGTGACGCCGACCGGGTGCGGGCCGAGGAGCGGGCGCGGGCGGCCGCCGAGTGGCTGCCCGTGCTGGACAATCTGGAACGCGCGCTGGAACACGCCGGAAGCGATCCGTCCTCCATCATCGAGGGGCTTCGGGCGATCCGGGACCAGGCTCTGGATGTGCTCGCCCGGCTGGGGTTCGCGCGCCGTGACGACGCCGGCGCGCCATTCGATCCGGCCAGGCACGAGGCGGTGGCCACGCTCGCGCAGGAGGGGGTGCCCGAGGGGACGATCCTGCACGTGGTACGGCCGGCCTACGGAGACGGCGAACAGCAGCTGCGGCCGGCGCTGGTCGTGGTGGCCAAGGAGGGATGATGGCCACCGCGACCCGTGACTTCTACGAGAGTCTCGGGGTGCCGAGAGGCGCGAGCCAGGAGGATGTCCAGCGTGCCTACCGCAAGCTCGCGCGGACCTATCATCCCGACGTCAACAAGGATCCGGGTGCCGAGGACCGCTTCAAGGAGGTTTCGGAGGCCTACAGCGTGCTGTCCGACCCCGAGACGCGCCGCCGCTACGATGCGTT
This sequence comes from Streptosporangium sp. NPDC087985, assembly GCF_044741965.1. Classification (NCBI taxonomy): domain Bacteria; kingdom Bacillati; phylum Actinomycetota; class Actinomycetes; order Streptosporangiales; family Streptosporangiaceae; genus Streptosporangium; species Streptosporangium sp. NPDC087985. Next base: position 36,028 of record NZ_JBIUTQ010000012.1, read on the forward strand.
CGGCGCCGACTTCCGCCAGGTGCCCGAGGGGGTGGACCCGGATACCTGGGCGCGCGCCAGAGCCGGGCGGGGCGGACGGGGCAGGCGGGCCGGAGCCGGAGCCAGTCCGGGTGGCCGGCCGGGTTTCGGGGAGAATGTCGATTTCGAGGATCTCCTGGAGGGGCTGTTCTCCGGCCGGGCGGGCCGGGCGGGCCGGGGCTGGGGGCCGATCCCCGGTGCCGACCAGGAGGCCGAGATCGGGCTGACCGTGGAGGAGGCCTACCGGGGCGGGCATCGCTCGATCACCGTGGGAGGCCGCCGGATCGAGGTCAACATCCCGGCGGGAGTGACCGACGGGCAGCGCATCCGGCTGGCCGGGCAGGGCGGCCGGGGAAGTGAGGGCGCCGCCGCGGGAGACCTGTACCTGATCGTCAGGATCATGCCGCACTCCCGCTACCGGGTGGAGGGGCGCGACATCCACGTCCAGCTTCTGGTCGCGCCCTGGGAGGCGGCGCTCGGCGCGTCCGTCGCCGTCGACACCCCGGGTGGCGAGGCCAAGGTCAAGGTTCCCCCCGGGACCTCCAGCGGCCGGAGGCTGCGGCTGCGCGGCCGGGGGATGCCGAATCCGCGGGGCGTTCCGGGAGACCTGTTCGCCGAGGTGCGGATCATGGTTCCGCACCCGGTGTCGGACGAGGAGCGGCGGCTGTTCGAGCAGCTCGCGTCGGTCTCGGCCTTCGACCCGAGGGGGCGGCGATGACCCGCCCGTCCCGGGGACATGAGTGGCCCGTTCCGAGGAGGCGGCGATGACGATCTACGCTCTCACCCGGCCCCGGCGGCTGGACCTGGAGTCGTTCGCCCGGGCCACCGGGACGCATCCGGACCTGGTGCGGCGCCTTGTCGCCCTGGGCGTGCTCGACGCGGAGTGCGACGCGGCCGGGGCCCTGTGGTTCCCGCCGTCCCAGCTGCACGCCATGGCGCGGATCCAGCGCCTGCGCGCCGGGTTCGCGCTCAACTACGCCGCGCTCGGCCTCGTGATGGATCTGCTCGACCGCATCGCGCAGCTGGAGGCGGCCCAGCGCGGACGTTCCCGCACGGCAGGAGGATCGCAATGGACGTGAACCAGCTGACCCAGAAGTCGCAGGAGGCGCTGCACGACGCGCAGACCAAGGCCCTCCGTTTCGGGCACAACGATGTCGACGGGGAACATCTGCTGCTGGCGCTGCTGGAGCAGCCGGACGGCCTGATCCCTCGCCTGTTCGTCCGGGCCGATGTCGACCTGGAGCGGCTCGTCGCCGATCTGGAGGCCGAGCTGAGCCGCCGGCCCCGGGTCAGCGGACCCGGGGTCGACCCCGGTCAGGTCCGGGTGACCCAGCGCCTGTCGCGCCTGCTTGAGGCGGCCAAAAGGGAGGCCGACCGGCTCAAGGACGAGTATGTCTCGGTCGAGCACCTGCTCATCGCCCTGTTGGAGGAGGGCAGTGAGACCGCCGCCGGGCGGCTGCTCCATCAGCAGGGGCTGACCAGGGACGCCTTCCTCCGGGAGCTCACCGCGATCCGCGGTCACCAGCGGGTCACCTCGGCGATGCCCGAGGTCGCCTACGAGGCGCTGGCGAAGTACGGGCGAGACCTGGTCGCCGACGCCGCCGCGGGCAGGCTCGACCCGGTCATCGGGCGCGACGGCGAGATCCGCCGCACCATCCAGATCCTGTCGCGCAAGTCCAAGAACAACCCGGTCCTGGTCGGCGACCCCGGGGTCGGCAAGACCGCCATCGTCGAGGGTCTCGCCCAGCGGATCAACAACGGTGACGTGCCCGAGGGTCTCAAGGACAAGACGGTCTTCAGTCTCGACATGGGCGCGCTCGTGGCAGGGGCGAAGTACCGGGGCGAGTTCGAGGAACGTCTCAAGGCCGTGCTCACCGAGGTGGTGGCGGCGGAGGGGCGGATCCTGCTCTTCGTCGACGAGCTGCACACGGTCGTGGGCGCGGGCGCGGCCGAGGGGGCGATGGACGCGGGCAACATGCTCAAGCCCATGCTGGCGCGCGGCGAGCTGCACATGATCGGGGCGACGACCCTGCAGGAGTACCGCAAGCACATCGAGAAGGACGCCGCCCTGGAACGCCGGTTCCAGCCGGTGATGGTCGACGAGCCCTCGGTCGAGGACGCCGTCTCGATCCTGCGCGGCCTGCGTGAGCGGCTGGAGGTTTTCCACGGGGTGACCATTCAGGATGGGGCGCTGGTGGCCGCCGTCGTGCTGAGCCACCGCTACATCTCCGACCGCTTCCTGCCGGACAAGGCCATCGACCTGGTGGATGAGGCCTGCGCGATGCTCCGGACCGAGATCGACTCGATGCCCGCCGAGCTGGACGGACTCACCCGCAGGGTGATGCGGCTGGAGATCGAGGAGGCGGCGCTGGCCAAGGAGGAGGACCTGTCGAGCGTGGCCCGTCTGGAGGAGCTGCGTAAGGAGCTCGTCGACCTGCGGGCCGAGGCCGACGCCATGCGGGCGCAGTGGGAGGCCGAGCGGCAGGTGCTGCGCAACGTCCAGTCCCTGCGCGAGGAGCTGGAGCGCGTGCGCGCCGAGGCTGAGCGAGCCGAACGCGACTACAACCTCAACCGTGCCGCCGAGCTGCGCCACGGCAGGCTGCCGGAGCTGGAACGGCGCCTGCTGGCCGAGGAGGAACGTCTGCGTGCCAAGCAGGGGGCCGGGCGGCTGCTGCGCGAGGTCGTGACCGAGGACGAGATCGCGATGATCGTCTCTCGGTGGACGGGCATCCCGGTGAACCGCCTGCAGGAGGGGGAGCGGGAGAAGCTCCTGCATCTGGACGAGATCCTGCACGAGCGGGTGATCGGTCAGGATGAGGCGGTGCGGCTGGTGGCCGACGCCGTGATCAGGGCCCGCTCCGGTATCAAGGACCCGCGCCGTCCGATCGGGTCGTTCATCTTCCTGGGACCGACGGGGGTGGGCAAGACCGAGCTGGCCAAGGCGCTCGCGGCGGCGTTGTTCGACACCGAGGACAACATGGTCCGCATCGACATGAGCGAGTACCAGGAGCGTCACACGGTCAGCCGTCTCGTCGGCGCTCCTCCCGGTTACGTCGGCTACGACGAGGGCGGTCAGCTCACCGAGGCCGTACGGCGCAAGCCGTACTCGGTGGTGCTCTTCGACGAAGTGGAGAAGGCGCACGCCGATGTCTTCAACACGCTGCTGCAGGTTCTGGACGACGGGCGGCTCACCGACGCGCAGGGCAGGACCGTCGACTTCCGTAACACCATCCTCATCATGACCTCCAACCTCGGCTCCATCTACCTCCTGGAGGGGGTCACGCCGGGAGGGGAGATCAAGCACGACGCCCAGGAGCAGGTCATGGCGGAGCTGCGCTCGCACTTCCGTCCCGAGTTTCTCAACCGCGTCGACGACATCGTGATCTTCAAACCGCTCACGCCGCAGGAGATCGAACGCATCGTCGAGCTGATGTTCGGCGAGCTGCGGGTGCGGCTCGACGAGCGGGGGATACGGCTGGAGGTCTCCGGCCAGGCGCGCGCGTACATCGCCGAGCGGGGATACGACCCGGTGTACGGCGCGCGGCCGCTGCGCCGGTTCATCGCCAGGGAGGTCGAGACCCGTATCGGGCGTGCCCTGATCACCGGCGATGTGCACGAGGGCGGCGTGATCCGGGTGGAGCTGGCCGAAGGAGAGCTCGTGGTCACCTACGGATGAGGAGAGACGAGCATGCCGACAGATATCGTGCGATGTAGGAACTGCGGGCAGAAGAACAGGGTGCCGGCGGTCGCGCCGAGCACCCCGCGCTGCGGTAAGTGCCATCAGCCGCTTCCGTGGGTCGCGGTGGCCGGGGACGACGACTTCGCCGAGGTGGCCGAGGGCTCGGCGGTCCCGGCGGTCGTGGACTTCTGGGCGGTGTGGTGCGGGCCCTGCCGGATGGTCGGTCCGGCGCTCGACCGGATCGCCGAGGACCTCGCGGGCAGGGTGAAGCTCGTCAAGGTCGACGTGGACCGGTCGCCCAAGCTCTCCGAGCGCTTCGCCATCCGCAACATCCCCTATCTGATGGTGATGAGCGGCGGCCGCGTCGTGGCCGAGAGGGCGGGTGCGGCACCGGCCGCTGAGCTCCGCACCTGGGTGGACGGCGTGCTCGCGTCGGCGGGACCGGGGAGCGGCTGAGATGGAGACGTTCGCGGAGACACCCGATCACCATGGGGCCTTTCCCCGGTTGAGCGACGAGCAGATCGCCAGGCTCGCGACCCACGGAGCCCGGCGGCCCGCCCGGACGGGTGACGTCCTGCTCCGTGAGGGCGAGAGCAGCTCCGACTTCTTCGTCATCCTGGCGGGGAAGGCGGCCGTCATCCAGGACGAGCGGGTCGCGAGGGTGCACGGGCCGGGCCGTTTCCTCAGTGAACTTGGGATTCTCACCGGCCAGAAGGAGTTCACGACGGTGGTCGTCTGCGAGGCCGGCGAGGTTCTGGCGGTCCCCGCCTGGCGCCTGCGGCAGATCGTCGTCCACGATCCGGAGCTGGGGGATCTGATCCTGCGGGCCTTCATGGTCCGCCGGTCGATGCTCATCCGCACCGGGGCCGGGCTGAGGATCATCGGCTCTCGCTACTCGCCGGACACCCGCCGGTTGCGGCAGTTCGTCGCCCGTAACCGGCTGCCGTGCCGGTGGATCGACCTGGAGGAGGACAGGGAGGCCGAGGCGCTGGTGCACAATCTCGGCATAGCGGCGGCCGAGACGCCGGTCGTGATCCTGGGCGGGAACCAGGTCCTGCGTAATCCCAGCAACGCCGGACTGGCCCGGGCCATCGGCCTGCCGGTGCCGTCGGTGCCGGAGGACGTCTTTGATCTCGTCATCGTGGGAGCCGGACCGGCGGGCCTGGCGGCCGCGGTGTACGGGGCGTCGGAGGGGCTGCGCACCGTGGTGCTCGACGCGGTCGCGACCGGTGGGCAGGCGGGCACCTCGTCGTGCATCGAGAACTACCTCGGTTTCCCCTCGGGGATCTCCGGCGGAGAGCTCGCCGAGCGGGCCGTCATCCAGGCCAGAAAGTTCGGCGCGCATTTCGGCATGCCCGCCGAGGTCGTCTCGATCGAGCGGCAGGCCGAGCACTACGTCATCGGGCTCCGCGACGGGCCGCCGATCGAGGGCCGCACGATCGTCGTCGCCACCGGGGCACGCTACCGCAAGCTCGACGTGCCGCGGCTGGAGGACTTCGAGGGCAACGGCGTCTACTACGCCGCGACCCTGGCTGAGGCCGGGCTCTGCCGAGGTGAACCGGTCATGGTCGTGGGCGGCGGGAACTCGGCGGGGCAGGCGACGATCTTCCTGTCCGAGCACGCGGTGTCGGTGCGCCTGCTCATCCGCGGTGATGACATCGCCAAGGACATGTCGCGCTATCTCGTCGACCGGATCGAGAGTAATCCCACGGTGGAGGTGATGCTCCACACCGAGGTGCGTGAGCTCGTCGGCACCCGCTCACTGAAGGGCGCCGTCGCCGAGGACACGCACACCGGGGAGCGGTTCCGCCTGGACACGCGGGCCATGTTCGTCTTCATCGGCGCCGATCCCTGCACGGCCTGGCTCGCCCCCGAGATCGCCCTCGACGACAGGGGATTCGTCCGCACCGGCTTCCCCGACGGGTTGCCCCTGGAGACCAGCCTGCCGGGCGTCTTCGCGGTGGGCGACGTCAGAAGCCAGTCGACCAAGCGGGTCGCCTCGGCCGTGGGAGAGGGCTCCATGGCGGTCCGGTTGGTGCACGAGCACTTCGCACGTCAGGCGGAGCCGGAGCCCCGCTGATCCGGGTGGATGCTCTCCTGTACGGCGAGCCGGGCCAGCTCGACACGCGAGTGGATGCACAGCTTGCGGAAGACCTGGCGCAGGTGGAAGGCGACGGTGTGCTCGCTGATGAACATCTGCTCTGCGGCCTGCCGGTTGGTCAGCCCCTGGGCGACGAGGTCGCAGACGGCGCGCTCGGTGCCGGTGAGGCTGGCCCACCCCGATACGGGATGCTCGGTCCGGATCCAGTGGCGGCGCCGCTCGCCCAGCAGGCGCAGCCGCCCCCGTACGCGCGCCGCGTCGCGGATCGCGTCCACCGACGCGTAGCAGGAGAGCGCGCTGTTGAGGCTGTCGACGGCCAGGCCGCGGGCGTCGGCGTCCGCGCTGAGCAGCACGCCGAGATCCTCCGCCGCGGAGGCCCGGGCCCACGGGTCGGCGTGCTCGGCCACGGCGAGGCCCAGCGCCTCCGGATCGCGGTCGCGCAGGCCGCGGGCGTGAGCGGCGGCCACCGAGAGGTTGGGCAGCCGGGGATTGCGCCAGGCGATGCCTTCGGCCGCGTCCACCACGGCGTCGGCCCGGCGCTCGTCCCGTACGGCCATCGCCACCCGCACCAGCCACGCCGCGGCCGTGGGCTCGCTGGTCAGCGCCCCGGTGTGCCGGGGCAGCGCGTCGTAGACGCGGCTGAGCGAGCTCATCCCGCTCGCCGCTCCGCCGCGCGCCTCACTGATCCGCCCGGCCGTCAGCTCCGACCGCAGCCGTGCGTACGGCGGTGCGCCCCGCGCCCCCCTGGCCTGATCCTTCTCCAGGTACCTGATCGCCCGGGGCAGGTCGCCGGCCCGCAGCGACGCGGTGCCCAGCACCGACAGCGCCGAGGAGGCGAGGGCGGGGGCGCCCATGGTGTCGGCGGCGGTCAGCCCGGCCTCGGCCTGCTCGATCGCCCTGCCGAACCGGCCGGCGGCCAGGTCCAGGCGGGCGCGCAGGACGGGGATCTCGGCGCTCCAGACGGGCTGTCCGGCGGCCTCCTCCTCGGCACTCGCCAGCATCGTCTCCGCCTCGTCGAGCAGCCACAGATCGGTCAGCATCGTGGTCAGGACCGCCTTCGGCTGCGGGTGGTGCCCGCTGCCCGGCAGTTCCGCGGCCTCGCGGGCCAGGTCCAGTCCGCGTGAGAGCATGCCCTCGTCCCACGCGATCAGGGACAGGGCCACGAGCGCATCGGCGGCGGCACCGTCCGCGTGCTGCTGCCCGGGAGCCGGCCGGCCGGGCGGGTTCCGTTCGATCTGATGGTGCAGCGCCTGCCGTACCGGTGCGGGCACGGTCTCGACGATCGACCGCCACACCAGCTCGTGCCGGAACGCGAGCTCGTCGGGTGTGGCGATGAGCACGCCGGCCGCCAGCGCCTCCTCCAGGGCGGGGAGCAGCGCGGCCGGGGTCTCGCCGAGCATCTCGGCCGCGTACGCCGGGGAGAACGAGCGCCCGAGCACCGCGGTCGCCTCCAGCAGGTACCGGGTCTTGGTGCTCACCTCGCCGAGGCGTCGCCGGACGGCGCTGTGGACTCGCTGGGGGAGCGCCGTCCCGGTCAGCTCGGCGAGACCCGAACCCATCCGTACGGCGCCCTCCTCCCGCAGCCCGGTCAGGAGTTCGAGGAGCAGGAACGGGTTGCCGCCTGCCTGGGCGGACAGCGCCGCCAGCCTCTCTCCGGGGGCCGCGTTCAGGGCGTCGGCGACGACCTCGGCCACGGCGTCGTCGTCGAGCGGGCGCAGCGTGATCCGGGTGGCCCCCTCCGCCTCCAGGAGATCGAACAGCCGGTCGCAGCCGCCGTGGCCCGAAGTGCTGCGGCGGGCCAGGAGCCAGGCCAGCGGCCGGGACGCCAGCCGCGACGGCAGCGCCCGCAGGGCCATGAGTGTGGCGGGGTCGGCCCACTGGAGATCGTCCAGGGTCACGAGCAGCGGTCCTTCCCCCGCCCGCCTCTCCAGTGCGGTCCGCACCTGCTCGGCCAGCCACATCAGCAGCCCCGGACCGTCGGGGAAGTTGCTCCTGACGACGGTCGGCGCGGCCGGCGACTCCTCCAGGGCCCCGAGTAACGGCCCCAGTGGCATCAGCCGTCCCAGCTCGTCGGCCCGGCCGGTCGCCACCGCCGTCCCCCGTGAGGCCGCGATGGCCGCCGCCTCCGCGAGCAGCAGGCTTTTACCTATTCCCGGCTCGCCCTCCACGAGCACCACGTTGCCGGTCGTGTCCGCGACGGTCTCCAGCGACTGGAGGATCGCCGCCCACTCAGGCCCCCGGCCGCGCATCGTCTTCTCCCGGATCTGGGGTCATGGGTTCAGCTCTCTGTCCGATGATTTCTGACGCCACGTTCCGGGGGGCGGAACACTCCATCGGAAGAACTACCCAGGTTGATGCCCTTTTTATGAACTTCATCCTCAAAAGGTTGATTAAGAGGGCCGGTCCGTCCCCGCGCCCGGCATGGCGCCTGCCCGCGGGTCCGGACTCCAGAGCCGCTATCCGGGTGGACGGCCGGCCGGCGTAGTAATCTGCCGGTGCTCGGATGTCGTCACCGGTACCGGGGCTCCGAGATTACCTATTGAACATGTAGGAAATTAGGGTAAATTGATGGTCGGGTCACACGAAGGAGCCGCCATGAGCCCGGAACCGGGGGCCGCGAGCCCGCTGCGCACCGCGGTCAACGCCGCGCGCTGGATCCGCTCCGCGGCCGTGGACGGTGAGCGGGGACGGCACTGGCAGGCCAATCCCGACGTGCGGGGCCGGTCCGCCCTGCCCGGTCAGCCTCTGTCGCTGTACTCCGGCGCGGCCGGCATCGTCCTGTTCTTCCTCGAGCTCGCCGCCGCCACCGGAGACGACGGCTACCTCGACGACGCCGTCGCCGGAGCCCGCTATCTGGCAGCCACCTGGCGGGAGCAGGCCGATCTCTCCCTCCACCACGGCCTGGCGGGGGTGGCGTTCGTGCTCGCCGAGGCGGGGTGGGCCACCGGCGAGAGCTCCTTCGAGGTCGAAGCCGGGACTGTCGCCGACCACATCGTGCGGAGCGCCCGCCCCATCGACGGCGGCCTCGGCTGGACCGGTGATCCCGCCCAACGCGGCGACGGCGGGATCATTCTGGGGCTCCTGCACGCCGCCGGGATCCTCGGCGTCCCCGCCTACCAGGAGATCGCCGTCGAGGCGGGCAGGCGCATCGCCTCGCTCGCCGTACCCGGCCACCGGTTCGGTGACGGGGCCTGCGCCGACCTGCCGCTGGACGCGGTCACACCCGGCTTCCTCTCCGGTACGGCGGGCACGGCCTTCCTGCTCGCCCGCCTCTACGGCCTGACCGGACAGGCCGGTTTCCTGAAGGCCGCCAGGAGAGGCGCCGACTTCGTCCGGGCGATCAGTGTCGTGACCAAGCGATGCGCGATGGTCCCCCACCACCTCCCGCAGGGTCGCGACCTGCACTACCTGGGGTTCTGCTCCGGCTCCGCGGGGGTGGCGCGCATGTTCTACGAGCTGTACCGGGTGGCGGGCGACGCCGGAGACCTCGACTGGGTGGAGCGGCTGGCCAGGGGGATCGTCCGTAGCGGCACCCCCGGCCGCCGGACGGCGGGTCACTGGAACGTGGCGTGCCAGTGCTGCGGCGCAGCCGGTCTGGTGGAACTGTCCGTGGGGCTCTGGGCGGCGACCGGCCATCAGGACCACCTGGATTTCGCCCACGAGCTGGGGGCGGACCTGATCGGCCGGGCCACCCGGCACGACGGGCAGGGCTCCCGGTGGTACCAGGCCTATCGCCGGCTGCGGCCCTGGGAGGTCACCGCCGACACGGGATACATGGTCGGCGCGGCGGGGATCGGGGCGGCGCTGCTCCACCTGGACGCCGCCACCCGTCCGCAGGAGGCCCGGCGGCTCATCCTGCCGCCGGATAACCCGTTCCCGGCCATCCCACTGCCCGCCGCGACGCTCCGCCGGCCGTGAGCGCTGCGGGACGTCCCCCGCCCGGCCGATCCGCGCGCGCCGATAACCTGTCGGGATGGCTGCGCCGTACCTCACGTTGGAAGACGTCATCGAGCACGAGATCGAGATCAAGCGATCACGGTTCATCTGCGCGCTCGCCCCGGCGGTCTCGGAGGAGGCGGCCAGGGAGTTCGTCGCCGGGCGCAGGCGGCTGTACGGCGACGCCACGCACAACTGCTCCGCCTACGTGATCGGTGGGGATCGGCTGGTGCAGAAGGCCGACGACGACGGAGAGCCCGGCGGAACCGCCGGGACCCCGATGCTGGAGACGCTGCTGCGCCGCGGGCTCGGCGACGTGGTGGCAGTGGTCACGCGCTACTTCGGCGGGGTCAAGCTGGGCGCGGGCGGCCTGGTCCGGGCCTACGGCTCGTCGGTCGGCAAGACGCTGGACCTCGCGCCCCTGGTCGGGATGGTGCCCGCCAGGGTCATGTCGGTGACCGTGGACCACGTCCAGGCGGGGCGGCTGGAGAACGACCTGCGTGTCTCGCCGTACGAGGTCAGGGAGGTCGTCTACGGCGCCGAGGTCGGCTTCCGGGTCGCGGTGCGGGAGGCGGACCTGGCCGCCTTCCCCGACTGGATCGGCACGTTGACGGCGGGCCGGGCGGAGGTCGAGACCGGAGAGACGGTCTATCTCAGGAAGACCTGACCGCTGCCTGCCACGGTGCGCACCCACGGCAGGAAGACCGTCTTCCGCGGAACGACGCATCCGGGGCCGCCCCCTTGCGGAGGCCGGCCCCGGCGACGGTATGAAGGTGTCTCAGCCCTCCAGGGCGTACTGCATCACGCGGAACTTGGCCTGGGCTTCGGCGAGCTCCGCGGCCGGCACGGAGTCGCCCATAATGCCGCAGCCGGCGAACAGCCGGGCCCGCGGGCCCGCGATCTGGGCGCAGCGCAACGCGATGCCCCACTCACCGTCACCCCGGGCGTCGATCCAGCCGACCGGACCGGCGTAACCGGCGCGGTCCATGCCCTCCAGCTCGCGGATGACACCAAGTGCGGTATCCGTGGGAGTGCCGCCGACGGCGGCGGTCGGATGCATGGCCGCCACCACGTCGAGGACCGAGGCGCCGGCCGACAGCCGCCCGGTCACCGGACTGGCCAGGTGCTGGACGTTGGACAGGACCAGAAGCTCGGGCTCCTCGGGCACCTTCAGCTCCGAGCAGAGCGGGCCCAGAGACTCCCGGACCGACTCCACCGCGCAGGTGTGCTCGTAGCGGTCCTTCTCCGAAGCGAACAGGGCGGCACCGCGTGCCTCGTCGTCCGCCCGGTCGGTGCCCCTGGAGACCGTTCCGGCCAGCACCAGAGACTCGATGGTCTCGCCGGTGTGCCGGACCAGCAGTTCGGGAGTGGCGCCGACCAGGCCGGCGCAGGAGAAGGTGTAGCACTCCGGATAGCGACGGGCCAGACGCGACAGCAGCAGGCGGACGTCGATCCCCCGCTCGGCCGTGGCGGTCAGGTCGCGGGCGAGCACGGTCTTCTCCAGGCGGCCCGACCTGATCCGCTGTATGGCGCGCGACACGGCGTGCTCCCACTCGGGGGCGGTCAGGCTGCCGTCGCCGTAGCGGATCCTGCCGGGATCGCGGAGCGGGGTGATCAGATCGAGTCGCTCCTCGCCGAGAGTGGTCAGCCAGGCGCGGCCGTCGCGGCGGGCGAGGACCACCTGCGGGACGATGAGGACCGAGCCCTGGGCGTCCGGATCGAAGGTGAACGAGCCGAAGGCCACCGGACCCGAGCCGGGGGCAGCCACCTCGTCGTCGACGTGGGCCTCGCTGAAGATGGACGACAGCCAAGCACGGGCCCATTCGAAACGCAGGGGACCGGGTGGCACGTCCACCCGCGCGGCCTCCCCCCAGGCCACCAGACCCTCACCATGCCTGATCCAGGCGTAGGGGGCGGCCTCGGGAAGTCGCGTGAGCAGGTCGCCGGGGTCATCGACGAGTGTGGTTTTCACCACGAGGGGGCGGGTTAATCCGAGCGCGACACTCACCGGAATACTCTATGCGGGAAACTGAACGTGTTCGACGGCTATTGCCTAGTCCGCACAGCCGCCACACTCTGTCAAGAAAACCATGACACGCGGTCAACGGAGAGCGCCCGGCTGTCCTGCGGTGATACATCCGAAGCGGACCTGATCTCTCAGCCGGAGGTGCCATGGCTCGCAGGACTGTGACCGCATTCACAGGGGTCGTGGCGTTCACGGCCGCCTGGACGACCCCTTCGGCGGCCGTGAACGCCACCGAGCCGTGGCGGCCCGCGGTGATGGCCGCCACGGGAGACTCGATCAGCGCCGGGTTCAACGCCTGCGGCTGGTACGTCCCCTGCGCCGCGCGTTCCTGGGCCTCGGGTGACAGCCAGGCCGTCCTGAGCCACTACCTCAGATTCCAGAACCTGGACGAGACCATCACCGGGCACAATGTGAATCTCGCCGTCCCCGGCGCGACCAGCGCCGCCCTCGCCGGGCAGATGGCCGACGCCGTCGCGCAGCGCGCCGACTACGTGACGGTCCTGGTCGGCGCCCAGGACGCGTGCGTGCCCGAGGAGCGGCTGATGACCCCGGTGGCGGTCTACCAGAGCCGGGTCGCGGAGGCGTTGAAGCTGTTCCAGGCCGGACGCCCCGACGGCAGAGTGTTCGTGGCGAGCATCCCCGACCTCAAACGGCTGTGGCGGGTCGGCAGGGACAACGTGGTGGCACGCGGATTCTGGGCGGTCGGCCGGATCTGCCCCACCATGCTGGCCAGGGCCGCCTCGACCGCCGCAGCCGACCGGGCGCGCCGTGACCGGGTGCGTGACAGGATCGTCGCCTACAACGCCGCCCTGGCCCGGGTCTGCGGTGAGTACGGGCCGGCCTGCAGGTTCGACGGCAACGCCCTGTTCACCACCCGGTTCACGCTGAACCACCTCAGTAAGTGGGACTTCTTCCACCCCAATGCCGCAGGCCAGCAGCTGATCGCCGAGAAGACCTTCGAGGCGGTCCGCGACTGGGCCAAGGAACCCGTGGGGGATCCGGGGGTCCAGCCCTGACCTCGCAGGGGAGCGGAGGGGGCGCTCCCCGGCGGGTCTCAGCTCGCCAGTGCGGCGAGCGCGGCCGCCGTCTCCGCGGGCTTGGAGAACATCGGCCAGTGGCCGGTGGGCACCGCGTCGAAGCTCCACTCCGGTCCGGCGAGCGCCGCGAAGAACGGGTGACCGGCCGCGATCATCGCGTGGACCCGCTCCAGCGGGAAGGAACAGGCGATGAGCGTCTTGGGCAACTTGTCCGCGCCGCCCTTGAGGGTCAGCGGCTGAGTCAAGGCGCCGTACGGCTGGGCGGTCGCGCGGGAGGCGAACCATCCGCGCTCGGCCTCGCCCAGCCCCTCCAGGCTCGCTCCGGCCCGCTCCTGCTCCTCCCAGGAGATCAGCGGGTAGCCCACCCCGTCGCCTTGCTCGGCGACCCGTTTTTCGATGAACGCGTTCCACTCGGGCTCGTTGGCGTCCAGCTGCGTCATGCCGTCGGCCAGCGGGCCGCTGTCGAGGTAGACGACGCGGGCGACGCGCTCGGGGATCCGGTCGGCCGCGCCGGTGACGGGGGCCCCGGCGCCGCTGTGGCCGACGAGGATCACGTCGTGCAGGTCCGCGAAGACGACGGTGTTGACGATGTCCTGGATGTGGGTCTCGAGGTTGACCCTGGGACCGGCCAGGTGCGCCCGGTCGCCGAGGCCGGTGAGGGTGACCGGGTGGACGTCGTGGCCTGCCTCGCACAGCGGCGGAACGACCTTCTCCCAGGCCCACGCACCGAGCCAGAAGCCGGGGACCAGAACGTATGTGCTCATTTTTCTCTCCTCCTCGTTTCGCGGCTCACCCTAGGATCGAATCCGGACATAATCGGTCCTGTTTCTGAGGAACTTCCATGACTGTCATCAGAGTGCTCACGCTGCTGGAGTTGCTGCAGGCCAGCCCCGGTCTGACCGGTCCCGAGCTCGCTGTCCGGCTGGAGGTGGACGAGCGCACGGTGCGCCGCTACGCGGTGAGGCTCTCCGAGCTCGGGGTGCCGGTGGAGGCCGAACGGGGACGCCACGGCGGCTACCGGCTCCTGCCCGGCTACAAGCTGCCGCCGCTGATGCTCACCGAGGATGAGGCCACGGCCGTGGTCCTGGGACTGCTCGCCGGGCGGCGGACCGGTCTCGCGGTGGGGGAGACGGCGACCGAGAGCGCGCTGGCCAAGATCCAGCGGGTGCTCCCGCAGGCGCTGCGCGACCGGGTCGCCGCGGTGTCGGCGACTCTGGGGCACACCGGGGCGCCGGTGCCGGTGAGCGCTCCGAAGGCCGGGCCGCTGCTCGCGCTCGCCGGCGCCGCCCGGAACAGGAGCACGGTACGGCTGGCCTACCGATCCTGGCGGGGGGAGCCCTCCGAACGCGACCTGGACCCCTACGGCATCGTTTTCCACTCCGGGCGCTGGTACGTCGCCGGGTTCGATCACAGTAGCGGGGAGATACGGACCTTCCGGGTGGACCGGGTGGTGAGCGCCGCACGGACCGAGCGGACCTTCGACGCCCCGGTCGAGTTCGACTCGGTGGCACACGTGCTCGGGTCGCTGTCGGCGGTGCCGTACCGGCACGAGGTGAAGGTGCTCCTGGCCACCACCATGGAGGAGGCGGCCCGGAGGATCCCGGCGTCGACGGCGGCGCTCACCGAGACCGCCGGCGGGATCCTGCTGGAGACCCGGGCCGAACACCTGCACGGGATGGCCCAGATGCTGGCCGGGCTCGGCTGGCCGTTCACCGTGATCACCCCGGACGAGCTCCGCGGGGAGATCCGGGCGCTGGCCGGCCGGCTCGTCGAGGCGGCCGGCGCCTAGATGTCCGGGTTCGGAACGGCGGCCCCGGCCGTGCGCCGCGCGACTCCGACCGCCTGCCGTGTCTCGTCCCCGGCAAGGCTCTCAGCGAGGGTGGGGTGCCGCGCCTTCAGTGGGGCCGAGACCCGCTCGCCCCCGTAGGCCGTCCGTCGCGCCTTTCTGGCCTGACCTGTACGCCTACCGCCAACGGAGCTGATGGCGGGCGCGGAAAGAAACGGTAAATCGCAGGCCTCGGAATGGATAATGATCTTCACGATTGGGCAGGAAATCCGCACACGCCTTGCGTTCCGGGGAGGTACGGCATGGCCTGGTCGCAAGACGAGGAGCGACTACTGCTGCAGATCGAGCGTCACCTCACCGACGAGGACCCGCGATTGGCGGCGCGACTGGAGTCGTTCAACGAACGTGTCCAGCGCAAGGAGCACGGCCGGCGCAAAAATGACGGGAAGAAGAGGCGGAGATCCCGCCGCCCTCGCCGATCGACGATCATCATCATGGTCAGCTGGGTGCTGATCGCCACTCTGATCGCCACGCTGCTCATCCTGGCCCTCCGTCACGAGGCCGCCGCGCTTCCCTTCTAATCGTCCGGGCCGGGCAGGAGCACGTTGGCGCGCCGGCGAGCTCCGGAACTCCTCGTACGGCCTCAGCCGAGGGCGCGCAGGAACCGCGCGGCCACCGGGGCGGCGACCGCGCCGCCGCCCGAGCCCTCCTCCACGATGACCGCGAAAGCCAGGTCGCCCCGGAAACCGATGAACCAGGCGTGGGTCTTCAGCGCGTCCTGCGGGCCGTACTCGGCGGTGCCGGTCTTACCCCGGGTGCCCGGCGGCAGGCCCGCGTCCTTGGCGGTGCCCTTGGTGACCACCGCGGACATCATCTGGTGGATCTGGGACATGACACCCTCGGGAAGCTCCTGCGGTTCGGACTTCTGCTTGAGGGCGGGGACCAGGGTCGGCGGGCGCCAGGTGCCGTCGGCCAGCGCGGCGGCGGCCGAGGCCATCAGCAGCGGGCTGGCGGTGATCCGGCCCTGGCCGAATGACTCCGCGGCGAGTTCGGCATCACTCTGGGCCCGGGGGAAGCTGCCCTTGGTGGCCGGGACGCCGATGCTGAGCGGTCTGTTGAAGCCGAACAGCTCCGCGGTGCTCCGTAGCCTGTCGGCGCCCAGCCGCTCCTTGGCCAGCGGGGCGAAGGTGGTGTTGCAGGAGTAGGCGAAGGAGTCGGAGAAGGTCACCGCTCCGTATCCGGCGTGGTGGGAGTTGCGGATCGGCAGGCCGCCGACATTGACGTCCTTGGGGCAGGTGACCTGCTCGCCAGGGGTCATTCCCCCGGCCAGCAGACCGACGGCGGTGATCGCCTTGAAGGTCGAGCCGGGCGGGTAGTTGCCGTCCAGGGCCCGGTTGAAACCGCCCTGGTTGTTCACCACGGCGAGGATCTCGCCGGAGGACGGCTTGATCGCGACCAGCGACGTGGTCTGCTTCAGATCGCGGACCGCGTCGACGGCGGCCCTCTGAACCCGCAGATCCAGGCTGCTCTCGACCGCCTCGCCGTTCTTGCCCTCGAGCTTGCCGATGGACTTGACGGTCTTCTTGTCCGCGCCGAGGAGCTGTATCTCCGTGGTGGGCGTGCCGGCCAGGCGCTGCTGGAAGGTCTGCTGCAGCCCGCCCCGGCCGATCGCGTCGCCCTTCTTGTAGGAGGAGCCCAGTGCCTTGACGTCTTTGTCGGTGGCCTTGTCGAGGTAGCCGACGAGCTGCTGCACCGAGCCCCCCACATCGCCGCCGTCGATGCGCTCGCCGCCCGCAGCGGTGATCTTCGCCCGCTCCGGCCAGCGGGTCTTCAGGGCGAAGGTGTCGCCGGCGGCCATGTCGGGGTGCACGGCCTGGGGGGACCACTTGACCCGCCAGTTGCGGTCGACGACCGCCAGGTCCAGGACACCGGAGTAGCTCCACTCACCGACGTTCTTCAACCGCAGCGTGGTGGTGTAGGCGGCCTGGCCGACGCCGTCGCCGGTCTCGCGCACCGAGTCCAGCCGCACCGTGGTGCTCTCGACCGCGAGATTCTTGCGCATGTCCTCGTATGTCTTGCCGAACGCGGGGTCGGCCATCCCGAGTTCGGTGCGCATGGCGGTCAGGTTGCCGCTCTGCCACGCCTGGGTGAAGCGCTGGGCGGTCTCCTGCGGGGTGCCGCGGGTGTGCAGGAACCACCACGCTCCGCCCCCGGCGGCCCCCGCCACCAGCACGACGGCCACCGACGTGATCGCGATCTTCTTACCACGCTGCACCCGACTACCCCCTAGTTCTCGGACCCCAAGGGCCGCAGCTTAGCGCGGTCAATGCGACATATAACGACAAATGGCTACTTGCTCTGGACGCGCTTGGGCGCGTAGCTCGGCACGTACTCCTGCCCCGACAGTTCCTGGATCGCCGTCATGATCTCGTCGGTCACCTGGCGCCGGTCGCGCGCGCTGGTCTCCGAACCGGTGAACGTCAGTGGCTTGCCGATCCGTACCCCCACCCGGCCCAGCTTGGGCGTCGAGGCGCCGATCGGGAGCACCTTGTCGGTGCCGCTCATCGCCACCGGGATCACCGGTGCCCCGGTGGCCAGAGCCAGCCAGGAGACTCCGACCTTGCCCCGGTAGAGACGGCCGTCGGGAGAGCGGGTGCCCTCGGGGTAGATGCCGAACAGCTCGCCGTCTCTGAGCACCTGCGCGGCCGCGTCCAGCATGTCCTGTGCGGCGGTGGGACTCTGCCGGTCGATGCTGATCTGGCCGGTGGCCCGCATCCACGCCGCGGTGACGGGGTTACCGGTGAAGTATTCGGACTTGGCGACGAACCGGACCTGACGCGGGAGCACCAGCGGCAGGAAGGTCGAGTCGAGAACGGACAGATGGTTGGAGGCCAGGATGGCCGGGCCCGATCCGGGTACGTGCTCAACCCCGGTGACCTCGGTCGGCCACAGCAGGTGAAGAAGGGGGGCGCTGACGATTTTGGTCAGGCGATAGAGCACGGGCTCTCCTCATGAGACGGGTTCACCACATTAGGTGGTGGCCGGTAGCCGGCACGTGTGCGCACTCGAACAAACAGGGCCTCCACCTTTGTAGCTATCCTCCAAAGCTGTGGCCTTTTTTCAGGATGAAACCTAAAAAAGAAACGCCCCGCAGGAGCCTGGACTCTCGCGGGGCGGAACGTTTTAGTGCCGATGTGGCGGTCGCCTCCTCGGCGAGAGGCACAACACGGCTCCAGCCGAACGGTATTCCGTGAAGGCGGTAATTTGCGGCCCGGGGGACACAAACCACATCGGCACGATTACTGTAACCGACGTCTGCCTGTTGTTATTCCACATGGGGTCACCGGCGTGTCCGATATGGCTGGGCGACCTCTGCCATCTCCCAGGTCATGTTCCTCCGGGGCGACTTCGGTGGACCGCCGCGGGATCGCCTCGGCAGGTGCGGAATGTCCGATTCCTTATGCTGTCAGGCCGTTGTCCGCCGGCCGGGGAGGAGATCGTGATGGAGACCGACCGTCTGATCATGCGCAGATGGCAGGAGACCGACCGGGAGCCGTTCGCGGCACTGAACGCCGACCCGGAGGTGATGGAGCACTTCCCCGCGCAGCTCACCCGTGAGCAGTCCGACGCCATGGTGGACCGGATCGAGTCGGCGTTCGACGAGCACGGGTACGGGCTGTGGGCGCTCCAAATACGCGCCACAGGTGAGTTCATCGGATTCACCGGGCTGGCGTGGCAGACGTTCGAGGCGCACTTCACCCCGGCGCTGGAGGTCGGCTGGCGGCTCGCCCGCTCGGCCTGGGGGTACGGCTACGCGAGCGAGGCAGCCCGGGCGGCACTCGATTACGGGTTCGGCCCGGCCGGGCAGGCCGAGATCGTCTCCATGACGGCGGCGGCCAACCTGCGTTCCAGGGCGGTGATGGAACGTCTCGGCATGGTGAGGGATCCGGCCGATGACTTCACCCATCCCCGGGTCCCCGCCGGGGACCCTCCGGCGGTGCTCTACCGCATCAGCCGCGACGCCTGGCGATGAGCGGTCAACCTGGACGGCTTCCTGGAGAAGGCCCTCAGATAACCGGTTGCCCGCAGGGTAGGGCGCCTGTTCTACTCATGATCAACAGACCCCTCAGCCAAGGAGGCGAAATGAGGCACGCGTTCATGTCCATCCAGCACGCCCCAGTCACCTATGCAAAGGACATGACGCTTGTCGACCTCGTCGACCTTGGGGAGGGCAGCCTCCGGTAGGCGCGTTCTCCGTTCTCTCCTGCCAGGGCCCGGCCCCGCCGTACTCCTGGCTCTTGCCGTCGCGGCCGCGACGGCCCTGCCGCTCGCGGCGCCGCAGTTCACCCGCCGGTTCGTCGATGACGCGGCCGGCGGCGCGGGCGTCCACCGGCTCACCCTTGTCGCGCTGGGCTACCTCGGCCTGGCCGTCGCCGGGCAGGCCGCCCGGATGGTCACCGCCTGGCTGGCCAGCAGGGTGGCCTGGGACGGGACCAACCGGCTGCGCGAACGGCTGGCCGAGCACACGCTCGGCCTTGACATGGCCTTCCACGGCAGGCACACGCCCGGCGAGATGATCGAGCGGGTGGACGGTGACGTGGTCGCCGTCGCCGACTTCGTCGTGGCGTTCCTGCTGGACGTGGTGGCCGGCGTGCTGCTGCTGTGCGGGGTGATCGTGGTGGTGTTCACCATCGACCCGGGCATCGGCGCGGTGCTGCTGGCCTACTGCGTATTGATCGGCTTCGGCATGATCCGTGCGCAGCGCCTTGCCGTACCCTCCGCCACGCGTGCGCGGGCGGCCGGCGCAGCCCTGTCCGGCTACCTGGAGGAGCGGCTGGCCGGGGCGGAGGACCTGCGCGCCAACGGCGCGGGTGAGCACGCCGTCCGCCGCTTCCACCAGGTCAGCGCCGCACTGTGGCGGGCCGATCTGCGCCGGGACGCGGTGGGCAGCGCCATCCTGGCTGGGACGAGCGTGGCGTTCGCGACGGGCACGGCGCTCATGCTGGCTCTGTCGGGCACGCTCAGTCTCGGCACCGCGGTGCTGCTGTTCCAGTACACACTCATGGTCCGCACGCCGTTCGAGCGGCTGATCGACCAGCTGCGCCATTACCAGACGGCCCTTGCCGGACTGGGGCGCATCGGTGACCTGCTGGCCGAACGGCGCACGCTGCCTGTGTCCTCCATGGTTAAGGACCTGCCCGCGACCGGACCGCTCCGTCTGGAGCTGGACACCGTCGACTTCGCCTACGACGACGGGCCGGTGCTCAAGGGCGTCACACTCAGTCTGGCGCCGGGCGAGACGCTCGGCCTGGTGGGCCGCACCGGCAGTGGCAAGACCACCATCGCTCGCCTGGTGGCGCGCCTGTACGACCCGACGGCGGGCGTCGTCCGGGTCGGGGGCCTGGACCTGCGTGAGGTCGACGCCGCGTCGGTCCGCAGGAGGATCGGCGTGGTCACCCAGGACGTGCAGCTGTTCGCCGCCAGCGTCCGGGACAATCTCACCCTGTTCCGGCCTTTCGCCGATGACGACCGCTTGCGGGCCATCCTTACCGAAGTCGGGCTCACCGCTTGGGACCTTGACGCCCAGCTCGGCAAGGTCTCGGCAGGGGAGGCGCAGCTGCTGGCCTTCGCGCGGGCCTTCCTCACCGACCCCGGGCTCGTGGTGCTCGACGAGGCCTCCAGCCGGCTCGATCCGGCCACCGAACGCCGTATCGACCGCAGCCTCACCCGGCTGTTGTCCGGAAGGACCGGCGTGCTCATCGCGCACCGGCTCGCGTCACTGTCCCGCGTGGACCAGATCGCCGTCGTGTCCGACGGCAAGATCATTGAGTACGGCAGACGGCAGGATCTCCTCGCCGACCCGGCCAGCCGGTTCGCCCGGATGCTTTCGGGGGTGCGCCGATGAGGCCCGTCATGGCGGTGGCCACCGCGCTGGCCCGCTTCGACCTGCGCCGCTACCTCATCGGCGGTCTGCTGTGGCTGCCGGTCAGCGTCCTGCCGCTCGGCAGCGGGCTGATCCTGCAGCAGCTGTTCGACCACCTCACCACCGGTCAGGTGCCGCTGCTGCTGTGCGCGGCCTTCGCGGGGATGGAGCTGGTCCGCGGCCTGATGATCGTCATCGCCTGGACCTACGGCGACTACTGGTGGAGCGCGGCGGCGGCCCTGCTGCGAGCCAATGTGCTGCGCTCGATCCTGACCGGCCGGGGACGGGTGCCGCACTCTTCCGGCGAGGCGCTCGCCCGCCTGCGCGACGACGTGAGCGACGTGGTGGAGTTCGTGGATGAGTCCGTACCGCTGGCCGGAGCCACGCTCTTCAGCACCGCCGCGCTGGCGATCATGGCGTCCATCGACCCGGTCATCACACTGGTCCTGCTCATGCCGACGATCGCGGTCGGGGTGCTGAGCCGTCTGATGAACCGGCTGATCAGGCGGCTGCACCGGCGGGCGCGCGTGCTCGGCGCGGCTGTCACCGGCTACCTCGGCGAGATCTTCGGCGGCGTGTTGGCGATCAAGACCGCCGGGGCCGAGGAGGCGGCGCTGGAGCGTTTGCGCCGGCACAACCGCCTGCGTCGTGAGGCGACGGTGAAGGACCGGCTCGCGACCGACCTGCTGAGCACCGCGACCGGCGCGACCGTCGAGATCAGCATCGGCCTGGTCCTGCTGCTGGCCGCCCCGGCCATGCGCCGCGGCGACTTCACGGTGGGTGACCTGGCGTTGTTCACCACCTATGTCGGGTGGCTCACCGCGTTGCCGCGGGCCATCGGTGTGATCCTTTCGCGGATGCCCCAGGCAGGCGTCTCCACCGAGCGGCTCGCCCAGATGATGGGTCCGGGAGAGGACCTGTCCCGCGACAGCGGCGTCTGGTTCCGCCGGGAGCATCCCGCTGTGGTCCGCCCACCTCACGGCGACCCGCTGGAGGTGCTGCA
Organism: Streptosporangium sp. NPDC087985; assembly: GCF_044741965.1. NCBI lineage: Bacteria > Bacillati > Actinomycetota > Actinomycetes > Streptosporangiales > Streptosporangiaceae > Streptosporangium > Streptosporangium sp. NPDC087985. The sequence goes on from NZ_JBIUTQ010000012.1 coordinate 57,537, forward strand.
GGCGCGGGGACTCACCGTCGGGTACGGCCTGCACGGGGTGGACCTGGAGATCAGGCGGGGATCGTTGACGGTGATCACTGGCGCGGTCGGCTCGGGCAAGACGACGCTGGTGCGTGCCCTGCTCGGGCTGGAACCGCCGGCGGCCGGGACGATCTACTGGAACGGCAGGCGGGTGACCGATCCCGGCAGCTTCCTGGTGCCCGGCCGGGTCGCCTACGCCGGGCAGGTGCCGCGGTTGTTCTCCGCCTCGCTGCGGGAGAACCTGCTGCTCGGCTGGCCTTCCGACCAGCTGGAGCGGGCGGTGGAGCTGGCGGCGTTCGACCGCGATCTGGCCAGGATGCCCGAGGGCCTGGACACGGTCGTCGGGCCCCGGGGTGTGCGGCTGTCGGGCGGCCAGGCGCAGCGGGTGAGCGCCGCGCGGGCACTGGTCCGCTCGCCGGACCTGCTCGTGGTGGACGACCTGTCCTCGGCTCTGGACGTGGAGACCGAACAGCGGCTGTGGGAGCGGATCACCGGCGTCTGCACGCTGCTGGTCGTCTCCCACAGGCCTGCCGTACTGGCGCGGGCCGACCAGATCATCGTTCTCGACCGGGGCCGGGTGGTCGGCCGGGGACCGTTGGACGAGCTGCTGGAGACCTGCCCGGAGATGCGGCGGCTGTGGTCGCTCAATCCGCTGGACGAGCCAGGACCGGAACCAGGGTATCCAGCAGGCGCCGCCGGTCGGTTTTGACCCATAGGTAGGGAGGCTGCCACCAGCCGCCATCTGTGAATCCGTGCGGATCATCGATGGTGAATGGCGTTGGTGTTGATCCGGATCATGGGCGGGGCGGCGGGAGGACCGGGTCCCCACCGAGGTCGCCGCACGAACTCGGCATCCAGCCCGAGGCGTACGACCCGAAGCTGGACGTGGACTTCACCCCGCTCCGTGAGCAGGACCTGTCCACCGCTGGTTTCGGCACAGCCGCCTGAGCAGCCGCGGCCGGCGCGGCATCATGACGGCGTGTACGAGACGAGCGAGCGGCCGTGGGGTGCATCGCGGGCGTGAACCCCTCCAGCATCAGCACGGTCGCGTCGCGATCAGTGTCTACGTGACCGCGGTTCTGGTCAGCCGGTTTTGGTGGCGAAGGGGCCGCCATCGCCGAACGCGTGCCGCGTGAAGTTCTCGCCGATGCGGCGGTGTCCTGCGGGGTCAGGGTGGACCTCGTCGGGTAGCGGGAGTTCGGCGTAGTCCGTCTCGCCGTAAAGGTCACGGCCGTCGAGGTGGTGCAGGTTCGGGTCGTCAGCCGCCCGCTGGTTGACGATCCGGGCAAGCTCGTCGCGGATGACGTTGAGCGTCAGGCGCCCGGCGGCGCGTTCGGCTGGATCGCCCGTGGCCTTGAACCGCAAGGTCCCGCCGTCGAAGTCTGGCGCGAGGGGGCCGGGGGTGTCCTCCTGGACCGGGCACAGGATGGGGGACACGACCAGCAGCGGCGTGGTCGGATGCCCCTCGCGGATGGTGTCGAGGAAGCCGTGGACTGCAGGGGTGAAGGCGCGCAGGCGCATCGCGTCGGTGTTGACGACATTGATGCCGATCTTGAGGCTGATCAGGTCCGCGGGGGCGTCCCGTATCGCACGGGCGGTGAACGGGTCGAGCAGCGCGCTGCCGCCGAACCCCAGGTTGACCAGCTCCACGCCGCCCTGGGCTGCGGCCAGGGCCGGCCAGATGGCGGTCGGGTGGGCGGCGTTCGAGCCGTGGCTGATGGAACTGCCGTGGTGTAGCCACACCCTGCGCCCGCTGTCCGGCGCCGGCTCGACCGGGGCATCGGTGCGCAGGGCGATCAGCTCGGTGATCTCCGTATGCGGAAGCCAGATCTCGACGTCCTTGTCACGCGCCGGTAGGTCGGTGAACCGGGCGGTGCCGGCAGGCCCCTCACGCAGTTCGGCGGACTGGGTGACCATGTCGATAATCGTGCGGACGTTACCGCCGGCCACCGTGGCCTGGGCAGTGAGACGGCCATCAACCAGCAGGTCGTATATGCCGTCCGCCGGGGCCGGGAGACCTCGGTAGACCCGCTTGGTAGGCAGCGTGTCCAGTTCGATGGTGGTGGCCCGGGTGCGGAAGGCCAACCGCACGCCGGAGGGCTGGGCCTCGGCCATGGCTAGTTGGTCGTCAGGGATCTGCCGGCGAGCCCGAGCGGGCAGCCGATGCGGCAGCAGGCCGTGCACCGTCGGTTCCACGTCGAGGAAACCGCGCAGGATGTCCGTGGTGACAGGTGTGATGATCCAGTCGTACTCAGTGTTCATTGCCTCAGCCTGTTGATCAAGATTTCCGCATCGTTCAGATGCGCTGACATGCGGCGGGCCGACCGCCTCCGGCGGTGCGGCCCCCTGCTGGTCAAGGGGTGGTCCAGTTCCGCAGCAGGGAGTCGAGGGAATCCACGATCCAGGACCAGGAATCCTGCGGGTCGACGGCGGTGTGGCCGAAGCCTCCAGCCATCTCCAGGCTGACGTAGCCGTGGAAGACGCTGCCCAGCATCCGGACCGCGTGCGTCTGGTCCGGCTCCGTCAGGTCGTAGCCGCGCAGGATCGCCCGCGTCATCTGTGCGTGCCTGACGCCTGCACTGGCGGCCGCCGTCTCGGGGTCGAGCCTGAGCTGGGCGGCGGCGTAGCGGCCGGGGTGCTCCCGTGCGTAGTCGCGGTAGACGTTCGCGAAGGCTGCCAGGGCGTCCTTGCCGGCGCGGCCGGCCAGGGCGTCAGCGGCCCGGTCGGCGAGTTCCTCCAGAGCGAACAGGGCGATCCTCGTCTTGAGGTCCTGGGAGCTCTTCAGGTGCGAGTACAGACTCGCGACCTTGACGTCGAACCGCCGGGCGAGCGCCGAGACGGTCACCTGGTCGAAGTCGACCTCGTCGGCCAGTTCCGCCCCCGCCCGGGTCAGACGCTCCGTGGTCAGCCCTACTCGAACCATAACTCTCCTCCCATCTAGCGACAGTCATTATTCATTTGCCTAATAGCTTTAGGCAAATTAGCCTACCACTCATGAATCCGCTGACCGAGCAAGAGATCCGCACCGCGTTCGTGAACTGCACCAAGGGCGAGGCGAAGCGCCTGTCCGTCCCTCGCGACCTGGCCAAGCGGCCCTGGGACGACCTGGACTTCCTCGGCTGGCGTGACCCCCAGGCCCCCGACCGTGCCTACCTCGCCACCGAGCTGGACGGCCGCCTGGTGGCACTCGTGCTGCGCTGCCCCAGTGCCACCTCCTGGCAGACGCGGCGCAGTATGTGCTCGCTATGCATGACCACCCACACCGGGGGCGTCTCGCTGATGGTCGCCGCGAAGGCGGGCAAGGCCGGGCAGCAGGGCAACTCCGTGGGCGCCTACATATGCGGCGACCTCGCCTGCCCGCTGTACGTGCGGGGCAAGAAGGATGCGGGCATCGGTGCACGGCTCCACGAGTCGCTCACCCTGGAGGAGAAGATTCAGCGGACCGTCGCGAACCTCGCCACGCTCATCGCCAAGGTCACCACGTCAACGACCCCGGTCTGAAGGCCGGGGCTTGAGGTGCAGCACCGCGCACCGCTAGCCCCATGTTGACCAGCCCCAGCCATCACCTAGTTCGTCATCCGTCTCAAGGACCGCGACGCGGCGACCTCGACCGTCGAAGGCGTGCACGTCGGCATCGACCCCGGCAGCAAGCACACCGGCCTGGCCGTGTTCACCCCGCGCGGCGCAAGCCGGAGGGGAACGTACGCGATCCAGCTCGACCACCGAGGCGCAGCGATCCGAGACAAGCTCACCACGCGGGCCGCGCTGCGCCGGGGCCGCCGGTCACGCAACCTGCGCTACCGCGCGCCCCGGTTCAACAACCGGACCAAGCCGAAGGGATGGCTCGCGCCGTCGCTGCGCCACCGCGTCGACACGACCCTGTCGTGGATGTCACGGCTCACCCGGTGGGCGCCGGTGCGGGCCGTGCACGTGGAGCGGGTCGCGTTCGACACCCACAGCATGTCGGCGGGCCGGCCGCTGAAAGGGGCGGAGTACCAGCAGGGCACCCTCGCCGGGTACGAGGTCCGCGAATACCTGCTCGCCACATGGGGGCGCAGGTGCGCCTACTGCGGCGCGACGGACACGCCGCTCAACCTCGACCACCTCCACCCCCGCAGCCGGGGCGGCTCCGACCGGATCAGCAACCTCACCTTGGCCTGCATCCGGTGTAACCAGGCCAAGAACGCCACCCCGATTGAAGCGTTCCTCACGGGCAGGCCCGCCCTGCTGGCGAAGATCCTCCGGCAGGCGAAGGCTCCGTTGCGCGATGCCGCCGCCGTCAACGCGACCCGGTGGGCGCTGTGGCGGGCCCTGGAGGCGACCGGCCTGCCCGTTCACCCCGCCTCGGGCGGCCGTACGAAGTGGAACCGGTCCCGCACCGGCGCCGCCAAGTCGCACACGTTGGACGCGTTGCACGTCGGCGAACTGGAGACCGTGACCGCCTGGCCGTCGACGGTCCTGGTGGTCAAGGCGACCGGGCGTGGCACCTAATGCCGTACCCGTACCGACCGCTACGGTTTTCCCCGGCTGCGGCTGCCCCGGACCAAGCAGGTCAAGGGGTTCGCCACGGGTGATCTGGTCCGCGCCGTCGTGCCCTCAGGTAAGAGAACGGGTGTCCATCTCGGCCGCGTCGCGGTCCGCAGCACCGGCAGTTTCAACATCGCCACCCGGCACGGCCTCGTGCAGGGTATCCACCACCGCCATGTCCAGCTGCCCCAGCGAGCCGACGGCTACGGCTACACCACCGCGAAGGAGACGGCCATGCAGCACCGTTCCGCGTTTCCTCCCGGCCCTGAAGGACCGGGTCTCCACGCTGGAGATAACCGATGAAGCATCCAGCCGGGCACATCACACCTGCCCGTTCTGGATGTGACGCGGTGCCATTCTCATAAATGGGGGGGTAGTTCTGAGAGACCGCGGCCCCCGCCGGACCGTGTCCACAAGATGAAGCGCCTCGGCCGCGGCGCCACCGAGCTACTGACCATCGCCGAGGACCTGCGGCGCCACGACATCCAGCTCGAACTCCTCACCAGCCTCCTCCCTGGTCCAGGACGTCGTCTACCCCGCCGCCGGCGGTCACGGGGTGATCGTGAACCTGCTGCGCTTGCCCCTGCCACAGCCTCGGGGTTCCAGTGGGGCTGGGCGCACGTACGGAGGTGGGGTGTGCCTCACCTTGTTTTGGGATGCCTCGGCCATGTCGCCAGGCCAGTCGTGATCTCTACGGTGAGCGCATGACAAACCAAACGAAACGGCCGGTCAGACCGGCGCCGGTCCGCTCCGCATATCGGGTGAAGATCTTGCCGGTCGCCCTGTCGGCCCTGTCCGCGCTCCTGGGCTTGGCCGTACTGCCGGTAGCGGCCCAGGCCGCGCCGACTCTCACCTGGAGGGCCTGCCCTTCCGGCCAGGGCCCGGCGGAGATGGAATGCGCCGCGATCGAGGTGCCGGTGGACTGGTCCGCGCCGGGCAAAACCACGATCAAGCTGGACCTCGCTCGGCTGCCCGCCACCGATCCGGCACTCCGCCTCGGCAGCGTTCTCGTCGTGCCCGACGGCGGTCCGGGGATCCAAGGCGTTCTTTCCTCGGCCCCGGAGTCGTTCACGAAGTTGCGCCAGCACTCCGATGTCGTCAGCTACAACCCGCGCACCAGCGCGGCAGGACGCTATCTGCCGCCCTCCTGCCAGGTTCCCGGGCTGCCTCTCAACGACCCGCGTGACCGCGCCGCGTACGAGGCCCAGGCCGCCGGCCTGGGACGCCTGGTCGATCGGTGCCGCCAGGACGACACGACCGGTCTGGCCGACCACCTGGACTCGGACTCGGTGGCCAGGGACATGGAGGCGATCCGAATCGCCCTCGGCCAGGACAGGTTCAACATGCTGGCCTTCTCCTACGGCGGGGTTCCGGCCGCCGCGTACGCGCGGCTTTACCCAGGACACATCCGTTCCATGGTTTTCGACAGCACGCCTGACGCGACGGTGGGCTGGCGCGGTATGGAACGCGCGCAACTGCACGCTACCGAGGCGGCGTTCAAGCGCTTCACCACCTGGTGCGCCGGTGACGACGCGTGCGCCCTGCGGGGGCTGAACGTGCGTAAGCTCTGGCGCGAGCTGATCAAGGGCGTCGGCCACAGGCCCGTCACGTACGCTTCCGCCCGGCTGGGCGAGATCAGACTGACCGATTTGCACCTCAAGGCGCTGGCCCGGCTGGTCCTTCCCATTCCGGAGAAGGCACCGGAGTTCGCCGGCGCGCTGCTCAAGGCGGGCAAGGGCGACTTCGCCTGGTTCGGCGAGCAGGTCCTGGGCATCTCCGCGAGCTGGAGTTCGCCGGGCGCGGTGGCGACCCGATGCCCGGATGGCCTCGTCAGACTGGGGTATGAGGCGCTGGTCAGCGACCGCCGTTACAGCGAGCGGATCTCCCGCGACTTCGGCGGCGGGGTCGGCACCGGCCTGGAGGCCCTGGCCTGCTCCGGCTGGCGGCACCGGCCGGTGAACCCGCCGCGCCCCCTGCCGGTCGGCCTGCCTCCGGTACTGGGACTTGGCGGCGACCGAGACTTTCCGGTCACCGAGCTCCTGGTGAGCAAGATCCCAGGCTCGGTCACCGTCCGCTACGACGGCCCCGTCCACGTCGTCTACCTACGGGCGAAGAACCCGTGCGTGACCGGGTACGCCGACCGGTATCTGACGGAGCTGACGTTGGCCCCCGCAGGCACCCTCTGCTCACCCCGGTAGTGATGACACGGCAGAAAAGACGCCCATACGCTGCTCCCGCTCGGGTCGCGGTCCGGGAAAAGGTGGGGTTTGCCGCACCTTTTCTGGAATATCCAGGTTATGTCGGTCGAGCCGTACCCGTCTCTAAGGTGGGCGCATGACCACTCCCTGGGACCGGATTCGCGGCCACTGGTCGTCGCCGACCTGGCTCCGTACCATCCACGTGACGACGGGCGTCCCGATCGCGTTCATCTCGACGGGAGCGATCTTGGGGCTGGGCGCGCTGTCGATAGTGCTGGCGTGGACGGTCGTCGTCCCCCTGGTCGCGCTGCTGATCCTCACCCGGATGGTGCCGCTGCTCACCTGGCTGCAGCGCTCCCGGTTCGCCGCCTTCCTCGACCTGGACATCCCCCCGCCGCCGCGTCTCCCCTGGGACGGGAGCCCGCTCAGGCGGCTCCTCCTGCAGGCGCGATCAGGCAGCCTGTGGCGGCAGGTCGCCTATCACCTGGCGGTCGCACCGCTGATCGGCGGAGTGGGGTTCCTCAGCGGGGTCGTGTCGTGGTCGGCGTGCCTGGTCGCGGCCGTCATCACCGTGCAGGTGCAGGTGGCCGGAGGCGGCTGGACCACCGCACTGCCCGCGGCGGCCGCGCTCGCGCTGTTCGTGGTGGTGCCCTGGCTGCTTCGGGGGATTACCGCGCTCGACGTGGTCGCGGCGCGCGTGCTGCTCGGTCCCAGCGTGAAAGACGAGCTGGCCCGGCGGGTGGAGACGCTGCGGGAGAGCCGGGCGGAGGTGGTCGAGGCGGCCGACGCGGAACGCCGCCGGATCGAACGCGATCTGCACGACGGCACACAGCAGCGGCTCGTGTCGCTCGCCCTGAACCTCGGCATGGCCCGTGCCACCTTCACCGACCTGCCCGAGCCCGCCCGCCAGATGATCGCGCGGTCGCACGAGGAGGCCAAGCAGGCGTTGAAGGAACTGCGCGACGTCGTTCGGGGGCTGCACCCGGCCGTACTCAACGACCAGGGCCTGGACGCGGCGCTGTCCGGTGTCGCGGCGCGCGCCCCCTTCCCCGTACGGCTCAGCGTCGACGTGCCGGAACGCGCCTCTCCCGTGATCGAGGCGGTGGCGTTCTTCGTCGTCTCTGAAGCGCTCACCAACGTCGCCAAGCACGCGCGGGCCTCCGGGGTCGACGTCACCGTGCGCCGCGACGGTGACGTGCTCCGCCTCGTCGTACGCGACAACGGCCAAGGGGGCGCCGATCCCGCCAGGGGATCGGGCCTGCGCGGCCTCGCGCAGCGGACGGGGTCGGTCGACGGGACCCTGCGCATCGACAGCCCGAGCGGCGGTCCGACGACGATAGAGGTGGAGCTGCCGTGCGCGTAGTGCTCGCCGAGGACTCCGTCCTCCTCAGAGAGGGCCTCGTCTGGGTCCTCGGATCCGCTGGCATCGAGGTCGTCGCCGCGGTGGCCGACGCCGAAGGGCTGCTGCGGGCGGTGGACGACCACGAGCCCGATCTCGTCGTCACGGACGTGCGGATGCCGCCGTCACACACCGACGAGGGACTGCGCGCGGCGCTGCTGCTGCGGCATCGGCGGCCGGAGCTGCCCATCCTCGTGCTCTCGCAGTACGTCGAGGAACGCTACGCGACCCGGCTGCTGTCCACGGCGACGACCGGCATCGGATACCTGCTCAAGGACCGGGTGGCCGACGTCGCCGAGTTCCTGGACTCGCTGCGGCGGGTCGCCGTGGGCGGCACCGCCCTGGACCCCGAGGTGGTCGCCCAGCTGCTGCTGCGCCGGCACAGCGATCCGCTGGACCTACTGACCCGCAGGGAGTACGAGGTGCTCGCGCTGATCGCGGAGGGACGGTCCAACGCCGGCATCGCCGAGGCCCTCGTGGTCTCCGAAAGTGCGGTCGGCAAGCACATCAACAACATCTTCGCCAAGCTCGGGCTCTCCGGCGCAGAGAAGGACCACCGGCGGGTGCTGGCCGTACTGCGATTCCTGAAGGTTTGAGAGGCGACATGATGCGGAGAGCGGCTCGGACCGTATGGATCGTCGGCGGCGCGGCGCTGACCGTGTCCGCGGTGCTGTCGATGGCGCTGGCGGCGTGGACGCAGATCCGCGTTCCCCACGGCTACGACTTCTCCTTCCCCGGCTCCTACCAGTCGTCGCTCCTCGATCAGAGCGCGACCGAGACGAGGACCGTGACGTACGCCGTCACCACGCCCCAGATCATCGTGGACGTGCGGGGCAGGGTCGACGTGCGGGTCGCTCCGGGCGTCCCCGGACGCCTCTCCGTCAAGCGGGAGACCACCTGGCACGGCGGGCCGCCCTCGATGAGCGAGACCTGGGAGTCGGGCAAGACGTTGCGTGTCGAAGTGACCTGCCCGGGAGAGCTGGGGCGGGTGGATCCCGACTGCCGCACTGTCTACACCGTGAGCACACCACCCGGCGTCGGCGTGCTGGTGACGACACTCGACTGGACCATGCCGTGCCCGCCGACCCCAGCGGAGGTGACCTGCGGCCCCACGTCACGCGATCCGTCATAGGCGGGTCCAGCCGCTTGTCCTTATACGTCGCGTGCCCGGAGCAGCAGTCCGCCGCCCAGGAGTGCCGCGGTGGCCCATGCGGCCAGTACGCCCAGGCCGGCCCATGGGCTGAGGGGCAGGTTGGACAGATGGGTGGTCGCTTGGATGGCGAGCCCGGCGTTCATCGGTGAGATCTGCCACAGGAGCTTGGCGACGTCCGCGTCAGGGACCACGAGGATGATGGCCGGGAAGAGGTAGAGCAGACCGAGGACGACGCTGATGGCGGTCGCGGAGTCCCGTACGGCGGTGGCGATGCCCAGGCTGAACAGGGTGATCAGCGCGAGGTAGAGGACCGAGCCGAAGGCGGCGCGCAGCATCGGCCCGCTGGTGAGGGCCGGCAGTTCAGGGGCGAAGCCGTTGTCGAGCAGGATGCGCCGCCCGGCCAGCGCGGATGCGAGCACGGCGACGCTCCCCGCGGCCAGCGTCAGCCCGGTGAGGATGACGGCCTTGGCGGCCAAAACGCTGATCCGTCCCGGCATCGCCGCCAAGGTGGTGCGGATCATGCCAGTGCTGAACTCACCGCTGATCGCCAGTACGGCCAGAATGGCGACGACCGCTTGGCCCGCCTGGATCCCGAAGAGGCTGATCCTGGCGGGGTCGTAGCCGCAGCCGGCCGAGGTACAGGACACGACGGCGGCTGCCGCGACGCTCACGGTGACGGTCAGCGTGACGAGAGCGAGCAGGAGCCAGCCGGTCCCTGCCAACGTGCGGAGTTTCGTCCATTCCGCGTGCACGTGCTGTCTCATGCGTCCCTCCGGCGTAGCTGGACGACGGCCAGGCCGAGGGCGAGCGCGGCGTAGCCGGCCAGCACGGCGAAACCGGCCCACGGCGCCAGCGGGTAGAAGCCGGAGATGGGCGCGTAGTGACCAAGCACGTGGGCGTACTCCGGGATGCTCTGCTGGATCGCGAAGCCGGCGGCCGGGGTGACGCGCAGCAGCCACCGCGCCGCGGTGTCGGGCAGGACGGAGGTGGTCGCGAGGACGTACGGGACCACGATCAGCACGATGGCGGTGACGACCGCCCCGACGCTGCGCCGGAACAGGGCGCCGAGGGCGAGGGCGAGCACGGCGGCGACGGCGAGCAGTGCCGCCGTGCCGACGACGACCCGCACCTCGGTGAGCCAGGACACCGGAAGGATGAAGTTGCCGTTGGCGCGCAAGATCTGGGTACCGAACGTGAGCGTGATCGAGGTGGCGGCGAGTCCGGCGACGAAGGTGACCGTGCCGATCGTGAGGGCTTTGGCCACCAGCATCCGGCCGCGGTGCGGGATGGCGATCAGGGTGGTACGGATGAGCCCGCGCCGGTATTCGGCGGTGATGAACATCACCGCCACCACGATCACCACGATCAGCCCGGTCAATACGCCCGTGAGGGTGCGCTCGACGGTCTGGCCCTCCATGGACGGGGCGATGTCGCCGACTCCGGTGACGCTGAACGTGCCGTCGGATACGCTGGCGCGGCCCGGGTGGTGGGACGACCCGTCGGGCGCTTTCGTGACGCCTATGTCGTCGTTGCGCCACGCGCCGCCGGGCATCTCGCCCTCCAGGCCGACCCGGTCGAAGACGGCTGTGACCTCGGTGAAACGCGCTGCCGAGATGGACCCGCCGAGATCTCCCTGCGTCACCGTCAGATCGCCGGGGGAGGTGGCGAACAGCCCGATCTCGACCGTGGCCGGCAGCCCCGGCAGGCGAGCGGTGCCGACCTCGGCCCAGTTGGTGCCGTCGGGGGACTCATACCCGGTGAGGGCGTCGCCGGAGCGGGTCAGTCGCAGCCAGCGCGGGGAGTCCTCCGACACGCCGCCCGGACGGCCGGCCACATCCTGGGTGAAGTTGTGCTGCATTCGCACCCCGTGCGCGCCGGTGACCATCACCGCCGCATAGGCCGAACCCTGCTTGGTGCTGTGCTTGACCATGACTCCGGCCTTCGCCCACGGCACGACTCCGGGAACGAGGTTCCGAACCCCCGGGGTGACGTCGGGCTTGCGGATCTGGCCGGTCATGGAGGTCACCCGGGCGGTGATGCTGCCGTTCCCGGCCAGCGTCCGATGCACGAAGTAGAACTTGTCTTCCACTGCTTCGCCGCCCGGCCCCACGGGAACCGCTGGACAGGCGGTCTCGGTGGGACCGCTGGTGCACGAGGTATGGCTGCCTGAGGCGGACGACAGGCCGAGCAGTACGATGACCAGCGCTCCCGCGATCATGGCGATCACCCAGCCACGGACAGTCCTGAACTTGGCCCACTCGGCACGCAGCAGCCGGGCCGGGCCACCGGATCCAGAGCGGTTCACGGTGGTGGTCATCGCGCCGTCCCCCGGAATTCGACCGCGTCCCTGGTGAGCCCCAGGTACGCCTCCTCCAGCGTCGCGCGGTGGGCGGCGACCTCAGAGAACGGCACCGCGTTGGCGGTGAGCAGTGCCACGATGTGCTCGGCCGGCAGCCCGGAGACGATGAGCGTGTCGCGTTCGGTGACGGTCACGGTAGCGCCCGCGTGAGCCAGCGCCGACATCGCGTGCTCGTGTGCCGTCGTGCGCAGCGTGACGCGGCCGTTGGAGGTGGCGGCGATCAGGTCGGCCACGCTGGTGTCGGTGATGACCCGGCCGCGGCCGACCACCACGAGATGGTCGGCGGCATCTTGCAACTCGCTCATGAGGTGACTGGAGACCAGCACGGTGCGTCCTTCGGCGGCCCGCGAGCGCAGGAAGCCGCGGATCCACACGATGCCTTCGGGGTCGAGGCCGTTGACCGGTTCGTCCAGCATGAGCACCGGCGGGTCGCCGAGCAGCGCCGCGGCGATCCCGAGCCGCTGGCGCATGCCCAGCGAGAAGCCACCCGCCTTGCGCCGGGCGGCCGAGGTCAGCCCGACCTGCTCGAGCACCTCATCCACCCGCCTGCCACTCAGACCTTGGGAGTGGGCCAGCCACAGTAGATGGTTGCGCGCGCTGCGGCTGGGCTGCAGCGCGGCGGCGTCCAGCAGCGCGCCGATGTGGCGCAGGGGGTTGCGCAGGCTGGTGTACGGCCGCCCGCCGACCAGCGCGTGGCCCTCGTTGGCCGCGTCCAGGCCGAGGATCACCCGCATGGTGGTGGACTTGCCCGCACCGTTGGGCCCGACGAACCCGGTGACCTGCCCCGGCTGGACGGTGAAGGACATGCCGTCCAGCGCCAGGGTCTGGCCGAACCGCTTGCGCAGCCCGGACACTTCGATGATTGCTTGCATGCGTTCGGTTGTACGGAAAAGGCCCTAACACGGGCCGAACGGAGGCTGTCATATCGCTGTTAGGTCCGGCACGGCATCCTGGAACCCATGAGAAAGTGGCGACGCCGGGCGCGTACTGTACGACTGCGCTTCACCGTTCTGTACGGTGTCATGTTCCTGCTGTCCGGCGTCGGACTGCTGGCCATCACCAACCTCGTGGGTCTCGGAGGGACGCGGGTCGCCCAACCCGCGACCCCCGGGACTCCGCCGGTCGAGCCGACCACGCTCACCGCCGCCTTTGATCGCATCGCATGGCTCCAGGCCCAGCTGTCGGACACGCACGCGGCCCAGTCGCGCCAGCTCCTGATCGGCTCGGCGGTGGCACTCGCGGTCATGGGCGTGGTGTCGGTCGTACTGGGCCGGGTCATCGCGGGCCGGGTGCTGCGCCCGCTGCGGATGATCACTACGGCCGCCCGGCGGATCTCCGCCGACAACCTGCACGAGCGGCTGGCCGTGCAGGGCCCGGCCGACGAGGTCAAGGATCTTGCCGATACCATCGATGAACTGCTGGAACGGCTGGAGGGCTCGTTCGCCGCGCAGCGCCGGTTCGTGGCCAACGCCTCCCATGAGCTCCGCACTCCGCTGGCCACCATGCGCGCGTCCCTGGACGTGGCCTTGGCCAAGCCGGAGCCCGTACCGGCGCAGACCGCCGCGCTGGCCGACCGGCTCCGCACCGAGCTCGACCAGGTCGACCGGCTACTCGAGGGCTTCCTCATGCTCACCCGCACCCAGCACGGCGCCCTGGCCGACCGTACGACACTGTCGCTCAGCCGTCTTGCGACCGCCGCCCTGAACGCCCGGACCACCGACATCGCCGCCAAGAGCCTCACCATTCACTCCGGCTCCATCCACTCCTTGGGCACCGCCGACGACAGCGCGTGGACGCAGGGAAACAGGACACTCCTCACCCGTATGATCGACAACGTCATCGACAACGCCATCACCCATAACCACCAAGGCGGTTGGATCCGCCTCGCCGCCACCACCGACGGCACGACGGCTCGGCTCGTCGTCGAGACCGGCGGGCGCATTTTCGACCAGGAGCAGGTCGATCGGCTGGCCCAGCCCTTCCAGCGACTCGGCGCCGACCGCACCCGCTCCGACAACGGCTCCGGGCTCGGCCTGTCGATCGTCGCGGCCATCGCCGCCGCGCACGGCGGCGCCCTCGACCTGCGGGCACGGCCAGAAGGCGGCCTCCGAGTCGCCGTCTCGCTGCCCTTGGCGGCCATGCCGGCGAAGGTTCCGGCATGAGAGTGCTCGTGGTCGAGGACGCCCGCTCCCTCGCCGACGTACTCGTCGAAGGTCTGAGCGATCAGGGCATGGCCACGGACGTGGCGTACGACGGCCTGGAAGCCGCCGCCAAACTCGACCTCAACGCCTACGACGTGGTCGTTCTCGACCGCGACCTACCGGGCATCCACGGCGACACGCTCTGCCAGATGATCACTGACTGCGATGACCGCGTCATGGTCCTGATGCTGACCGCCGCCGACTCGCCCGTCGACCGGGTCGCAGGCCTGACCCTGGGGGCCGACGACTACCTGGCCAAGCCCTTCCACTTCCCGGAGCTGGTGCTGCGCATCCGCTCCCTGGCCCGCCGCCAGCCCTCCGCCCGACCCCGTACGCTGCGCGCGGCCGGCGTCGAGCTCGACCCGCTGCGCCGCACAGCCACCCGCGACGGCCGTCACCTGGACCTGTCGGTCAAGGAGTTTGCCCTCCTCGAAGCCCTCCTCCGCGCCGTCCCCGCCTTCCTCAGCGCCGAGGACCTGCTCGAACAGGTATGGGACGAGCACGCGAACCCCCTGACCAACACCGTCACGGTCACCGTCGGCCGCCTCCGCCGCAAACTCGGCGAGCCCTCAGCCATCACCACCACGCCCGGGGTGGGATACCGGATCACGGCCCCCGATCTTCGCGGAGATCCGTGATCTGATCACCCGGCTGGCGCGGGAGAATCCGCGATGAGGAATCGACAATAGATCATGACAAAGCCCCCGGCCGCCGGGGCTCTGTCATGTGCGCACTCATCGCGTGGTGAAGGCACCGCCGTTGACGTGGATGGTCTGCTCCGCGATGTGCCGCGCGCCGGGCGAGGCCAGGAACCAGACCATCTCGGCGATGTCGTACGGTCAGAGACAGGAGTAGGCCCGTGTGGAGAGACATGGTCCGCCGGTCAGAGCGGTCTGGGCGCGGGCAGGGTGATCCTGTCGACGGCCTCGCGGCGTCGTCGCTCGGGACGCCGGTCGTAGCGGGCCGTGGTGGCGGGGGAGGAGTGGCCGACGAGAGCCTGGGCCGTGGCAAGGTCCACGCCGGCGTCGAGCAGCTCACCGATGAAGGTGCGCCGGAAGTCGTGCGGGGTGCGGGGCATGGCTCCCGCCTCGGCCAGCCGCCTGGTCAGGATGTCGGCGATCGCCTGCCCCGTCATGGCGGCGGGGCCACCGTCCCTGACCCGTAGCCGCCCGTATCTGCCGATGGGGGAGAACAGCGCTCCCGCCGGACGGCCCCGTACGGCCAGCCAGCGCTCCAACCGGCTGACGGCCTCGGCGGTGAGATAGACCATCCGCTCCTTGTCGCGCTTGCCGCGCACCCGCAGCGAGCGGGCCCCGGGGTCGTAGTCGGCCAGGGCCATTCCGGCGATCTCGGCGCGGCGGCAGCCGGTGGAGTAGAGCACCGCCAGCAGGGCGGCGTCGCGGACTCCGGCGGGGGAGTCATCGCCGTCGCAGGCGGCCAGCGCGGCGCCCACGACCTCCGGTGGGACATGCTGCCCGGTGGGCAGGCGGGTGTGCTCCACGGTCGGCAGGTCGGCGGCGCGCTGGTACTCCTCGGCGGTCATCTGGCCGAGCCGCCAGGCCTCGCGCAGCACCCTGCGCAGCGCGACCAGATGCTTGTTGACGTAGGCGGGGGACCAGCCGCGCTCGGTCATCAGGGCGCGGATGCGTACGGTGTGCTCGTAGCGGAGGAGGTGCCAGGGCTGGCCCGCCCCGGAGGTGACCTCGTCACCGGAGACGAGGGCGGCCAGGCGGTCCAGGCAGCCGCGCATGGTGCGGCGGGACTCCGCGCTGGACAGGGAGTCGAGATATACCCGGTAGGGGTCCCGGGCGGGCTCGACGGCGGTGCGGGGTGGCTCGGATACGGCTGGCAGACTCACCCCGCTGACCCTATCCTCTCTTATAAATCTACATTGTAAAGGCGCTGGCTCGCGTCAAAAATCATCACAGAAGATCCAAAAACCAGACGAGGGCGGGGCAGAATCACCTCATGGCGGACGGGCGAGTGACAGCGGTGAGCCGTAGCGGTACACACACCTTCAGCAAGCCCCGTGAGGCGGCCATCCGGCTGCTGGCGGGGCTCGGCGTCGAAGGCGACGCGCATCTCGGAGTGACGGTCAAGCACCGGAGCCGGGTGGCCCGGGACCCGGCCCAGCCCAACCTGCGCCAGGTCCACCTGATCCACGCCGAGCTGGAGGCGGCAGGGTTCCGGGTGGCCGCGGGCGAGCTGGGGGAGAACGTCACCACCCGGGGCGTTGACCTGCTCGCTCTGCCGGTAGGGGCGCTGCTGCGGCTGGGGGATGAGGCGGTCGTCGAGATCACGGGGCTGCGTAACCCGTGTCTGCAGATCGACGCCTTCCGGCCGGGGTTGTTGAAGCAGGTGGTGAGCCGGAACGAGGCCGGTGAGATGGTCCGCAGGGCCGGGGTGATGGGGGTGGTAGCGGCCGGTGGTGAGGTGCGGCCAGGCGATGCGATCGAGGTGGAGCTGCCGCCGCCGCCGCACCGGCCGCTGGACCGGGTCTAGCCTTGGCGGATCCTTGTCGCCAGGGACGGCGCGGTGTGATTGGGTGGGCGCAATGGACATCTCATCGCGGGTTTCGGCCTATCTTCGCGCCTATGACGAGCAGCTCCGGGGCAGGCCGATGCCTGGCCGTACGGCCGAGAGGGTCGGGCCGGTGCTGCGGGTGGTGTCTGACGGGCTCGGGCAGGGGTTTCTGCTCTATCGGGATCTGGGCGGTCTGGGCGGCGCGGAGCTGGATGCGTTCATCGCGGGTCAGCGTGACTTCTTCACTGAGATCGGCCGGCCGGTGGAGTGGAAGTATCACGGCGACGATCTGCCGGTGGACCTGCCTGAGCGGCTGGTCGCTGCAGGGTTCGAGGCCGAGCAGCGGGAGACCGTCATGGTGGGTGAGGCGGCGGGGTTGGCCGTGATTCCCGTGTTGCCGGAGGGGGTGCGGTTGCGGGAGGTGGCTGGGCGGGCCGACCTTGAGCGGATCCGGGAGATGGAGGAGACGGTCTGGGAGGCTGACCGTAGCTGGCTGCCCGATCTGCTGGAGCGGGATATCGCCGGGCCCGGGGATCCGTGTGCGGTGGTGCTGGCGGAGGCCGGTGAGCGGGTGGTGTGTGCGGCGTGGATGCGGTTTCACGAGGGTACGGACTTCGTCTCGCTGTGGGGTGGCTCGACGCTGAAGGAGTGGCGGGGGCTGGGTGTCTATCGGGCGATGGTGGCCTATCGGGCGGGACTGGCGGTGGAGCGGGGGTTCCGGCTGGTGCAGGTGGACGCCTCCGATGACAGCCTGCCGATTCTGGCCAGGCTGGGTCTGGAGGCGGTCGTGACGACGATGCCCTATGTGTGGGTGCCGCCGACCGTCTGACCAGGGATGGCGGCCGTACGGTGAAAAGGGGTTGCCCGGAGATCAGGGCGGTCTCTAACGTCTACGGCATGTGCATGTGCTTCGGCTTTTCCATGATTGGTCTTGTGGTGCGTCCCCGCGGTGGCCGGGCTCTGGCCCGCTAGGGACGCTCTTTCTTTTCTTCTTCATGCGTCCCTGATGCGTGTGCCCAGGGCCTCCGAGACCTGTTCATCTCGGACCCGAAAGGGCGACAGCTGTGGCGCAGTTCTTCGCGCATGGAAATTATTCGCATACCCAGAAGCGGGTCGGGAACGGCGGCGGTCGTGGTGACCGTGACCGGGCCAGGCGTGTCTTCTCGCAGAACTTCATGATCGATCCGTATGTCGTGAGCCAGGTGGTCGAGGCCGCCGGGCCGCACGAGCTGGTTTTGGAGCCGGGTGGGGGAGAGGGTGTTCTCACCTGTGCTCTGGCCGAGACGTGTAAGGAGGTCGTCACTTATGAGATCGACCCGCTGCTGGCGGGCAGGCTCGCCTCCCGTACCCGCGGTGCGGGCCGGATCACGGTGGTGAGGGGGGATTTCCTCAGGGCTCGCGTTCCGGTCGAGCCGTTCGCGGTTGTCGGGAACATCCCTTACGCGATCACATCCAAGATCGTGTCCTGGTGTCTGCGTGCGCCCGCGCTGACCTCGGCGACGCTGGTCACCCAGCTGGAGTATGCGCGTAAACGTACCGGTGACTTCGGGCGTTGGAGCCTACTGACCGTGCTGACCTGGCCGGAGTATTCCTGGAAGCTGCTGGAGCGCGTCGATAGGCGGAGTTTCCGCCCGGTTCCGGCGGTCGACTCGGCGATTCTGAGCATCGAGCGGCGCCCTGCGGCGCTGCTGGGTGTGGGGTCGCGGGCTGGCTACCGCGCGTTCGTCGAGTACGGTTTCGCCGGGCGGGGTGGTTCGCTGCACGCCTCGCTGAGGAGGCGGTATCCGGTCCGGGGGGTGGATGTGGCGTTCGAGGCGGCGGGGGTGGGATCTGGCACGGTGGTGGCGTTCGTCCATCCCGAGCAGTGGTTGATCCTGTTTGACCGTCTCCATTCTGGGGAGTGGTCGCGTCGATGACGTGGGGGTGCCCGTGCCCGGTCTCTGGCGACCGGGTGCGGGCACCTGGGGTCTCAGCGGGTGTCGCCGTCCGGGCTGGGCACTCCGGGCCTTGTGAGGCGTTCGGGATTGACGATCTTGTCGTAGGTGTCCTCCGCTATGCCGCATTGGAGTGCGGCGTCCTTGAGCGCCAGGCCCTTGTCGAGCGCGTAGTGGGCGATGCGGGCGGCCTGGTCGTAGCCGACGACGGGGCTGAGCGCGGTCACCATCATGATCGAGTGGTCGATGTTGTGGTGCAGCGTCTCGGTGTTGAGCTTGGCCCCTTCAACGAGGTACTTGCGGAAGTGGTCCATCATGTCGGCTAGGATCCGCGCCGAGTGCAGGACGTTGTTGATGATGATCGGGCGGAAGGCGTTCAGCTCGAAGTTGCCTTCGGCGCCGGCTATCGAGACGGCGGTGTCGTTGCCGGCCACCTGGACGGCGACCATCAGCATGGCTTCGGCCTGGGTGGGGTTGACCTTGCCTGGCATGATCGAGGAGCCGGGCTCGTTGGCCGGTAGGATCAGCTCGCGCAGGCCGGTACGCGGCCCGGAGCCGAGCCAGCGCAGGTCGTTGGCGAACTTGAACAGCGGCACGGCCAGGACGCGTAGCGCCGCCGAAGCCCGTACGAGGTGGTCGCAGGAGGCCTGGGCCGCGAACTTGTTGGGCGCGCTGGTGAAGGGGCGTCCGGTGAGTTCGGCGATCTGCTTGGCCACCTCGTCGCCGAACTCCGGCGGCGCGTTCAGCCCGGTGCCGACCGCGGTGCCGCCGATGGCCAGCCGGTACAGCCCGGTACGGGTGCGCTGGAGGTGGTCGATGGCGTCGCCGAGTTGGGCGGCGTAGCCGGACCACTCCTGACCGACGGTCAGCGGGGTGGCGTCCTCGAGGTGGGTACGCCCGATCTTGACGATGTGCTCCCACTGCCGGCTCTTGGCCTCGGCGCTGTCGCGCAGCCGGGCTGCGGCGGGCAGCACGTGGTCGTCGATGGCCTTGGTGGCGGCGATGTGCATGGCGGTGATGAAGGTGTCGTTGGACGACTGGCCCATGTTGACGTGGTCGTTGGGGTGGATGGGGTCCTTGCTGCCCAGTCGTCCGCCGAGGAGCTGGATGGCCCGGTTGGAGATCACCTCGTTGACGTTCATGTTGGACTGGGTGCCCGAGCCGGTCTGCCAGACGTACAGCGGGAACTCGCTGTCCAGCTCGCCGTGGATGACCTCGTCGGAGACCCGGCTGATCAGATCGGCTTTCCATTGGGGTAGCCGGCCGGCGCGGGCGTTGATGATCGCGGCGGCCTTCTTGATGTAGCCGTAGGCGTGGTAAACGGCCTTGGGCATGCGGTCGTCGCCGATGTCGAAGTGGATCAGCGACCGCTGGGTCTGGGCGCCCCAGTAGTGCTCGGCCGGCACCTCCACCTCGCCGAGCGAGTCGCTCTCCGTCCGCGTGCCGGTGGCCTGCAGCCCGATCGGCAGGTCGCGGATGTGGGGTGCGCTCATTGTCCGTTCCCGTGGATTGGGCGGTAGGTGGGCTGCCACATGGCTTCTTGCACCTGCTGGACGGTGTTGCGCAGGGTGGTGCGGGCCAGGTGCTCCTCGGCGGCCTGGTTGGCGACGGCGACGGCGACCGTGGCGGAGACCTCTCGCAGGTTGTCCACCTGGGGCAGCAGGGACGCACCCGGCGCCGAGACGTCGACCATGCCGCCGACGGCGTCGGCCGCGGCCTGGAACATGCCGGGGCTGACCCGGCGGGCCCGCGCGACCACCACGCCCAGCCCGAGGCCGGGGTAGAGCAGGGCGTTGTTGGCCTGGGCGATGGTGTAGGTGACGCCGTTGTACGTGATCGGCTCGACCGGGATACCGGTGGCGATCAAGGCCCGGCCGTCGGTCCAGTGGATCAGGTCGGCGGGCATGGCCTCGATCCGCTCGGTCGGGTTGGAGATCGGGAAGATGATCGGACGGTCCACGCCCGCCGCCATCGTGCGCACGATCTTCTCGGTGAACGCGCCGTGGGCGGTGGAGGTGCCCAGCAGCATGGTCGGCTTGACACGCTCGACGACCTCGGCCAGCGAGATGCCGTGTTTGTCCCGGGGCCAGTCGGCGATCTCGTCCCGCAGGCGGGCGTAGGGCTGCTGGAAGTCACGCAGGTCCGTCATGTCATCGATGAGCAGGCCCTGCTTGTCGATCGGCCAGATCCTTCGTGTCGCGGTGTCGTGGTCCAGTCCGTCGCGGACCATCGCGTCGCGTAGCTGGTCGGCGATGCCGATGCCGGCGGTGCCCGCGCCGAAGATGACGATCCGCTGCTCGCGCATCGGGGTCCCGGACACCTTGACGGCGCTGAGCATGGCGGCCAGTACGATCGCGCCGGTGCCCTGCATGTCGTCGTTGAAGGTGCAGATCTGGCCGGTGTACTTCTCCAGGATCCGCCGGGCGTTGGACGGCCCGAAGTCCTCCCAGTGCAGTAGGGCGCCGGGGAACATCCGCTTGGCCGTGGTGACGTAGGCGTCGATGAAGTCGTCGTAGCGCTGCCCCCGCACCCGCGCGTGCCGGTTGCCGACATAGGCTGGGTCGTTCAACAGGGCCTCGTTGTCGGTGCCCACGTCCAG
Organism: Streptosporangium sp. NPDC087985; assembly: GCF_044741965.1. NCBI lineage: Bacteria > Bacillati > Actinomycetota > Actinomycetes > Streptosporangiales > Streptosporangiaceae > Streptosporangium > Streptosporangium sp. NPDC087985. The sequence continues at coordinate 78,451 of NZ_JBIUTQ010000012.1, forward strand.
GGCGACCGGAATGACCCGGCCGGGGGCGATGCCCGCGGCCGCCGTGTAAACGGCCAGCTTGCCGGCCGCGATGCCGGCGCCACCGCCCACCCCCCAATCGCCAATGCCCAGGATCTCCTCGGCGTCGGAGGCCACGATCAAATCGACGTCGTCCGGGCCCAGCCCGACGTTCTTGAACGCCCGCTCGATCCCGCCGATGTTGTCGATGGACAGGTACACGCCCCTGGGGCGGCGGTACTCATGGCTGTAGAGCTTGATCGCCTCCGCGACGGTCGGGTCGTACACGATGGGCAGCATCTCGCGCAGATGATCACTCAGAAGCCGGTAGTACAGCACCTCATTGTGATCCCGCAGCGCCTCCAGGTAGACGTTCTTGAGCAGGTCGGTCGGCTGCGCCCGGTACTGCACGTACATCCGCCTCACCTGTTCATCCAGTGTCTCCACCACCGGCGGAAGCAGACCTTCCAGTCCCAGCTCGGCCCGCTCCTGCGAGGAGAACGCCGTACCCTTGTTCAGCAGTGGCTCTGTCAGCACCGCCTGGCCCCTCAGGGACGTCACATAACTCCCGTCCGGCTGCTCGGCGAACATGAAGCTCACCAGATCCGGCTTCCTCTTCCCAGGTGACATCGTCGTCATCCCCCTACCGAGCACGGCGCCAGGGGAACCCAGCGCCCGTTCAACGGCGAAATACCCCTCCTGCGGACGCTTCCCCGGCCAGGGGTGTGGACACCCAGCCGCGGCTCCCGACTGTCCCTAATCCTCACAAAGGAATGAACGGGCTGCCTGGCCGCCCTCGACCGACAATCGGCTACACCTCCGAGAAGGGCTCTCCCTCGGCGGCTGTCTGGTTGGCGGCGTCGGTGATGTCGCAGGCGGTGGAGTAGAGGCCACTCCGTGGAATTGGCTGTTTTGTTCTCGGCGTGGGGGCAGGAGGCTTCTCTGTATGGTCTCTGTCAGTGCGGTGGTCAGCATCGCGGTAATCGCTTTGGGGATGGTCCTCACCCCGGGCCCCAACATGATCTATCTGATCTCCCGGTCGGTGACCCAGGGGCGCGGGGCCGGGCTGGTCTCGCTGGCGGGGGTCGTCACGGGTTTCCTGGTGTATCTGGTGGCGACGGCGGCGGGCATCGCGACGGTCTTCGCCGTGGTGCCCGCCGTCTACACCGCGATCAAGTTCGCCGGCGCGGCCTATCTGCTGTGGCTGGCGTGGAAGACGGTCCGGCCGGGTGCGCGGTCGGCTTTCGCGCCCGGTGTGCTGCCGGTGGACCCGCCCCGCCGACTTTTCTCCATGGGGCTGGTCACCAGCCTCCTCAACCCCAAGATCGCCATCTTGTACGTGTCGTTGCTTCCGCAGTTCGTTGATCCGGAACGCGGGGGCGTTGCCGCGCAGGGTCTCGTTCTCGGGCTGACCCAGATCGTCATCGCCCTGTCGATCAACGGAATGATCGTGCTGTCGGCGGGGTCGATCGCGGCGTTCCTGGGCCGGCGGCCGCTCTGGACGCGTGTGCAGCGCTATCTGATGGGCGCGGCGCTGGCCGGGTTCGCGCTGCGCATCGCCACCGACCGTTCCCGTGCTGTGATCACGGCGTGACCGTGGTGTGGGGGTCCGGCCTGCTGGGCTTAGCGGTGGCCGTGGACGCCGACGGAGCCTGTCCGGCTAAGGGAGCCGGGCCGGAGGCCTGGTCCTGCTGGGTCGCGGGAGAGTTCCTCGGCGACCAGTCCGGTGCCGATTCCCAGGAGCCAGACGTCTTTGGCGATGCCGATGCCTTCTTCGGTGGGACGTAGGCTGCCCTGCTTTCGCAGGCCAGGCGTCCGCAGGTAGATGCCGATCAGGCCCCCGGCGAAAGCGGTGAGCGCGGCGCCCGCCAGTAGTGAGGGCACCAGAGGGATCAACAGGGCCGCGCCGACGGCGATCTGTCCTGTGGCGACCCATCGGGTGAACTTCTCCGGATCCAGGTCCTTCAGGAACGGGTAGGCCGTCGAGGCCATCCCATGGATGCCGGCCGCGCTCTGCCTGGCGGAGGCCGCCATGGTCAGCCCCGAGTTCAGGATGAAGGCGCCGGTGGCGAGCCGGGCGGGAAGCTGATGGGGGCGGGCCAGGATCCGCATGAGTCCTCACAGTGGTCGATGGGGCCGCAACCACGCTCCTTCCCTCCGTTTCCAGAGGTCATCCGCCTGCTGATCGTTTCTTGAACGTGGCCGGGCCCGTCATGGTCTGTTGACTGCGCCCACCTGTGCTTATTCGGTAGGAAGACGGGAATTGAACGGATGACTGGTCGGCGTCGGTCGGCTGAACGTCGGCTCTGGGTGACGGCGGGGGGGTGCCGGCTGTCGCTTCGGTGCCACTGGCAGACCCCGTTTTCGCCGGGAGGAGATCGGGATGTCTGTGTCCGCAGGACTCGGCGGGTCCGCACGGTCACGGGGCCGGGGGGGAGGGGCCGGTGGCCAGGGCCGAGGGTGATTTTCCGTTTTACAATGCTCTTGACCATGGGCTCACCGGTGATGGGGTCACCAATGACCAGCCGGCGCTGGCGGAGCTGGTTGACCGGCTCGGGGCTGCCTGTGCCGCCGATGGCCGGGCGCGGGTCGTCTACTGTCCGGCCGGGGTGTACTCGATCCGGGACGTGGGCACGGTGTGGAGGAGCGGGGTGTCCCTCGTGGGCGCCGGGCCGGGGGCGACCCGGTTCGTCCTGTCCAACTCCGGCAACCTCACCGATCCGACCCCGCTGGCCTTCTTCACCGCCCTGCAGCATGGCGCCGGCCCCGGCAACCATCTCGCCGACTGTACCTTCGCCAACTTCGAGATCGATGGCTCGGGGGTCGTGCTGGAGCAGTACGACGTGCTCGCCAAGGGGTTGGGCCTGCAGTATGTGCTCCGGGGCCGTTTCCGTGGCCTGTACATCCATCACACCGCGGCCTCGGGCTTTGGCTGCGACTTCCTGCAGGATTCGGTGGTGGAGAGCGTCATCGCCTTCGGCTGCGGGCGGCTCGACAGTGGCGAGCAGATGGGCGGCGCCGGTCTGGGTATCGGGATCGGCGGCTGGGGCGGGGTCGAGCGTCTGACCATCACCGGCTGCACCGCCGTCGGCAACGGCACCAACGGCATCTTCCTGGAGCTGCAGGACCGCGGGTGGGTCTCGCCCCGTGGTATCCGCATCACCAACTGCCACACCGAGAACAACAGGTACGGCATCTCCGACTGGGGCGCTGACGGGCTGGTCGTCGCCGCCTGCACCATGATCGGCAACCAGGTGGCCGGGTTCGACGTCTCGGGCCTGGGAACGACGTCGGTCGCCGGTAGGGGCGGTGTCGTCACCGGCTGTCTCATCGACGGCAACGTCCGCGACGGCATCAGCATCGGTAACACTCCGGGCCGGTACACCATTCAGGGTAACCGGGTCAGCCGTAACGGCCGCTACGGCTACCGGCAGCACAACCTGCCCGGCGGTCCCGCGCACGCCTCTGTCGAGATGGTCTTGGACGGCAACGACATCTGGGGCAACGCCCTCGACGGCATCCGGGTCGACGGCGCCCTCATCGACGCGGTGCTGCTCGACAACCGGGTCCGTAACAACGGCGTCCGGGCGGCGCCGGCGGCCTCCGGCCACGGCGACACCGTTACCTACACCGCCACGTCCCTGACCGACGCCGCGGCGGCCTGGCCTGCTGACGGACACCGCGGCAAGATCCTCACCGTGGGTGTCCGCACGGCGCTCGTCATAACCAACTCCGCCACCGAACTTCTCCTGGCTCCCTTCCGGCCTGGCGTGACGACGGCCTGGATCGGTGAACCGCCCGAGGCGGGCTCCGCCTACAGTCTGCCCGGCCCTCCCGCCGTCCGGGCGGGTATCGGCCTGAACGCGCTGACCCTCGGCGTCACGATCCGCGGCAACCGCATCTGGGACAACCAGGACCCCAAGACGCAGACTCATGGTCTGTGGATCACAGAGGGCGGCAGCTGCGAGTCGGGCCGGGTGGAGGACAATGATGTGACGGGCAACGCCGTCGCGGCCGTCTGTTTCGACACCGCCCCCTGCGGGGGGCACTGGGACCGCAACCACGGCCTGGCCTCCGGCCCCTGAACCGGGGGTGTCTTTGAGCGGGCGGTGTCACCAGGGCGCCTCGGGGAAGGAAACGGAAGACGCGGGCCGGTGGGCGGTGAGGTCGAAGGTCCCTGCGTGCCACGTCCAAAGACCCTGGTCGCGCGGGGTGTGCGGCACGGACCGTGAAAAGTGTGTACATCGGCGGCAGGAGGTGGCCCGATGCGTTCCTTTATCCGCTGGGCGATACGCTGCCTGTATCTTCACCGGTTTGACGGTAATCCGTTGCGCAGGCGTTCGGACCGGCTCGACACGGTGATCGTTCTGGCGAGTCTGGTGCTCTTCGTCGCCTGCCTGTGGCCGGTGGCCGCGCTCAGCCGGCAGGTCTACGTCACCGGTCTGCGTGCCGAGCTCTCCGGGCTTGGGCACCGGCAGCCGGTCGTGGCCGTGGTGGTGGACCCGGCGCACGGCGCGGGGTGGTGGCCGCGGACGGTACGGTGGACCACCGCGCAGGGCGGTTCACGCACGGGGAAGGTGGTGCTCTCGCCGAGCACGCCGGCTGGTTCCCAGACCCGGATCTGGGTCGACGGTGCCGGAAAGCCCACGGCGCCTCCGCAGACCCATGTCAAGACGGTCACCGACACCGCGGTCGCGGCGATCACGGTCACGGGCGGGGTCGCGACGGTCCTGTTGCTGTGTGTCGCCGGCGCGCGGGGACTGCTGAACCGGCACCGTGACGCCGAGTGGGAGCGGGCTTGGGCCCTGGCCGATCAGCGGTGGCGCCGGCCGCGGCAGACCTGAGCACTACCGGCGGTCCCGGCGCCGCCGACCTGATGGAAGCGGTCCGGATTTTGAAGGAGCTCGACCGGGTCGGCGGCCGAAAGGTTTCCGTGCACGCTCCGACGTCGTCTGTGCCGTCCCGGTACGCCGACCCGGGCACCTGCCTGTTTACCCCGGAGCAGCGGGCCTTGGCGCTGTCGGATGGTGTGATTACCGGCGTCGGGTGGCGCGCACGACGGCATCGTGGAGGGGGACCGCTCGGCCCCCGTGGCCGGTGAGCGTGCGGAGGTGCTCTTCAGCGGTGACGATCTCCCACTCCATGCCGTCCATGCGCGCGGTGATGGCCGCGGAGGTGGCCGACGCTTCGGCAGGAGGGTGGTGCCCGTGGCCGGTGGAGCCCGGGGTGTGCAGGTGCCCCACGATGAGCAGCGTGCCGCCGGGAGCCACCCATCCGGCGATGCGGTCGTAGAACTCCAGCTGGGGCATCGCCGGGTGGGCGTAGTGGGTCATGACCAGGTCGAACTGCTCGCCCGGGCTCCAGACGCTCAGATCCGCCTCAACCCACCGCAAGCGCCCGGGGGCCCCGCTCGTCGCCGCACGCTCGGCAGCGCGAGCAAGGGCCTCGGACGAGATGTCGGCTGCGGTGACGTGCCAGCCGTGGGAGGCAAGCCAGATCGCCTCGGCACCGCCGCCGCACCCCGCATCCAGTGCCGTGCCCGGTGTCAGGCCGCTGGTCTCACGAGCGAGGTACGGGTTCGGCGGGTTGCCGCCCATGGATCCGGGGCCCTCCGCTCGCCCCTGTTGCCAGTGCCGCTCCCAGAAGCCCTTGTCGAATCCGTGCGTCATAGGTCGTCCTCCTCGTTCGCGATGATCTCTGCGCCGTAGCCGGTGACCTCGTCGCGGCCACGTGCCAACAGCTCCGCCGGGCTCACCTGCGCCGACAGATCGTGCACCCCCTTTGCGGGTGCGTTCCTCGGTTCGTTCTTCATGGTGCTGATAGAGAAGGCGGATGTGCAAACCTCGTTGCCAAATAGCAAAATGGAGGGGTGGATGAAGCCATTGACCGCACTCTTGACGCTGTCGGACCGAGGTTGAAACGCCTTCGGCTGCATCGTGACGTCACGCTCGCCGACCTCGCGGAGGAGACCGGCATCTCCACCAGCACCTTGTCCCGGCTTGAGGCGGGCCTGCGACGTCCCACGCTTGAGCAGCTGCTTCCGCTTGCTCGCGCCTACGGGGTCACACTCGACGAGCTCGTCGATGCGCCGCCGACCGGTGACCCCCGCATCAATCTGCGTCCCATCCCCTGCAGCGACGGCTCGGTCATCCTGCCGCTGACCCGTAGGCCAGGAGGAATCCAGGCCTACAAGTTCGTCCTCCCGACCGGAAGCGACGACGCCGAGCCCGACCTGCGCACCCACGAGGGCTACGACTGGGTCTATGTCCTCAACGGAACGCTCCGCCTTGTACTTGGGGAACACGACCTCATCCTCAAGCCCGGGGAGGCCGCGGAGTTCGACACGCGCACCCCCCATTGGTTCGGGGCCACCGGCGCTGGTCCCGTCGAGTACCTGAGTCTCATCGGGAAACAAGGCGAACGCGCGCACGTCCGTGCAGCACCGAGACCCGGGGGTCGTTGCCGCCTGCCCGGCTGAGGTCGTTATTTTCCGGTCAGAGTCTTGAAGGCCGGGGAGCGTGTCAAATGTGCCATGAACCATACAGGGACACAGGCATCAGCGCAGGTCAGGGCAGACTCCGTTGCTGAGCCCACCCCCTGCAGGAGCGGTCTTCGGTGTGCCGGCGTCGTGGTTCACGGCAGGCCGGGCAGCAGTACGGCGGCGCCTTCGAAACGGTCGGCGGCCAGGTCGCTGAGTGCTTGGTCGGCCGCGTTGAGGGGGTAGGGCACGGTGGTGACCTTCGGGGGGTAGGTGGTGGCGAGTTCCAGGTAGGCCTGGCCGTCGGCGCGGGTGTTGGCGGTGACGCTGCGCAGGGTGCGCTCTTGAAACAGGTGGCGCTGGTAGTTCAGCGCAGGGATGTCGCTGAGATGGATGCCCGCTACGGCCAGGGTGGCGCCCCGGTCCAGGGCGGTCAGGGCGACGGGTACCAGTTCGCCGGCCGGGGCGAACAGGATGGCGGCGTCCAGTGGTTCGGGGGGCTGGTCGGCCGGGCCGCGTGCGGAGGCCGCTCCCAGTGTTCTGGCCAGTTCGCGGGCTCTGGCTGAGCGAGTCAGGACGTGCACGGTCGCTCCTTGGGCGAGGGCGAGTTGCGCGGTCAGGTGGGCTGAGGCGCCGAAGCCGTAGATGCCCAGGCGTCCGCCGGGGGGCAGGTCGCAGCGGAGCAGGGCGCGGTAGCCGATGATCCCGGCGCACAGTAGCGGGGCCAGTTTGTCGGCCGGCGGGTCTGGGGGGAGCGGGTAAAGGTAGTCCTGGGGGGCGGTGAGGTAGCCGGCGTAACCGCCGTCGGCGTCCCAGCCGGTGTAGGTGGAGGCCGGGCAGAGGTTCTCGGCTCCTCGCAGGCAGTAGCGGCAGTGCCCGCAGGTCGAGCGGAGCCAGGCCACGCCGACGCGTGTGCCGGGTGCGAGCCGGGCGGCGTCCGGGCCGCGGGCCACCACCCGTCCCACGATCTCGTGGCCGGGTACGGTCCTGGGGCGGCGTGGGGGCAGGTCGCCTTCGGCGAGGTGGAGGTCGGTACGGCAGACGGCGCAGGCCTCGACTTTGACGAGCACCTCGCCTGGCCCCGGCTCGGGGACCGGGAGCCGGAGGCGTTGCAGTGGATGCGAGGTGATCGGCCCGGGGCGGGCCACCACCCAGGCGTCCATCTCGGTGGGGATCAATGGACGACCGCGACGGGGGCGTGGGCATGGTGGAGCAGGGCGTGCACGGTCGATCCGGGCGCCCAGGCCCGCCGGGGGGCGCCCACGACGACCAGTCCGGCGGATTCGGAGGCGTCGATGAGTGCTTTGGCCGGGTGTCCGTGCACGACGTGCTCAATGAGGGGCACATCGGGGAACTTCTGCCGCCAGCCGCCGATGGACTCGGCCAGCAGGCGTGCCTCCTCCTGGCCGACGCTGTCGAGGTCGATGACGAGCGGTTGCATGTCTCCGGGTGCTCTGAGCGCTGGATGGGTCCAGGCGTGCACCGCCCGCAGGGCGACTCCTCGGAGTGCGGCCTCGCCGAAGGCGAACTCCAGGACGGGATCCTGGTCGGGGTGCCCGAGGACGCCGGCGACGATCTCGGCGTCACCGCCTCTGCCGCCGGTGGGGTGCGGCGGGCCTGCGACCACGACCGGGCAGGGGGCGCGGGTGGCGAGGTCACGGCTGACCGAGCCCAGTAGCAGCCCGGCGAACCCGCCCCGGCCGCGGCTGCCGACGACGATCAGCTGTGCGTCCTGGGCGGCGGCGGCGATCGACTCCGCGGCGGCGCCGTCGATGATCTCGGTGGTGATCTCCGCGGTGGGGGCGTGGGCGCGGGCCCGTTCGGCGGCCTGGCCGAGCAGGTTTCGGGCTGCGGTTTCCACTGCCGGTCCCCAGTGGGCGGGCTGCGGGACGAGGGGGACATCGTAGGCCCAGCGCAGGGCGGCGTACACGATGCGCAGTGGTGTCCCTCTCAATGTGGCCTCCTGTGCCGCCCAGGTAAGGGCCTGCAGTGAGGATGCCGAGCCGTCGACGCCGACGAGGACGGATGCTTTCATGGTCACCACCTCGGGTCCGTCCCGGTCCGGACCGCTGCTCTGACCGGCAGCGGCCTGGGCCGGGGCCGTGTGCCGCCTCTGGCCGTTGGTCCCTTTCATGGTCGTGGGCCTGCACGCCGCCGGGTAGGGGCGAAGGTCCCGGGAGTTTCAGGGGTCCGCCGGTGTCATGGGGGCGGAAGGTCCTTTCTCGGGGGGACTTTCCGCTCTGCCGCGTCCGGGTCTTTGCCGCCGACGATGGAAGGCGGGGCGGGGAGGTGAGAGCGATGACCGACACCCAGGGGCAGGGCCGGATTCAAGGGGGCGCTTCCGCCGCGGCACCGTCGTGGGCAGGAAAGCCGGTGGAGTGGAGCGGGACGCTGCAGGTGAAGGACGTCATGGGTACGGTGGCCATCGCGGTTCGCCGGGAGGCGACGGTCGCCGAGTTGGTGGCGACCATGCGCCGGTTCAAGGTGGGTGCCGTGGCTGTGATCGATGTCGGTGGTCGTCCGGTCGGGGTGGTGTCGGAGGGCGATCTGCCGCTGGGGGAGAGCGGCGTCTCACCGGGTGAGGGCGGTTCGCAGAGCCGCGGACGCCGGCAGCCCGGCCGGGGTGCCGTGATGACCGCCGGGGAGGTCATGACGTGCCCGGCGCTGACGGTCACCCGGCAGACTCCCGTGCGGGAGGCGGCCCGGCTGATGCATGCCAACCGGATCATGCAGCTACCGGTGGTCGACGCCGCCAGCGGGAAGATCGCCGGTACTCTGCACCAGGTCGATCTGTTGAAGATCTTCGCCAGGCGGACGTCGGACGTTCTGGCGGATGTGGCGGCGGCCATCGCGGCTCTGCGGGTGGATGCGCGGACGCTCACGATCGCGGTGGACGCCGGTGTGGTCCGGGTCGGGGGGAGGGTGGCCAGGCGTTCGCAGATCGCCCGGCTCGTCGAGGCCGGCCGGCGGATCGAAGGGGTGGTGGAGCTGGAGGTCGATGTCACCTATGACCAGGACGACTCGCTGCTCCCTCTCTGAAAGCCCCGCTGAGGCCCTTGGGGTGGTCGGGGACACGCGCGGGCGCCGGTTTTCGTCTTCTACCGTCCTCTCCAGGCTGTGGTGTCGTCGGTGTCCCATTCCAGTTGGTCGATCACGTCGACGACGCCGTTCACCCGGCGGGCCAGCCGCGCCGCGAGCTGGGCGTCACCGCGCCGGTGCATGCGTCCGGCCAGTGTGACGATCCCGTGCGCGACCGTGACGGTGGCGTTGTGGGGAAGTGCCCACAGGGAGTGTTCGAGGATCTCCTCACGTACCTCTTCGGCGATGTCGAGGTCGCTGCGGAGGAAGACCTTCAGCAGGTCGATGCGGCTGACGATGCCTTGGAGGATCTCTTCGTCGTCGACCACGACCAGTCTTTTGACTCCGTGTTCCTCCATGAGCCGCATCGCCGTCACGATCGACACATGCGGCCGGACTGTGATCGCGGGGGCCGTCATCAGTTCCGCTGCGGTGTCGCCGCGGGCCTTCTCCCTGCCGTCGCCGCTCTTGGGGCTCAGGCGGTGTCGCAGCCGGGCACGTAGCGGTGGCTGGTATCCCTCGTGGTAGTACCGTTCCCTGAACTCCTCTTTGTGTAGCAGGTCCGCTTCGGAGACGATCCCGAGGACGTGTCCTTCGCCGTCCACGACCGGGACGGCGCTCACGCCGTGAGCGATGAGTACTTCGGCGACGTCCTTGAACGGGGTGCTGCCGTTGACCGAGGCCACCTCTGTGGTCATGACGTCTTTGACCTTCACGTGCATCACTGCACCTCCTTGGCGGGTGGGCCCGCGTTTCGCCGGCCGCTGTTGTCGTGGTGGGCCGGCGCGCCGGCCCGGCTGTTTGCCGTCGGGCCCTTCGCATCTCCATCTCATCGCCGCCGGGGCCCGCCGGGCAGCGGCCGGAGGTCCTCAATGCCGGGGTCTTTCGGCCACCACCGTGGCGGATGTCTGTCGTGTACCGGCGTGAGCGCCCGGGTTCCCGGATGCGAGACTTTGGTACATGGGGGAGATCGAGCCTGGCGCGTTGATTCCGCACATGCGGCTGGATGAGCTCCTGTCGGAGCTGCATGTGCGGCTGGAGGCCGTGCTGGCCACCCGTGACCGGGTGCACGCGCTGCTGAACGCGGTCGTCTCCATTGGCAGTGAGCTGGATCTGGAGACCGTGCTGCGCCGGATCGTGGAGACCGCCATCGCCCTGGTCGATGCCACCTACGGTGCCTTGGGTGCGATCGGTGAGGAGAACACGCTCGTCCAGTTCATTCCGGTGGGGCTGACCGAGGAGGAGATCGCCCGGATCGAGCACTGGCCGCACGGGCTGGGCCTGCTGGGCCTGCTGATCAAGCAGCCGCAGTCGTTGCGGCTGGCCCGTATCTGCGAGCATCCGGAGTCTCATGGGTTTCCGCCGGGGCACCCGCCGATGGGGTCGTTTCTGGGTGTGCCGATCCGGGTGCGGGAGGAGGTGTTCGGCAACCTCTACCTCACCGAGAAGCGCGGGGGAGGGGAGTTCGACGAGGAGGACGAGGCGATCGTCACGGCGCTGGCCACCGCGGCCGGGGTGGCCATCGAGAACGCCCGGCTGTATGAGGAGAGCCGCCGGCGGGAGATGTGGCTGCAGGTGTCCTCGGAGGTCACCACCAGCCTGCTGTCGGGGGCCGAGCCGCGGGAGGTGCTCACGCTGATGGCGCGCCGGGCGCGGGAGATGGCCAATGCCGACGTTGTGGCGGTTCTGCTGCCCGATGAGACCGGACGGCTACTCCAAGTGATCATTGCTGATGGGGATGCCTGTGAGCAGGTGGCCCCTGCCGAGGTTCCTGTCGCCGGTTCCCTGGTGGGGCAGGCCTTCACCAGTGGTGAGCCGTTCATGGCCGCCGAGCCGGTCGAGGAGGCCTCGGCTGTGATCGCCGGGCGGGTGTCGCCCGGCCCTGTCGCCGCTGTGCCGATCGGTGCGGTGGGTATCGTCCGTGGTGTGCTGTCGCTGGGCAAGCGCTCAGGCCGTATCCCGTTCAGTCAGGCTGAGCTGAGCATGTTGCATTCCTTTGCCGGGCAGGCGGCGATCGCGCTGGAGCTGGCCGAGTCCCGGATGGACGCCGAGCGGCTGGGGTTGCTGGAGGACCGTGACCGGATCGCCAAGGATCTGCATGATGTGGTGATCCAGCGGTTGTTCGCCATCGCCATGACGTTGATGAGCACTGTGCGGCTTGTCGACAGGCCTGAGGTCTCGTCTCGGCTGCAGAACGCGATCGATGAGCTGGACGGCACCATCCGGCAGATCCGTTCGACCATTTTCGCTCTGCAGATTCCCCACCATGATGGTGATTTCAGTCTGCGCGCGCAGGTTGTGAGCCTGGTGGAGAGTGCCCGTGCTCATTTGGGTTTCCTGCCGGGCCTGACCCTGGAGGGTCAGCTCGACAGTAAGGTGCCGGCGCAGGTCGCCGAACAGTTGCCGGCCGTTCTGCGGGAGGCGCTGTCCAATGTCGTGCGTCATGCCAGGGCTTCCAAGGCCGAGGTGTCGGTGGAGGTCGGTGATGGCCGGCTCACCCTTGTCGTGCGGGACAACGGGGTGGGGTTGCCCCGCGACGGCAGGCGCAGCGGTCTGCTCAATCTTCAGGAGCGGGCCGAGCGGCTGGGTGGTTCCTTTGAGATCGGGCCGTTGGCGGAGGGGGGGACCTGTCTGAGGTGGAGTGTCCCGCTGGGGTAGCGTCGGGCGCGGCGGGCCTTGTGGCTGCGCCGGGCCTGGCGGCTGCGAGGGGGATGTGGGCCCGTGGTGTGCGTGTCGGTGTTTAGCTGGGGCGGTCGGCTTTCAGCCGGGCCGCCAGCGCGGCCGCCTGGGTACGGCGCTGCATGCTCAGCTTCGCCAGCAGGTTCGACACGTAGTTCTTCACGGTTTTTTCGGCGAGGTAGAGTCGCTCGCCGATCTGCCGGTTGGTCATCCCTTCGCCGATCAGCTCCAGGATGTGGCGTTCCTGTTCCGACAGTGCCTGCAGTGGGTCTCTGCGGGTGGCCTGTTCGCGTAGCCGCGCCAGCATGGTCGCGGTGGTCTGCGGGTCCAGTAGCGACTGGCCGGCCGCGACCGTCCGCACGGCGCCGACCAGGTCCGAGCCGTGGATCTGTTTGAGCACATATCCCGAGGCGCCTGCCATCACCGCGTTGAACAGAGCGTCGTCGTCGGCGAAGGAGGTCAGCATCAGGCAGGCCAGTTCCGGCAGCCTGGAGCGGACCTCGCGGCAGACGTCCACTCCGTTGCCGTCGGGCAGGCGCACGTCCAAAACCGCGACGTCCGGGCGTAGCGCCGGGATGCGCGACACCGCCGACTGCGCGGTCCCGGCCTCTCCGACGATCTCGATGTCGCCTTCGGACTCCAGTAGCGCGGCCACGCCCCGCCGTACCACTTCGTGGTCGTCCACCAGGAACACGCGAATCATGTCCTGAAGGTTAGCTCTCTCGCGGGGGCCGTGGTAGGGGCGTTGGTCCCTACCACGGCTGCCGTGGGCAGGTCACGGCCGTCGTGGCGGGTCCTTCGGGTTTCCGGTTTCAGCCGCGAGGGGCGTGAGGGGCGGGTCAGCCGAGCCGTCTGCGGAAGAGCGACGGGGGCGGGGCCGAGGTTGCGTAGGATCCGGTGGCCGCTGCCGCCCGGGGCGCGGGCCCGCGCCGGCCACCGCGACCGACTCCGGGTGGAACAGTCGTGCCAGGCAGGTTGATGCCGCCTGGTGGGCGCGTGCTTCGATCCGCTCCAGCATGCCCGGGGTGGGGTGCGGGTCTATCCGTATCTGGATCGTTCCGTCGTTGTACACGCGGTGGCCTGGGTAGTCCGGTGTGACGTCGTATTCGTCGGCGCCGGTCCGTCTCATGCGAGCAGCCTCCGTTCTTGCCCGGGGGTCTTCGGAGTTGATGTGTCTTTCGAAGAGCCGGTGGTCACCGGGGTGGGCTGGTCAGTCGGGTTCCAGCTGGGGGCGCCGGAACCGCCGGGGGGCGGGGGGTGCGGAGAGGTTGATGGCCGCCAGTGCCCGGTCCAGCGGTGGTTCGGTGGTGGGGCTGGTGTCGATCTCGATCGCCTCGGGCCAGGGTTGCATCGTCTGTGTCATGGCGGTGGCGATGGTCTGGTCGGCGTCGGAGGTCGTGCCGCTACGGTGGGTGAGACGCTCGGCGGTGATCTGCGGCGGGGCTGTGCAGCGCAGGGCCACGAGGTCGCTGCAGGTGCGCCGGGCCACGGCTGCGGCTGCGGCCCGGTGGTCGGCGTCGATCCAGGAGGCGTCCAGGATGACCGGTTCGCCGTGGTGAAGCAGTAGTTCGGCCCGGGAGAGCATCTCGTGGTAGGTGCGTTGGGTGCGTTCGGGGCGGTAGATGCCTTCGCCGAAGGGGGCGGGTGTGTGCTGTTCGGGTGTGATGGCGCAGAGTTCCTTGCGGATGCGGTCGCTGCTCAGCAGTGTGTAGCCGAGGTGGTCGGCGAGGGCGGCGGCCAGGGTCGACTTGCCGGTCGCGGGGAGTCCGCCGACGAGGATCAAAGGGATCGTTCCGGCCTGCAGGTGGCGGAGTGTGAGTTCGGCGAGCCGGTGTGCCTCGCCGGCGGCGCCGGAGCCGCCCTGTTGCTGCCGGAGGCAGGCGACCTTGGCGCGGACGAAGGCCCGGTAGGCGACGTAGTGATGCCACAGTGAGGGTGGGGCGTGGTCGTCGGTGAACTCGGTGTACCAGTGCAGGAACGCCTCGGCCAGCCGGGGTGCGCCGAGGTGTTCCAGGTCCATGGCCAGGAAGGCGGCGTCGTCGAGGCCGTCGAGGAAGCGGAGCCGGTCGTCGAATTCCAGGCAGTCCAGTATCCGTGGGCCGTCCTGCAGGCAGAAGATGTCTTCGGTGAGCAGGTCGCCGTGGCCGTCGATGATGCGGCCTTCGGCGATCCGGGCGGCGAACAGGGGGGCTCGGCCGTCGAGGAAGCGCAGGGCGAGCCGTTCGATCTGCCCGATGATCTCGGTGTCGAGGACGGGGTCGGTGAGTGCGCGGATCTCGTCGAAGCTTGCGCTCCAGCGGGACCGCAGGGCCTGTCTGCCGCCCTGTTGGTCGATTTCGGGGCCGTGGCGGGATCGCCCGTGCATGCCGGCGATCATCCGGGCGACCTGCCGCAGGTGTCCTTCGACTGGTCTGCCCGAGCGGAGCACGGCGGAGAGGCGGCGTTCCTCCGGCATGCGCCGCATCACGACGAGATGGTCGCAGAGTTCTCCGTCGGGGCCTCGCACGTCGGCGACCCCTTCGTAGACGTCTGCGGCCAGCCGCCGGTTGAGCTCCACCTCCCGGTGGCAGATGGCTTGGCGGGCCTGTCGGGTGGTGAAGTCCAGGAAGCCGAGGTTGACTGGTTTTTTGAGCTTGAAGGCATGGTCTCCGAGGAGGACCACGACGGCGATGTGCGTCTCCTTGATCTGCGCCCACGGTCTCATGGAGGTGCCTTTGCGCTTGGGTCGGCCGTTCGTCTGATCGGGGTCGCGGCCGGGGGGACGGGGCCGTCCCCGAGGTGGTCTCCCGTGGATGAACAGACCAGCTATGTGTCTGTTTTCTCCCCCGGTAGCTGGTTTTTGAATCGGGTGGCCCAGGGCGCCCGCAGTGACCTCCCCTGCGGCCGTCGGCCTGCGGGAAAGGCCGTTCCGTCCTGGTCTTCGGGTCTTTCGGCCCTGCCGGATCGTTCTCGCCGGACTGAAAACTGGCAGGTAAGGCAGGGGAACCGACAGGGAGGCAGCTTGATGATCACGCGGATTCGGCTGCGCGGCCGGCACCCGACGGGTAAGGCCAGACCGGGACCGCCGGACGAGCCCCCGCCGCCGGTGCCCGCGCGGCCTCCCGGCTGGCACCGCTGGCTGCTGCCGCTGGGGGCGCTGATCGTCACGCTGTGGCTGGTGGTGCCCCTCCTGCTCACCGGGTCGCAGGTCAAGCCGTACTCCTACAGCGACTTCGTGGCCAAGGTGGACGCCGGGCAGATCAAGGCGGTGACGATCGACGATCAGGGCGCGGTGTCCGGCAGCCTGGACAACGGGACGAAGTTCACCTCCCAGATCCCCACGGCGCTGCGCACCGGACGGCTGGAATCCCAGCTGCAGTCCCACCACGTCCAGATCACCGCGACCCGGGCCGACAACTCCCTGATATCGGTCCTCGTCGGCTTCCTGCCGCTGGTGCTGCTGGTCGGCCTGTTCATGTGGATGGGCCGGCAGGCACAGCACTCCCTGGCCGGCGGTATCGGCGGCATCGGCGGCTTTGGCCGTTCGGGAGCGAAAATCATTGAGGCGGAGCGGCCGACCACCCGGTTCGGCGACGTCGCCGGTTATGACGGCGTCAAGCAGGAGATCAGCGAGGTGGTGGACTTCCTGCGCGACCCCGGCCGGTACGCGGCAGCGGGCGCGAAACCACCCCGAGGGGTGATCATGGTCGGTCCTCCGGGGACCGGAAAGACGCTCCTGGCCCGGGCGGTGGCAGGGGAGGCGGCTGTGCCGTTCCTGTCGGTCACCGGCTCGGGGTTCGTGGAGATGTTCGTGGGGGTGGGGGCATCCCGGGTCCGTGACCTGTTCGACGAGGCCCGCAAACGTGCCCCCTCGATCGTTTTCATCGACGAGATCGACGCCATTGGCGGCCGGCGGGGCAGGGTGGTCGCCGGAGGCAACGACGAACGGGAGCAGACGCTGAACCAGCTGCTGGCCGAGATGGACGGCTTCGATCAGAGCAGCGGGATCGTCGTGCTGGCCGCGACGAACCGGCCCGAGACTCTCGACACGGCCCTGTTGCGTCCCGGCCGCTTCGACCGGCAGGTCACCGTGCCGCTGCCCAACCAGGTCGAGCGCGCGGCGATCCTGGCTGTTCACGCCGCCGGCAAACAGCTGGGCCCGAGCGTTGATCTCGTCGTGACCGCCCGCGCCACGCCGGGATTCTCCGGCGCCGACCTGGCCAACCTCGTCAACGAGGCCGCCATCAACGCGGTCAGGGCCAATCGCACGGTCATCGACGCCCAGGATCTCGACACCGCACGCGACCGGGTGCTGCTGGGCCGCCGCGAGACGACCAACGCCCTGCTTCCCCAGGAACGTCACGCGGTGGCCGTGCACGAGTCCGGGCATGCCCTGCTGGCCACCTTGTGCGAGTACGCCGATCCGGTCGCGAAGGTGACCATCCTGCCCGCCGGTCCCACGCTCGGCGTCACCGAGCAGCTGCCCGAGGCCGAACGGCACCTCTACAGCGAAAGCTACCTGGCCGATCTGCTCGCCGTACGGCTCGGCGGCCGTGCCGCGGAGCTGGTCGTCTTCGGCGAGGGTTCCACCGGCGCCGCCAACGATCTGGCGGCCGCCACGCAGATCGCCACCCGCATGGTGCGCGACTTCGGCCTGTCACCCGCGCTCGGCCCGGTCGGCTACTCCTCCGCCGGTCCCCAGTATCTCGGCGAGGACGTCGAAGAGCTCCGGCTCAAGCCGTACTCCGAACGGACCCAGCAGGTCATCGACGAAGAGATCGCCCGTCTGCTCGGCGGAGCCGAGAAACGTGCGGTGGACCTGCTGCGCGCCCACCGGGAGGCTCTGGACCGGCTCGCCGCGCTCCTGGTCGAACGCGAGACCGTCGACGGGGACGTCGTCGGCGGCGTGCTGCGCGACGAGCGCTCGGCGATACCCCGGCTGAACACCGCCACCGCCTGACGATCGAGCCCGCAGGTGGACGGGCGGTCACCTGGAGTCACCGCCGTGGGGGGTGCCGCTGCGGTGGGGGATCGGAGCCGCCGGCCGCGCGAGGGCCGAAAAGGGGTCGGAAGTCCCTCCCGAACAGGGACGTTCCGCTCTGCTGCCCCCGCCGGGCATCGCCCAGCATGGAACGGGGGTGAAGACCATGGCACAACCGCGCCCTGTCGTCGTCGGCTATGACGGTTCGGACTTCTCCATGCAGGCCCTGGAGTGGGCGATGGACGAGGCCGAGCTCAGGAAACTGCCTCTGGTCGTCTCCCACACGTGGCAGTGGCCGTACGGCGAGGCCGACGAGGAGGCCAAGCTCCATCTGCGTAAGGCGGCCGAGCACGTGCTGTACCACGGGGCCGACTGCGCCCGCGCGTGCAGCACGATCACCGAGGTGACGACCGACCTTTACGAGGGCTCCGCCGCCCAGCGGCTCGTCGACCTGTCGGCCGGCGCCGAGGTCGTCGTGGTCGGCTCTCGCGGCCTGGGCGCGCCGGCCCGGTCCGTGGTCGGCTCCGTCGCGGCCTCCGTCGCGGCCTGCGCGCTGTCTGCGGTGATCGTCGTGCGAGGGGCGGGTCCGCTGCCGGTGCCCCTGCACCCGGGGCCGGTGGTCGTGGGCGTCGATGACAGCACGGCCGACGAGGTGCTGGACTTCGCCTTCCACGAGGCCGCTCTGCGGCGGCTGCGGCTGCGGGTGCTGCACGCCGGTCATCCGCGCCCTCTGACCTGGGGTGTGGCCATGACCCACCTGCCCGATCTCGACGACTCGGCCCGGGCCTGCCAGGAGCGGCTGGACGGACGGCTCGCACCGTGGCGGGAGAAGTACCCCGACACCCCCGTCGACGTCCAGCTCCTGACGAGCGCGCCGAAGGAGGCGCTGCGGGCCGCGTCGGCCGAGGCCACCTCCGTCGTCGTCGGAATGGGCCGCACAGCCCGGCGCACCGGCCATCTCGGAGCGATCGTCAGATGCCTGGTCCGGCACGCCCGCTGTCCCGTCGCCGTCGTCCCGTCCTAGGGAGCGCACAGGGCCGGAAGTCCCTGATGACCAGGTCTTTCGGCCGCTGTGAAAACCGCCGCCAGACGGTCGGATGGAAGCTACGGACCCGAGGAGGACGACATGACAGCGCATGTAGTGGTGGGCGCGGACGGCTCACCTTCCTCGCAGGCCGCGGTCGCGTGGGCCGCCGACGACGCGGTGCGGCGTGGGTGCGCCCTGTGGATCGTGCGGGTGTGCGAGCCGTGGACCTACGACATCCCGCTGCAGACCCCTCCGGGTTTCCGCGACTCCATGACCGATCACTGCCGGGAGGTACTCGACGCCGCGATCCGCCTGGCGCGGGAGCGTGCCCCGCGGCTCGAGGTGGAGGGCGTCCTCGAAACGGGCCGCACGGTTGAGATCCTCCGGCGGGAAGCCGAGGAAGCCGAGGAGATCGTGGTGGGCAACCGGGGCCTCGGCGGGTTCACCGGGCTGCTGCTCGGGTCGGTCTCCCTGGCGCTGAGCGGGTCCGGGACCGTACCGGTCGTGGTCGTCAGAGGGTCGCAGGAACGGATGTACGACGAGGTCGTCGTCGGCTTCGACGGCTCGGCCCATTCGGCGGCGGCCCTGGAGTACGCCTTCGAGGAGGCCACCCGGCGCGGCGCCCGGCTGCAGGCGATCCACACCTGGCAGATGCCCGTTTTGGGGCAGGGGGCCACCGTCTACCCGTCGCTGGTCGAGGAGATCGTCGAAGCCGAGCGGCGCGTCACGGCGGACACGCTCACCGCCTGGCGGCAGAAGTACCCCGGGGTCGAGGCCGAGGAGACGGTGGTCTGCGGGCATCCCGTCGCCGTCGTCTGCGAGGCGTCGCTCACCGCCGACCTGGTGGTCGTCGGCTCGCGGGGACTGGGCAGGCTCGGCTCGGTCTTACTGGGCTCGGTGAGTCACGGAATCCTGCATCACGCTCACTGTCCCGTCGTGGTGGTACGGGACCGGGGGGAGGCGTGATGGACGTGCAGAACCTCAGGGTGGCGCAGGTGATGAGCAGGACGCTGGTCGCCGTCACCCCGGATGAGTCCCCGCTCCTGGCCTGGGAGATCATGTGCCGGGCGGGCATCCATCACCTGCCGGTCGTCGAGGGCGACGGCCGCCTGCGGGGCGTTCTCACCCGGGAGGACCTCACCGCCCACTGGTCCGGTGGTCCGGTCGAGCAGTCACGTGTGTGCGTTCACGTGCTGCTGGCCGACCGCAGGTGCCCGCACACCACACTCGACGCTCACCTGGCCGAGGCCGCGGCCGCCATGATCGACGCCGGTGTCGACGCGATCCCGGTTCTGGGGGAGACCAACAGGCTGGTGGGGATGGTGACCGCCACGGACGTCCTGGGGGCCGTGGCCGGGCGGGTCGCCGAGCGAAAGGAGCCGCCGGAGCTGATGACGGGGATGTTCCACCTGATCCCGGTGCTGCCCCGGGCCGCGGGGGAGTGAACGCGGGCGGGTCCGGCGCCCCCCTTTTTTTGGGGACCTCCGGTGCCCGCGCCGGATGCTTGAACGGACGGATCCGTACACGAGGAGGGCGAGATGTCTGCGACGGAAGCCAACGGGCCGGTTCCGGACGGGCGCGGCGGCTCCGCGGTGATCGTCGTCGGGGTGGATGGTTCGGCTGACGCGAGCAGAGCGGTGCAGTGGGCCGCCGACGATGCCTTCCGGCGGCGGTTGCCGCTGCGGATCGTGCACGTCGTGGAACGCGGGCCGTACGACATTCCCCGGTTCGCCGCCCCCAAGCAGCCGGACGCGATGATCGTGAATGGGCGGAAAGTGCTGCTGGAGGCCGAGCGCACGGCACGGGCGCGTCAGCCGTCGGTCGAGGTGGACACCGGGCTGATCGAGGGTTCCCCGGTCGGGGTCTTACGCGAGCAGGCAGATGAGGCCATCGAGATCGTGCTGGGCAGCAGGGGTCTGGGCGGTTTCGCCGAGGCTCTGGTGGGGTCGGTGAGCGTGCACGTGGCCGGGCACGCCCACGGCCCGGTGGTCGTGGTCCGTCCCACGGGCGAGGAGGTGCGCCGCGAGGTCGTCGTCGGGGTCGACGACTCCCCGCAGTGCGAACCTGCGCTGGCCTACGCCTTCGAGCAGGCCCGGTTACGGGGGGGTGAGCTGCGCGCCGTCCACGCCTGGCAGTTGCCGGTGCACGCCTTCGCGCCGGAGATCTTCTACGACATCGACGAGATCAGCCGCGCGCAGCACCAGATGGTCAACGACAGGCTCGCCGCCTGGCGGGGGAGGTTTTCGGAGGTGACGGTGGTGGAGGACGTCTACAGCGCGCACCCCGTCGATGCTCTCGGCGACGCCTCGACCAGGGCCGACCTGGTCGTCGTGGGGTCGCGGGGCATGGGCGCCATCGGTTCGGCGCTGCTGGGTTCGGTCAGCCGTGGGGTGTTGCACCACGCCCACTGCCCGGTCGCCGTGGTCCGGCCGTGACCTCTTTCCGGGCCGGCGGCCGGTCACGCAGAGCAGACCGTAAGTCCTGCGCATCGGGGACTTTCGCCGCTGCCGCCTCCGGCGCCGCTCGGGGATCCTCGTATCGAGGAGGTCGGTCATGAAGGTCAAGGATGTCAGGGGGGCCAGGGCGGTCGCGGTGCGGCCGCAGGCGTCGTTCGCCGAGATCGTCGATGCCATGCGCCGCTTCAAGATCGGCGCGGTCACCGTCATCGACGCCGACGACCGCCCCGTCGGTGTGGTCTCGGAGGATGACCTGCTGCTCAAGGAGATCGGTTCCCGTGCGCGCCTGGGCGGCGTCTTCGGTGGCCGCAGGAGGCGCGAGGAACGCAGGAAGGTCACGGCCACCACGGCCGGGGAGGTCATGACCACCTCCGTGATCACTGTCACGGAGGACACCTCCGTCCGGGACGCGGCGCGGCTGATGCACCGCAACCGGATCAAGCAACTGCCCGTGATCGACGCCGGCACCGGGCGTCTGATCGGCACCGTCCGCCAGAACGACCTGCTCAAGGTCTTCATCCGGCCCGCGGAGGAGATCGGCCAGGAGGTCGGTGAGCTCTGCGAGCGGCTCCACCTCGACCGGCGGGAGCTGGCGGTCGGCATCGAGGCGGGGGTGGTCACGCTGACGGGTCAGGTCGGTTTCCGGTCGCAGAGCGCGCAGCTCGTCGCAGCGGTCCGCCGGCTCGAAGGTGTCGTCGACGTCGAGGACGGCGTGGCCTACCGCTGCGACGACCTGGCCCGGGTCCCGCCCCTTTACCTGTGATGGAGGTGGAATGATGAGCACGCGCACCGCCGAGGAGATCACCTCGGCGTTCCACAGGGCGGTTCAGGCCGCCGTGTGGGCGCCGTCGGTGCACAACACCCAGCCCTGGTCCTTCACCCTCGACGGCCCGGAGCTCGCCCTGCGGGCCGACAGCGGCAGGAAGCTGCGGCTGGGCGACACCATGGGCCGTGAAATGCTGATCAGCTGTGGTGCCGCCCTGATGAACGTGCGGCTCGCGCTGCGGGTGCTCGGCTGCCAGCCGCAGGTGCGGGTGCTGCCCGACCCCGACCGTCCCGCTCTGCTGGCGACGGTCCGGATGGGAGAGGCCGTCGCCGCCGATGAGCACACCCGGCTGCTGCACGCCGAGATCGAACGCCGCCGTACCCACCGCGCCGGATTCACCGAGCTGCCGGTGGCCGACCCTCTCCTGGAGGCGTTCGTCTCCCAGGCGAGCGCGGAGGGGGCGCGGCTGACGCCGGTGCGGTCCGAGGCCGCCGTCCGGGTGATCGCCGGCCTCACCGGCGCCGCCCAGGACGTGCAGTCTCAGGACCGGATGTTCACCCTGGAGATGATCCGCTGGGCCCAGCCGCCGGGAAGCTCCCGCCGGGAGGGGGTACCGGCGCAGGGCTATCCCCGCCAGCCCGGGCGGACCAGCCCGTACTTCGCCCAGCGTGACTACGCCCACGGTCATCCCTGGGGGAGTGACACCGACCAGTCCGGTTCCACCTCGACCGGGACGGTGGCGGTGTTGACCACGCCGGGAGACTCCCGCCAGGACTGGCTCGTGGCCGGCCAGGCGCTGCAACGTGTCCTGCTGCACGCCTCCGCCTACGACGTGAGCGCGGCCTTCCACACCCAGGCGCTGGAGATGTTTCACCTGCGGGAGTTTCTGAGGCAGGAACTGCTGTCGGGCGAATACCCCCAGATGATCATGCGTCTGGGCTTCAGCGTCGACGAGGGCGAGGGGATCCGGCGTCCGGTCACCGAGGTGAAGCAGGAGCGCCGGACGGCCTGACCCCCCGGGGGGAGCGGGCGGTGTGGTCGCGGGTGCCGGTTGCGCCTGTGCTCACCCGCCGCGGTGGTCAGCCTTTGAGCTGGAGGCGGCGCTGGAGCAGGCGGCCCACGGGCGGCAGGGCGGCCAGGCGCAGTGGCAGGTCGCGCAGCCACAGCCGCAGTGGGTCGGCGGGGGCGTACAGGCCTTTCACGCGGCGGCCGAGCTTCTGTTTCCTTTCGACCTCGGGCCGCAGCTGTGCCTCCCAGGCGGCCAGCGCCGCGGGGACGTCGTCGGGGTGGCGTTGGAGCAGGCCTGCGAGCAGGTCGGCTCCGCCGACGGCGAGGGAGGAGCCGTAGCCGGCGAACAAGGTCACGCACCAGGCGGCGTCGCCCAGCAGGACCACGCGCCCGCGGCTCCAGCGGTCGACGACCATCTGGCTGATGGAGTCGTAGTAGACCGACTCGGCCGAACGGAGCTGGGCGAGTGCCTCCGGGGCGGCCCACCCCATCTGGCCGTAGACCCGTGGCAGCGCCTTGTGGGGGCCCTCGGCCAGATCCCGGCTGACGTCGTCGGTGCGGTAGCCGAAGAAGGCGCCCGCGCGGCCCTGGCCCAAACTGATGATCGCCAGGGTGCGGCCGGTGACGGTCAGCGTCGCGGTGCTGCCTTCGGCCACCGTTTCGGGCAGCTGGTCCATCATGAACACGCCGACCATGTGGTCCAGGTCGATCCGGAAGTCCTCTTCGGGGCCGAAGGCCAGGGCCCGGGTGGCCGAGTGCAGGCCGTCGGCGCCGATCAGCAGGTCGGCTGTTTCGGCGGTGCCGTCGCTGAGGGTGACGTGGACGTCCAGTCCGTCCTGTGCGACAGCCTTGACGGTGGTGGCGAAGCGGATCTCCACCTGCTCGTGGACCGCCTCGTACAGTACGTCTTCGATGTCGCCGCGCAGCACGTTGAGTGCGCGCTCGCCGAGCATGGCCCGTACCGTGGCGCCGGGGACGGAGAAGCGGGTCTTGCCGTTGGGCTTGATGTAGGTCATCTCGTCGGGCGTGATGTGCCGCCGGGTGAGCGCGGGCAGGAGGCCCATGCGTTCGGCCGCGTCGTAGCCGATGCCGGAGAAGGTGAGGGCGTAGCCACCGGAGCGGCGGGCCGGTGCTCGCTCGATCACGAGCGGGTCCCAGCCCGTCTGGCGCAGCCGCAGGGCGGCGGTCAGGCCGGCGATACCGGCGCCGATGATGACGGCTCGCTTGGCGCGGCTGGTCACGTCAGGTCATTCCTTCTGTGGGGTGAGGCCTGCGACGACGAGGTCGATCAACAGGTCGAGGATCTTGGGGTAGAGGGCGGGGTCGCCCAGCCGTTCGGCGTACATCGGCATCAGCAGCACGCACTGCAGCACACCGATGATCACGGCGGGGTCGGCGGGGATCAGCTCGCCGCCGGCCTGCTGGCCGGTGAGGAAATCGGTCAGTGCGGTGACCGGGTTGTCGGCCATGGAGGTGACCCGTGCGGGGTCGAGTTTGCGCGCCACCGCGGCCATCTCTTCGGGATGGGTCATGAGGCGGCGCCACAGGGGATTGGTGGAGATCTCCTCGATGGTGGCGTGCAGGAACCGGCGCAGTCCTTCACGGGGGGCCGGATCCGTCAGCAGTGCCTGGTCGATCACCTTGCGTTTGACTTCGGCGCTCTGGCGCAGCATCAGCTCCAGATACAGGGCCTCTTTGGAGTCGAAGAAGACGTAGAAACTGCTCTTGGCGATGCCCGCCGGGGCGGCCAGGTCCTCCAGTGAGGTTTTGCGCAGGCCCTGGCTGGTGAACAGCCGTTGTCCGGTTTCCAGCAGGAGCCGGGTGATGCGGGTCTTCTCTTCGGCGGTGAACGCTGGTGGCATGGAATCCACTTCCTTCCATATGAACACTTTGTTCATATGGTTTCACAGGGCCGTGACTCCGGCCTCCATCAAGGCCGGGCCCGGATGGGAGAGGTCGGCGGCCCGGTCCATGGGAGCCTCCGTGGACCGGGCGGGAGCATCCCGCCATGCATCCATAAAACCAGAAGTGCCAAATGTTTTCAAGCGGCATCCGGCCGGTTCTCGCGCAGGGCGACCTGAATCGGGACCTTCTGCCCTACCGCCGTCGGGTCTTTCCGGCCGACATTGAGGAGTGAGGTCGTGCCGCCCGTCACCCGAGGGGGTAACGCCCCGCCGGGGAGCGGTGGCGCGCAGAGCGTCCGGGGAGGTGGACGGAAGTGTTCGTTGACCGTCAGGATGCGGGCGTACGTCTGGCCGAGCGGCTGCGCGGGCTCGGCGGGACCGGGGACATGGTCGTCCTGGGGCTGCCCAGAGGCGGGGTGCCGGTGGCCTACGAGGTGGCCCGGGCCGTCGGCGCTCCGCTGGATGTGATCGTGGTCCGCAAGCTCGGGGTGCCGTTCCAGCCGGAGGTGGGGTTCGGCGCCATCGGGGAGGGCGGAGTACGCATCATCAACCGGGATGTGGTGCGGCTCGCCAATCTCACACAGGCGCAGATAGCCGAAGTGGAGGAGCGTGAGCGGGCTGAGCTCCTGCGGCGGGCGCGCCGTTTCCGCGGTGACCGCCCCCTGGTGGATCTGACGGGCCGTACGGTGATCGTGGTGGACGACGGGATCGCCACCGGCGGGACGGCACGTGCCGCCTGCCAGATCGCTCGGGCGCGTGGTGCCGCACGGGTGGTGCTGGCGGTTCCCGTGGGGGCGCCGGAGACGGTCGCGAGCCTGCGCAAGTTCGCCGATGAGGTGGTCTGCCTGCAGACCCCCGACGACTTCTTCGCGATCGGCGCCTGGTATGTCGATTTCGCTCAGACCACCGATGAGGAGGTCGTCGAGTTGCTCGCCCGGGCCGCACCCCCCGCCGGTGAGCGCGACGAGAACGCGACGCGCTCGGATCCGCCCGGTTGTGACGAGGAGGTCCTGGTGGAGGCCGGGCGGGTCCTGCTGCCCGGGCGGCTGGTCGTCCCGGAGCAGGCCAAAGGGGTGGTGGTGTTCGTGCACGGCAGCGGTAGCAGCCGGCACAGCCCGCGTAACCAGTACGTGGCCTCCGTGCTCAACCACGCCGGGCTGGGGACGTTGCTGTTCGACCTGCTCACTTCGGAGGAGGAGTCCGACCGAGACAACGTGTTCGACATCGCTCTGCTGGCCGAAAGGCTTGTCCAGGTGACTGGCTGGCTGGGCGACCGGCCTCAGGCGGCGGGTATCCCGGCCGGTTACTTCGGGGCCAGTACCGGAGCCGCGGCCGCGCTGTGGGCGGCGGCGGAACCGGGCAACCAGGTGGGCGCCGTCGTCTCCCGCGGCGGGCGGCCCGACCTGGCCGGCCCGCGGCTCGGCGCGGTGCGGGCGCCCACCCTGCTGATCGTGGGAGGCCACGACAGAGCGGTTCTCGATCTCAACAGGGCCGCACAGCAGCGGTTGCGCTGCGAGAGCCTGCTCCAGATCGTCCCCGGTGCGACCCATCTGTTCGAGGAGCGCGGAGCGCTGGAGAGCGTCGCGGCCCTCGCGCGTGACTGGTTCACCAGTCACCTACGTCCGCTGAGGAGCTGAGCGCCCTCCGCCGGGAAGGCGCACGCGACCTCCGTCGTCACCGGTCAGGAGGTCGCGGGCCTCGTGTTCCGGGGTTCGATGTGGGCGTCCGGCCCCGGGAAGACCATTGCCTCGTGTTTCTGGTCAAGCCAGTGGACCTCGTACGGCGGCGAGCCGTCAGCATGGTGCAACGCGGTTATGGTGCCGATACGGCGTGGTTCGCCCAGATGGGCGCTCTCAACGATCAGCCGGTCCCCCACCTCTGCCTTCATGGCGGCTCCCCTCCCTCTTCTTCCTTACCTGCTTTTCCTTCTCTCTTACTTCTCCAGCTTCCCCGCGGCACGCGCGTCGACAAAGTGTCAGATGTCCTCACAAGGTGCGACTTTCGTCCTGACGTTGGGGGACGAGCGGAGAACGCCGGGTGCGACGGCCGGAGATCTGCTCGGGCCGGATGATGATGAAGTGGTCCCGGTCGCCGGGCGCCCATGTCGTCAGCGGCAACCTCGACAGCCGGGCGATCTCCGCGAGATCGTACACGGCCCGCGCGTGCCCCACGGCGGTGACCGACCAGCAGGTGCGGGCCTGCAGGTCGAAGTCGTCGGCTTCGAAGGCCACCACCGCATCACGGGTGGCGGCGGCGAGTTTGGACCCCACGCCGGTGCGGATGACGATGTTCTCGCCGTCGAGGCAGAAGCCGACCGGCTGCACCGCGGGGAGGGCGCGGTCGGTGAAGACGATCCGCCCGATCGGTGTCGAGGACAGCAAGTCGATGCACTCCTCACGGGAGAGCATGTCCAGTCCGGCCGAGTCTGCTTTCATACCATCAAAGATCGCCGACCGCCCACCGTCACGATAAGGGCCGAAGGTCCCCTTATTCAGGGCGATCGGCCTTCAGCTGTGCTGCCAGAAGGGGGCAAATCGGTCTTTCTGGGTTATCCGGGGCGGTCGCCCGGCAGTACCTGCCGGTGATCACGGTCGCGGCCGTGCTTCGAACAGCCCGGTCACCCCGGCCATCGCACCGAGATGGATCCCCTCGGCGGTGGTACCCGCCTGGAGATCCCTCACATCGTTGTTCAGCGCCTCCACCAGGAAGGGATGCGAGGCGCCCGGGCGCAGGCGTGCCAGCACCCCGGCGTGGACGACCGCGCTCAGCGTGGAGCCGTGGCAGGTGCGGCCGAGGTAGTAGTCCACCGTCCGCACCGCCATCGCGGCGTTCCATCCGTAGCCCAGGCCGGTCAGGATCTCCCCGAGCCCCTCCTCACCCAGCAGGTGGAACAGCATGAGCACGTCGGCCTGCTTGGAGGCCTTGTAACGGTTCGGGGTGTCGCCCTCGGCTTCGAGGATGCGGTCCAGCCGCCGGATGTCGGTGTACCTGCGGCGGTAGGCGGCCCAGTCCAGCTCCTCCAGCGCCTGGTATCCCTCGAACTGGCTGATCACCCCCTCGTGGAAGTCCACCCGCATCCGCCGGGCCATCCGGGTGAAAAGGTCGATCTCCCGCCCGCTCACTCCCTCGGCGCCGATCAGGACGATCATGTCCAGGACCCGGCGCATCAGCCAGGCGGTCATGACGTTGGTGTAGGCGTTGTTGTCCAGGCCCGGCTCGGCACGGCAGGGGTAGCCGTCGTGATATTCGTCGGGGCCCATCACGCCGCGGATCGCATACCGTCCCTCCTGCTCGCAGGTCGCGATCGAGGCGAAGAACCGGGCCACCTCCAGCAGCAGCTCCCCGCCGAAACCCGCCAGGAACCCGGTGTCCCCGGTCGCCCGGTAGTGCTGCCACACGTTGAAGGCGATGGCCAGGCCCACATGGCGTTGCAGGTGGGAGCGGTCGGGCAGCCAGCGGCCGGAACGGGGGTTGAAATGCAGGCGCGGGGTCGCTTCCCGGCCGTCGCTGCCGCTCTGCCAGGGGAACATCGCCCCGGTGTGCCCGGCGGCGCGGGCGGCCCAGCGCGCCTCGGTCAGGCGACGCCACCGGTATCTCAGCAATGCCCGGGTGATCTCCGGAAAGCGCGGGGCCAGAAAAGGGAAGGCGAACAGGTCGTCCCAGAACACATGGCCCCGGTAGGCCTCACCGTGCAGCCCCCGGGCCGGCAGCCCGGCATCGAGCTCCGCGACGTGCGGGGAGACCGTCTGCAGCAGGTGGAAGACGTACATGTTGAGGATCTGCTGTACCCCGGCGTCCTCGGCGCGGACATGCCCCCGCTGCCACAGACGGTCCCAGGCCCGCACATGCCGCTGGAGAAGGGCGGGGAAACTGTCCGCGCGCACGACTGCGGTCCTCGCGGCGGCCTCGCTCTCGGAGATGGCCCGGTCCCGGGAGGTGTACAGGGCCACGACCTTCTCCACGGTGACCTCCTCGCCCGCCTTCACCTCGACGGCCCGGTCATCGCACACCCAGCCCTCCTCGGCGCCGCCACGGCACCGCCCGCCGGCCAGGGTGGTGCGCGCCGCCAGTGCGATCTCCAGGCGGGAGGTGGCGGTGCGCGTCAGCAGTTCGATCACGCCGTGGGCGGCGTGCCCGCGGATCGGGACAAGGTGGCGGCCGGCCAGCCCCCGGTAGCGGGCGACCCCCGAGTTGGTGACGCGCCCGTCGAGCGCCGAGCGGATCTCCAGCAGCCCGCTCCAGTTCTCCGCGACGATCGTCATGGTCAGGGCGGCCAGGTGCGGGTCGTCCATCGAGACCAGGCGGTGCTGTTCCATCCGGGTGATCCGGCCGTGGGAGTCGCGTATCCGCAGGAGCCGGGTGAGTACTCCCCGGCGCATGTCCAGCGTGTGACGGTAGGCCAGGATCTCGGCGCGGCCGAGGGTGAACCAGTCGCCACCGTCGGCGCGGAAGGTCAGGGGCAGCCAGTTCGGCGCGTTGACAAGGTCTTCGTTCTCCACCGGCTCGCCTGCGACCTGGGAGACGAGCCGGTCGTAGCAGCCGGCGACGTAGGTGCCGGGATAGTGCACCTCATCGGCGCGTGACTCCGGCGCGGCGCCCCGGGTGGCGAAGTAGCCGTTGCCGAGCGTCGTCAGCGCCTCCCTGAGGCCCTCCTGGGCGGGGTCGAAGCCGTCATAGGTGAGGAGCCAGGGATTCACGTCTTCTCCCGTGCAGTCGTAGGTGCGCCAGGTCGGTGACGACGAGGTCGGCGCCGGCGGCCCGCAGGGCCTCCCGCTGACCGTGCCGGTCGACGCCGATGACGAGCCTGAAGCGGCCCCTCCTGCCCGCCCGTACCCCCGCCAGGGAGTCCTCCACCACCACCGTCTCGCCCGGTGTCACGCCGAGCCGCCGGATCGCCTGCAGGAACAGCGCCGGATCGGGCTTTCCCGCCAGTCCCAGCCGGGCGATGTCCACGCCGTCGACCCGGACGTCGAACAGGCCGTCGGCCCCGGCCGCATGGAGCACCTCCGCGCAGTTGCGGCTCGCCGAGACGGCGGCCGTGCGCACCCCGCGGCGGCGCAGCTCGCGCACCAGCTCGGCGGTGGACGGGAAAGAGGCCACGCCGTGCTCATGGATCTCGGCCAGGAAGAAGGCGTCCTTGCGGGCGGTGATCTCGGCCACCGTGCCCGGGTCCGGGGTGATGCCGCGGGAGCCGAGGAAGTCCCTGACGCCGTCGGTGCGGGACTTGCCGTCGAGGTGACGCAGGTAGTCCTCGTCGGTGTCGAACGGCTGCAGCCGCTCGCCGGACCGCCCGGCCCGCTCACGCAGGAAGGCGTCGAAGACCCGTTTCCACGCGGCGGCGTGCGCCCTGGCCGTATCGGTGATGACCCCGTCGGTGTCGAAGATCATCGCCGCTGTCCGTTCGAGGTCCACGACTGCCGGGAGTTTCATGGGCGCCCCCTTCCACCTGCACGGTATGGCGCCGCTCGCGGCCGCCGTCAGGGCTGATCGGCCCTGGGAGTCAGGGACCTTCGTCGGTAGATCAGGGCTCACCTCCGGCAGAGGGTGAAGGCCGTCGTGCCCCGGGGGCGATCGCCCTTTCCCGGGTTTCCGGGCCATCCCAGGTGGTCTCGTGGGCCCGGCCGGCCGTCATGAGGAGTTCATGGCAGCCTGTCGGGACGAGCCGGCGGCGTCAGGGCTCCTGCTTCCCGGTATCGGCATGAGTCTGTCGCCCGGCGTCGTTCCGTTCATACAGTGACAGCTGCCTGGTGCCGAAGGACCAGTGGGCCGTTCGGCGGAATCGCCCGTCGTTCTGCAGCTCCACCGCGTTGCCGTAGCTCTTCGCCCCTTCCACCAGCCAGATACGCGACAGCCCGGTGGCCGCATGATGGAACCGATCAGCCGGCAGGTCGCCGAAGAACCGGTCGGCGTGCAGACTCCACGTGTCGAGCTGGGCGACGGAGTCGGGGTAGGGGAGCACCGACATCCAGTTACCGGCGGGAACGTAGAGCACGGCGTCGCCGGGTCGGGCTTCATCTCGCAGGGTGTGAGCGAGGTCGCGGAGGTTGTCAGGCCTGCTGAGCGGTTCCCGGACGGCCACCTGAGCCGGTCCCACAAGCCCGGCGAGCACGGCCAGCAAAGCCGCCGGGATCAGGTGCGTGCCGGCAGGTGTACGGCGGGCCGCCCAGATACCGATGCGAGCCATCCCCGCTCCGCCCGCCAGCGCCAGGGCCGCGACGCAGTGCAGCACATAGCGCGGATAGAAGATCGGCTGAATGACCAGGGAGACCGTGATCATGAGACCGCCCGGCACCACCAGCCACGGCAGGGCCACGGTCCTAAGCCTCGGCCGGATCGGCGCGCACACGCCCAGGACGGCGAGTGCCATGATCGTGAGGATCACCGCCGGGTTTCCCCCGAACACCAGCCATCCCAGATGCCTGACCGTGGCAGGACTGGGCCGGGGAATCCAGGAAACCAACCCGAACTGGGTCCGGGCCGCCAAGGCCAGTGGTGCTGTCAGCACACACGCGACGGTGACCGAGACGGTCCAGTGGGTCCAGGGGCCACGCGGCCGACGACAGAGCAGCATGACAGCATGGGCGGGCAGGATGAACAGGGCGTAGAGATGCAGCCATGCGGCGATCGTCAGCATGATCGTGTAAGCGGCCCAGGGCCGCAGGCGCAGCCGATCCCGGTCGTCTTCGATCACTACCACCAGGAGATAGGTGGCCCCGATCACCAGGGCGGTCACCAGCGCGTACTGGCGCGCCTCCTGGGCGTAACGGCTTACCACGGGGAGCAGCGCGTAGATCAGACCGGCGAACAGTCCCGTTGCCGGTGAGGCCGTGCGACGGCCAAGCGCCGCCAGCCCGGCCGTTGCCGCGGCGGTGGCGACCGCGGACGGCAGCCGCATCGCGATCTCACCTGTGCCCGCAAGCGAGGCGACAAAATGCAGCAGCACATAGTAGAGACCATGTACCAGGTCCATATGGCGTAAAACGGTGGGCAGGTCTGCCAGCGGGCGGCTGGCGATCGACACCGACACCCCTTCGTCGGCCCAGTAGGAGGGGGAGTCGATCCGCCACAGGCAAAGGATCATGGCGATCACGGCCGGAACCGCAATGGTCAAAACGGAAACGCCAGGCGTCCTTATCCTCATAACCCCCCCGAAACTCCAGGCGGACGTGGAGGTGGACACGGCCACCCGTCGCCTCTCGTATCCCGATGAGGCAACGCCACTCGCTGGGAAGGTCCGCCAAGATCACAAACTGCGTTTTCGGGACAATACAGATCCGAGACCTCCGAGGCCGCCTGTTTGGCCATTCCGGTGATGCATTTTCTTGCATTAACCGGGACCGTGAAGGAACAACTCGTCCGTCTACCGGAAGGTTCGCCGGCGCGCCGGCCCGGGACGGAGGTGCGGACGGCCGCGAGCAGGCGCCCGCACGGTGCGCGGCCCCACCGACGACGACCCGGACAAGGTCGGCTAGGGTGCGTGGTGAAAGTGGCTGTTGACGACCATCCGCTGCCCGCTTGACCAGCGCGGTCGCTTCCCGCAGGAGAACACGCACGTTGTCTGAGAAACGCGAACCCGCACAACCCGCCTCCGAAGAAGGCCGCCGCGGCCTACGGGCTGACTGCGAGAGCTGCTTCGCGCTGTGCTGTGTCGTGCCGGCCTTCTCCGCCTCGGCGGACTTCGCGATCAACAAAGACGCCGGACAGGCCTGTCCCAACCTGCGATCGGACTTCCGCTGCGGCATTCACACCCGCCTCAGGCAACAGGGCTTTCCAGGGTGCACCGTCTACGACTGCTTCGGCGCCGGGCAGAAGGTCTCCCAGATCACCTTCGGTGGACACGACTGGCGGCGGGCCCCGCGGACCGCGAAGCAGATGTTCGAGGTGTTCCCCATCATGCGGGACCTTCACGAACTGCTCTGGTATCTGACCGAAGCGCTGACACTGCAACCGGCCCGCCCGCTCCACGGTGAGCTCGGCCTCGCGCTGGAGGAGACCGAACGCCTCACTCACAACAGCCCCGATGCCCTCATGGCACTGGACGTGGAAGCACACCGGCGAGACGTCAACGCCCTGCTGCTGCGCACGAGCGAACTTGTGCGAGCCGGGGTCCGGCACAAGAAGAAGGACCGCAGAGGAGCCGACCTCATCGGGGCCAGACTCAAGGGCGCCGACCTCCGAGGCGCCAACTTGAGAGGGGCGTACCTCATTGGGGCCGACCTCCGAGGCGCCGACCTGAGGCTGGCCGACCTGATCGGGGCCGACCTCAGGGGCGCCGACCTCCGAGGGGCCGACCTTACCGAGAGCATCTTTCTCATTCAGTCCCAGCTGGATTCGGCCAAGGGCGATACCGAAACCATGGTGCCGTCGTCGCTCAGACCCCCAACGCATTGGTAGCCTCCGCGCACCCTGTCAACGATCGGAGAAGGCCGATCATCTACTGACCGAGCAGATGCGCGCTGATCTGGATCGGCTGCTGGAGGAGGACGCCGGGCTGGGGATGACCCGGTGGCTGACCCGGGGTGCGACGGACGCGACCGCCGCAGCGGTGAAGACGGGGATCGACAAGCTGAAGTTCCTGCGCGGGGTGGACGCTCATGAGCTGGATCTTTCGATGCTGCCGCGGGAGCGGCGCCGGTTCCTGGCCACGGTGGGGCGGCGGCCGACGGTGCAGGCGCTGATGCGTCGCGAGGAGCGCCGTTATCCGATTCTGCTGGCGTTGATGGCGCAGTCGGGGGTGGATCAGCTGGACGAGGTCATCGCGCTGTTCGACCAGGCGGTGTCGGCGCGGGAGTCGCGGGCCAAGGCTAAGACGGACGAGGAACTGATCGAGCGGGCTAAGAAGGGCGAGGCCCGGCAGATGTTGATGCAGGAGATCCTCCCGATTCTGGCGGATCCGGCGGTCCCGGACGAGGAGGTCGGTGGCCTGCTGCGCGTCCAGATCGGCATGCAACAGCCTGGCGATCGACAAGCTGCGCGGCCAGGGCCAGGAGATCCGCGACGGGCTGCTCGCCTACATCGCCCCCGGTCACAGCGAGAACATCAACTTCTTCGGCGCCATCGACGTCGACTACGAGGGCGAGCTGGCCAAGCTCGACGGCGGCTGGAGGCCGCTGCGGCCGACCTCGGTCAACGCCTCCGGCACCACCTTCCTCCTCAACCCCTGAAGCGACGCGACGGGGTGGTCGCGGCCGGGGGTGTGATCAGGGGGGCCAGTTGTCGGTCGAGGGCGGGCAGGGCCCCGCCGCGGCACGCCGGGTCCGAGGTCGATCATCAGTGAGAGAACGTCGGCGCGGGCGGCGGAGCCCACGATCAGTGAGTCGCCGGTGAACACCCCGACTTCCCGGCTGCCGTCCAGCAGCAGGAACGACACGTGCTCATCGGCGTGACCCGGCGTTGGCAGCGCCCGCAGCCGCAGCCCGCCCAGGTCGACGAGGTAGGCACTGTTGCCCAGTCCTTCGTCCACCAGCGGTATCAGCTGCTCGTCGGCAAATCCCACGGGTCCTCCCAATCCGGTGCCGGAGGTGGTGGGACGGTATGCCACCACCCCCACCTTCATCTACAATAATCCATGGATTAATGGAGGATGTAATGGCGGAGACCACCACAGCACAAGCCAAGGCGCAGCTGTATGAGGCGTTCGCGGTCGGCGGCAAGGCGCTGGCCAGCGGAAAGCGCCTGGAGTTGCTCGACCTGCTCGCCCAGGGAGAGCGCACCGTCGAGGCCCTGGCCAAGGCGGCGGGGCTGAACCTGACCACAGCCTCGGCCCATCTGCAGACGCTCAAGCAGGCGGGGTTCGTCGCCAGCCGCCGCGACGGCGTGCGCATCCACTACCGGCTCGCCGGCGACGACGTCGCCCAACTGTTCGCGCTGCTGCGCAAGGTCGCCGAGAACCACCAGGCCGCCGTTCCCGCGGCGCGGGACGCCTACCTCGGCCAGGGCGGCCCGGCGGAGATCACCCGCCAGGAGCTGCACGCCCGGGTGGAAGCCGGCGAGGTGGTGATGCTGGACGTGCGGCCGGTGGAGGAGTACCTGGCCGGACACATTCCCGGCGCCGTCTCCATCCCGGTCACCGAGCTGGCCGAGCGGATCAACGAGCTGCCCACCGGTACCGGGATCGTCGTGTACTGCCGCGGTGAGTACTGCGTCATGGCCTACGACGCGGTGCGGCTACTGACCGACCGCGGACTTCGGGCGATCCGCCTGAGCGACGGCATGCTCGAATGGCGCCTGGCCGACATGCCCGTCGACGCGGGAGGCCTGGCGTGACCGGCGACCTTGCGCCGCATCCGGGACTGGTCGGCGGGCCGGTCTACCTGGACTACAACGCCACCACCCCCGTCGACCCGCGCGTGGCCGAGGCGATGGCACCGCACCTGAGAGACCTGTTCGGTAATCCCTCCAGCAGCCACCCCTACAGTGCCGCGCCGAGGATGGCCCTGGCGGCCGCCCGGGGTCAGGTCGCCGCCCTGATCGGCGCCCGCCCGCACGAGATCGTCTTCACCGCCTCCGGCTCGGAGGCCGATCTGCTCGCCGTGCGCGGCGCGGCCATCGCTTCCGGCCGCCCGCGCCCGCACGTGATCACCCAGGTCACCGAACACCCGGCCGTGCTTCAGACCTGCCGCGCCCTGGAGCGCCTGCACGGCGCCCGCGTGACGATGCTGCAGGTCGACGGCGAGGGGTTGGTGGACCCGGCCGCGCTGGACGCCGCGCTGACCGAGCAGACGGTGCTGGTGTCAGTGATGGCCGCCAACAACGAAACCGGGGCCGTGCAGGCTATCGCCGACCTGGCCGCCCTGGCCCACCAGTACGGGGCGCTGTTCCATTGCGACGCCGCCCAGGCCACCGGGAAGATCGATGTCGACGTCCAGGCGCTGGGCGTGGATCTGCTCACCGTGGTGGGGCACAAGATGTACGCCCCCAAGGGCGCGGCCGCGCTGTACGTGCGCGACGGCGTGTACCTGGAGCCCGTCGTCTACGGCGGCGGCCAGGAGCGCGGGCTGCGGGCCGGCACTGAAAACGTCGCCCTGGCCGTCGCCCTCGGCACCGCCGCCCAGCTCGCCGCCGACGGACTCGCCGATGGCGCCGCCGCCCGGATCGCGGCACTGCGCGACGGCCTTCACGAGAGACTGGCGGCCGGGCTGCCCGGCCGCGTGCACCTCAACGGACCCGACAAGCGGCGGCTGCCGAACACGCTGAACGTCAGCATCGACGGCGCCCTCGGACACGAACTCCTGGCCGCGGCGCCTCAGATCGCGGCCTCCACCGGCTCGGCCTGCCACAGCGGCACCCACACCCCCTCCCCGGTCCTGACCGCCATGGGCCTCGACGCGGATCGCGCGCTGGGGGCGCTGCGGCTGTCGCTGGGCCGCTGGAGCACCCCCGCGGACATCGACACCGCGGCAGCAGCACTGATCAAGGCGGCTACCGCGCAATAAGCAGGGTCTACCGGCCGCCGTGGCCTCGACCCGATGGAGCGCGTCCGGCGCGGCATCGCCGACAGCATGATCCGCCTGTCCGTCGGACTGGAGGACGCCGACGACCTCATCGCCGACCTCGCCCAGGCCCTCGACGCCTCCTGACCCCGAAACCACCGCAGCCCGGCGGGCGCGCCCACCCTCCGGGGCGGTCCGGGCCCGCCGGACTCCGGCCTCTCAGCGAAAGAACCACCCTGTGACCAGCACCACCCCAGCCGCCACCACGACATCCCCGCACCCGCAGGCACAGCGCCGCATCCTGACCGTCCTGGTCATCTCCCAGGTCCTCAGCGGCGCCGGCCTGGCCGCCGGCATCACCGTCGGCGCCCTGCTCGCCCAGAACATGCTCGGCTCCACCGGTCTGGCCGGCGTGCCCAGCGCCCTGTTCACCGCCGGCTCCGCCCTCGCTGCCGTCGCCGTCGGCCGCATCTCCCACGCTCGCGGCCGCCGCCCCGGCCTGGCCGCCGGATACCTCACCGGAGCCATCGGCAGCGCCGGCATCATCGCCGCCGCCGCCGCTGACAACCCCGTCCTGCTGTTCATCTCCCTGTTCGTCTACGGCGCCGGCTCCGCCACCAACCTCCAGGCCCGCTACGCCGGAGCGGACCTGGCCACCCCGGCCCACCGCGGCCGCGCCGTCTCCACCGTCCTGGTCGCCACCACCCTCGGCGGCGTCGTCGGCCCCAACCTCGCCTCCCCCACCGGCGACCTCGCCCACACCCTGGGCATCCCGCACCTGGCCGGCCCTTTCCTGCTGGCCGGCGCCGCCTACGCGCTGGCCGCCCTCGTGCTGGCCATCTGGCTGCGCCCTGACCCCCTCCTGCTCGCCCGCACCCTCCACACCCAACAGACGGCCGGCACGGACACCGCAGCTGCGGGCAGTCAGCCGCAGAAGGCGACCCAGGGACGTGGCCCGGGCGTGCCGCTGGGCGCGCTGGTCATGATCCTGACCCAGCTGGTCATGGTCGCGATCATGACGATGACGCCCGTCCACATGCACGACCACGGCCACGGCACCGCCGCCTCCGGCCTCGTCATCGCCATCCACGTCGCCGCGATGTACCTGCCGTCGCCGCTGACCGGCTGGCTTGTCGACCGCTACGGCCGCCTCAAGGTTGCCGCCGCCTCCGGCATCACCCTCCTGGCCGCCGGCATCGTCGCCGCCGCCGCACCCGGCGACTCCGTCGCTCTGCTGGCCCTCGCCCTCGCCCTGCTCGGCCTGGGCTGGAACTTCGGCCTCATCTCCGGCACCGCGATCATCACCGACGCCGTGCCCTTGGCCAGCCGCGCCACGACCCAAGGCATGGTCGACGTGTCGATCGCCATCGCAGGCGCCACCGGCGGCCTGGCCTCCGGCATCGTCGTCGCCGCCGCCAGCTACCCCCTGCTCGCCCTGGCCGGCGGCATCCTCGCTCTTGCCGTCCTGCCCGCCATCGCCGCCACCGCCAACAGCCGATGAACCACCACCCGTCCCCCACTGATGCCGACCTGACCATCGACGGCACCGGCCTGCTGTGCGTCACCCTCCTGCGGCGCCTGCGCGCCGCCATCGACAGCGCCAAGCCCGGCACCATCGTGCACGTCATCGCCACCGATCCCGCCGCACCCCTCGACCTGCCCGCCTGGTGCCACATCACCGGGCACGACTACCTCGGGCCCGTCCCAGGCGAGCGGCCGGTGTACGCGCTCAGAATCGCCGCCGGTGCACGCCCCACCCACCCGGGCAAACCCTGGCACACGCAGCAGGAATGAATCCGGCTCCTGGCGCCGCGCACTCAAGCCCAACCACCGTCCGCCAGTCCCTGGACACCCAGCTCGACTCCCTCAAGGCCGCGGGCGTCACCCGGATCTTCTCCGAGAAGATCTCCACGCGCGCCACCAGCCGCCCCGAGCTCGACAAGGCCGTCGCCCTGGCTCGCGAGCTACGGGCGGCCGGGGTCGCGGTCCGCACCCGCGGCAAAGCCATCGGTGGCACCGCCGTCACCGATGCCACCATGCTGTCGATGGCTCTCCACCTGCGCGAGCAGAACCTCAGCCTGCGAGACATCGTCGCACGGCTTGTCATCACCAAGGGCAAGAAGAAGGGCCAGCACCCCTCACCCGCGACCGTCCTGCGCCTGCTCCGTGAGCAGGCCACAGTCTCAATCGGGTTTCACCAGGCTCAACAGGCACTTGAGGTTCAGACACGTACTAACGCAGATAGGACTCGATGACCTCGATGCTGCGCGGGCGGAGTTCGGAGGCGCGGATGACGGCGTCGACGGAGCCGACCTCGACCGCGCGCTGGATGTTGTGCACGCGGTCGAACTCCGCGGCCACCTCGCCGAGCTTCTCCGCGCGGACCGACGAGCGGAGCTCGTCCAGCTCCGCGGTCAACGCGGCCCGGTCGGCACCGGAGGCGGCCGCGACGCGGGCCTCCAGGTCCCGCACGCGCGGATCGGCCGCGGTGCGGGCGCCGACGTCACCGGAGAACACCACCGCGGCGGCGGGGGCGCCGCCGAGTACCGAGGCGAACGAGCCTTCCAGCGCGAGCACGGTCATGTTCGGGTTCAGTGCCTTCGAGAACACCACGAACGCGCCGCCGTGGTACCGCGAGATCACGCAGAACACAATGGGCCCGCGGAAGTTCACGATCGCGCGGCCGATCTCGGCGCCGTACTCCAGCTGCAGCTTCCGCATCGACTCCGGCGAGCCGTCGAACCCCGACAGGTTCGCCAGCACCACCAGCGGCCGGTTGCCGCTGGCCGCGTTGATCGCCCGCGCGGCCTTCTTCGACGACCGCGGGAACAGCGTGCCCGCGGTGTAGGTGTCCGGGCCGTCGGTGGGCGGGAAGCCACGCCGCGGCACCGCCCGTGACTCGATGCCGAGCATGCACACCGGCATGCCGCCGAGATGCGCGTCCTGCACCACCGCGGTCTCCGCGTCGGCCATGCCCGCCCAGCGTTCCAGCACCGGATGGTCCTGGTCGGAGAGCGCCCGCATCACGGTCCGGATGTCGAACGGCTTCTTGCGGGTTGGGTTGGCCTCGGCGGAGAAGATCTCGCCGACGGTGGTGAAGTCGCTGCCCGCCATGACATGCGGGAAGTCGG
The DNA here is from genome assembly GCF_044741965.1 of Streptosporangium sp. NPDC087985. Lineage (NCBI taxonomy): Bacteria > Bacillati > Actinomycetota > Actinomycetes > Streptosporangiales > Streptosporangiaceae > Streptosporangium > Streptosporangium sp. NPDC087985. Next base: position 117,367 of record NZ_JBIUTQ010000012.1, read on the forward strand.
AGATGTCGCGGTCGACGGGGTCGGTCGTCTTCGCCCGCCGCGGCGCCTCCTCGCCGGGTGCGACGTACGTGTGGTCGTAGTACGACATCAGCACGTTCCGCGCGGCGGCCAGGTTCGGCGCCCAGTACTGCGCCTGCCCGTTCGGGCCCATCACCCGGTCGTAGCCGCCGATGCCGAAGTTGTCCTCAGCCGACACGCCACCGGAGAAGTCGAGCGACTGCTTGCCGGTGAGCACCATAGCCGAGTCCGGCGTCATCACCAGGATGCCCTTGGTGTGCATGAGCATCGTCGCCTCGGCGTTCCAGTACGGCTGCGCGCCGACGTTGATGCCCGCGACCACGATGTTGATCTCGCCGCCGTCCTGGGTGAATTCGACGATCCGCTTGAGCGCCGCGGCCACCCAGTCCATGTTCTCCGTGCCCGACTCCATGGAGATCCGGGCGCCGGAGGACAGCGCGTACCACTCCAGCGGCACCCGCATCCGCTCGGCCAGGTCCAGGGCGGCGATCACGCGGCGGCACTCCGGCTCCGACAGCGCGCCGAGCGACTTCGTCGGGTCGCCGAGCAGCACGACCCTGGTGACGCCCTGCGGGTGCCGCCGGGTCGGCGTGGTGACCACGCCCGCGACGATCGCCGCGGTGTTGCGCCCCTTCGGCCGGTCAACCGGCACCAGCACGTGGCCGTTGTCGAGGTCGTGCTCGACGAAGTCGCCGAGCAGGCCGGTCAGCTCGTACGGGTACACCGTGTTGCGGCTGCTCGCGCGCAGCACCTTCTGCCGGTAGTCGTCGAGCGGCTCGACCGGCTCGACCGACGGCTTGCCGACGGTCAGCTCGGTGCCGCCGGTGGCGTCGAGGGAGATGCGCACGGCGATCTTGGTCAGCTCGCCGGTCTTCCAGTCGCGCTGCCGCGCGATGAACAGGACCTCCTCCAGCCCGGCGCCCGCGGTCGTCGGCAGCACGCGCTCGGCGATCATCTCCAGCTCCGCGCGGGTGATGTCGCTCGGCGGCCAGACGTAGACCACGATCCGGTTGGTGTTGAGGCGTTTCTTCGACGGTCGCCGCGACTGCGCGCGGCGGATCGAGTCGAGGCAGGCGGCGATGGTGTCCTCGGCCGTCGGTAGCGCGACCAGCCTGCCGTCGTGCTCGCGCAGCTCGGTCAGGTCGCGCACCTGTGCGAACGCGACGAGGCGGTCGTCCGACGGGTTCTCCCGCGCCACACACTGGAAGAGGTAGACCTCCTCGTCCGACGACGGCAGCCGGGTGAGGTCGAACTTGCTCAGCCGCTCGAGCTGCATCCGCTGTGCGATGTACGGGTGCAGGCCGCGGATCAGCCGCTCCTCGGTCATCCCGATGGTCGACGGGCGGAACGTGAAGTGATGGTGCATCACCGCGCCGCCGCGGCCCGCGACGGTGGCGGTGAGCCTGCGGACCTGGCTCGGCAGCGGGTGCGCGGCGATGACCTCGTGCAGCTCGGCGGCCATCGCGTCGGAGTCCTCCGGTTGCTTCTCCCACGCCAGGTAGATGTCGGCGTCGATGGCCTTCTGGCCGCTCGCCAGCTCGGCGAGCCCGCGCAGCGCGTCGCCCAGCGTCTCAAACCCCACCGCGGAGGTCACCAGCCGCGACCCGGCGTGCTCGGCGACCACGAACCGGCAGCCCGAGACCTCGCTGGTGCGGACACCGGTGAGGCCCTTGTTGCCGTAGTACCGCCGGGTCAGCACCTCCAGCATCACCGAATTGTCCAGGTCAGTGCGGACAAGCCGCTGGCCGAGCAGCCGCACCAGCGGCTCGGTGCTGCGCACCATCTCGGCGATGCGCCCGGCGCGGTCCGGCGCGTCCGGGTGCGCGTCAAGGTGGCGCAGGTGCTTGCGGACGTTGGCGTAGACGCGGGCGCGGTTGCGACGCAGCAGCGGCTGGCCGAACCAGGCGAACACCACGCCGCGCGCGAGGTCGGAGACCACGGGGAAGCGGACCTGCGTCGCGGCCACCAGCCGTTCCAGCGCGAGACCGGCGGGCTCGCGCAGCGTCTCGTCCGGCGGCGGCTCCCGCAGCCACGCGCGCAGCAACGTCGCGACGACCGTGGCGTCGGCGGACGCGCGTTGCTGGGCGAGGAAGATCCGGAACACCGCGGCTTCGAGCTCGGGGGAGCGCTCCAGCTCGGTGACACCGTAGTGCCCGAGCGCCTTGGCGAGCTTGGCCTGGAACGCCTCCGGCAGCCCGGCCCGTTCGACGTCGAGGCTCTGCAGGTAGGTGTGGAAGTACTCGCGGGCGCTGTGCACGTGGCCGTCGCCGCCGCCGTCCTCGCCCGCCGGCCGGTTGCGGCTCAGTTCGGTGAGGTCGGCGAACACGTCGACGAGTTCGAGCTCCTCGGTCAGCGGCCGGTGGCCGTCCTCGATGACCGCCCGGCGCGCGGCGACGTAGTCGTCGAGCACCCGGCGTTCGTCGTGCGGGTCGAGGTCGAAGCCCAGCAGCAGGCTGCGCAGGTCCTCCTGGCCGCGCGTGGTGCGCTCCCGCGCCGGGACCGTCTCGGGCGCGGCGGGCAGGTCCAGCTCGACGGACCCGGCGGCCGAGGTGTCCTCGACTTCGGCGTCGGCGAGTGGCTCCAGCCGCAGCAGCGGTGCACCGGTCTCCACCTGGCTGCCCACGGACACGACGCATTCCTTCAGCCGCGCCTTGAACGGCGCCCGCAGCACCGTCTCCATCTTCATGCTCTCCAGCACCAGCACCGGCGCGCCCGCCTCGACCTCGGCGCCGACCTCCAGCGGCGTGGCGACGACCATCGCCGGCGCGGGCGAGCGGACGACGCCGCCCTCGTCGCGGCTGACCCGGTGCGTCACGCCGTCCACCTCAACCAGGTGGATCGGCCCGTGCGTGCCGGTGAGCAGGCGGCGCTGGGTGCCGTTGACGACGATCTGCCCGGTGTGCCGGTCGAAGCGGTCGAGCTCGACGTCGGCGGTGCGGACGTCGTCACCCGCTTCGATGGCGACGCGGAACCGATGCGCGCCGACCCGCGCGACGCGCACGCGGTAGCCGACGCCACGTAGCTTGAGGTCCAGCGGCCGGCCGCTCTTGTGCTGCACCTGCGGGCGTCCCCCGAACGCCGTCGACAGCAGCCGCTGCCGCTCGGCGCGTTCCTCCTCCTCGTACGCCTCGATGGCGGCGGCCGCCAGCGCGACGCCGGAGTGCCGGTGCGAGACGAGCCTGCCCTCGCCGCGGACGCGGTCGATCCAGCCGGTGTCCGCACTGGCGTCGATCACCTCGGGCTGGTCGAGCAGGTCGAGCACGAAGCTCTTGTTCGTCGCGCCACCCTCGATGATCACCGTGGTCTGCGCCATCGCCCGGCGCAGCCTGCCAAGCGCCTCGTCGCGGTCGCGGCCGTAGGCGATGATCTTCGCGATCATCGAGTCGAAGTCGGCGGGGATGGTGTCGCCCTCGCTGACGCCGGTGTCCACGCGGATGCCCGGCCCGGCGGGCAGGTTCAGCCGCGCGATGCGGCCCGGGGAGGGCGCGAAGTCGCGGTCGGGGTCTTCGGCGTTCAGCCTGGCCTCGATGGCGTGCCCGCGCTCCACCGGCGGCTCGCCTTCGAGTCTGCCGCCGGATGCCACCCGCAGCTGCGCCTTGACCAGGTCGAACCCGGTGGTGGACTCGGTGATCGGGTGCTCGACCTGCAGGCGGGTGTTGACCTCGAGGAACGCGAACAGCTTGTCGCCGGGGTGGTAGAGGAACTCGACGGTCGCCGCGCCGCGGTAACCGACCGCGACGGCCAGCCGTTCGGCCGACGCTCTGAGCTCGGCTGCCTGCACAGGGCTGAGCACCGGCGACGCCGACTCCTCGATGACCTTCTGGTTGCGCCGCTGCACGGAGCAGTCGCGGACGCCGAGCGCCCACGCGGTGCCCTCGCCGTCAGCGATCACCTGGACCTCGACGTGCCGGGCGCCGGTGATCAGGCGCTCCAGGAACACGATGCCGCTGCCGAACGCCCGCGCGGCCTCCTGGCTGGTGCGCTCGTAGGCGTCGGCGAGCTCGGCCTCGTTCGTGACCACGCGGATGCCGCGCCCGCCGCCGCCCGCGGTCGCCTTCAGCATCAGCGGGTAGCCGATCTCGTCGGCGGCGCGCAGGGCGTCCTCGAGGGTGGCGACCTCGCCGCGGCTCCACGGCGCGACCGGGACGCCGACCTCCTCGGCGATGAGCTTGGCGCCGATCTTGTCGCCCAGCTTGCGCATCGCCTCCGCGCTCGGCCCGATGAAGGTGACGCCGATCTTCTCGCACAACTCGGCGAACGCCGGGTCCTCGGCGACGAACCCCCAGCCGACCCACGCGGCGTCGGCCCCGGTCTCCATCAGCGCCCGCTCCAGGACGGCGTGGTCGAGGTACGGGCGGGCCGAGGCGGGGCCCAGCAAGTAGGCGACGTCCGCTTCACGGACGAAGGTGGCGTTGCGGTCGGCGTCGGTGTAGAGGGCGACCGTCTCGATCCGCGTTCCGGTTTCCGCCGAAAGATCCCGGGCGGCGTGGATGAGCCGCATCGCGGCCTCTCCACGGTTGACGATGGCGACACGACTGAACACCGGCTGAGCCTCCCAATTATCCACGCGCAGAAGGCGACGTCCGGGTCCCGGAGCGTCGCCTGCACCTGTTCTATACCCTGCTCGATTACCGCCGGGCACACTAATGTCCTGCATCGTGCATGGTGGAGCTGCTGCGTTGTGGGGACCCCACAAAAGGCGAGCCGGCCACACCGCCCGGCCGCCGTTTCACGCGAGGTCTGCCACAAAATACGACTGCGCCCTGCGGCATGGGCGACTGGACGAGTCTTTCCGAATGCCTGCGGGCGCGAAGGGAGGGTGTCCATGATCGTTTGTGACGACGGACCTGGGCACCCTCGTGACCGCACTGTAGGTCAAGATCGATGACGAGTGGGCGGGTATCGCACGCCTGCCAGGCCGGCCTCCGAAGCTCAGTCACTCGGAGCTGCTGTGCCTGGCGGTGATACAGGCCATGCTCGGCTTCCACGGCGAGGCCCAGCCCACCCGGTGCCAGAACCCGGCAAGCCCATGATCTTATCCGTGGCTAACACATGATCCGTCACCCTTGGTGGCAGAGGAAAGGAGTCTGACATGCGGGTGCTTGTCGTCGAGGACGAGGAACGGCTGGCGGACGCGATCGCGCAGGGACTGCGGCTGCACGCGATCGCCGTGGACGTGGCCTATGACGGCCAGGACGCGCTGGAGATGGCGGCCTATGTTGACTACGACGTGGTCGTGCTCGACCGCGACCTGCCGGAGGTGCACGGCGACGATGTCTGCCGCACGCTGCGGGCCAAGGGGGCGGGCCGGGTACTCATGCTGACCGCGGCGGGGCAGATCCGCGACCGGGTCGACGGGCTCTCGCTGGGGGCGGATGACTACCTGGTCAAGCCGTTCGCGTTCACCGAGCTGGTGGCCAGGATCCGGGCGTTGGCGCGCCGCTCTCCTCGCGCGGTGGCTCCGTTGCTGGAGCGGGCCGGGATCCGGCTCGACCCGGGGCGCCGTACGGTCATCAGAGACGGGCGGCAGGTCGCGCTGAACCGCAAGGAGTTCGACGTGCTGCGCGAGTTGTTGTGCGCGGGCGGGGATCTGGTCAGCTCGGGGGAGTTACGCAAGAGCGTGTGGGACGAATACGCCGGCGCGGGTACCGGCGTGCTCCGCGTCACCATCACATCGCTCCGGAGGAAGCTGGGTGCTCCGGTGGCGATCGAGAACGTGCCCGGCAAGGGGTATCGGCTCTGAGTGCCCGGGTCGGCGTCCAGTCCGTCGGACGGGCCTTCACCTGGCCACTGTGGCGTCGAAAGCGGTGAATGCGGGCCTCAAGTATCCAGGGGCGTTCACCGCTTCCACCGCCCGGAACCGCGCCGGAGCCGGGACCGCCGCCGCTCACCACATCGGCCATCGTGCCGCCCGGAACCGCTCCTCGATGGCGCTCGCCAGCGCCCGACCGAAGCCGGAGCGGTGCATCCGCGCGTCGACCAGCAACAGCCCGATCCATGAATCCGGGTCGGCCGGATCGGGATGGTGCGCCAGCGTGATCGCGATGCCCGCGAGCCGGCCATCCGCCTCTGTCCGGCCGAGCAGCACCTCGGTGTCCGGATTCGTCAGCTCCTCGGCGAGCGGGGCCGCAACCTGCTCCGACCGGATGTCGTCGGGGTCGGGGAAGTCCCCGCTGAGGGCGAAGAACTCCCGGTTGGCAGCGTAGAGCGCGGTGAGCTCGGGCCGGTGTCACCAGGGGAGAAGCAGCTATGCGCGATGAGGGTGGCCTGCGCCCCTCCAGGGCGGTCCTGCAGGGCGAGCTGTGGCGGCGCTTTTCAGGAGATGACCGGGCTACGGCGTTCGATCAGCACGACGTCGCGCCATACGCCGTGGTGGCGCCCGATACGCATCCGGGTGCCAACCGTCCGGAATCCGGCGCGGGCGTGCAGGGCGAGGCTGGCGGTGTTCTCGGGGAAGATCCCGGACTGGATCGTCCAGATCCCCGCGGCCTCGGTGGAGGCGATCAGGGCTTGGAGCAGGGCTGTGCCGACGCCGCGGTGGCGGGTGCCGGGGTGGACGTAGACGGAGTGCTCCACCACACCGGCGTAGACGCATCGGTCGGAGACCGCGACCGCCGCGACCCAGCCGAGTACCCGCCCGGTCTCATCCAGGGCGACGTGCCGGTGCCCGGGCAGCTTGGCCGCCTCGAAGTGCGGCCAAGCTGGGGCGGTGGTTTCGAAGGTGGCCTGGCCCTCGTCGATGCCGAGCTGGTAGATGGCCAGCACCTGGCTGGCATGTTCGGCCGTCATGGCCGCGATGCGCGGGCCTGCGGCGGTGATGGTCATGCCTGTCCTGGGGCGGGGGTGAGGTCGGCGATCAGGGTACGGACACGGGCTTCGATCTCGTCGCGGATCGGACGGACGGCGTCGACGCCCTGGCCGGCGGGGTCGTCCAGTTGCCAGTCCAGGTAGCGCTTGCCGGGGAAGATCGGGCAGGTGTCCCCGCAGCCCATCGTGATGACCACGTCGCTGGCGCGGACAGCGTCCGTGGTGAGCACCTTGGGGATCTCGGCGGAGATGTCGATGCCGGTCTCCTTCATCGCCTCCACCACCGCCGGGTTCACCGCGTCGGCAGGAGCCGAACCGGCCGAGCGGACCTGGACACGGCCTTGTGTCAGGTGGGTGAGGAATGCGGCAGCCATCTGGGAACGGCCGGCGTTGTGCACGCAGACAAACAGCACGGACGGGACGGTAGTGCTCATGGGCGGGAACTTCCTTGCTCGGCGAAAGCAGCAGAGGCGGCCGGGCCGGCCTCATCGGAGGGCTGGCGGGGATCACGGGACGGGGCTTTTGCGGGGGCGGGGGCGGGCGGGCCGAACACGACGGCGATCAGGCCCAGTCCGGCGGCTGCGCCCGCGAGCTGGGCGGCGACGAACGGAGCGACCGAGGCCGGGGCGATGCCCGCGTAGGTGTCGGTGAAGGCTCGGCCGATGGTCACCGCCGGGTTGGCGAAGCTGGTGGAGGAGGTGAACCAGTAGGCCGCCCCGATGTAGGAGGCCACCGAGACGGGTGCGAGGTGGGCTCGGCCGGTACGGGCCAGTCCGAATATCAGCAAGATCAGCCCGGCGGTCGCCACGGCTTCGGCCAGCCACAGATGACCCGCGTACCGCTCCTGGAGCGACCAGCGCATCAGCGGACGGGCGAACATGGCGTTGGCCAGCAGCGCGCCGCCGATCGCCCCGGTGATCTGGGCGCCTGTGTAGGCCGCCACCTCCCGCAGGGGCAGCCCCTGGCCGTCACGGCGGCCTTGCCACCAGGCGGCGAGCGAGACCAGCGGGTTGAAGTGCGCGCCGGAGACCGGGCCGAACAGAGCGATCAGCACGCCCAGGCCGAAGACGGTGGCCAGCGAGTTGGCCAGCAACGTGATCCCGCCGTCGTGACTGAGCCGGGCGGCCTGGATGCCGGAGCCGACCACCACGGCGACCAGGGCCGCGGTACCGATCCCTTCGGCGGCCACGCGCCGTCGGAGGGGGACGGCTTGAGCGTTCACGTGCGGGCCTGCGCCGGGATAGGGGCCTGCAGCAGGGCGGACAGGCGGTTCAACGCGGCGGGCAGTACCCAGTAGTACACCCACGTCCCGCGCCGTTCGGAGTCGACCAGCCCGGCTTCCCGCAGCACCTTGAGGTGGTGGGAGATCGTCGGCTGGGACACCTCGAACGGGCCGATCAGGTCGCACACGCACGCCTCGCCGCCCTCATAAGAGGCGATCAGGGACAGCAGCCGCAGCCGGACGGGGTCCGACAGCGCCTTGAACATCCGCGACAGCTCGGCCGCGTCCGCCTCACCCAGGGGTTCGCGGACCATCGGCGCGCAGCACACCCCGGCGAGCGGGAGAACCGGCAACACCTGTTTTGACATACGTCTATGTTGACAGGCATCTAATCAGAATGGCAACCTCGCCTGTATCGACATCCGTCGATGCACCGATGTCCCGGATGGGAGACCGCCATGTCCCGAGTCCAGCTCGCCCTGCGCGTCGCCGACCTGGAAGGCTCGATCGCCTTCTACTCCAAGCTGTTCGGCGTCGAACCGGCCAAGCGCCGTCCCGGCTACGCCAACTTCGCCATCGCCGAACCCCCGCTGAAGCTGGTGCTCCTCGAAGGCGAGGCCGGCCAGGACACCCGCCTGGACCACCTCGGCGTCGAGGTCGAGGACACCGGCCAGGTGAACGCGGCCACCCAGCGGCTGAAGGACGCCGGGCTGGCCACCTTCAGCGAGAACGACACCTCCTGCTGTTACGCCCTGCAGGACAAGGTCTGGGTCCACGGTCCTGGCGCCGAGCCGTGGGAGGTCTACGTGGTCAAGGCCGATGCCGACACCCTCGGCAGGTCCGCCACCGGCCCCGAGGGCCCGCAAACGTCCTGCGTCTGCGGGCCGAGCGCCGGCCAGGCTCAGCCGGCCACCGCCGGCGCGGGGGGCGGCTGCTGCTGACGATCAGGGAAGAACCGCCTCGCCGGTGGTGGCTGCCGGCGAGGCTCTCTCCCTTTGCTTCTCAAATCTGATCGAGACCGGCGGAGAATCCCGCCGCCGGGCCGAAGCCCTGGCCGGATGTGGCGTCGTCCCCCTGATCTGACTGACCTAAATCCGGCGTGCGAGAGTGATGATCTCGCGACTGGTGTCAGTGACAGGGCCGCGGTGCCAGTCGCCGTACTGCGCCTCGATGGCGAAGCCGGCCTCGGCCAGGAACGCCCCCAGTGTCGGCACGTCCAGAAAACGCAGGCTCGTGCGATCGACACGCAGGACGGTGCCGTCCGGGTCACCGGTCGTCTCGGTGAACGTCACGACGTCACCGGAAACCGACTCGACGTGGTGCGACACATGCAGTTTGCGGCCGGCTGCGTCCACGACCTCGGACGCGTTCGACGGATTCCAGTCCTCCCACGCGCGCGCTTGAGGGTGGCGCGTCTCGAACGCGAACAGGCCACCGTCGCGCAGCACCGCCCGGATCGCGGCAAGCGACGCGCGCAGCTCGTCGTCGCCCACGAGGCACTGGAACGCGTGGCTGACCATCGTCACCAGGTCGAACTCCCGATTCCAGGCCGCCTCCGCGGCAACGCCGGCAACCCACTCGATGTCGGTGCGCCGCCGAGCCCGCTCAAGCGTCGCCTGGTCCGGATCCAGCCCGACGAGCCGCCCGGAATGCCCGCACTCGCGCGCCTGGTGCAGCATGCTGCCCGTACCACAGCCCACGTCCAGTACGGCGTCCGCAGCCATCACGAGGTCGTTGTAGAACGCATCGCTGGGATACCGCACGGCATCCCACGGGTTCAGGAGGTCGTACAGTTCGGCTGCGTCAGCGTCGGAGAACATTTCCGGAGTATTGACGGGCGGCTGCTGGTCATCAACTGAATTTCTCGCCCTGTCGTGGACAGGTCACGACCCACCTTCAGATCATGCCGGTGTGATCGCTAAGCGGCTCCCGGATCGACCGACGATCAATCCCGTCTCACGCCGTCGCGACTGTCTGACCGCCCCAATCCCAATTGACTGTGTGCACCTCTCGTCCTTCCGGACGAGGGGCAGGTGCTGGGAGGTCACGAGGTCACGGTGACCATGAGCAGGGCGCACGGCGAGATCGAACGCCTCGCCGCGTACTGTCGGTGAATTAACGACTCAGGACACTAGCCCACCCGCTCTGCCAGGAAGTCCTCCCAGGTCCGCTTACCCACAGCAGCCCTCTCAAGAGACAGATTCTCGCCGGCCCGGTATGCGCGGCCGGCCTTTCCCGGCATCCGGACCGGCATCATCAACCGGTGCTTGCCGTGCGCCCGCAGGTATGCGCGGCTCAGCTCGGCCATCCCGTACACCTTCGGCCCGGCCAGGTCGGGCACCAGGCCGGCCGGCTTGCCGAGCGTCAGTCGCACGAGCCGGGCCGCCACCTCCCGCGAATCGACCGGCTGGAACCGCAGTCCGCCCGGGACGGGTATCACCGGCAGCTTGGCCATCTTCTGCACCACGTTCAGGACCAGGTCATGGAACTGGGCGGCGCGCAGCGTCGTCCAGGGCAGGCCGGAGTCGGCCACGGCCCGCTCCGCGCCCAGCTTGGACCTGAAGTAGCCCAGCGGGACCCGGTCCGCCCCGATGACTGAGATGTACACCAGGTGCCGCACCCCGGCTCGCGACGCGGCCCGCACCAGGTTCCGGGTCGCCTCGTCATCGCCCTTGGGGCCGCCCGCGAGGTGCAAGACGATCTCAGCCCCGTCCACCGCGGGCCCGATCCCCTCGCCCTTGAGCAAGTCACCGGTCACGTACTCGACGCCGTCTTCGGACTCGTGGCCGTGCCGGCTGAGCACTCGCACCTTACAGCCGGCGTCTCGCAGGAGCGGCGTGACGAGGCGCCCGAGCGTGCCTGTGCCGCCGGTGAGCAGGATGGACGATGTCATGATTTCTCCAAATTCGGTTCGGTCCGGTAGTTGATCTCCCGGTCACATCAGCCGGGTTTCGTGGGTCTACTGTTACGACACCCCGTGAGGAAGGAATGTGACACGGTGGATGAACGCGAATGGCTGACGGAGCGTTTCGAGGAACATCGGACTCATCTGCGAGCGGTGGCCTATCGGATGCTCGGCTCGGTGAGCGAGGCCGATGACGCCGTGCAGGACGCCTGGTTGCGCCTCAGCCGCGCCGACACCGGCGGCGTCGAGAACCTCGGGGCGTGGCTGACCACGGTGGTGGCACGCGTGTGCCTGAACGTGCTGCGCTCACGCGAGCAGCGGCGCGAGGAACCTCTCGAAGTGCATATACCCGACCCGATCATCGGCTACGAGGACGGGGCCGATCCCGAGCACGAAGCGGTGCTGGCCGACTCGGTCGGGCTGGCGCTGCTGGTGGTGCTTGAGACGCTGACGCCGGCCGAGCGGCTCGCGTTCGTGCTGCACGACATGTTCGCCGTGCCCTTCGAGGAGATCGCTCCGATGATCGAGCGTTCCCCGGCCGCGGCCAGGCAGCTCGCGAGCCGCGCCCGCCGCCGGGTGCGGGGGGCGGCTCCGGCTCCCGACCCTGATCTCACCCGCCAGCGTGAAGTCGTCGACGCGTTCTTCGCCGCCGCCCGTGACGGTGACTTCGACGCGCTCGTCGCCGTGCTCGACGCCAACGTCGTGCTACGGTCCGACGGCGGCACGGCGCGCGCCCGCCACACCGTCGCGATCCGCGGCGCGCGGACCGTGGCCGCACAGGCGCTTATGTTCACGCAGCTCGCCCCGTTCGTACGACCGGCGCTGATCAACGGAGCCGCCGGAGTCGTAGTCGTCGCGGGCGGGCGGGCGTTGTCGATCATGGGCTTCACCGTTGCGGAGGGGAAGATCGTCGCTATCGACGTGATCGCGGACCCGGAGCGCCTCCGCCAACTCGATCTCGCCGTTCTCGACGCCTGACCCACCTCCTATGCCCGGCGATGCGCAGGCAGCCGAAGGAGAAGGTGCCGAACGCGGCGATGGCCGGCAGGCCTAACCGGAACAGAGCTGAGCGCGCAGGGTCTCACCCACCCACCGCTCCCAGCGCTCGCGCGTCCAGCCGCGCTCGCGGACGAACAGCAGGTAAAGCTCGGGGCTGAGCAGGCCGTACAGCAGGTCGGCGGCCTCCTCCGCCGACACCTCCGCTCGCGCGTCCGGCTTTCCGGCGAGCGCCTTGGCCGCACCCTGGTGGACGATGTAACGCGGATTGACGTCTTGTGGCCACAGGCCGGCGACCTCGGGGTCGCTCGCGGCCGCCGCCTCCACCATCCTGCCGATCGGCGCGAACCGCTCCATGGTCGAGGTCGTGCCCGCGACGTAGGCGCGCAGCATGGCCTGGGCCGTGCCGGCGGCCAGCGCGTCCGTGTACCACGGCCGGTCCATCGTGGCCACCGGCTCGTCGTCACCCGCGATCGTGACATCGACCAGTTCCTTCAGCAGGGCGCGCTTGTTGCCGAAGACGAAGTAGATCGTCTGCACCGCGACCCCGGCTCTGTCGGCGACGTCCTGAAGATTCGTCGCGCCGTAGCCGTCCCGCACGAACAGTTCCAGCGCCGCCGCGAGGATGCGCCGGCGCGTCTCCTGCGCCTTCTGTGCCCGCTTGCTCGTCCGCTTGACATCACTCATGGCTAGAGTCTATCTCTAGATTAAGTCACTAGAAGTGAACTCTAGAGAGAAGGTCTAGTCATGCCGGTCATCAGCGTCACCCGTTTCCAGGCCGATCCCGCCGACGCCGCCGAGGTTCGCGTCCGGCACGCAGCTCTGGTCTCTGCGATCAGGGCCACGCTGTCCGGACTCACCGAGGCGCGCCTCGGCCGGCTCAACGACGAGACGTGGGTCGGCGTCTGGCGCTGGGATTCGGCCGCCAGCCTGCAGGTGGCCCGCGAGGCCGTGCCCGGCACCCCCGCGGCCGTCGCGGCGTTCGCGTTGGCCCGCGACGTCATGGCGGAGGACATCGAGGTTCTCGACGAACACTGACAGCCCCTCCCGGCCCCGGAACCCGGGGCCGGGATTCCCCCGAATCGAGAAAATGACACGATCGAAATCGACGCGTTGACCAAGGTGTACGGCTCGGCGCAGGTCCCGGCGGTCGACGAGGTGTCGCTGCACGTACCCGCCGGATCCGTCGTCGGCTTCCTGGGACCCAACGGCGCCGGCAAGACCACCACCATCAAGATGCTGGCCGGCCTGCTGACCCCCACCTCGGTGTTCGGCCTGGCGGTAGCCGCCGTCGCCTCACTCGTCCCGATGCTGGTGACCGGGATCACGATCCCGCTGCGCTGGGCGGCGGTCCTGCCCGCCTTGCTGCTGGGGGTCAACGTGCTGGCCTTCACCTTCCTGCTGGCCGCCCTGGCTCTCATCTCCCCGATGATCGGCGCGCTGCAGTCGTTGTTCACCGCGCTGGTGCTGCTGCTCAACGGCACCGATCGCCTTCCGCGCCGAGGCCGCCCAACCGTTCGACGACCGGTGCCTGTCATGGCGGATCGACGCCCGCACGGTATCGATCTGGACGACAGCGGGCAGGCTGCGCAACGTGGCGTTCACCGGGTCCGCCCAACAGCTCACCACGCTCGCCCTGTACCGCAAGGGCGAATCCGACCTGGTCTGCCGGGACGGCACGTGGTTCCTGATCGCCACCTGCGAGGTCCCTGACCGGCCGGTCGCCGTCCCGGACGGCTTTCTCGGTGTGGACCTGGGGATCGCCAACCTCGCGACCACCAGCGACGGCGCTCACCACAGCGGCAAGGGCCTGAACGCGGTCCGTCACCGTCACCGCGAGCTGCGCCGCCGCCTGCAGGCCAAGGCCACCAAGTCCGCCAAGCGGCTGCTCAAGAAGCGCCGCCGCGCCGAGGCGCGCTTCGCCGCCGACGTCAACCACACCATCGCCAAACGCATCGTGACCGAGGCAGAACGCACCGGACGCGGCATCGCCCTGGAAGACCTCCAGGGCATCCGTGAGCGGGTACGGCTCCGCAAGCCCCAGCGGGTCACGCTGCACGCATGGAGCTTTCGCCGGTTGGGAGGTTTCATCGCCTACAGGGCGGCCCGCGCCGGGGTCGCCGTCGTCCACGTGGATCCGGCCTACACCTCGCAGGAGTGTTCGGTGTGCGGGCATGTGGACAAGAGGAGCCGGCCTGGCCAGGCGATATTCATCTGCACGTCGTGCGGCTTCGCTGAGCACGCCGACGTCAACGCGGCCCGCAACATCGCCGCGCGCGGTGTGGCGGGCTGGGCAGTGAGTCACGCTGCCGGCGACGCGGCCTGAACCGTCGAATCCATCGACGGCGAGGAGCTGCAAGCTCGGTCGTTCACGATCGAGAAGCTGACGCTCACCAATCCTGGATATCAAGCCGTACCTGGTCGAGTTCGCCCCCCGTCATCCGGTCACCCAGCCGACCTGGGCCACCGAGCTCATGAGCCACTATTACTGAGGCTCCGTCAAGACCCGGTGTCCACGCCGGGCGCGCACCGGTGAAACGGGAACCCGGCAACGCGGCAGCTCGCCGGCCCTCACCCAGAAACAGTGAGAATCAGCGAACGGCGCCCCACGTTCGCCGCAGAACTGGTCATTTATGAGAGTTGTGGACTGTCGGCAGAGCGTTTGCCGGGTGGGTCCGTTTCGCTTCCCATGGGGAGAGCCTGGACGGGAAGGAGATGCGGGCGTTTGGCTGTGCGTCCGTCGCCGGAGGAGCGGCCTCGCAGGCGTCTGCCGAGCCAGGGGCCGAGGAAGGCGGCGGCCCAGCGCAGTTCGGTGACCGCAGCGCGCCAGCCGGAGGGAGTGACCACTGGCGAAGAGAGTGGGTGGGTCCAGGAGTCGCTGCTGCCTGGAAGGTGAAGTGCGTGGGCGACGGCGGCGGCGATCCGTTCATGCCCGAGTGGACTGGCGTGGAGCCGGTCCTGGCTCCACAGCCGCGGATCGGTGACCACCGGGTGGTGAGAGGTTTCCGCGACGATGACCCCGTGGCGGAGGGCCGCGGCGCGGATGCGGTGGTTGAGGGCGGCGACGCGGGAGCTGATCGGGCGGGCAAGTGGGGTGATCCTTGCGATGTCGGGAAAGGTGAGGGTTGCCACGTGGGTGCCTTGCGCGGTGAGCTCGGCGAACATCGCCTCCAGATGGCCGGCCACCTCGTTGGCGTCGAACCGGGGTCGGATCAGGTCGTTGACTCCGGCGACGACGGTGGCCAGGTCGGGGCGCAGGGCGAGTGCGGGGCCGAGTTGTTCGGCATGGACCTGGGCGGCGAGGCGTCCGCGTACGGCCAGATTGGCGTACTGGAGACCGGGGCTGCCCACCGCGAGCTGCCCGGCGAGCCGGTCAGCCCATCCACGCAGGCCGGTGATGTCGTCGCCGTCACCGAGCCCCTCGGTCTGGCTGTCACCCAAGGCGACGTAGCGCAGGTACTCACCGCTGGGCATGAGCCGTCCGCCTTTCCCGCAGGACCGCCGCGCTCCGGCGGCACCAGTCCCGGTTGCCCTGCTCGAAGGCGAGGCCGCGCAGACAGGTCAGGTAGGGGCCGACCCGTTCACCGTGGCGCAGGAACTCCTCCTCGCTCCTGTCGCCGCGCATCTGCCGCAACAGCCCGCTGAACAGTTCGATCTTTGCGTCGGCGAAGGCGGCTCGCTCGGTGAGCTGTGCGATCACCTGATCGGCGTCGACGTGGTCGGCGGCCTGGACCTTGACAAGAAGGTCGTCACGGATGAAGGAGGGCTTGTTGACGGCTGCCGCGAACCGTTCCAACTCGGCCAGACCGGCCTCGGTGACCTTGAAAAGACGCTTGTTGGGCCGGGTGTCCTGGACCACCTCCCGGCCGGTGACCAGCCTCTCCTTCTCCAGCTTGGCCAGCTCCGCGTACAGCTGCTGAGGCAGGGCGTGCCAGAAGTTCGCCACGCCCATGTCGAAAGCCTTGGCCAGCTGGTATCCGCTGAGCTCCTCGTCCAGCAGTGCCGCCAGCACGGCGTGCCGCATCGCCATCGAGACGCCCCTCCTCCCTCTTTCCAAGCGAACCCTTGCCATGATACTCAATTAAATGACTAATCACTTTATTGACTATAGGGGTGTAGTCATGACTACCGCAGACCGCTTTCGGGCCGCCGCCGAACATCGCGATCTCGCCGCCCTGAGCGACCTGTTCACCGACGACATCCGCTTGTACAGCCCGGTGAAATTCACCCCCTTCGAGGGCAAGCCCATGGTCCTGGGCCTCTTCGGCGTCCTGCTGCGCACTTTCGAAGACTTCCGCTACATCGGGCATTTCGACGGCACCGCCCAGACCAGCACCGACGGCACCGAAGCCCCATCGGTCATCCTGCTGTTCCGAGCCACCGTGCACGGCAAGCAGATCCATGGCATCGACCTCCTCCAGCTCAACGAGACCGGCCTGATCAAGGAGTTCACGGTGATGGTCCGCCCGCAGTCCGCGGTCCACGCGCTGGGCGAAGCGGTCCTGGCCGGCCTCGTCGCCGACGGCCTTGTCCCAACCAGCTGATCAGCTCTTCGGGCTGCGCCGCAACGTGGCCCGAGCCATCGACGTCGGCTATCTCGACGTCGAGGAGTGGATCGAAGGCGTCGGCTCCCGGCCGTTCCTGGCCACGGCCTTATTGTTCCTGGTGACAGCTGAGGTCCCTGCCTGACGAGAAGGACTCAACGTGGTGGAGTCCTCCAACGGCGCCAACAGCGTCATCTTCTATGGCAAGGGCGGCGAACATCGCCACCAACCGGCGCGATGGAGGCGCTGTCTCGATGCGACGGGTGGTGTCCGTTGGCGTGAGTCACACGAGGAGAGGTTGCCAAAAATATATAGATCGGTCTATTTTTGCATCATGGGACAAAAAGGGGCAGAGACGCGGGTCCGGATCCTGGACGCGGCTCAGGAACTGATCGAGGCCGGGGGATACTTCAGCGCTGGGCTCAATCAGGTGATCGCGGCCAGCGGTGCGCCACGCGGCTCGCTCTATTTCCACTTCCCCGACGGCAAGGACCAGATCGTTGGTGAGTCGATACGGCGTGCGGGCCAAGAGATCGGCACCGCCGTCGAGGACCTGGCCGCGTCCAGCGCGTCCGTGGCGGAGTTCGTCGAAGGAGTGCTGCGACACCTGGGCGATCGACTGGAGGAGTCCGGCTGGCGCAAGGGGTGCCCGGTGGCCACCGTGGCGCTCGAGATGGCCGCCGTCAGCGACCCGCTGCAGCAAACCTGCGCGGAGGTCTACACCTCATGGACGAACGCCCTGCGTACGCGGCTCGCGGGGCGCCAGGACGCTGACGACCTCGCGGTCACGATCCTGGCCCTGATTGAGGGGGCGCTCCTGCTGTCCAAGGCGCACCGCAGCAGGGAGTCACTGGATCGCGTCAGCGGACAGGTCGCCACTCTGCTTCGCTGACACGGGCCCGCCGAAGGAGGCGGACGCTCTCTGCTGCCTCAAAAATATGTAGACCGATCTATTTGGAGTCTCATGGACGCGATCGTCTTCGGCGCGACCGGATTCATCGGCCGTTCTCTCGTTGCCGAACTACTGGGCAGGGGACAGCAGGTGGCGGCAGCCGTACGGAACGACACCCTCACCCCCTGGCTGACCTCACAGGACGTCAACACCAGCGGGCTGACCGTCGTCACTGCTGACATCACCCGACCGCTCGCAGGGCTGCCCCAGGTACGCGACGTCTACAACCCCGCGGGGCGCTTCGCGTTCGGCCTCGGCATAGAGGAGGCACGGACGGGCAACGTGACCGGGGCGCTCAACGTGCTGGAATGGGCCGCCACGCTGCCTGAATTGCGGCGGCTCGTGCACATCAGTGGGTACCGGGTGAGCGGCGTTCATCCCGACTACGCCAGGCTGGGCGCATACGAGGCGTCGAAAGCCGAGGCCGATCTCGCGGTGCGCGCCAGGGCCCGCGAACTGGGGGTCCCGCTGAGCATCGCCAATCCCAGCACGGTGATCGGCCCCGGCCAGTACATCGGTCTGGCCGCTCTGGTCGAGGACCTGTGGAACGGGCGGCTACCCGCACTCCCCGGCGGCGCCGACGTCTTCGTGCCGATCGTGACGATCGACTACTTCTCGCGGTTTCTGGCGGAGATCCCCGCCTCGCCCGCGGGCATGGACTACTGGGTGCTCGACGACACGACACCGCTCCTGCCTGAATTGGTCGGCACGATCGCCGGGCACATGGGCGTACGGGCGCCTCGCCGTACCATCCCTGTCGGCCTGGTGCGCCGCCTGCCGCGGAAGCTCACCGGCGCCGACCCCGAAACGCTGTCGTTCCTGTCGACCGACCGCTACCCAACGGCCGCCGCCCGCGCCTTCGCCGAAACGGCCGGCCTGGAAATGCCCCCGGCCGCCGACGCCCTGCGCGCCTGGGCCGACGACCTGGTGTCCACCCGCTTCGGCGCCACGCCGCCGCCGTGGCTGCGCCCGTACGGCTTCCGCGACCTCTGACCTGCCCGGCCTGGGACGCTCGGCCTCCATCACCCAGCCGATGGCCGCATGGCTCGCCGACCTGATGGGCCTGGTACGGACCCGCCCCGTGCTGGTCGCGCACTCGCTGGCCTGCGGGCCCGCGCTCCAATTCGCCATCCAGCATCCGGAACGCATCAGCAAACTCGTCCTCATCGCCCCTGCATTCTTGCAGGCACCAAGCCCCCGGCTCACCCGCTCAACCCTGGCCATACCCATGCTGCGCCGCATGTCCGCCGCGCGACTCGCCGCCACGCTCGGCCTCCCCGAGGGGCCATCGGTGGCGAGCGCTGCAGCGGACCTGCGCCGCCCCGGGGTCGCGCGCCGCGTGATCTCGGCGATGCGCTCGGCCTTCGCCGAGCGCGAGACGTCACGGTCACTGCTGGAGAGGGTGAGCGTTCCGGTCGAGATCATCGTCGGCTCGGCCGACCCGCTGACTGTAGACGTCGACCACCCGGTGACCGAGATCGCCGAGGCCGGACACTACCCGCAACTCACCCATCCAGCCCAGGTCGCTCGCCACCTCGGTGTGGTCTCCGATCCGATCGATTTCGTACAAGATCACAGCAGGGCCGACCGAGGTTGGGATCGGCGGAGATCGTGACGGCGATCTGGGCAGAGCCAGAAGCCCTGACCTGCGATGCCTCAGTTTGAGAGGCAAGCTTTGCCAAGTCGGTTTGCCACTCAAACTGAGGCATTCCATCAGTTTTCAGTCCGCGCCGGGATCCGTCGGAGCACCTTGAGTCAGCGTGGTTCAGATCGAATATAAGCCGGCGGAACGGAGCGTCTCAGTGATCATTGGGCGAGTCGCTCGTCCGTGCTTTGCGTGGTCAGCTCCGCACGATCGTCAGACAGTCGATCTTCAGCAGGATTTGGCACCAGCCAGAAAGTTAGGGCGGAGGCCAGGAGTGTGATCATGCAGGCTGCGTTGAGGGCGGGAGGAAGACCGATCAGCTCGCCGAGGGTGGGGCCGACGAACGCGCCAACCATCGTCGCGGCAGCCTCGGCGGTGAGGAACACGGCGCCCACGCGTCCGAGAAGTGCCTCAGGAGTGGTCCGCTGGAGCCAGGTCTGCAGGGCGATGAGCACCGTGACGCCAGGGATCCCGGCCAGGGCCGCCGCGATCAGCGTGACGGGCATCGAAGAGGCATTGAACATCAGGACGAACGCGCCGGCGACGAGGCCCTGGGCGGCTGCGACAGTCGTCTTGACCGGGAGGCGGTCGACGATCCTGTGGCTGATCGGGGCTCCCAGGAGGAAACCGATACTCAGCGCTGAGAGCAGGTATCCGACTTGGGTGCTGCCGCCTAGTTGGGTCACCCCGAATGGCACCAACAAGGATGTGAGTGCGGCGTTCGCCAGGAGGTAAACACCGCTCGTGACGAGCAGGGCGCGGGTGGCTGGGGCCTGTCGGATGTAGCCCAGCCCCTCCTTGAGGTCGGGGAGCACCCGCCGGGAGAAATCCCGGTCACGCGGCCGCGGCCGAGTGAATGCGATCGCCAGGGCCGACACGAGATAGCTGACGAGCCCGACTCCAATGACGGTGTCGATGCCGACAACTGCGAACAGCAGACCACCCAATGGGGCAGCACCCAGCCCGATAACGCCAGTGGTGAATGCGTTCAGCGCATTCGCGCTGGTCAGTAGCGGGCCCGTGCCCACGATGGCTGGCGTGTGCGCCTGGGCTGCCGGACGGAACAGCACGGCTGCGGCGCCCTCTCCAAGCACCGCCAGGTAGACGAGCCAGACAGTGTCGGGAGTGCGCGCGAAAAACACCAGCGAGATGACCATCGCATGCGCGATGTCGGTAGCGAACATCAACCGGCGGCGATCCCACCGATCGGCCAGCACGCCGGCGAACGGCCCCAGCAAGAGAACGGGAAGGTATTCGGCCACCAGGGTGAGCCCGGTGGCGAGCACCGAACCGGTCACGGCGTAGACGTGAGCAGGGATCGCAACCACCAGGAGGCCGGTGCCGAATGTGGCGATCAGCCGGGCCGCCCAGAGCAGCCGAAAGTCCCGCACCCGCAACACCTACAGCATGGCCGCCCCTCCGAAGTATTCTCTCAAGAGAGAAGCGGACTCAAATTATTCTGTCAAGATATGAGTATGGATCACATCGAACTGGGTCAACGCCTGCGATCCCGCCGTGCGACGCTGGGCCGCACTGTCGCCTCGGTCGCCGCCGACGCGGGGTTGTCGGTGCCCTATATAGCCAACCTGGAGAACGGCCGCGCCAACCCCACCCTCTCCGCCCTCGACCGGCTCGCCGACGCGCTCGGCACCCGCCTGGCCGTCACCCTCGCCGACCCGGACGGTGATTCCGCCGCTCCGACCCCGTCGCCTTCACTCATCGGCTTCTCTCAGACCCGGCATTTTCGCCGAGAGGTGAGCAGGCTGGCCGGTCTGCTCGAAGAAGATCTTCAGAGTGTTCGCGGGCAACTACTGGATGTGCTGGCAGCGGTCGCGCACGCACTCAAGCGCGACCTAACCGAACGCGACTGGCAGCGATTGCTCGATGTCATGGTGCTCGTCCTCGCTCATCCCTCGGAATGACCGCCGAAGACCCCCCGGTCGAACAGCGTGATGACTCCGACCTTGGGGAACATCGGTACAGCGGTTATCGGCAAGATTGATCTTGATCGCCTAGCACAGTGATCGGGTGCCGTGTGGGGGTTCGGCGGAAGATCCTCGATCGCTGGTGAGGGGCGGCTACGGTCCTGCCGTGCCGGTGGAATTCTTAACTGATGAGCAGGCTGAGGCGTACGGAAAGTTCGCCGAGGAGCCGACGAGGCCCGAGCTGGAGCGGTTCTTCTTCCTGGACGACGTCGACCGGGATCTGATCGCGCTGCGGCGTACGAAGCACCATCAGCTGGGCTTCGTCCTCCAGATGTGCACGGTCCGCTATGTGGGGCTGTTCCTGCGGGCCGTTGGAGGCGCTCGCGCGGAACCGGGTGAACCTGAACAGGGTGATCACGCACTGGCCGGACATGCTGCGGGTGGCCGGCTCGCTGGTCACCAACCAGGTCCGGGCCTACGACCTGCTGCGGATCACGGCGCAGGAGTCGCGGCACAAGCTGGCCCGGGACGTGTGCCACGGCAAGCGCGGCACCATCCACCAGGCGTACCGGGACGGGATGGAGGACCAGCTCGGCTCGCTCGGGCTGGTGCTGAACGCCCTGGTGCTGTGGACGAGTGGCGGTCAGCGCCCTGGTCCTCTCGGCGCTGTACGTGCTGTGGACGTACCAGCGGATGTTCACCGGGCTCACCCCGGCGGCGGTCGCGGACACCGTCGACGACGCCCGTCCACGCGAACTGCTCTTCCTCGTCCCGCTCCCGGTCGCGATCGTCGTCATGGGCGCGGTCCCCGGGCCGGCACTGGACGCGATCGACCCGGGCCCGGCGCATGGCGAAGCCGAGGATCGGGTCGACGTGCTCGGCATAGAGGCAGCGTAAGCGCTCCTCGGCGCTGGTGTGGTCGCGGTTCATGACCCCTCCATGTCCAGCACCGGTGAGATCGTTGCACCGGCCGACAGCAGTCTCTCCGCCAGCGCGCGACAGCGCCTCCCAAGCTCCGGAGGGTCGAGTACCTTGAAGTCGTGCCCCAGCAGGAGCACGTGCATGAGCACGAAGTCGAGGCTGCCGGCGCCACTGAGCACCTCACAGAGCTCGCTCCCTCGCCGTCGTACGACGGCCGCCGACGCCGGAATCTGCGCGCGCACCGTGTCGGCCGACGCGTGCACGAGGAAGCGTGCCTGGTGAGGGTAGACCCGACTCGCCACACCCTCCTGCACGTACGTCGCCGCGTCGGGCGCCGAGCGCGGACGGAAGCGCCAGGTCCGTGCAGACAAATCGGTCATCCGATCGAGGCGGAAGCTGCGCCAGTCGTCGCGATCGAGGTCGTAGGCGAGGAGGTACCAGCGCCGGTCGGAGGCGACCAGGCGGTAGGGCTCGACCCGTCGCCGTCGCACCTCGCTCCCAGACGGGTAGTCGAAGCCGGCCTCGACCTCATCGCGGCAGGCTCTGGCCAGCGTCATGAGCACCTCGGGGTCGACCGGCGTGCGGCCTGCGCCGAAGGACTCCACCGAGCCGGAGAGCGCGCGCACCTCGTGCCGCAACCGGGCGGGCAGCACCTGATCGAGCTTGGTCAGCGCCCGGAGTGCGGCGTCGCCGACGTCGGCGACCGCGCCACCCGCGCCGGCGAGCAGCGAGACCACGGTGGCGATCGCCTCCTCGTCGTCGAGAAGCAGCGGCGGCAGGTCCTGCCCCGGGCCGAGCCGGTAGCCGCCGCCGACACCCTGGCTGGCATGCACCGGATAGCCGAGCCTGCGCAGCCGCTCGATATCACGCCGTACCGTGCGCGGCGTGACCCCGAGCCGGTCGGCGAGCTCGGGGCCGGTCCAGGCCTGGCGCTGCTGCAGCAGCCCGAGCAGGGTGAGCACCCGCTCCGTCGTACCCCGCTCGTCGCCGCTTGCCACGTCCATGTCGCCCACCCTGCCAGATAGCGGACCGATTCTGTCCGCTAGGGGTGTCAGGGTGGCTCCATGGATGCAGACGAACTCGACTGGAACCGGACGCTGCGCGAGCAGTGGGAGTTTCACTGGAACCATCAGCTCCGAGCCCGGCTCGACGGCCTCACCGACGACGAGTACTTCTGGTCGCCGGTGCCGGACGCCTGGAGCGTGCGGCTGCGCGGCAGCTCGACGGCGCCCGTGCAGCTCGGTGCCGGGGACTTCACGATGGACTACGCCTTCCCCGCGCCAGTCCCCGCGGCCTTCACCACGATCGCCTGGCGACTCGGTCACGTCATCGTCGGCGTGCTCGCCGCGCGCAACGCGGCGCACTTCGGCGCACCGGCGGCCTCGTACGAGACCTGGGAATACGCCGACAGCGCGGCCACCGCGCTCGACCAGCTCGAGGCCCAGCTCGACGTCTGGCTGGCCGGGGTGCGCGGCCTCGGCGAGGCCGGGCTCCGGGTCCCACTCGGCGCGAAGGAGCCCTTCCCCGAGTCGCCCATGGCCGATCTGGTGCTGCACATCCACCGCGAGCTGATCCACCACCTGTCCGAGGTCTGCCTGCTGCGTGACCTCTACCTGCACACGAAACCCGGCACCTCTAAGGAAGACTCATGACCACAAAGACGACACACCTCGACCCTGAAGAACTCCACAGCAACCCTGCCTTCACGCAGGGCGTGATCGCACCCGCTGCCCGGACGCTCTATGTTGGTGGCCAGCTCGGCACCGATAGCACTGGAAACCTGCTCGACGGTATTGAGGCACAAACCACTCAGGCAATGCGAAACGTGCTGACTGTGCTTGCTGCCGCGGGTACCGGTCCCGAGTATGTCGTCAAACTCAACATCTACCTCGTCAATGGGGTCGACGCACAGGTGGGATACGCGGCGTCGCGATCAGTGTGGGGCAATCACCGCACAGCCATCGTGGGACCTGGAAGACCTCATCGAGTGCTGGACGCTGGATGAGGCCGAGTTCGAGCTGGTGGGGAACAAGCCGGGTGCGACCCGGCTGGGCTTTAGCTTGATGCTGAAGTTTTTCGAGCTGGAGGCCCGGTCCCCGCGGCGGGAGGACGTGCCGAAGGCCGCGGTGGACTTCGTGGCCGGGCAGGTGAAGGTGGATCCCGGCCTGTTCGCGCAGTACGCGTGGTCGGGCAGCACGATCGAGCACCACCGCAAGCAGATCCGTGACTTCTACCGGTTCCGGACCATCACGGTGGGCGATGAGGACAAGCTGATCGTGTGGCTGGCGTCCGACATCTGCAAGGAGGAGGTGTCCCGGGACCGGCTGCGGGCAGCGCTGTTGACGCGCTGCCGGGAGGACAAGATCGAGCCGCCGACGCCGGGGCAGGTCGAACGGCTGCTGGGCACGGCCGAGGCGATGTTCGAGCGGCAGTTCACCACCACCACGGCGGGGCGGTTGTCGGCGGAGACGATCGCCAAGTTGGAGGAGCTGATCGACACCGGTGTTAATGAAACTGTCCGGCCACACCTCGGTGCGCAGCCTCGCAAAGCATGCCCGGGTGTCCGACGAAGGTTTCCTGAATTTCCAGGCCGACACCGATCCGGCCGCCCGACGCGTCAACCGCTGACTGGGGCGGTGCCCTCCCTGGGCGTGACGGCTCGCGAACGGTGCCGATCTGCTCGAGAGCCGTCACGCCGATCAGGGTCTGTACGTCGAGAAGGTTGAGGACCTTCTCGACGTGTTCCGGATCGTGCGGCTATGGATTGCCGGACGCTCTGACGAAATGTGACAGCGGTATCGGCGACCGGCTGGTGCGCCGGACGTCGATACCCCCGTCACGTCAGGCCGGTGACGTGCCGGCCCGGCCGAGGTGTCGGGCGAAGAACCGGGTCGCGCTGTCGGCTTCGAATCTGGGGACGTCGCCATGCCCGCCCGCGTTGGCGTGCAACGTCTTTTCCTTCGAGGCGAAGGCGTCGAACAACGCGAGACCGGATTGGCGTTCGACGTGCTCGTCGTCCCACTGGAGCAGGAATTCGATCGGGACGGTGATCTGTGCCGCCGCCTCGGTCAGGGATTCATGCCCAAGACAACCGAAGACCGCCGCGGTGATCCTGGGTTCGACCGCCGTCAACGGCACCCCGATCCCGGTGCCCTGCATGATGCCCCAGAAGCCGATCGGCCCTTCGGCGCCGATCTCCGGCAGTTCCTGGAGGGCGTCCAGGGTCGCCTGCCATTCCGGCACAGCACGCGCCGCCAGTCCGGTGTGGTAACGGACGATGATCGGGCCGATCGGCTCGCCCGCCGCCTGAGCCTGCCGTAGGGCGGCGATCTGCTGCTCGTCCGCGGCCGGTCGCGGCCGGTCGCCGTGTCCGGGCGCGTCGATGGCGGCGACGTTGAAACCGCAGCCGGTCACGAAGCGGTGTGCACGGCCCAGGATTCCCGGTGCTTTCTTATGCTGGCCGCCACCGTGACCCATCAGCACCAGGGGCGCGCGATCGGAGCCGGATGCGGGCGACCAGAGGAGGCCGGTGACCTCACCCAGAGTGAAATTGCGTTCGACGACACCGTTCGACGATGTCTCCGCAGTGAAATGCATAGGTTGTTGCCTTTCGGGATTGCCTTGTCAGGGCGCTCCCGGCGACACCTACGTCAATCGCCCAACCGTGAAGAAGATGGGGAGCACCCAATGGATACAGCGTTAATGGGTCTCACCTCCTCGCGTGTGTCACGGACTCCCGGAGAGTATCAGCCCGAGCGTCGTCCCGCTCAACCCTTTTCCCTGCCGACCAACTGT
Source organism: Streptosporangium sp. NPDC087985 (assembly GCF_044741965.1). Classification (NCBI taxonomy): domain Bacteria; kingdom Bacillati; phylum Actinomycetota; class Actinomycetes; order Streptosporangiales; family Streptosporangiaceae; genus Streptosporangium; species Streptosporangium sp. NPDC087985. The sequence continues at coordinate 143,097 of NZ_JBIUTQ010000012.1, forward strand.
GTGTTCCGGCCACACGTTCCATGTCCAAGCGGGCCGTCGGGCCCGCCCCTGACGCGGGCCCGGTCCGGCCGCCGCCTGCGAGCGGACTTGTCCTTCTTCGGATTCGGGCGCTTTGCGGGAATACCCTCCACCGTAAACGCACCGACCCTCAACCGCACCCGCCCAACGCCAATGATCCTCTTCTCACCATTTGAACGCCGACTACCCACAGTCCACAGCTATTTTGGGGCTGGTCGTACGGACCCGAGCGGTGGGCCGTGAAGGCGCGCGGCCTGGCCACGCAGATCAGCCGGGAGTGCGTGCAGCGCCGGTTGTCGGTCTCCCAGATGCCCGCCTCGGGCTCGTCCCAGCGCGCGGCGCGCCCGCGCGGACGGCCTCGGCGAGCAGCCAGTCCGCCCACTGGGCCGCGGCGGACAGCAGCAGCGCCTCGCCGAAGACGTCGAGCTGGAACCGGCCGGTAACCCGGTTGCTGGCCGGCCGGGGTGGGGGGGTATATCCCAAGGTGAGAGCGGTCGTTTGACCGTCTGAGGGGGAATGACCGATGGCTTCGACGACCGTTGCCGACTATGTGCTGGAGCGCCTGCGTGAGTGGGGGGTCGAGAGGGCCGGGCGTGCCATACGGGATCGGCGCCAAGTTCGCCCACCCGGACCGTCCGGTGATCGTGTTCGCCGGTGACGGGGCGATGCAGATGAACGGCCTGGCCGAGCTGATCACCGTCAAGCACTACTGGTGGGAGTGGACCGACCCGCGGCTGATCGTCGCGGTGCTGCACAACAACGACCTCAACCAGGTCACCTGGGAGATGCGCGCCATGCAGGGCGCGCCCAAGTTCCCGCAGTCGCAGACCCTGCCGGACGTGGACTACGTCGCCTTCGCCATGAGCCTGGGTATGGGCGCCCTCACCGTCGACAGCCCCGAGCAGGTCGCACCGGCCTGGGAGCGGGCGCTGAGCGCCGACCGGCCCGTGCTCCTGGACGTGTACGTCGACCCGGACGTGCCGCCGATCCCGCCGCACGCGACCTTTGAGCAGGTGAAGGACTCCGCCGAGGCGTTCCTGCGGGGTGACGAGAACCGCTGGGGCGTCCTGCGGGAGGGGATCAGAACCAAGATGCAGGAGTTCCTGCCGCACCGCGACGATGGCGGCAGGTGACCGGCCCGCGGGCGTGTCCCGGTCCCGGCCGGGACCGGGAGAACTCCACGGCGGAAAGTTACCTTCTTTTATCCAGCTTGGTGATATGCCGGGCACATAACTATATGTGTCGCTTTATCGCGATCTTAGTGCTCAGGTGGACGGAGAGGTGCGGTGCGACGAAGGGTCGCTGGCCGCCTACGCCCACGATTCCTCGAACTACCGGCAGACTCCGTCCGTGGTCGTGGTGCCCCACACCGTGGAGGCCGGGGCCGAGGCCGTGCGCGTCTGCCATGAGCACCGGGCGCCGGTGTACTCCCGGGGCGGGGGCACCAGCCTGGCCGGGCAGTGCTGCAACGAGGGCGTGGTGATCGACTGGTCGAAGTACTGCACGCGGCTGCTGTCGGTGGACGGCGAGCGGGCGCTGGTCGAGCCCGGCGCCTGCCTGGACGACCTCAACGCCGAACTGGCGGACCGGCGCCTGATGGTCGGCCCCAAGCCCGCCACCCACGACACCTGCACCATCGGCGGGATGATCGGCAACAACTCGTGCGGCGCCTCGGCGCAGGCGTACGGGAAGATGGCCGACTCGGTGATCCGGCTGGAGGTGCTCACCTACAACGGCCTGCGGATGTGGGTGGGGGAGACCTCCGAGGAGGAGTACGGGCGCATCCTCACGCTGGGCGGGCGCCGGGCGGAGATCTACCGGGCGATGCGCAGGCTGCGCGACGAGAACCTCGCGCTGATCCGGACCCGCTATCCGAACATCCCGCGCCGCGTCTCGGGCTACAACCTGGACGCGCTGCTGCCGGAGAACGGCTTCAACGTGGCCCGCGCGCTGGTGGGCAGCGAGTCGACGCTGGTCACGGTGCTGCACGCGGAGATCAGGCTGGTTGCGGTGCCGCGGTTCCAGTCGCTGGCGGTGCTGGGCTACCCCGACATCGCCACGGCGGGCGACATGGTGCCAGGGATCGTGAGGCACCGGCCGCTGGCGCTGGAGGGGCTCGACCACGAGCTGATGGACCTGGCCAGGGTCGAGCACGCCGCCGGGCGAGACGTGCTGGACAGGCTGCCCGAGGGGTCGGGCTGGCTGATGGTGCGGTTCGGTGGCGACACCCACGAGGAGGCCGCCGAGCGGGCCAGGAAGCTGCTCAGGAAGGCCGCGGGCGCGCACACCACCTATCTGGACGACCCTGCCGAGGAGGAGCGGGTGTGGAAGGTCCGCGAGGCCGGGCTGGGCGTGACCGCCTACCCGCCGGACAACCCCGACACCCACGAGGGCTGGGAGGACGCGGCCGTCCCGCCGGAGCGGCTCGGCGACTACCTGCGCGACTTCCAGGCGCTGCTGAACCGCTTTGACTACCACAACTGCTCTCTCTACGGGCATTTCGGGCAGGGGTGTGTGCACACCCGGACGCCGTTCGACCTGGACGACCCCGAGGGGGTGGCGAAGTACCGCCGGTTCGTCCAGGAGGCCGCGCGCCTGGTCGCCTCCTACGGCGGGTCGCTGTCTGGCGAGCACGGCGACGGGCAGTCCCGGGGCGAGCTGCTGCCGATCATGTTCGGCCCCGAGGTCGTCGGGCTGTTCGGTGTCTTCAAGCGGATCTGGGACCCCGGGGGGCGGATGAACCCGGGCAAGATCGTCAACCCGTACCGGCTGGACGAGAACCTCGACCACCTGGACTACCACCCCGCCGAGCCGAAGACGTACTTCGACTACCCGGACGACCAGCACCGGTTCACCCACGCCGCCGCCCGCTGTGTCGGCGTCGGCAAGTGCCGCTCCGGCTCCGGCGGGGTGATGTGCCCCAGTTATCGGGTCACCCGGGAGGAACGGCACAGCACCCGGGGCCGGGCCCGCATCCTGATGGAGATGATGCGCGGCGAGACCGTCACCGGCGGCTGGCGCTCCAGGGCGGTGTACGAGGCGCTCGACCTGTGTCTGTCCTGCAAGGGCTGCCGCGGTGAGTGCCCGGTGCATGTGGACATGGCCACCTACAAGGCCGAGTTCCTCTCCCACCACTACCGGTGGCGGCCACGGCCGGCCGCGCACTACTCGATGGGCTGGCTGCCCCTGTGGGCCAGGATCGCCTCCCTCGCGCCCGGAGCGGTCAACGCGCTCACCCACACGCCGGGCCTGAGCGGGCTGGTCCGGCTGGCCGGGGGCGTAGATCGGCACCGCGAGCTGCCGCGCTTCGCCACCGAGCGCTTCACCGACTGGTTTCGCGACCGGCCGCTGGCCGAGGGCGACCCGGTCGTGCTGTGGCCGGACACCTTCACCAACAACTTCCGCCCCGGCGCGGCCGTGGCGGCGACGCACCTGCTGGAGGCGCACGGCTACCGGGTCGAGGTGCCGCCGGTGCCGTTGTGCTGCGGGCTCACCTGGATCTCCACCGGCCAGCTCGCGACCGCCAGGCGCGTGCTGCGCCGGACTGCGGCGGCGCTGGCTCCCCGGCTGCGGCGGGGTGTGCCGGTCGTCGGACTGGAGCCGAGCTGCGCCGCCGTCCTGCGCTCCGACGCGCCCGAGCTGCTGTCCGGCGACCCCGACGTGGAACTGCTCGGCCGCCAGACCAGGTCGCTGTCGGAGATGCTGCTCGACCGGGTGCCGGTCGCCCCGCCGCCGGGCACGGGGGTGCGCGCGCTCGCCCAGCCGCACTGTCACCAGCACGCCATCTGGGGCTTCGACGCCGACGCCAGGCTGCTGGAGCGCGCCGGGGTCCAGGTCGAGGTGCTGGACGTGGGCTGCTGCGGGCTGGCGGGCAACTTCGGCTTCGAGCGCGGCCACCACGAGATCTCGGCCGGGGTGGCCGAGCTGGGGCTGTGGCCCGCCGTGCGGGCGGCGGACGAGGGGACCAGGATTCTCGCCGACGGCTTCTCCTGCCGTACCCAGATCGAGTCCGGCACCCACGCGAAACCGGTCCATCTGGCCGAACTCCTCGCCGAGGTGCTGTTGCGGCCGCCACCGGACCCCGTGCGCCGGGAGGCGGAGCAGGCGCGCCTGGGCGGGATCCGCTGACCGCCGGGTGCCGGTGGGACGGGTAGGAGGCGATGCCGGTGCGGGCCCCCAGGGCCTGTATCGAAGTCGCCGCGGTGTGTGCCGGCGTGGCGGCAGGTGAGTACGGCTACGACCTCGTCTACTTCGAGCAGATGGCTCCCTTCGCCGACTGCCGGCAGATCGACGTCACCCGCTGCGGTGGTATCGCCGGGTTCCTGCGAGCGGCGGGCGTGGCCGCGGCGCACGGCCTGGAGGTCTCCGGCCACTGCGAGCCCCGCCAGCATCTGGCGGTCGCCGCGGCCATCCCCAACCTGCGTTACCTCGAATGGTTCCACGATCACGTCCGGATCGAGGCGATGCTGTCCGACGGCGTCCGCTTTCGGGTGGCAGGAGCGTTATCAACGCTCTGACCTTGACCTGGCTCACCACCCGTCACGACCTTTCGAAGGAGATCGACGGCTGTCGCGCCGCCCTGAGCTGCTCTCGAAAGGGGAGTGCGCCGTGAAATGGGTACGGGCACGTATAGCTATGAGATCCGTCCCGGCGGCCACCTGCGGTCGGGGCTGATCGTCTGGGGCGCCGTAGCGGGATCCCGCCTGCCAGCTTGGAGAGCCACACCTCTTTGTATCATTACGAACTTTTTTCTCTGCGAGTGAAAGTGGGGGGATGCGAACAAAGGCATGGTCGCTCACCCCGCAGACGTCATCGTGCCGACCAGAGGGAGACGGCACTGCCAATCCCGGCTTCTCGCGTGTGCGACCGAGAAGGCGGGCGCTCTCGCAGGTATGGCCCTGACGTGCCGAGAAGGGAGGCTGTCTCCACGGTGAACAGAGACACCACAGGCTTTGCTCCGCAGGTGCTGCGGCAGTACGCCTTCCTCGCTGACGGGTATCGCGGGGCCCTGATCGGCCCGAGGGGGGACATCGGCTGGCTGTGCATGCCGCGATGGGATTCCGACGCCGTGTTCACGAACCTGCTCGGTGGCCGCGGCGTATACGCCGTCACGCCCACCGACGCACGGTTCGTGTGGGGTGGGTGCTACGAGGGCGGCTCGCTGATCTGGAACAGCCGTTGGGTGACCTCGCACGGCATCGTCGAGTGCCGCGAGACCCTCGCCTTCCCCGCCGATCCGGAGCGTGCTGTGCTGCTGCGCCGGATACGGGCCGTGGACGGTCCCGCCCAGGTGGCGGTGGTTCTTGATCCACGGGCGGGTTTCGGCAGGCGGCCCCTGCGTGAACTGCACCGCGAGGCGGGCACGTGGAGTGGGCGCACCGGCGACCTCCATCTGCGCTGGACAGGTGCCGAGCATGCCCGCCGAGGGGCGGAGGGAAATCTACGCGTCGATCTGCGGGTGCCCGAGGGAGGGCATCACGACCTTGTCCTGGAGCTGGCCTGCCGGCCGTTCGAGGGGGCGCCCGTCGATCCGGTGGCGGCATGGTCGCCGCGGCCACCACTTCGTTGCCCGAGCGCGCCGAGGCCGCTCGCAACTACGACTACCGCTACGCCTGGATCCGCGATCAATGTTATGCCGGCCACGCGGCGGCGGCCGCCGGCCTCGACGATCTGCTGGACGCGGCGGTCGCGTTCGTCACCGCACGGCTGCTGGCTGACGGCCCTCACCTCGCACCCGCCTACACCACCGGCGGCGGCCGTGTGCCTGAGGAGCGCATGCTGCCGTTCCTGCCCGGCTACCCGGGGCATCGGTCAGGGTGGGTAACTGGGTGACCAGGCAGTTCCAGCTGGACGTGTTCGGCGAGGTGCTGCTCCTCGCCGCCGCCGCGCGCCGGGATCGGCTGGACATCGACTCCTGGCACGCTCTGGAGAGCGCGGTCGACGCCATCGCGCAACGATGGCGGGAGCCGGACTCGGGAATCTGGGAGTTGCCCCCGCGGCAGTGGGTGCACTCCAAGCTGATCTGCGTCGCCGGTCTGAAGGCCGCGGCCGCCGTCGCCCCGGCCAGGCAGGCCGCCCGCTGGAGCGCCCTCGCCGATACCGTCCTGGCCCACACCTCACAGCACGGACTCCACCCATCCGGCCACTGGCAGCGCGCTTTCGACGATCGACGAGTGGACGCGGCCCTGCTCATTCCGGCCGTCCGCGGTGCCCTGGCGCCGGATGATCCGCGAACCGCCGCCACGCGCGCGGCCGTACACGCCGAGCTCGAATGCGACAGATACCTCTACCGTTTCCATCAGGACCAGCGGCCTCTCGGCGACGCCGAGGGTGCCTTCGTGCTGTGTGGGCTGATCGCCGCACTCGCTGCGTACCAGAGCGGAGACGAGATCGGGGCGGCCCGCTGGTTCGAACGCAACCGTGCCGCGTGCGGCTCGCCCGGCCTGTACACCGAGGAGTACGACATCGGTCAGCGGCAGTCGCGGGGCAACCTGCCCCAGGCGTTCGTGCACGCACTGCTGCTGGAGTCGGCGGTGACACTGTCGGCGTCAGGGCGGGGCGGCGCGCGTACCCTCCCGTGACGCCGGCAGCGTCACGGGACGCTACACCGACGCCCCGACTGAGCCGCGGTCCCACGCCGCCGGGGAGGCCGTCCCGATCCAGGGCGTGGTGCAGCAGGCATGGCAGGACACCGTGATCGACGGCGAGACCGGCCTGGCGGAGCGGATCCCGTATGAGCTGTGCGTGCTGCTTGCGCTGCGCGGGGCACCGCTCCGCCGTGAGATCTACCTGCAGGGCGCCGGCCGCCGGCGGAACCCGGACGAGGACCTGCCCGGCGATTTTGAGCCATCACTACCTGGACGTCCTCGGGTCATGACCGCCGCCCGCCGAACTGCCAGTTGTGCACCTCGATGTCGGCGTACCGGTCCGGGGTCAGGATGGCGCGTGCCGTGTCCGGGTCCGGCGCCCGGACCAGTGCCGCCGTGCCCAGCCAGGTGGCGCCGTCGTCGGACAACAGCGGCCCGTAGGCGATCAGCACGTCCCGGTCGGGCGGCACGGCGAGGTCGGCGGCCTGCCCCGTGCCGAGGCCAAGCACCAGGTACCGGTTGCCACCGGCCCGGCCGCCGGGGAAGTCCCACATGGTGCGCCCCAGCGTGTTGCGCCACCGTCGCAGCAGCACGTCCCGGTACACGCCGGCCTGGTAGTTCGGCTCGTCGAAGGCGAACGCACGGGCGGCGATGGGATCGGGGAGGTCGACGATGTGCACGCTGCCGGTGGGCGTGTCGCCGGCGAGGGTCGGGCCCCGGGCGATCATCTCCTTTGCGTACCGGTCCATATAGGACCAATGCTCTTCCAACAGCTCGTCGCGCAGCGCTACGGAGCCGGGCCGGTCGCGGTGGTAGCAGAAGAACTCCATGCCCATAGTCTTCACCTATCAACGGATCACCTCGCAAACGCCTACTTTGCCCCTGGCCGTAGCCATAGGAGTTCCAGGCCTTTACGGCCCTATGTGCATCGCGCGCTCCGCCCGCATTGCCGGACCCGGGGGCGGCGTAACGTGAATCGCAACAGCCGTCGCGCCGCCAGCCGGCGCGGCGTTTGTCATCGAAAGTGCGCTATCACACGGGAGGTGCCGGTGAGCGCATTGTGCATCGAGATCGCCTACTACCGGCATTTCTGCCTGATTGTGCTGCGCGGTGAGCTGGACGCGCTGGAGCGCCACAACCAGATCGTGGTGGACGCCGCTGAACTGGCGTTCTGCGACTGCGCGGGAATTGCCCTGCTGGCCGCCGCGCACCAGCGCGCGGCGGCCGGCGGCGGTGGGCTGTCACTGGCATTCGCGTACGGGCTGTTGCTGCGGCTTTTGGAGGTCGACCGAAGGGTCGGGCAGGGGCCCGGCAGCGAGCTGGTGACCACGCTGGGCTGGTAGGGCCTGTCCGCCCGGGGGGGTTAGGGTGCGGCGGGTGCTCAGGCAGGCGCCGGCCAGGCCCATCACTCGCTCTAGCCATGCCTGCATGCGTATCGGCACGCCCGCCGGGTCCGGCCCCGCGGCCATCGGGCCTCCTTGCACGTGGTGGCGGGGGAGCGCCCTGGCGGCGGGCAGGCCGTCTTCGGGTCGCGCGCCCGGCCCCGGACAGGGGCGCGGGTGTGCGTACCAAGATCGTAATGTGTGGTGGTCGCAGAAAGGCGGAGGCGTGCCGCCGGGCCTCAGGTTCAGCCGCCCAAGTTTCAGGACTGGGACGGCGTTCGCCGCAGCCACGCCACCGCCGATCGTGCGTGTGCGGATCGGTTCAGCGAAGCATCCTCAGCTCCCGGGACGTCGTGCACGTCAGGCTGGTCTCCTTTGCCTTGATCTTCATATTCGCCATCGGGCTGATGGCCTTCTTGATCGGCTTGACATGGCTGGTCGTCCTGATAAGAGTGCTCGCGGTCGTCGCCGTCGGCGACCTGATCCTGGTGATTCGCCGTCGGCCCCGGCTAGAGCGTGATCAATCCGACTCTGTGTGAGACGCGGCAAACCGGGTAGGCGCCGTAGAGAAGGGCCTATCGGATCAGAGGAGATGAGAACCATGCCACGTGGTTCAAGTCCCAAGCGTGAACGGCAGTACGAGCACATCAAAGACAGCGCTCTCAAGCGCGGCCAGAGCCCAAAGAGGGCCGAGGAGATCGCGGCCAGGACGGTCAACAAGGAGCGGGCACGTGCGGGAGAATCACGCACGGCAAGCCGCACCTCGCTCCAGGACATCTCTTCGGGACGGCGCGGCGGACTGCGCTCTCACAAGGGGGCCGGCGGCCCCACCAAGGAGCAACTCTACGAAGAGGCCAGGCGACGCAACGTCAAGGGCCGCTCCAGCATGACCAAGGCCCAGCTGGAGAAGGCGCTGCGCTGAGCGCTCGGCTCCGCCAGGGGAGCCGCAGGCCGCCCCGGGCTTGGAGTACGGCACTCATGCACGGCCCAGCAACCGGATGACCGCCCGTTCGGCTTCGCCGTGGGTGGCCATATCGCCGCCAGAGATGTCTTTTCCAAGTTTCGGCAGCATCGCTGCTATCGTGCGTCCTTCTTCGTACAGATCGATCAGGCGAGGATCCACATAGGATGCCCGGGCCAAGGCGGGCGTGTTGCCGAGATAATCGGTGACCTCCGCCATGACCCGGGCAACGGCGCGCCTGTGTGCTCTGGTCGAAGCGGCGGGTGTGGAGACCGTCAGCCTTACCGCGGCGAGTACGGTCGCGTGCCAGGTTCTGAAATCCTTCGCTGTGACCTCCATGCCGAAGAGCTCGTGCAGGTAGGTGTTGATGTCCTCGCTGGCGTTCCCCCACCGGGGGGTGGACACCCGGTTTCATGCAGCCAGTCGGGCCTGCGCCAACTGCGCGCCCCACACGCCGACGACGAGCCGGACGATGGCGAGGACGGGTAACCGCACGTTCCCGTGCAGTCGAAGGCGGTCCGGCCGGAGTCACCTCCTATGACTCCGGCCGGACCGCCGTGTTCTCGGCCTGGGGCGTCGCGCTCCGGGCCGCAGTCGATGTCGGTCAGTTCCTCGCCGCCGGGCGCAGGTCGCAGTCGGGGCAGGCCAGGCTGTCGGCTTCAGCGCGCACCCGCGTCAAGTCGTCGGCGACACCATGATCGTTCCGCGTATCTTCCTTGACCGCGGGAGCAACGCATGGACTCTGCCTCCAGCGGGTCGAGTGCGCTATTGCCCCACCCGGCCATCGACGCATTCGCGCAGCAGATCGGCGTGCCCGCAGTGGCGGGCGTACTCCTCGATCCGGTGAACCCACAGCTCCCGGACAGCGTTGCCGTCGCGACCCACCCGCGCACCCAGATCCGGATACTCGGCCAGCACCGCATCGGTTGCCGCCTGTTCGCGGACAAGATCGGTGAATGCGCCTTCTACCAGCTCCTGCTCCGCAACGGCTCCCTCGAAGTCGCCGTCACCCGCTCCGTACAGCTTCGGTGCCGGGTCTCCTGGCAGAATCCAGTTGCGCCAGTCCCGCTCCACCTCGGCAAGATGGCGGACCAGCCCGAGCAAGGACATGGTCGACGGCGGCACCGACCGGCGCGCCAGTTGCTCCGGGTTCAATCCCTCGCACTTCATCCGCAGGGTCAGTCGATAGCTCGTCAGGAAGTCCTGCAGCGTCGGCAACTCACCGTCCGGGCTGACGCCGTCACTGTTGCGGGGGTCCTCGTCGGGGTCCGCCCACATGTCGGGGTAGACGCTGGCCTGGCTCCACCGCTCGGGTATGTCGCTCACCGTGTGCATGATTCCGGGCAGTGGTCCGACAGGCAAGTGATTATTCAGGCATGCCAGGCGACGCCTGCGGGCGCGGGCGGTCGTCGAGGCACCCGAGGAACTCACGGCTGCTCCGTGCCTGCTCAACGACGCTCTGGCCGCCGAGACACCCGGTTCAACCCCGTCCGCGGGCAGCTCCAGCCGCCGCACCCGTTCCAGCTTGTTCACCTCCGCCAGCAGGCTCTCCAGGCCCGGCGCCCCGGGGTCCGCCTTCAGCTCGGCGAAGTGCGACCGCCCACCCCGGCCGCCGAGCCATCCTTGTCGGCGCCCTCGTCCGTCCCGTCGCCCGCGGCCAGGTCCTCCAGCCGCGAGCGGGTCGTGTGGCTAAGCCGGTCCATCGTGCTGCGGCAGAACCGCTTCTCGAAGTCCTTGACCGCCTTGCCGACCAGCCGCCGCACCTGCCCGGGTGCCGGCGGTTCGATGTGGTCGTTGCGGCACCGGGCGACCACCGCGGCTTTCAGCCGGTCCCGGGACAGCTCCACCGGGCACAGTTCAGTGGCCAGCCACCCAGCCAGCCGGTCCTGGTCCTCCTCGGTGTTCGCGCGGAACCCGTACGCCGCCCGGATCTCACCCCGATGCCGCTGGATCGCCTTGCTCTGCCAGTCGTAGTTCGCCCACGCCTCCGCCGGCACCTTCACCTGCTGAGCCGCGTAATCCACCGCGGCGGCCGGTACCTCCTTGGCCGACTCCGGGAACCGGGCCTCCACCTCGAAGAACTTCAACAGCAGCGCGAACCCGATCCGGGTCGCCCCGGACTTGTTCCGCACCCGCTTCATATCGTCTTCGAGTAGCGTCCAGACCTCGATCAGGTCCTCCGGCTCCCAGTCCTGCCTCACACGCCCCCGCCCCTCACCGAGATCACTCGATCAGCTCAACGAGACGCCCAGCGAGAGGAAACGACGACCACAGCAGTCACACAGCGCTACACGTCCGTTCGCCGTAGCTATACGAGAACAGGGCCAGGCATGGCGTCGCGTGGGATGTCCGGCGTGGAGGAGACGGACTACCGGCACGAGCGCGAGACCTGACCCGCTTCCTCCTGTCACAGGGTCCCGGGGGAGCCGGGGAGCACGAGATGGAAGAAGTCCTGAGCGGTGTAGGTGGCGAGCTTCCTGGCCTTGCCGGTCTTGACGTTCACCGCGTAGGCCGTGAAGGGAACGTATGGAGGGTCGAAGCTCGGGGCAGGGTCGTTAACGTCGCTCTCCTTACACACAAAGGGCCTGGCGAGGGCGATGATCTCCTGAGGGTCGGTCCAGCTGCGCAGATAGACAAAATTGCCGGTCATGGACAGGCCCCGCACGGGGACCCTCCGGAGCACCTTGCCGGTTTCCCGGTCCAGGTGCACGAGATCCTCGCCGCTTCTCATGCATCCGGTGCCGGGGACCCCCACGCTCTCCACCGCGACGATGGTCTTCCCATCGGGACCGAGCCCGCCGGCCAGGTAGTGCCCGGCGACGTCGACGGTCTTCGCGTTGCCCGCCGTGGACGTCTGCCAGAGGCGGCTGATGGTCTGCAGCCGCGTCTTGGGCGCGTACTCCGCCAGGGTGATCGTGTCCCCGTCCGGGGACAGGCCGATGGGGTTCCAGCCGTTGGGCAACGGCCGGACCATGCGCTCGCGAGGCGCGTGATCTTGCGGCGACCGGGAACCAGGCCGGGATGAATGCGGCTGCGATCCGGAAGGGCTTCGGCTCCGCCCCACGCATCGGAAGGGTATTGGCGCGACGAGCGCACCCTCTGACGTGCGAGTTCCGGAGTCAGTCTGTCGTGTCGTGATCGGCTGAACATCCAGCCTGAGCCAGAATGGTGCCAATCTGAGCCAATATGGCTTGTTGGTGGCATCATGGTGTGCCATAGTGATGCCATGGACCTGACCCCGTATGTGGCCTCCCTCGGTCGCGAGCTGCTGACCGCCGTCGAGACCGGTGATGGTGACGCCAGTGTGCTGATCGAGCGGTTGACCGTGTCGATGGAGTCGGCGATCCGGCTCACCCTGCTCGAGGCGTTGTCGGCGGCTGCCGACGAGATCACCCGAGACCTGGCTCCCGGTTCGGTCCAGGTGCACCTGCGTGGACGTGACCCGAACTTCGTCGTGACGGTTCGGCAGGCGGAGCAGCCACTTGAGGACACCCCGGATCTGGGCGCGATGTCGGCTGATGACGCCGCGGCGAGCTTCGAGGACGGCCCGGTGACACGGATCAACGTCCGCCTCCCGGAACAGCTCAAGGCCGCGATCGAGGAGGCGGCGGGCAAGGAAGGTCGCTCGCTCAACGCCTGGCTGGTGCGGGCCGCCTCGACCGCGCTGCGTGCCCCGGAGCGCGACCACGGCTCCGACCGGCGCGGCAAGCGCGGCGCGCAGCGTTACACCGGCTGGGCTCGCTAACCCACGCCGACACCCAGAACCACTTTCTTCGTACATCTCCGACCAGCGGGGATGTTCTTCTGACTCATTCTGAGGGGATAGCCATGCCTGTTTTCGCCACGCCTGAACCGATTTCCGCCACGATCGAGCTCTCCGTCGGTGACGTGCAGATCATCGCGAGCGACCGGACCGACACCGTCGTCGAGGTGCGGCCGAGCGACGAGTCCGACGAGTCCGATGTGGACGCCGCGCAGAAGACGCGCGTCGAGTACGCCAACGGCACGTTGACGGTCCGTGGGCCGAAGGCCCGCATGCTCGACTTCTCCAAGAAGACCAGGTCGGTCGACGTGCTGATCGAACTTCCCACCGGCTCGCACGTGCACGCGGACCTGTCGGTAGCGGACCTGCGCGGCGTCGGCACGCTGGGGGAGTGCCGGCTCAAGGCGTCGGTCGGGCATTTCCGTCTCGACCGGACCGGACCGCTTCGACTGGGCACCTCCGGTGGTGACATCACCGTCGAAACGGTCGCGGGCAACGCCGATGTCTCCACCGGCACCGGGCGCGTGCACATCGGCGAGATCGGCGGCACCGCCGTCATCAAGAACTCCAACGGCAACACCGACATCGGCACCGTCACCGGCGAACTGCGGGTGCGCTCGGCCAACGGCGACATCTCCGTCGACCGGGCCGACGCCATGGTGGAAGCCAAGACCTCCAACGGAACCATTCGCGTCGGCCAGGTCACGCGCGACACCGTCACGCTGCACACCTCGACCGGCCACCTCGAAATCGGTGTCGCCGCCGGCACCGCCGCATGGCTCGACCTGAACACCTCGCACGGGCGAGTGGAGAACTCGCTGGACGGTCTCAGCGAAGCACCGGAGAAGTCCGAGCAGACCGTCGAAGTCCGCGCGCACACGTCGTTCGGCGACATCACCGTCCGCCGTTCCTGACCAGATCTCGAAGAGGGTTCTCATGACCGTGCCATCCCAATCTGCGATCACGGCGACCGGACTGCGCCGATCGTACGGCGACCACGTCGTGCTCGACGGTGTCGACCTGAACGTCCCGCGTGGCACCGTTTTCTCGTTGCTCGGCGCCAACGGCGCCGGCAAGACCACCACAGTCAAGATCTTGTCCACCCTGATCCGCGCCGACGGGGGCAGCGCGCGGATCGCGGGTCACGACCTGTCCGCCGAGCCGGACGCGGTGCGTGCCGCGATCGGCGTCACCGGCCAGTTCTCGGCGATCGACAATCTGCTGACCGGTCAGGAGAACCTGACCCTGATGGCGGATCTGCACCACCTCGGCCGGAAGGCGGGCAGGCGCAGGACCGCCCAGCTGCTCGAACAGTTCGACCTCGTCGATGCAGCCAAGAAGACGGCGGCGACCTACTCCGGTGGGATGCGGCGGCGGCTCGACCTCGCGATGACGCTGGTCGGCTCACCGCAGGTGATCTTCCTCGACGAGCCGACCACCGGGCTGGACCCGCGCAGCCGCCGCGCCATGTGGCAGATCGTGCGGGAGCTCGTGGCGGGTGGCGTCACCATCTTCCTCACCACCCAGTACCTGGAGGAGGCCGACGAGCTCGCCGACCGGATCGCGGTGCTCGACCACGGGAAGATCGTCGCCGAGGGCACCGCGGACGAGCTCAAGCGGCGCATTCCCGGCGGCCACGTCCTGCTGCGGTTCGCCGACGAGCGCGACCTCGAATCCGCCGCGCGCGCCGTGGGCCAGGTGTCCCGCGACAGCGACACGCTCGCCCTGCGCGTACCGCACGACGGCAGCCTCAGGTCGCTGAAGGCGCTGCTCGACCGGCTTGACCAGAACGCGGTCGAGGTCGACTCGCTGAGCGTGCGCACCCCTGACCTCGACGACGTCTTCCTCGCTCTCACCGGCAACAAGGAGAAGGTGACCGCACGATGAGCACTGTGTCGTACGCCCTGACCGACTCGGCGACGATGCTTCGCCGCAACCTCAAGCGCATGGTGCGCTACCCGTCCATGACACTGCAGCTCATCGGCATGCCGATCGTCTTCCTGCTGCTGTTCGTCTACGTCTTCGGCGGCACGCTCGGCGCCGGGCTCGGCGGCGTCTCCGGCGGACGTGCGGAGTACGTCAACTACGTCACCCCCGCGATCATCCTGATGGCGATCACCGCTGCGGTCCAGGGCACCACCATCTCGATCGCCATGGACATGACCGAGGGCATCGTCGACCGGTTCCGCACCATGGCCATCGCCCGCGTGTCCGTCCTAACCGGACACGTCATCGGCAGCCTCATCCAGACGATGCTCAGCATCGCGGCGGTCATCGGCGTCGCGCTGCTCATCGGCTTCCGGCCGTCGGCGGGGCCCGGCGACTGGCTCGCCCTCATCGGTGTCCTGGTGATGATGACCTTCGCCTTCATCTGGCTGTCGGTCGCGTTCGGCCTGGCCAGCAAGACCGTCGAGTCGTCGAGCAACGTCGGTATGCCGCTGGTGCTGCTCCCGTTCCTGGGCAGCGGGTTCGTCCCGACCGACTCGATGCCCACCGTGCTGCGCTGGTTCGCCGAGTACCAGCCGTTCACGCCGCTCATCGAGACCCTGCGCGGCCTGCTGATGGGCACGCCGATCGGGAACAACGCCGTCATCGCGGTCGGCTGGTGCGTCGTCATCGCGCTCGGCGGCTACCTCTGGTCGAAGAAGCTGTTCAACCGCGAGTCCACCCGCTAAGCCGCACTCGAGCCAAGGAGAAACGATGCAGCAGTAACAGATTTCGCCGGTCGACTCGCTGCCCATCACCCGCCCCGAGGGCTGTCCGTTCGATCCGCCACAGGAACTGGGCCGGATCCGTGAGGCGAACCCGATCACCAGGATGACCTATCCCGACGGGCACGTCGACTGGCTGGTCACCGGCCGTGCCTTAACTCGCGCGGTCCTGGCCGACACCCGGTTCAGCTCCCGGTACGAGCTCATGCACTTCCCGCTGCCGATTCCGGGCGTCACCGAGTTGCCGCCCGCGCTGGTCGGCGATCTCACCGGGATCGACGCACCCGAGCACACCCGCTACCGCAAGCTGCTCACCGGCAGGTTCACCGTTCGCCGGATGCGGGTGCTCACCGAACGCGTCGAGCAGATCGCCGCCGAGCACTTGGACGCTATGGAAAACCACGGCCCGTCCGTGGATCTGGTCGAGGCATTCGCCCACCCCGTCCCGGCGATGATGATCTGCGAACTGCTCGGCGTGCCGTACGAGGACCGCGCGACCTTCAACCGTCACGCGAAGGCGTTGACCTCCTCGGACACCTCCCAGGAGGAGATGTACACGGCCTGGGACGCGCTGCAGGAGTACGTGCATGGACTGGTGCAGGCCAAACGCGCGAACCCCACCGACGACGTGCTCAGCGAGCTGACCGCGAGCGACCTGAGCGACGAGGAGGTCGCCGGCCTCGGCGCGTTCCTGCTCGGTGCCGGGCTCGACACCACCGCCAACATGATCGCGCTCGGCACCTCCGCCCTGCTGAACCACCCGGACCAGCTCGCCGCACTGCGCGCCGACCCGAGCGGCGTCGACCGGGCGGTGAAGGAACTGCTGCGCTACCTGACCATCACGCACACCAACGTCCGGGCGGCGTTGGAGGACGTCGAGCTGGGCGGACACCTGATCGGGGCGGGCGAGACGGTCACCCTCGCGGTCCAGACCGCCAACCGCGACCCGGAGAAGTTCCCCGACCCGGACACCCTCGACCTGAGCAGGCAGGCCACCGGGCACCTGGCCTTCGGCCATGGCATCCACCAGTGCCTCGGCCAGCAGCTGGCCCGAGTCGAGATGCGGGTCGCGCTGCCCGCGCTGTTCGGCCGGTTCCCGACCCTCCGCCTGGCCGTCCCGGCCGAGGACGTTCCGTTGCGCCACAACATGAACATCTATGGCGTGCACCGGCTCGAGGTCACCTGGGACCAGGAATAGCCGCCCGGAATCGTTCGATGCCGGGGGAGACAATGAGTGTGTCGAGGCCATGGCGGGAATGGCACCGCCCGCTGATGGCGAACGTGGCCCTCATGATCGGGCTCGTGATGGTGTCCGGTGTCCGGGGTTGAGGAACCGGCGGACAGCGGTTGGCGCTGAGAATGATCTTTGTGTTGTGCTGAGCGTCAGCGAGTGCGGCGACGGGCGGCAGGATCGGCTTCGGCGGTGATGCGGGCGGAGGTCTCCTCCCCGAGTCGGACGTAGCGGCCGAGGCTCCCGAGGTGCTGGTGGCCCTCATCTGCGCATCAGGGAAGCGATGTCGCGGAACAGCCGGTCGTGGGCAACGGCCGCCTCAGGGGAGGTCAGGTCCATGTTCTGGATGAAGCCGTGCACCAGGCCAGGTTCTTGCCGGTGCATCACCCGTACGCCCGCCTGTGCCAGGCGACGGGCGTAGGCGTCGCCCTCATCGCGCAGCGCGTCGTGCTCGGCGGTCACGATCAGGGTGTCGGGCAGGCCGCGCAGGTCTGGCGCCATCAGCGGGCTGGCGAGGGCGCGGGTGGCGGGATCCGGCGCCCATTGCGCGATGGCCCAGGAGAGGAAGTCGGCGTCCAGCGCGTGCCCGGTGCCCTTGTCGACCACGCTGGGTTGCGAGAGCGTTAGATCGGTGTTGGGACAGATGAGGATCTGTACGGCGGGCAAGGGGTCACCCGCGTCGCGGAGCCGTAGGCAGGCCATGGTCGCCAGGTAGCCGCCTGCGCTGTCGCCCGCCACCGCCGCCGGGCGCGACCAGCGCAGGACCGCGGCCACGTCTTCGATGGCTGCCGGGTAGGGGTGCTCGGGGGTACGCCGGTAGTCGACGGCCAGCACCTCGACGTCGCAGGCGTCGGCGATGCGCCGGCAGGTGCGGTCGTGGGTGTCCAAGTCCCCCATGACGAACGCGCCGCCGTGGGCGAACACCACGAGGGGGCGCGCCTGCTCGCGGGGCCGGTAGTGGCGCAGCGGGAGCCCGTTGGGCCCGTGGAGGTCTTCCACGTGTGCCAGTGCGGGGCCCTGGGGACGCATGGCGGCACGCTGGGGGGTGCCTTCGCGGAGGCCGGGTACATCGGGAGGGATCATTGGTGCCTTGTCTCGTGGTGGGGTGGTGGTCGCGGCTGGTGTTGGATTCGTGTCGGCCAGTGGCCGACGGCGGTCATCGTGCCGTCCGCCGGGCCAGGTGGCCATCTCCGGCTCGGCGCGGGCAGTGAGGTCGGCCCCCAAGGCCGGTCGGGTCATGGCGTAGGCGAGCTCGGGCAGGGCGACGGGTCGCGGCCGTCCGGCCGGCCCGTCCGCCAGGCCCGCGAAGAGGGTGTCCACGTCACCGCCACGCCCAGCTCGGCGCGGATCATGAATGCCCGCCCGCCGGTCTGCTCGCTTGGCCGCCTCGTCGTTGGCGGCGTAGTGCACCGCGACGAGTGCGCCCTCGGCGGCCAGCCGTACCGCGATCGCTTGCCGATTCCGCGCGAGGCGCCGGTCACCAGGGCGGTCAGAGCGGTCATGTCGAACTCCTTCGATGGGATTGACTGGCCGAAACGCTAGATCCGGCAGCAGCGGAGTCCTCATGATCAGGGGCGAGCCCGGCATGGGCAAGTCATCGCTCCTCGACCACGCCGCACAGGCGGCCGGCGGGGCACGCGTGCTGCGCGTGGCCGGCGTGGAGACGGAGGCCAAGCTGCCCTTCGCCGCCCTGCACCTGCTGCTGCGGCCGGCGCTCGACCGGCTCGACACGCTTCCCGGACCGCAGGCCGCGGCGTTGCGCGGGGCGTTCGGGCTGGCAGCGGTCACTGAGAGCGACAGGTTCCTGGTCGGGCTGGCCGCGCTCACCCTGCTGTCGGAACTGGCCGAAGAACGACCGCTGCTGTGTCTCATCGACGACGCCCAGTGGCTGGACCACGCCTCGGCCTCCGCCCTGCTGTTCGCGGCACGGCGCTTGCGGTCCGAGGGGGTCACCCTCCTGGTCGCCGCGCGCGACGACCAGGACGCCTTCCCCGTGGCCGGTCTGCCCGAGCTGCGCCTCGGCGGGCTGGCACGCGAAGAGGCCGAGCGGCTGCTCAGCGACCAGCTCCCGGCCCACCTGCGAGAGCGGGTGCTCAAAGAGGCCGACGGCAACCCGCTGGCCCTCATCGAGCTGTCCAGGGCGGCTTGTGAGAGCGAGCTGGAGTTCGGCGGACCGCTCCCACTCACGCACCGGCTCCTGGAAGCCTTCGCCGGTCGGGTCCACCGGCTGGCGGAACCCACCAGGAGGATGCTCGCGGTAGCGGCCGCCGAGGACACCGGCGATCTGGGGATCGTGCTGACCGCGGCCGGCACGCTAGACATCCCTGCCGATGCGCTGGAGCCGTCGGATCTTTAGGCGGGCCGGAGGCTTCGTATCCACAAGATGGCCCCGCGTAGATGGAGACCGGCGAGATAGCTCTCGGGGGTCTTGTCGAAGCGGAACGCCAGACCGCGCCACTCCTTGATCCGATTGATGCAGCGCTCCGCCGTGTTGCGCTCCTTGTACAGATCCGGATCGTGGCTGACCGGGCGGCCGCCACGCGAGCCGCATTTCTTGCGGTTGGCTGCCTGGTCCGCCATCGGGAGGTGTGTGCCCCTTGTGCGAAGCCCCTTTTCCTCATCAACGACCTTTTCCAGCGCATCCAAAAGGTCAGGGTTCAGGGCCATCCCTGCGGCGTGGTGGTGGGTGCGGGCGGTGGTGGAGTCCACGCTGACCAACTCCAGGTCCGCCTGCCCACGTGCGGCGGCCTCGGCGATCACGGCTTCCGGCAGGTGCTGGAAGATCCCGGTCTTCGCCCAGGACCGGAACCGGTCATAGACGGTGGACCACGGCCCGTACTCCGCGGGCACGTCCCGCCATGGGCTGCCGGTGCGGAACCGCCACATCACCGCGTTGATCTTCACCGACGAGGACCCAACACCCCACCCCCGCCTCCAGCGGCCGACCCGGTCGCCGGGCTGGACGGCCGGCACTCCGGGCTGGTGCGCGCGCTCACCGCCGCCGAGCAGATTTCGCGAGGGCAGTTCGAGCAGCTGGTGGCGCGCTGGAACCTGCTGCCCGACGGAGCACTGGATCGCATCAACGAAGCCGCCTACGAGCTGGCGGGCGAGCCACTACTCGAAGGAGACGACCCGATCCGGGTCGACCGAGATCTGCTGGGAGAGATGCTGACGTGAGCTCCACCGCTATCCGTCCCCGCGAGCGCGACGCCCTGCTGCAGTCACTGTGCGCGGGCGTGGTCCCGCGCGCCGGCCAGCGCCATGTGCAAGTAGGCCGAGAGCCCGAGGTGACGGCCCTGGTCAGCGACATCGACCGGATCGCCGGCGGGGGTTCGGCGGTACGGTTCGTCATCGGCGACTTCGGGGCGGGCAAGACCTCCTTCCTGCACCTGGTGCGCTCCATCGCGGTGGAGAAGAAGCTCGTCACCGTACACGCCGATCTCAACCCCGATCGGCGCCTGCACTCCAGTGGCGGGCAGGCGCGCAGCCTGTACGCCGAGCTGATGCGCAACCTCGCCACCCGGGCCAGACCAGACGGGGGAGCGCTGACCAGCGTGGTGGAACGGTTCGTCTCCACCGCCCTGGCCGAAGCCCAGCACAGCGGAACCGATCCCGGCCACGTCATCCGGCTGCGGCTGGCCCACCTGTCGGAGATGACCGGCGGCTACGACTTCGCCGAAGTCGTCGGCGCCTACTGGCGCGGCCAAGACAGCGGCGACGAGCAGCTCAAATCCGCGGCCGTACGCTGGCTGCGGGCGGAGTTCTCCACCAAGACCGAGGCGCGCTCCGCGCTCGGGGTCCGCACCATCATCGACGACTCCACCTTCCACGACCACCTGAAGCTGATGAGCCGGTTCGTCCGGCTGGACGGCTACGACGGCCTCCTGGTGTGCCTGGATGAGATGGTCAACCTCTACAAACTGGCCTCCACCCAGGCACGCAACGCCAACTACGAGCAGATCCTGCGCATCCTCAACGACACCCTCCAAGGCAGCGCCGCCCACCTCGGCTTCGTCTTCGGCGGCACCCCGGAATTCCTCGCCGACACCCGCCGCGGCCTCTACAGCTACGCCGCCCTGCAGTCGCGGCTGGCCGAGAATACCTTCGCCGCCGGTGGCCTGGTCGACTACTCCGGGCCGGTACTGCGCCTGGCCGCGCTGACCCAGGAAGACCTGTACGTGCTGCTGGCCAAGCTGCGCCACGTCCACGCCGGCGGCGACCCCTCCCGCTACCTGCTCGGTGATGAGGCGCTGCCCGCCTTCATGCAGCACTGCTCGGGCCGCATCGGCGAAGCCTACTTCCGCACTCCCCGCACCACCATCAAGGCGTTCCGCGATCTGCTGGCCGTACTGGAGCAGAACCCCGGCGTCGACTGGCGGCAGATCCTGCCCTCGGTCGAACTGGCCCAGGAGGACAATCCCGACCTGGCGCCGCTTGAGGAAGACGACAGCGCCGCGGCACCCGCGTGGACTGCCCAAGCGGGAAGGGCAGGCGATGACGACCTCGCCTCCTTCCGGCTCTGAGGCCTTCGAGCGGCTTCACCCCGCAATCCAGCGATGGATCTGGCAGCAGGACTGGCCGGAACTGCGCCCCGCCCAGGAAGCGGCCGTCGCCCCATCCTGGCGGGTGACGGCGACGTCCTGATCGCCGCCGCGACCGCTTCCGGCAAGACCGAGGCCGCCTTCCTGCCGATCTGCTCGGCCCTGACCAACCAACCACCGACAACCGCTGGATTCGCCGCGATATACATCAGCCCGCTCAAAGCTCTTATCAACGACCAGTACGGCAGGCTGGACGAGCTCTGCGCCCACCTGGACCTCCCGGTCGCCCGCTGGCACGGCGACGTCGGCGCCCACCTCAAAAGCAAGCTGATCGACCGGCCCCGCGGAATCCTGCTGATCACCCCCGAATCGCTGGAGGCGCTGTTCGTCCTGCGCGGCTGGAAGATGGGCGACCTCGCCGGAGCCGTGCGCTACATCGTCGTCGACGAACTGCACTCCTTCATCGGAACCGAGCGTGGCGCTCAACTCCAGTCGCTCATGCACCGACTGGACCTGGCCGCGCGCCGCCGCGTTCCTCGCATCGGCCTGTCGGCGACCCTCGGGGACATGCTCCAAGTCGCGGACTTCCTACGCCCGGGCGCAGGGGAGCACGTCACCTCGATCGTCTCGACCTCCGACGCACAAGAGCTGCGACTGCAGGTACGCGGTTACGTCGAAACCGCACCCACGCTCGACCCGCGCGCCCAGGCCGCGCACGAGGCGCTGGGCGCCGACTCAGCACCGACGACATCACCTCCGGCGACCGGCTCGCGATCGCCGACCACCTGTTCGCCACCCTGCGCGGATCGCACAACCTCATCTTCGCCAATTCCCGGAGCGCGGTGGAGGACTACACCGACCTGCTCAGCCGCCGCTGCGACACCGCAGGAGTGCCGAACGAGTTCCTGCCCCACCACGGCAACCTGTCCAGAGACATCCGCGAGCACACCGAGTCCCGGCTCAAGGACCGTAGCCGGCCGACCACCGCCGTCTGCACCTCCACCCTGGAGATGGGCATCGACATCGGCTCGGTCTCCTCCATCGCCCAGGTCGGCGCGCCCCCGAGCGTGGCCCCCCTGCGCCAACGACTCGGCCGCTCCGGGCGACGCGGCGGCCCCGCCGTCCTGCGGCTCTACATCAGCGAACCCGAACCGACCCTCACCATTCACCCCGGCCTACGCCTACCGCACCCTGTGCGCCCAGGGACCATTCCGCACGATCGACGCGCCGATGTTCGCCGCCTTGCTACGCGACCTCGGCGCCGGACGGCTCATCCGCCAGGAAAACGACGGCCTGCTGCTGCACGGAGAGGTGGGGGAGCGGCTGGTCAACCACTACACCTTCTACGCCGCCTTCGCCGCCCCCACCGAATACCGCATCGTCACCGCAGGGCGGACACTCGGCAGCCTTCCCCTGGAAAATTCACCACCCGAGGGGGCACTGCTCATCTTCGCCGGCCGCCGCTGGCGGATCCTGACCATCGACACCCACGCGAAGGTCATCGACGTCGCACGCGCCTCCGGCGGCCGACAGCCTGCTGTTCCCCTTCCGCGGAGATGCCATCATGACCACGACCGCCCTGGCCCTGCATGCCGGAGGCGTCGACATCGCCCGCTACGGTGTCGCCCTGCTGCTCTGCGCCACCCCACCCCAGGTGGCCGCGGACCTGCTGGCCGACCTGGCCGCATCCGACCTCCCCGACGCCACCGACCCCTTCCCTACGCCGTCGTCGACGTCGAGACCACCTCGACCGATGCCCGCAAGGCCCGCATCGTCGAGATCGCGATTATCCGCCTGCACCCCGACGGCAGCGACGACCACGTCTACTCCACGATCGTCGACTCCGGAACGGGGCCCGGCCCCACGCACATCCACGGCCTCATCGCCGCAGACCTGGCAGGCGCCCCGAGTTTCGCGGAGATCGCCGGCGACGTCGCGGCCATGCTCGACGGCGCGGTGATCGTCGCCCACAACGCCCGCCACGACACCGAAGTGCTCAGCGCCGAATCCAGGGTGGCGAGGATTTTCAGCAGGTCGCGCAGGTCGTGTGCTCGACTGCGGGGCGGACGTCCTTGCGCAACATGTCAGCACGGATCAACTGCCGGATACCCGGGAGGTCTGGTCATCAATCCTGTAATAAATTTACATTGTAAAGGCGTCGATCTGGAGTTCAAGATCATTTACAATGGACTAAAGACTTATCCTCTAAAAAGATGCACGAAGCGCGACGTCTCGGCCAGGCGATGCGCCACCTTCACTGAGCCGCGCGTCACGTTCACAGCCTTCTGCGCCGCTCTCACTGAGTCGGCGCCACCTACTGTCCCGTCTCGTTGGACTTGAGGCATGAGACCCCCTTGAGCTGCGGTGCCTCAAAATGGATGAGACGAATCGATGAAGTCACGTCTCATTGATCATGAGGCAGATCTGTGGATGTCTCGGCCCGGCTAGATCGGGAAGCGGCCGCGGCGCCAGTGCCAGTGGCGGCCGGCCTTCAGGTGGTCGACGATCGCGCGCTGGAGCACGGTGCGGCGCGGCAGCTGGTCGAGCGGCGTGGTCAGGGTGCGGAACACGAACCGCAGCACCTCGACGTCGGCGTCCAGCCCTTCCGGCTCCTCGTAGGGCTCCAGCTCGAACCTCCGCTGGAACCGGACGATGTTGGAGTCCCCGGGCAGGTACTCCAGCAGCTGCGGGTCGAGCAGCCACGAGCCGCAGGAGAACGCCGTGTAGCGCTCGTCGGGAAAGTGGCGCGGGAAGAACGCGCGGGCCTGGTCGAGCGACGCCGCGACCGCCTCCGGGGTCATCGGCCCCGACTCGGGGATGTGCAGGTCGATGGCGGTGCCGCCGTGCTGGTGCTGCAGCCGGCCCAGCTCGTAGACGCCGCCGCGAGCGTGCAGCGTCAGCCAGCTCTGCATGACCGGCCAGCCCTCGCGGTGCATCCGCCGGTCGATCGCGAGGTTGCGGCCCAGGTCCGCGAGGGTCACCCACGACACGGCATCGGCGATGCCGTGGTCGCGGTGGTACCCCGTGACGACGTCGACCAGGGCCAGGTACGCGTACACGTAGAGATGCCGCCAGGCGGGGCCCCGTTCGCGCGGCAGCTCCGGACCGGGCGACAGCCAGCCGTGGCCCCCGAGATCGGCGCGGACCAGGGCGATCGAGCGGTCGAGCAGCCAGCGCAGCTCCGGAGTCCACAGTGGAGAGTCGGGGTCGGGCCAGCCCGCCATGATCTCGGCGGCGTCGTCCGGCCGCACCGCGAGCCGGTCGAGGATCGCGGGCGCGTCGGCCTTGGCGGGCAGCGGAGCCGACGGCCGGTCGCCGGCGAGCCGGTGCACGCGGTCGACGTCCTCGACGGGTACCCCGAGCCGGGCGGCGGTGTCGTCCAGATCCACGCGGACGATCCTACTTCCCTCGTGTCCTGTTTTGTTGATCTCCTGCTCTCCTCGGCGCGAGAGGACTGCGAGCAGGGTCACCAATGATCTAGATCCGGTGCTGCTCAGCGCTGGTGTCGGCGTCGGTGGTGTTCGTCGTTCTCGGCGGTGATGCGGGCGGAGGTTTCCTCGCCGAGCTGGACGTAGATGCCGAGGGTGGCCAGGTGCCGGTGGCGGGACTTGGCCTGCAGCTCGGCGGAGCTGCGGCCGCGGGCGGCCAGGTGGGTCAGGCCACTGTGGCGTAGCTGGTGGAGGGTGTAGCCGACGCCGTGCGGGTCGTGGAGCTGGGACGCCTGCTTGAACAGGTACTCGGCGCGTGGGTAGGGGTGCCGGTAAGGCCCTGGAGTCCTAGCTCAGACACCAGCCGCAAGGTAGCCGGGTGATCATGTGCTCGCCGCCGTGGCAGCCTGCTCGTCGTGTTCGCGGAGCATCCGCATGACGGTGGCGGGTGAGGGGCGTTGGCCCTTCTTCGCGCCTGTGGTGATGACGAGTCGCTTGGCGATGTCGCGCAGGCTCATCTCCTGGTCGCGCAGGTGAAGGGCCATGGACAGCATGGACTCGTCGGTGACGCCCGCGCCGCCGATGGTCTTGCCGCGCTTGCGGGCGGACTCGTGGCCTTCGAGGGTGCGGTCGCGGATGTACTCGCGCTCCATGCCGGACAGGGCGGCAAGCACGGTGAACACGATCCCAGAGGGGTCGTGCGAGCCCTTCAGTTCCCCGGTGAGGAACTCCAGGCCGACGTCGCTGGCCTTCAGCTCTTCGGCGAGTATGGCCAGTTCGATGCCGCGGCCGAGCCGCTTGTGCTCGTGGACGACGAGGGTCACGGCGACGCCGGAGGAGCGGATCTCCCCGGCGAGCTTCACGGCGGCCTCCAGTTCGGGGCGCTTGGTGGCGCGGGTGGAGATCTTCTCCGAGAAGATGCGCGTCACCCCGGCTTCGGCGAGGGAGTCGAGCTGTGCGTCGAGGGACTGCCGGGCGGTCGAGGCACGTGCGTACCCCAGGCGGACGTGCCCGACGGGTTTGGTGTCGGCGCTGACGGGCCGAGGAAGCTCGGTCCATACGGCCCCCGGCTTGCGCACGGCGGGCGTCGGCACGTTCAGCGCCTTGGCGAGTTGAGGCACGAGGCGGAAGCGGGCGGTGTGGTGCTGGATGGCCACCTTGCCCTTGCCGGTCCGGCACGGGGAGCCCGAGGGGGCGGCGCAGGTGGACATCGGGCAGTCGTGCGATTCCACGCGCGTGAAGTCGTCGCTCACGGCCCCGGAGCGTTTCATGGGGGTGTTTCAGATGTCCAGTCGTTTGCAACGACTCATGAAACATGATCGCCGCAGGTGGACCGCCGGACGGTCGGGTGTTTCATAGGCGACTATCTATGAAACACCGACCGCAGCTCTGCCCGCAGTCGGCCTCGCACTCCAACACCCAGAGCATCACGCTCAGCTACCTGTCGGTTGGATCGCCGTTCGTTAGCGGCGCCCCGCCTTGGGCGGCCAGGCGGGCCGCCTGGTGGCGTTCAGCTGTCCGCCAGGGCTGCGCCCAGCGGCGTGTGCTCGTAGAGGACGGCCCGGCCGGCGCGGGTGCGGGTGATCAGGCCGGCATCGCGCAGCACCGCCAGATGGCTGCCGACGGTGCCTAGGCTCAGGCCGAGCTGGGCGACCAGCTGCGTCGTCGTTGCAGGCACGTCCAGCGCGCGCAGCACGTCCGCGCGGCGCGGGCCGACCAGCCGGCTCAGGGCCTCACCGCCCGGTGCACGCGCCACAGGGCCGAGCAGGTCCGCGATGCCCCGGGCGGGATAGACCAGGGCGTGGGGCCATGGCGGCTCGACGTAGCTGATCAGAGTGCCGAACACCGTCGGCATCAGCAGCAGGCCCTTGCCGGCCAGCCGGTGCCGGTCCCACTCGGTACGCGAGCCGGTGCGCACTTCGATGGTCCCGGCCTGGCCCTCGGAGCGCCAGCTCACCCGCGGGTCGAGATCGGACAGCGCTGCTGCCCAGCCGTACATCGCCAGGTACCCGGCGCGGCGGACCAGGTCACGCTCCAGCACCGCCCGCAGCCGCGGCCAGTCCGGCTCGACCAGCGCCTGCCAGCTCGCCTCGAGCGCATCGGCGAGCTGGGTGACCACGTCCGGCGCGTCGAGGATGCGCTGCACGTAGCGTGGCGGCGTCCGCAGTCCCGCCAGGTTGCGGGCCAGTTCCAGGCGTGCACGGCGCAGCGGCGTGGCGCGCACGGCGGCCAGCTCAGCGGCGAAGTCGCTACCGGAGCCCGATGGCGGCGGATGGATGAAGTCGGCGTTGTAGGCGCCGCGGCGGAACAGCGCTGTCAGCGCCCCGACTGCGGGCACCTGCCGGCGCAGCTGTTCGTACCGGGGCGCGATGCGCTCGGCCCATGGCCGGAGCGGGCCGGCAGCCTGCACGCCGGCTGCGACGCGCAGCGCCTGCATTGCCTCGCCGAGCGGTGAGATCGCGTAGCGGGTACGCGCCACGTCGACGGGTCCCACCTCGATGGCCAGCATGTTTTGCCTCCACGCGAAAGCATAGTCACCGTGGCCGGGCTGCCGTGATGCTGTCAGCCATGACCGCCACGTCCGCGCCGCGCCCGGCCACCTACCGCGAGGTGTTCGCTGTGGGCCAGTTCCGCGTGCTGTTCGGCAGCTACACGCTCTTCCTGATCGGCGAGACGGTGCGGATGCTCGCACTGTCCGTGACCGTCTACGCGGCAACCGGGTCGCCGCTGATGTCGGCGCTGGCGTATGCGGCAGGCTTCCTGCCCTATGCCCTGGGCGGCACGCTGCTGCTGGCTTTCGCCGACCGCTGGCCCCCGCGCACCGTCATGATCGGCTACGAGGTGCTGCGCGCCGCGGTCAGCGCCGTGCTCGCCGCCGGTCTACTGCCGGTACCGGCCATGCTGGCGCTCGTGTTCGTCACGGGTTTACCCAGCGCCGTCGCCTCCGCTTCGCGCACCGCCCTTCTGCCCGACCTGCTCGACGGCGACCGCTACGTGCTCGGACGTGCCGTGTTCTCCATGGCAGCCGGCGGCACGCAGGTGCTCGGCTTCGCCGCCGGCGGCATGCTGATCGCCGCTGTCGGCGCGCCAGGCGCGCTCTGGATCACCGCCGCGACCTGCCTGGCCTCGGCAGGCCTGCTGCAACTGCGCCTGGCCGACCACCCGCGCCGCCGCACCGGCGGTTCGGCCGGCATCAGCGAGACCTGGCAGGTGAACCGGGCGCTGCTGCGCCGGCCTGCGGTCCGGGCACTGCTGCTGGCGCAATGGCTGGCACCGGCGCTGATGGTCGGCGCCGAGGGCGTACTGGTCCCGTACGCCGCGCAGGTCGGCGCGCCTGACGCGGCCGGTCTGCTGTTCGCAGCGGTCGCTGCCGGGATGTTCGCCGGCAACCTGATCGTCGGCCGCCTGGTGCGTCCTGCGGGCCGGGAGCGGCTGGCCGGCCCCCTCGCGCTTGCGCTCGGATTGCCGCTGCTGGGCTTCGCGCTGCGCCCCGCACCGGGATACGCCGCCATCCTGCTGACAGTGTCCGGTTTCGGCGTCGCCTACCAGCTCGCACTGGCCCGCAGGTTTGTCGACGCGGTGCCCGAGACGCAGCGCGGTCAGGCGTTCGGCCTGCTACTGACCGGAACGATGACGCTGCAGGGCCTGGCCGCCGCAGCCGGAGGCGCGCTGGGCGAAGTCGCGGCCCCGGGGCTGGTCGTCACACTGGCCGGCGCGGCCTCGGCCATCGCCGCCCTGATGTCCTGGCGAACGCTGTCGCCCACACCCTGTCGGTGAAGGCGAAGCCGACGACGCTCGCGCCGTGGGTGTCGACGTAGTTGGACTCGATCTCGGCGTCCGTGCAGTGCCGCAGCAGGCCCTCGATCATCGCCGCGACCTCGGACGAACAGCTCTTGAGCTGGGAGTAGATGCAGACGTTCTTCCGCTCGACGTGCCAGTAGATCATCACGCCGTTGCCGCCGTAGCGGGCGTGGTACTCGGTCATGAAGTTCGAGGACCAGGACCCGAACTTCTTCGAGTCCGACGCGCACGCGGTGCCGCGCTCCCACCATGCGGTGTCGCGGGCGGCGAAGGTGGCGTTCACCAGCCTGGTGACGGCGGCTCGGAGGTTGTCCACAGTGATGAAGTGCCGGCGGACGTGCCGCAGCGCAGTCTCGCTCTCGCCGTGCTCGCCGGTCGCCACGATGGCGCGGATGCCCATGTTCGTGCCCAGCGCGAAGAGGGCCAGCAGTAGGCGGCGCTGGAGGACGTCACGCTCGATGCGCTCGTAGGCGGCCACCGAGGAGAACTCCTCGGTGAAGCCGGTGAGGAAGTCGGCGTTCTTCAGCACGTCCAGGAGGTCCAGGACGCCCCAGCGGTGTGCGACCTCCTCCTTGAGGGCCGCCAGGCCGGTGGGCTCGGCCAGCGGTTCCAGCTTGGGTACGGTGATCCAGGGCTCGCCCTTGCGGGTGGTGACCTTCACTCCGCCCGCCGAGGCGTCCGCGAGCGAGGCTGAGAGCTGGTCCAGGCCCGCGGTCATGCGCTTCTTCAGGTCCGCGATGAACGCCCTCGGGTTCAGCGGCTGGCGGATCGCGGCGTAGTGCACGGCGCGGGTGGCCTCGAAGTCGCCGGGCAGGTCGTCCTCCGGGTTGCGCCAGCGGGCGGCGCCCTCGACGTAGATCTCGCGCCGACGGACCGCGTCCCGAAGGGCGGCCAGGACGCACAGCTCGTAGGGGATGCGCTCAACCTTGCCCCTGTCGTCGACGACCGCCTCGCGCCAGTCCTTGCGCACCACGCCGTCCATGGGCACCTCGTCGACGGTGTCGTAGAAGCGTGTCTTGCCGTCGACGTCGACCGAGTGAGTGCCGTAGAAGTGCACGTTCTTGTGGTGGGTGGGCCAGATGTGCGCCAGGACCTCGTCGTCGACGTCGCGGCCCGCCTGACGCAGAGCGACCACGCCGAGGCCGTGATACTCGGTCGACCAGCAGACGATCGCGTTGGTCGCCAAGGTCAAGCACCACATCTGCTCGGTCTGCTGCTCGTGGTGCCGGCGCCGGACCGCGCCCTCGCCCGCGTACGCCAGCGAGCGGCGCAGCGAGTGCAGGTTCTCGTCTTTGTTCAGCTGCCGAGCGATACGCCGCCGGTACGTCTTGTCGGCGAGGTAGCGGGCGGCGTAGACGGTGCGGCGCCGCGCCCCATATTCCTTGATCGCGCTGGTGAGCGCGTTCTGCTGGCGTTTGCTCGAGCAGAGCTTCCCGACGACCAGAGCGGCGGTGGCATGTCCGCCTTGCACGCTCGCGGCGACCCGCAGCAGATCGTCCCGCATGTCGTTGATCAGGTCGACGTTCAGGCGCCGGGTCAGCAGCGGCCCGGACCGGGGATACCTGGCGAGGAAGTCGGCCTTCGCCCCGGTCCGGTACAGGGTGATCTTTCCGAGGTCGCGGATCCGGGGCGAGAGCTGCTTGCCGACCAGGTCGAACAGGGCGAAGTTCGCCAGGGTCGCGTCGTGGGTGTCGGTGGCGTGCTTGAAGACTGGCAGGTCGGTCTCGTTGCCCAGCAGCCCGTCGAGCACGTAATGGCTCTCGGGTGCGGTGGCCACGATGATCTTCGTGTCGAACGTCGAGTGCTGGTCGGAGACATGGGTGTAGGTGGAGATGCCCTGGCCGCGGGCGAAGTACCACGACAGGTGCCGGGCGGTGATGCTCTTGCCCTTGACCGGGAACCGCTGCCCGTCCGAGCTCGACAGGGTGCCCGAGCCGAACGCCCTCGTGAGCGGGAGCCGGTGGTGGTAGTTGACCACCGCGGCGTTCGCCGCCTCCAAAGTCTCCGGCCGGAAGTACCACTCGGCGGTCCAGGCGAGCACGTCGTACGGCACCCCGCAGGACTCGGCCATCGCGGACAGGCCCATGTTCGTGGCCTCCGCGATGATCACGTACAGCAGGTTGCGCTTGAGCTCGGCCGGCCGGGCGACCTTTCCGCCGGCGTGCACCAGGTGATCGGTGAACCCGGTCCGGGCGTCGACCTCCACCAGCACCGACGCGATCGGCACCCGTGGCAGCATGGTGGCCAGCTCGGCGCGCAGCGCATCCGCCTCGGCCGGCACGTCCTCGGCCGTCAGCGGCGGGATGATCAGCTCACCGTCGTCGGTCAGCCGGACCTCGCCCGGATTCCCGCGGGCGAGCTGGGCCTCCAGATCGGCCAGGGCGGTGTGCAGCTCGTCGTCGGCGACCGCGAGCGCGTCGACGGCCTCGGCGCTCTTGCCGACCAGGTGGCAGAACTCCGCCTTCTGCGGAGCCCACTGCTGTGGGGTGAGCAGGAACGACGCCGGATCGGCGTACCGGCGCGAGCCAGGCACGAAGATGTCTCCGGAGCGCAGCCCGTCGCGCAGGCCGACCAGCACGGCCAGCTCCCAACACCTGCGGTACGCGATCACGTCGCCGGCCTGCTCCGCGGTGGTGAGGTAGCCAGCCCACCTCGTCGGCACGAACCCGACCGGGGCGCCGGCCGGCACCTTCCGGGCGCCGGTGGCGTACAGCCCGGCCAGTATGCCCACGGCCTGCAGCAGCTGCTCGGTGCCCGGGCCGCCGGCGAACTGGACCGCGGCGGCCAGCACCGCGGGGGCGAACTGGCGCAGGTACGACATCGACGCGTCCAGCATGCTGAGCTGGCCGTGGTCGCGCGGCAGCCGCTCCCGGCGCTCGGCCCACGCCGCCCGCATCCGTTCCATGCCGATGTTGGTACGCAGCAGGGTGCCGATCTGCTCGTCGCCGATCCCGGGGTCGAGCACGATGGTGAGGATCTCGTCGAGCAGGTCTCCGTCCGCGCCCGTGCCCGGGCCGCGGCCACCCGCCGCAGCAGCAGGACCACGGGCGTGAGTAGTTGAGGTACAGGAAATCCCGGTGAGATTGATCTTGGTCGGCTAGCACACCGGGTACGGGCGCCGCCGGGGTTCGCGGAAAGCTCGCCGGACGGGCGTCGGTGCTGGTTACGGTCCCGCCATGCCGGTGGAGTTTCTGACTGATGAGCAGGCCGAGGTGTACGGGACGTTCACTGAGGTGCCCACACGCCCGGAGCTGGAGCGGTTCTTCTTCCTCGACGATGACGACCGTGATCTGATCGCGCTACGTCGTACGGAGGTGCACCGGCTTGGGATTGCGTTGCAGATCTGCACGGTCCGCTACGTCGGGCGGTTCCTGGGCGAGGACCCGCTCGCGGTGCCGTGGGAGGCCGTGGAGTACCTGGCCGCCTTCGGGCTGGGCCGGGTCGCGGTGTCGAAGGTTCCGGTGCGGCGGATGAAGACCCTGGCCAAGCTGGAGCGGGCCTCCAAGCTGGTGGCCAAGGCCGGCCGCGTGCTGGTCGACCAGCTCGACCTGGTCGACCACGAGGGCGCCGACCTCTTGGGATGAGGGCTCGGTCCTGTCGCTGATCGAGGCGATGCTGGGCAACGTGAGCCTGGATTCGATGCTGACGGAGATCCGCGAGTTGAACGCGATCCGGGCCGGCGTCGAGACTGCCCATGGCCTGGCTGTTCCAGGGGAGCAGGCCGACCGGCGAGTCGGTGAGCGCGAATCGGAGGGGTGTGGCTGCTGGCCATGGACATGAGCGTAGGAGCCCGCGTACCGCTGCAGATGGCGCAGCCCTTCCAACGCCGCCCGGTCGTCCGGCGTCAGAGCTTGCCTCTGAACCAGTCGAGCAGGTAGGTGCGCAGTCTGGCGGCGTCATGCGGTACCACGGATGTCACCTGGAAATCCTGAGCGTCACGCCGGCGGCCGGGCGAGTTTGGCGGCCACGGCGTCGAGGACCCAGTCCAGGCCGGTCGCGAAGGACGCCTCGGCGTCCACCTCCGTGCCGTCGTGCACGGCCTTGGCCAGCGCCGGGAAGCGGCCCGTGGCCAGCATCCTCCTCAGATGCGGGCCGGAGGCGCGCTGCCAGTCGCGCTTGGACAGGCCCGTGGCGCGCTCGGTCCGCAGGTTCGCGATCTCGCGTCTGATCGCGCCAGTGAAGTAGGCGCTGACGGTCTCCACGGCGCGCATGACGGTGTCGAGGTCGGCGAGGCCGTCGAGGGCGGCCAGCGTGGCCTCGGTCACGGCGAGGGCGTTTGGGCCCAGGGTCGGACGGCCGCCGAGCAGGTCGGCCAGCCATTCGTGACGGAGGGTGGCCTGCCTGGTGCGGTGGGCGCGGATGCGCAACACCTCCCGCCAGTCGCCGGGCTGCTCCTCGGGGAGGATCTCGGCGTAGACCTCGTCCACCATGAGGTCGAACAGCTCCTCCTTGGTGGAGATGTATCCGTACAGCCGCATCGGGCCGGCGTCCAGCCGGGCGGCGACCTTGCGCAACGACACCGCCTCCAGCCCGCCCTCGTCGGCCAGCGCGGTGGCGGCGGCAACGATTCGCTCCCGGTCGAGCGGCACGGGGCGAGTCGGCGGCTCCGGCCGGTCCCACACAGTCATGGTTACATCGTACTGTTGCGATACATCGTAATAGGTAAATACAGTATATCGCCATGAGACACCGTATCGCCGTGATTGGGGGCGGCCCCGCCGGCCTCACCTTCGCCCGCGTCCTGCACCGCCACGGTCACCCCGTCACCGTCCTCGAACGCGATCCCGCCCCCGACGCCCGTCCCCCGGGCGGCACGCTCGACCTGCACGAAAGGATGGGCCAGCTCGCGCTGGGCAAGGCGGGGCTGCTGGCGGAGTTCCAGGCGCTGTCTCGTCCCGAGGGGCAGGCCATGCGCATCCTGGACGCGGACGGGACCGTCCTTCGCGACTGGCAACCCCGTCCGGGTGACCGGGCCAATCCCGAGATCGACCGGGGGCAACTCCGTGACCTGCTGCTCGGCCCCCTCGACGTTCAGTGGGGGCGGGGCGTGACGGAGGTAGTGCCGGGAACCCGGGACGGCGTGCTGGTCCGTTTCGCGGACGGGCGACAGGAGACGTTCGACCTCGTGGTCGGCGCGGACGGCGCCTGGTCCCGGGTTCGCCCGGCGATCTCGTCCGCGACGCCGCACTACACCGGCGTCACCTTGGTCGAGACCTCCCTGGACGACGTCGACACCCGCCACCCCGACCTCGCCCGGCTGATCGGCAACGGTTCCGTGGCTGTGTACGGCGTGAACCGCGCCCTCGTCGCCCAGCGCAACAGCGGCGGCCACGTCAAGGTTTACGCCCAGTTCCGCGCGCCGCTGGACTGGCACACGAACCTGGACCGGCATATGGGCCTGAACCGGCGCGCGGGCCTGGACGCAGGCATCGACGCGGGCCTGGACCTGACCGACGTCGAGGCCGTGCGATCAAGCCTGCTGGCCCTGTTCGACGGCTGGGCCGCTCCCGTCCTCGACCTCCTCCGCCACGGCACCGCTTTCGTCCACCGCCCCCTCTACGTCCTGCCCGTGTCCCACACCTGGGCCCACGTCCCCGGGGTGACGCTACTGGGCGACGCCGCCCACCTGATGCCCCCGTTGGGGGTGGGCGCGAACCTCGCGATGCTGGAAGGCGCCGAACTCGCCGAGTCCGTCGCCGCCGCCCCCGGCACTGGCGATCTGGACGAGGCCGTCCGCGCCTTCGAGGAACAGATGTGGGCACGGGCCGGCAGGTGGGCGAAGATCACGACGGCCGGTCTGGAACGCCTCGTGAGCCCGGACCCCACCGAAGCCCTCGCCCTCTTCGACGAAGTTCAGCCATCCTGACTGCCAAGCGCGAGAGCACCAGCACCAGCAGCTCGCCACGGCTTCACGGGACAGTACGGCACCGCCGCGGTTCCTTCCGGCAGATCCACCGCCCGCCATACGAACTCCGCCACGGGGCGGTGAGCAGCAACCGAACGGCCAGTGGCGTTAGCGAGCCAGGGTGGGCGAGGTTACCGCCACCTGGCGGTCCGATGCAGGCAGACCTCTGGGTCGAGCCTGGGCCTATGACCGGTTCTTAGATAACCTTCGTTATCTGGCAAGATAGCGATCACAGACGTAGCGCGAGCTGGGCGGTCACCGCCCGGCGCGAACGCTTCGTTTCCCGGTTATCTGGCAACCTGGCGGGTCGGGGAGGGCGGACCCGCGCCGGCTACACCGCCGGCCCGCTGTTCCGCGCGTCCATCAACGGCCGCGGCGGATCGCTGTCCTACGACGCCGCCCACCACCGCTGGCAGACCTACTGCGCCGCCGCCGGCGTCGAGATCGACATCCACCAGCTACGCCACGCCCACGCCACCGAACTCATCAACGCCGGGGTCTCCATCGAAGCCGTGCGCCGCCGCCTCGGCCACGCCTCCACCGAGACGACGCAGTTGTACGCCCTGCTGGACGACAAGGTCGCCGACGCAGAGATCCGCGCCGCCCGCCGACGCCGGGACCGGGCAACGAGGTAAGAAATCTTCATAACCAGGAGCGACCTCGCTCGCCGCAACCAAGATCCTTCTCAACGCCAACGGCTGTCCGCCGGTTCCTCACCCCCGGACTCTCCCCGCTCAAGGACCGGCACATCAACTTCCTGGGCCGCTACCTGTTCAACATCAAGGCCAGCGGCCCCGGCCAGGGCCTGCGCCCCTTCCGGGACCCGGACGCCGTCGAGGACGACGAGGACTGACGGCCGGCACACCACCCCTTCCGAGCACGAGCTCAACCAGACGACGTGACCGAGGACCACACGCCGAACCACTGCTCGGCGCCGTACTCCTCAAACCGCTCCACCTCGGTGAACCGCAGCTTCGCCGCGAGGCGCATCGAGCGGTCGTTGGCGGTCTGGGTGCAGAGCACTACCGGCTCGCTGGGAAGCGTGGCGGCGAACCATTCGAGTGCCGCCGCGCACGCCTCGGTGGCGTACCCGCATCCCCACGCCTCCGGCAGGAACATGTAGCCGAGTTCGGCCTCCCCGGCATCCGGACGGACGTGACCCGGACGCTCCGCGTCGCGCCGGTCGAGCGTGATGATGCCGATCATCGCTCCGTCCAGATCGACCACGAAAAGGCCGGGGCGCCGCCTGGGTACCTCAGGCACCGCACGCTCGAACTCATCACGCGGTCGAGGGCCACCAATGTAGGTGCCCACCTCTGGCGAGGTGAACAGCTCGATGATCGCCGCACGGTCCCGGGCCTCGGGCTCACGGAGCACGAGCCGCTCGGTCCGTATCGGGGCAGGTGGCCAGGCAACGGGTCCAAGCTCAGTCATGGCGGGCAACCTATCGCGCTCCCGCCGAGCAACACGCGCTCTCACAACTCACGAACAAAGCCACGGCTCCTCAAGAAGGCATGAGGGATACCGAGGGGACAGCAAGAAGCACCCTGGCCCCTCGGTATGTGATCCTCAGGTGGCCATGGCGGTGCCGCGCTGGCCACTGTCTGAGTGCGGGATCCTTCAAAAAACCATGGTTTCTTGAAGCCTGGCAGCTCAGCGAACAAATAATCGGTTGCCTGTTGGCGATGGTGGTGGATGCAATGTCCGGCATGGTCACCCAGGTGCGCCCGCCACGGCGAGATGAGATGAACGCGTACTATCGGGCCTTGCCACTCTGCGATCCGGGCAAACTGCAACCGAATCGTCACAGGGGAGATGCCAACGCATGAATACGCCACCATCGCCACCTGGAGCGGAGCGGGCTGACGGATCAGCCGTCCAGATCGGCGCTCTCGTTCCGCTAACTCGGCCTGGCTGGGTCGAAGCGGGCCAACACTTGCTCGCTGGACTCGAGCTGGCTGTTCGCGAAGTCAATGACGCCGGCGGGATCGTCGGAAGACCACTTGAGCTGGTGGTCCGAGACACCGCGGCTGATCCACAGAGGGCCGCGGCGGCCGTAGATGAATTGGCTCGCCTGGGCGTGGCTGCCTTGGCGGGGGAGTATCACAGCGTCGTCGCTCGCGCCGCTGCCGCCAGGGCCGACGCCCTCGGCCTGCCGTTCCTCTGCTCGTCAGCGGTTCTCGACGCGCTCACCGAACAGCCAACGGAGTGGGTCGCGCGCCTCGCCCCGGCGCAGTCCCACGGCTGGCAGATCTACGCAGACTTCCTCCTCAGCGCGGGCTACAGTCGAATTGCCGTAGCAGCCGAGTCGAGTGTCTACTGGGCATCTGGGGCCCGCATTCTGCGGGACCACCTCGCTCCACGCGGCGGCACCGTCATCGAACTCGACATGCGCGCGCTCGCCCCCACGGCCGTGTGCGACGAACTCGTCGACAATCGCGCGACAGCCCTCCTTCTTCTGGTCGGCCACCCGGAGCCGGCAGTGTCGATCGTCAAGTCTGTCCGCCGCGACCAGCGCCTCGCCGAGATCATGATTGGTGCTCCGGCTGGGCAACCGGAGTTCGCCGAATGGGCGACGTTGCTGGGCGACGACAGCGCCGCGATCCCGTTCTTGCGCTACCTGCCCGAGCGCCTCAGCCCACTCGGCGTACGAGTCGAGACGGCCCTCCGCGAGCGGCTAGCCGAAGCGCCCTCCTTCGTCGCTTTCGAGGGCTACGACACGGTCGCCGTCCTCGCCGATGTGCTGCGTTCTCACGGCGCGGACCGGGCGCGCACTGCCGAATCCTGGCCGCGCGTTGCAGTCGAAGGCACCCGCGGGCAGATCCAGTTCTCCCGCACGCCAGGCATCAGCGTTTGGCAATGGGCTTGGACGCCAATACAAGTCGTTGATCGGGATCCGGCGGAACCCGATCGCTTTCGGATCCTTCACGCCGGCTGAGAGAGCACGGAGGTCCGACTGCCCAGATCTGTCCGAACTTGAGGCTGTCTACCTGTCTACGTGTTAATGCGGGCTCTCAGCCGACGGGGGCCCCGACCGCGTTCTCCGACTATCGCGCGGTAGCTGGCCGAACAGCTCAAGGCCGGCGACATCGGCCTGGAGTTCCTCGCCGGCGAACTCCAGAGCTCCCACGACCCGTCCGGGATCGTGTTCACCTTGCTGGCCGCCCTGGCCGGGATGGAACGCGAATACATCCGCGACCGCACCCTGGAAGGCCACGAATCCGCTCGCACCCGCGGCAAAACCATCGGCGGCGCCAGCGTTACCGACGACACCATGCTCACCCTCGCGATCCACCTCCGCGAGCAGAACCTCAGCCTCCGCGACATCGCGGCCAAGCTCGTCATCACCAAAGGTGATATGACTCGGCCTCGCCATGCGGGGTCCCCGTAGTACTCGCCGAAAATCGGGCGGATATGGCTGACCAGCAAAGATCGGGTTTAGGTGCTGTCGCGGTTGCTGGTCATGCGGGCGGTGAGTTCGTCGGCGTTGGGTGTCCAGGTCCCTCGCTGGGCGTCGAGCCCGTCGAGGCGACGGTGGGTGCCTTCTTTGCTGGGCTTGAGGTAGCGCTGGAGGGTGCGGCGGTCTTCGTGGCCGGAGAGGTTCATCAGGTCGGCTTCGGTGGCGCCGTCCTCGCCGGCGTGGGTGAGTCGGGAATGGCGCAGGTCGTGCAGATTCCAGCCGTCGGTGGCGGCGCCGAGGTGGCGTTCGGCGGTGCGGTAGGTCATGCGTCGGCGGCGGCTGGCCGGGTCGACGTCACGTACGGGCGTGGTGCCGTCGTCAGGGGCGATGCGAGCGGACAGGAAGATCGGCCCGCGGGTGCGGCGGCCGAGGAGCTGGCCGAGCATCCGGGCGGTGCGGATGTCGTAGAGCAGCTCGTCGGCTTTGCCGCCTTTGCGGATGGTGCGTGCGCGGCGGTTGGCGCGGTCGAGGTCTTCGACGTTCAGGCGCAGGACTTCCTCGGCGCGGGCGGCGGTGGAGTAGAGCATCGCCCACAGCGTCCGGTCTTCCAGCGGGCGGCGTTTGTCGGCGATGAGCCGGTCGATCCGCTCGCGACTGCGGACGCGGGTGTCGTCCGGCCTGGGCTGGTGCTCTCGGTCCAGGCCGTGCAGTACCGCGGCCGGGTCGCCGATCCAGCCTTGGTCGTGGAAGTAGGCCAGGGCGGAGGCGACGGCAGCCCGCTTGGCGTTGAACGTCGACGGCGCCGCGCCGCCCCACGCGCCGCGGATGTTGGTGTGCAGCCGGTCTCGGCCGACGCTGGCGAGCTCGCCGAGGTGCACGATCCCGGTGAACGCGGTCGGCAGGGCCGAGGTGTAGGCGCGCACGGTCTCCGGCGAGGTGATTCGGCCGGACCGGCCGCGTCGGCCAGCGAGGTGGCGCAGGAACGAGGCGAGCGCCTCGGCGGTCGGCACCCCTCCCGGCGTCTCCGCGTTGTCACGGTCGGGCACGGCGGTGAGGTGCCGGTCTGTCGCCATCTGGCCCGCTTCCCTGGTTGTCAGATAACACGCGTGAAAGGTGCACGGCCCGCACGGGTGTTCCCGCAGGAGCCGATCCCGCCATTGTCAGATAATACGCCATTATCTGACAAGCTTGGCGGATCGGCGAAGACGAGGACGACCGGGGCACGGACCTGCGGCTCCGTCGCCATCGCGATCGGCATGCTCACCGGCGCAGTTGTCGTCGGCGTCAACGGACAGCTGTGGCTGGCAGCGCTCCTCACCGGCCCCAGCCTCATCGCGCTGGCGAAGATCTTTGTTCTCCGCCGGTCGGATGCCACCGACATGAAGCAACTCCAAGCTCAGCGCGACGCTGTGACCGCGCCACCGCCGGTCTGAACCGTCGGTTAGGCGTCCTGTCCGACCTCGGCGAGGCCGCGCGGGTGACTGACCTCGCCGAGGCGGCGTCTGGTTTGGCATCGCGGTCGGAGGCGCGCCGATGCGGCCCCTAAGTAGCAGGCGCCGAGAAACAACGCTTAGCCGTGCTGGCCCCACCTCGACATCGAGGGTGTGCCCGACCCGGAGCACGTTCCCTGGATCGACCCCGACCCATCCGGCCTGGCGAACGGCCCGGTGTCAGCGGCTTCACCGATCAGAAATCCTCCGCCACGTCGTCAGTTCTGTTAGCCCTCGCACCGGTGGAAGGATTGATGACCATGACCGACACCAGACCGCTGGGCGCCGACGAGGCCACGTTCCTCGCGGCGGTCCGCTCAGGCGACACGGCGCGGTTCGCACTCATCACGGAGCGCCACCGGCGTGAGCTGCAGGTGCACTGCTACCGGATGCTCGCGAACTACGAGGATGCCCAGGACCTGACGCAGGAGACGTTCCTGCGAGCGTGGAACAAGCGGGAGTCGTTCAAGGGCCACGCGGCCCTGCGGACCTGGCTGTACCGAATCGCGACGAACGCCTGCCTCGACTTCCTGGAGAAGCGCAACGACCGCACACCCGTACCGTCCGAGCTGCCGGACCCCGGCTCCGAGGTGCTGTACCTGCAGCCCTACCCCGACCGGATGCTCCCCGAGGACCCGCAGGAATCGGTGGTGGCGCGGGAGACGATCGAGCTGGCGTTCATCGTCGCCGTCCAGCACCTGCCGCCGCGGCAGCGGGCGGTGTTCATCCTGCGCGACGTCCTCGGCTGGCCGGCGTCGAAGGCCGCCGACGCCCTCGAGCTGACCGTCGCATCGGTGACCAGCGCACTGCAGCGGGCCCGTGTGACGATGCGCGAGCAGCTGCCCGACCGCCGCCTCGACTGGCGGAGCCCCGCCACCCACGAGCTGTCGAATGACGAGCGCGGCGTGGTGAAGTCGTATATCGACGCCCATGAGCGCAACGACCTCGACGGGCTGATGTCCCTGCTGCGCGACGACCTGCGCTTCGCGATGCTGCCCGAGCCGGGAACCTCGGTCATCACGGCCAAGGACGCGGTGGACGGCTGGGTCTCCGGTGGGCTCTTCCAGCGCGGCCACGACGACTGGCGCTGTATCACCACGACGGTCAACCGCATGCCTGCCGCCGTGCTGTACCTCCGCACCCCCGACGACCCGGAGTACCGGCTATTTACCATCGCGGTCCTGCACATCGTCGACGGGAAGGTCGCCGAGCTCACCGGATTCGACGCCACCGACAAACCATGGCTGGGTCTGCCCCCGACACTGTAATCAGACGAGTCCCCATCGTCGACGAGTCCAGCGCACGGGCCGCCGTCACCGAAGTCACCGCGGAATGAGCACCCCGACCAGCTGAACACCAACGCGACAACGCGAACACCACCGCCCCGCCGGCGTTGCCGGCGGGGCATCTTCATGCCCGAAGAACATCGTCACGATCAACGACGCCGTCGCCCTCATCTCCAGCAAGTCGGTCAACAGCTCACTCGGAACGCAAGGAAGGGCCGGGGAAGGTTCCCTCATAGCCGAGGGTCACGGTGAGCACGCCAGGAAGGATTTCGACCTGGCCTCACGAGCCGAGCATCTGGCCCGTGCTCATCGCCTCGTCTCGTATCGGGTCAGCACCACGCCGCCGGGAAACGTCCGCGTCTCCACCAGGTTCAGGTTCACCCAGCTGTCCAGGGCCGTGAAGAACGGCGTGCCGCCGCCCAGCAAGGCCGGTGCGGTGACCAGCACGTACTCGTCGATCAGCCCGGCCCGCATGGCCGCTGCGGCAAGTGTGGCGCCGCCGATGTCCATGGGGCCGCCGTCTTCGGCCTTGAGCCGGGTGATCTCGGTGACCGCGTCGCCGGTGACCAGGCGGGTGTTCCAGTCGACCGTGCTGGTCGTCGAGGAGAACACCACCTTCGGCATGTCCCGCCAGCGGCGGGCGTACTCGATCTCCGCCGGTGTGGCGCCGGGCTGCTGGTCGGCGGTCGGCCAGTGGGAGCTCATCGTCTCCCACAGTTTGCGCCCGTACAGCGCCAGGCCGGTCGCCCCCACCCGGTCGGACCACCACTGGAACAGCTCGTCGCTCGGTACGCTCCAGCCGAGGTCGTCGCCGGGCGCGGCGATGTAGCCGTCCAGGCTCAGGTTCATGCCGAAGATCAGTTTCCGCATCGTGCCAGCCTCCCGTGAGTCGATCTCACACGTACAGACGGGCACGGCGCGGAAACCTAATCGGTGCGCGATCTGCGTCCGCAGGTAGTCCTCGCGTTCCGGACTCGGCACGGCGTACTCGGCTGGGCTCGAGCACTACCCACCGGATCTCGACCTCACCCTCGTACGGGCAGCGGCGCACCCATGGCCAGCTCTCCCCGACCGCTGCTGCCGTCTGCCCGGACGGGAAGGCCTTCCACGGCCACCTGCAACAGAGGCTGTCTACTTTCGCAGAGGCGTTGCGGTAGCGCTCGACGCGCTCGCTGCGCGAGCAGGAGTGTGAGCGATCTGGGTCCCCGAACGCCTGATCACACAGCTATAGCGCCAGCCAGGCCCCCTCACCGCGCTGGAGATCGCCAACCAGTTCCCGACGCTTGGGCATCTCGCTCGGCGACCAGCGGCCGCACGTGCCCGGCAAGATCCGCGAGTACCTACCTCTCCCAGCGCCGACGCAGCTAAGCGTTGTTTTTTCGGCGCCTACTACTGAAGGGGCCCCTGAGGGGGCAATGCCCCCGACGCCGAGTGCGCCCCGTGAGGGAAGCCCGTCAGAACAGCGTGTCGCGGACGCGCAGCGGCCGATAGCCGGTGGGACCGAGCTGGGCGAGTTCACCTTCGATGTCGACCTCGATTGCGCCGAAGAAGTTGATGTTCTCGCTATGCGCCGGGGAGATGTGGGCCAGGACCTCGTCGTCGATGCGGCGTCCCGCCCTGCGCATCGACTCGACCGCGAGGCCGTAGTACTCGGTGGTCCAGGCGACCACGGCGTTGGTGGCCAGCGTCAGGCACCACGCCTGCTCGGTCTGAGCTTCGAGGTGCCGCGCTCGGATGGCGCCCTCGTGGGCGTAGAGCAGGTCTCGCTTGAGCGCGTGCAGCGACTCGCCCTTGTTCAGCTGCCGGGAGATCTTGCGCCGGTAGGCCGGGTCGGCGAGGTATCGGGCGGCGTAGATGGTGCGCCGCAGTGCCCCGTACTCCTTGAGCGCTGCGGCGAGCGCGTTCTGCCTGCCGGCCGCGGACAGCTTGCCGACCAGTAGCGAGGCGGTGGCGTGACCGAACTTTAGCGAACCGGCCAGCCGGAGCAGGTCGTCGTAGTGCTCGGCGATCAGGTCAGTGTTGAGCTTGCGGGTCAGCAGCGGCCCGGTGTGCGGGAAGTCGGCCTCGACCTGCGCACGCGATCCGGCCCGGTAGAGCGTGATCTTGCCCAGATCCCGGATCCGCAGGGAGAGCTGCAAGCCGAGCAGGTCGAACAAGCCGAAGTTGACCAGCGTGACCCCGTGGGTGTCCGTCGCGTGCTCGGTGACGGGAATGTCGGTCGCGTTCCCGAGAATCCCGTCGAGGACGTAGTGGGCCTCGCGCTTGGTCGCGACGATGACTTTCGTGCCGTAGGTGGTGTGCTGGTCGGTCACGTGTGTGTACGTCGAGAGCCCCTCGGACGCGAAGTACCGGCTCAAAGCCCTTATCGGCGCGAACGGCAGCATCTCGGTCAGCTCCGCCTTCAACGCAGTCGCCTCGGCCGGGACGTCCTCGGCGGTCAGCGGCGAGATCACCAGATCACCGCCGTCGTCCAGACGCACCGGGCCATCCCCAGCAGCGAGGACTCCCTCCAGCTCGCCGAGCGCCTCACCCAGCTCGTCGGCGGCCGCAGCCAGCGCGCGGTCGGGGTCGGCGGGTTTGCCGACCAGCTGGCAGAACTCCGCGCGCTGGTCGACCCACTTGTCCGGTGTGAGCAGGTAGGCGGCCGGGTCGGAGTAACGACGCGAGCCCGGCACGAACACGTCCCCGCTGCGCAGCCCATCGCGCAGCGCCAGCAGGGTGCACAGCTCCCAGTAGTGCCGGTAGGCGCTGGTGTTGCCAGACTTCGCCGCGGTCTCGAGGTAGCCGCGCCACCGCGCGGGCACGAACCCGTCCGGCGCATCGGCTGGGACCCGGCGAGCGCCGGTGGCGTTGAGCTCGCGCAGGATCTCCAACGCCTCCAGCAACCCGGCCGAGGCGGTGCCACCGGCGAACCGCACCGCCGCAAGTACCTGCGGGGTGAACTGCCGCAGATACCCATACGACCCGTCCAGCGCGGCGAGGTGCCCGTGATCGCGCGGCAACCGTGGCGCGGCCTGCGTCACCGCCGACCGCAGGCGAGGCCAGCCGATCCGTTCACCTCGGATCAGGCCGCCGATCTGCTCGTCGCTGATCTGCGGGTCGGTGATGATGGCCAGCAGATCATCCAGCAGCGCCTGCCGGTCTTCTCCGGCTTTGCCCCGTTCGGCCAGCGCGTCGCGCATCTTGCGTTCGGCCTTGCTCTCCCGCGCGGAGATCGCCTGGTCGAACAGCTGCACAACCTCGTCGAGCACGTCGGTCGCCGACTGCGCCAGCAGCGTCAGCAGGATCGGGTACCGGCGCTGCGGATCGCGGCGTTCCAGCGCCTGCGCGGTCAACCGCCGGCCGACCGTGGCCAGGAACCTGCGCCGCTCGGCAGGCAGCGCCGCTCGGCAGGCAGCGCCGACAGGTCCAGACTGTCCGCGCCCAACGAGCGCAGGAACTCCAGCTTGGCGACCTTGGCCTTCACCGCGGCCGGGGACGCCTCCACCGGGCCGGTGGCCAGCCACCGCAGGCGGGTCATGCGGATCTCCGGATCGGTGATCAGCAGCCCGTCCAGCGCGGCGCACCGTGCCTCGGTGAACTCGTGCGCCAGCCGGTCGAACGTCTCCCGCTGCGCCTCGGCGCGGGCGTGGGCGACCCGCTCGACCACGGTCACCGGTCCCGGACGGATCACGCGTGCCGAGATCAGGTACTCGCACCCGAGCCGGAACAGCAGGGTCGGCGAGTCGTGTTCCATCGCCCTGGCGAGCAGGAACTCGTCTAGTTCCTTGAGCTCCAGCGTGGTCGGCAGTCGCCACCCCAGATACTTCGCCACCAGCCGCAAATGCTCGGTCCGCGTCTTCGCCCGCCGCCCGTACGAGCGCAGCCCGGCCGGGTCGACGCCGAGCTGCTCGGCCAGCCTGGCCACCGCCACCGGCGGGGCCGAAAGCACCTTGTCCGGCGCGAACCCCAGCCACGGCAACGTGCATAACGCCACGGCCAAGCCGAGCCGGTCCGCC
The DNA here is from genome assembly GCF_044741965.1 of Streptosporangium sp. NPDC087985. Lineage (NCBI taxonomy): Bacteria > Bacillati > Actinomycetota > Actinomycetes > Streptosporangiales > Streptosporangiaceae > Streptosporangium > Streptosporangium sp. NPDC087985. The sequence continues at coordinate 187,599 of NZ_JBIUTQ010000012.1, forward strand.
GGACCACGGCCCCGACCGGGATCGACGAACGCGACATCCGCCGGAGTCAGGGTGAAGAACCTCGCTAGCTCGTCCCTGCCAATCTCCGGGAACCCCCGCAGGCGCTCCAGCTCCTCGTCCGCGAACACCTGCGTCGCCAAGAACGACCTCCCGCCAGGCCCACAGATTCCCAGCTCAGAAGCCTACCCAGCCATATCCGCCCGATTTTCGGCGAGTACTACGGGGACCCCCATGCCAAGCCAGCGATTGATGATCATGCCTCAGATGGGTGAGACGAACCGTCAGATACCCCAGATTGCATGAGACGGCTCGGCCAGAAGGGGCGAGACACCGTAGTGCCGTTCGGCTGCCGAGGCTCTCGACCAGCCTCAGGGAAGGCTTCCTCAGGGGAGCGGGTCCAGCCGAGATACGGGTAAAACCGGCCATGAGTCGATCTTGAGGTAGATCGCGTAGGTGATCAGTCGTCAGTGGTGATCAGCTTGAGCGCGTCTTCCTTGTCCTTATCGGAGGGCAAGCTGTACCGGCGGGTGGTCTCAAGGCGGGCATGGCCAAGGATCTCGGCGACGAGCACGAGATCCGTTTTGCCGCGCACCAGTGTTGTGGCGAGCGTGTGCCGGAGGACGTGGGTAGTGGTGGGATCGTCCAGGCCTGATCGCTGGGCGATCGTGGCGATGATGCCGCTGGCCGCGCGGGCGGTGAGCCTCCCGCCCTTCGCGTTCAGGAAGAGCGCGCGACTGGCGTCGGCTTCGGGCCATGTAGGCCGTTCGTCAAGCCATATCTGCAGCTCGGCTCGGAGCTTGGGGTGGATATCGACCTCGCGGAAGTTGTCGCCCTTGCCGTACAGCCGCAGTTTCCCCTTGCGGGCCGACAGGTGAACGTCGTCGACGTCGAGGCGGACGACCTCGCTGATGCGGGCGCCGGCGTAGTAGGGGATGAGGGCGATACAGCGGTCACGTGGGGATAGGTGAGCCTCCACGGCGCGCAGCCAGCGGATGCGGGCGCGTTCCTCCAGAGCGCGCGGCGCGCTCTTGGGCAGGTCCTCGCGGCTTACGTTGGCCTTACCGAGGCCGCGCCGGGTGTGGAAGTCGTCCAGTGCAGTGAGGGCGGAGTTGACGTAGACGCGGCTGCGCCGGACCGGGCCATCGCGCAGCAACCACATGCGGTAATCGCGCACCGCCCAGTCCCGCGCCTGAATGTTAGTGAGCGGATCGGCGTCATAGGCGGTGGCGTGGGCGGCGAGCCAGGCCAGATATACCCGCGTACGGGAACGGTAGGTGCGCCGAGTCTCGGCCGACAGCGGCGCGCGCTCCAGCGCGTCACCGTACACCGCGAGCGCCTCCACGTAGACAGGCGGCAGCGGTGTAGGAGAAGCCCCCGCGGGCCGCTTCGTAATCTCGGAAGCGGATTCATTATCTTCGAATGACCGCGATCGCGGAATCTCGGAAGTGGCGAAGGTCGTGGTGAGAGAACATGCCGCATCCGGCGGTCCGTAGCAGGGTTTCGTCGCAAGCATCGGCGGAATCGCCCCCGGCGTCCATTAACCGTGCTCCACTCCGACGGACGGGCGCGGTCAGCACGGGTAGCAGACGTCCTCCCGGCCCGGACTGCGGTGGTGCAGGGTAGGGGTCTGATGGTCGTCGAGACCGGTCCAGGCGGAGGTGGTACGGCGGCGCGCCAGCCGGTTATGTTCTTCGTGGCGAGAAGCTTGTCGGGGTGGATGCGGACCAGGAGGGCGCCGGGCTCGCTGTTGCGCTTGCCGTATGCCTCGGACGGTCCTTCTCCCATGTAGCGGGCGGCGATCCGGGTGGCCCACTGCCGCACGGTCGGCAGATCATCGATCAGGGTGGCGCGGCCTTCGACGGTGACGAAGGCGAAGGGCGGATGATCGTCGTCCAGGCAGATCGACACGCGCGGGTCCCTGGTGAGGGGCTGAGATCATTCCGGACAGCGGAATCTGCGGTTGTTGACTACGCAGCCGATTGAAGTGCCGCGTACTCGTCGAGAACTTCGAATGGCG